>NC_021287.1:602682-1205364 GCF_000402035.1 Caballeronia insecticola
GTCGCAGCGACGTGACGCTGTTTGTGGTTGCGTCGAATTCGGCGAAGGTCGTGCCTTCCGCTGCATCGGTCACGGTGACGTGCAGCGCTTCCGTCGACAATCCGCTCAGCGATGCAATCGCAATGTCGAGTGCGCCGTAGTGCTCGACTGTGCCGAAGCTCGCATTGAGCGATGTCGTCTGACCCGCGACGATATCGACCGAACTCTTATCGACCATCAGCGGAGCGATGACCGTCTGATCGCTCGTGCTGACAGGGTTGGCCGTCACGCCATACGTGCCTTGCTCCAGCTGCGAACTGCACGTGTCGCCGTAGCACAGCGGAACGGTGATGACCGTTGCGCCCTGGGTCAGTGTCAGCGTGGGCGTGATGCCGGCGAGCGCGGGATCGGGTGGCGGTGGACACGAGTAAGACAGCGTGCCCTGGATGGCGGGCGCTTCGTCCGCGGCGAACACGAACGAGTTGAGCCAGGTGTCGGGGTCCGAGACGATATCGCCGTTGATGCCGATCGTGATCTGATCCGCAGGCTGCATCGTATAGCTCGTGGTGTAGCCGATCGTCGCCGTGACATCGTATGTGCCGTCGCCCAACTGGGACACGTCGGCGCTGATATCGCCGATCACATACACGGTATAGGCAGGGTTGATGGCCGTGTAGTCCAGACTCGCCGGCGAGTGAAAATTGAACGCGAGATATTCGTCGACAGTGACCGCGCTACCGTCTTCGTAGCGCAGATTGGAGACGATCATCGTGCCATACCATTCATTGGCGCCAGCGCCGACGATTGCATCGTAGAGAATCTTCATGATTAACTCCAGGGATCTCATGGACCGGACGCGTTCGTCGGGATTGGCGAAGGCTGGTTCGGTCGAGTCTGATGAAGCAACTTCATAAAACTGATATATAGAAGTACTAAGTAAATAAGTAATATCGTATGTCGATAGAACCTCCTTGGTTTAGGATTATGGGATTGCTCGCCTCACGTCCATGACTGAGTTATAGAAAGGACTCCGAAAAACTCGTATAAGAAGAATCCGAGTTTTGCGGAGGTGAACCAATGCTTGCTGGGAAGTTAAAACAGGAGGCGAAACACCAGTCGGGCCGTTGCAGCCCGACTTTATTCAGTGCTTGCCCGTGCTGCCGAAACCGCCTGCGCCACGCTCGCTGGTTTCGAAGTCATCGACGATATTGAACTGCGCCTGCACCACCGGCACGATCACCATCTGCGCCAGGCGTTCCATCGGGTTCAGCGTGAACGCCGCATCGCCGCGATTCCACGTAGATACCATCAGTTGACCTTGATAATCCGAATCGATCAGCCCGACGAGATTGCCGAGCACGATTCCATGTTTGTGTCCGAGGCCCGAGCGCGGCAGGATCAGCGCGGCGTAGTCCGGATCGGCCAGATGGATGGCGAGGCCCGTCGGCACGAGCACGGTCTGATGCGGCTCGATCACGAGCGGCGCATCCAGACAGGCGCGCAGATCGAGGCCCGCGCTGCCGGGCGTGGCGTAGGCGGGCAGGAAGTCGCGCATGCGCGCATCGAGAATCTTGACGTCGAGTTTCATACGTTTCAGGGCTGATGGCCGAGCGCAAAGGCATCGGCGAGAAGTTGATAGGACCGCGTACGTGCGGCGTAACTGCCGGCGACCGTCAACACGATCAGTTCGTCGGCGTTGAATCGTTCCTGCAGCGCGTGCATTTTTTCCGTCACCGTTTCCGGCGTGCCGATGATGCTGCGCGCCTTCTCATGCGCGATCACCGCGCGTTCGCGCTCGCCGTATTGCTGCGCGGCGCCCTGCGCGATGGACGGAACCGGCTGATTCAGGCCGTAAGCCATTTGCACGCGGCGCAGATCGACGGCTTTTTCGAGCGCCTGTGCTTCTTCGTCGGTATCGGCGCAAATCACGAACACCGCGGCGGCGAGATACGGCTTCGCTTCGTGACCCGCGACGAAGCGCTCGCGATACGCCTGCGCCACGCTGTCCCCGTACTGCGCGTTGATGAAATGCGCGAACGCGAAACGAATGCCGAGCTGCGCGGCGAGCAGGCCGCCGAAGTCGCTCGAGCCGAGCATCCACAGTTCGGGACGCGTATCGATGCTCGGCTGCAGCAGCACGCCGCGGGCGAGTGAATCGTCGGGGAGCTTGCCGTCGAAGAGCGCGATCAGTTCGGCAACCTGTTGCGGAAAGATATCGCCGCGATTGTACGAACCCGCCGCGACCGCCTGCGCCGTGCGCATGTCGCCGCCGGGCGCGCGGCCGACGCCCAGATCGACGCGCTTCGGAAACAGCGCTTCGAGCATCAGAAACTGCTCGGCGACCTTGAACGGCGAGTAATACGGCAGCATCACGCCGCCTGAGCCGATCCGAATGCGCTTCGTCAGACTGCCGATGCGCGCAAGCATGACTTCCGGGCACGGATTCGACACGCCGTACAGCCCGTGATGCTCCGCGCACCAGTAGCGCGTGTAGCCGAGATCGTCGGCGAGTTGCGCGAGATCGAGCGTCGCGGCAATGGCGTCGGCGGTCGTGTGGCCGTGAATGACGGGCGTCTGGTCGAGAACGGAGAGTCGGGTCATCGGGTCATGAGAGCAGCGGGCCGCCGGTCCTGGGCGCGCGTTTGGCGATTTCGCCGATCAGCGTGCGGGCGAGTTGTTGCTTGTCCGCGCGCGGCAGCGGCGTGATGCCGCTTGCTTCGAACAGGACGACTTCGTTGTCGTCGCGGCCGAACGTGAGCGGTCCGAGATTGCCGATCAAAAGCGGCACGTTCTTGCGCTTGCGCTTCTCTTCGCCGTGGACATCGAGATCGCCGCTTTCGGCCGCGAAGCCGACGCAGTACGGCGGATTCGGCAACCTGGCAACCGACGCCAGAATGTCCGGATTCTCGACGAAGGTAAAGCTCGGCAGCGCGCCGCCGCTCACCTTCTTGATCTTCTGCTCGCTGACGTGATCGACGCGCCAGTCGGCGACCGCTGCCACCGCGATGAAAATGTCCGCGTCGGGCGTCGCGTTCATGACGGCGTCGTGCATCTGCTGCGCGGTCTGCACGTCTTCGCGAAACACGCCCCACGGCGTCGGCAGCGAAACCGGGCCAGCCACGAGATGCACGTCTGCGCCCGCTTGCGCCGCCGCGCGCGCGAGCGCGAAGCCCATCTTGCCCGACGACCGGTTGCTGATGCCGCGCACCGGATCGAGCGGCTCGAACGTCGGTCCTGCCGTGATGAGCACGCGCTGGCCACGCAGGTTCTTCGGCTGGAAGAAGGCGCAGATCGCTTCGAACGCGGCTTCCGGCTCGATCATGCGGCCGTCGCCGACTTCGCCGCACGCCTGCGAGCCCGAATCCGGCCCGAGCACTTCGACGCCGTCGCCGCGAAGCTGCGCGACATTGCGCTGCGTCGCCGGGTTCTGCCACATCTGGCGGTTCATCGCGGGCACGACGAGCAGCGGGCAATCGCGCGCGATGCACAGCGTCGAGAGCAGGTCGTCGCATATGCCGTGCGCGAGCTTGGCCAAGAAGTCGGTGGAGGCGGGCGCGATGACGATCGCATCTGCTTCGCGCGACAGATCGATGTGCGGCATGTTGTTCGGCATGCGCGCGTCCCATTGCGACGTGTACACGGGACGCCCGGAGAGCGCCTGCATGGTAACGGGCGTGATGAACTGCGTGGCGGCTTCGGTCATCACGATCTGCACGGTCGCGCCGGCCTTGATGAGAAGACGCGTGAGCTCGGCGATCTTGTAGCAGGCGATGCCGCCGCTTAAGCCCAGAACGAGGTGTTTGCCCGCGAGTTCCAATTTGCCTCCGTCGGGAATGAAGTGCGCGGCTTCATCGACTGAAAACGATGAAGCCGCGCGTTGCATCATGGCGAGCGCGTCAGCGCGACCCGCGCACGCGCCGAAGTTCGTCGAAAATCAGCAGCGCGGCGCCGACGGTGATGGCGCTGTCGGCCAGATTGAACGCCGGCCAGTGCCATGCGTTCACATGAAAGTCCAGAAAGTCGATGACATGCCCGTACGCGAGCCGGTCGATCACGTTGCCGATCGCGCCGCCCATGATGAGCGCGAGCGCCGCGCAGAAAAGCCGCTGCGCCGCGTGCTTCTTGAGCAGATAGCAGATCACCACCGCCGCGACGACGCCAAGCGCCGTGAACGCCCAGCGCTGCCAGCCGCCCGCCGCGGCGAGGAAGCTGAACGCCGCGCCGCGGTTATAGACGAGCAACAGGTTGAAGAAGGGCGTGAGCGCGTGCGGCTCGCCATAGGCGAAGGCCTTCTGCACGGCGATCTTCGTCAACTGGTCGAACAGGATCACGATCAGCGCCACGCCGAGCCACGGCGCGAGCGATCCACTGGTGGAAGTTTGTTTCGACATCGACTGAGCCATTTATGCTGCGCCTCGGGTTTCACCGGCGCCGAACAGGTTGGAGAAGCAGCGGCCGCACAAACCCGGATGATCCGCGTGCGAGCCGACGTCCGCACAATAGTGCCAGCAGCGCTCGCACTTCATGTAGCTCGATGCCGTCACGTCGACGCCTTCTTCCGCCTCGCTCGCCACCTTCTGCACTTGCGCCGACGATGTGATCAGCACGAAGCGCAAGGCGTCGCCGAGACTGGCGAGTGCGTTGTAACGCGCGCCGCTCGCACGCACGACGACTTCCGCCTGCAGCGACGAGCCGATCTGGTTCGCCGTGCGCGCCTCTTCCAGCGCCTTGGTCACGTCGCCGCGGGCGCTGCGAATGAGCGTCCACTTGTCGAGCAATTCGCCCGAATTCGCGATGTCCGGATAGCTCGCGAAGACTTCGGTGAAGATGGTCTCTTGACCGGGCTTGAGCACCTTGTACGCTTCTTCCGCCGTGAACGACAGATACGGCGCGACGAGACGCAGCAAGCCGTGCGCGATATGAAACAGCGCGGTCTGCGCGCTGCGGCGCTCGCGCGAATCGGGCTTGGTCGTGTAGAGACGGTCCTTCAGCACGTCGAGATAGAAGCCGCCCAGGTCTTCCGAACAGAAGGTCGCGATCTTCGCGACGACCGGGTGGAATTCGTATTTCTCGTAGTGCGAGAGCGCGTCGTCCTGCAGGTTGTGCGTGAGCGCGACCGCATAACGATCGATCTCGAGCCAGTCCTGAACCGGCAACGCGTTCTTGTCGAAATCGAAATCCGACAGATTCGCGAGCAGGAAGCGCAGCGTGTTGCGGATACGGCGATACGTCTCCGTCACGCGCTTCAGGATTTCCTCGGAAATGGCGAGCTCGCCCGAATAATCGGTCGATGCGATCCACAGACGGATGATTTCCGCGCCCAGACGGTTCGCCACTTCGTGCGGGTCGATGCCGTTGCCGAGCGACTTCGACATCTTGCGGCCTTCGCCATCGACGGTGAAGCCGTGCGTGAGCAGCGCGTCGTAAGGCGGACGGCCATCGAGCATCGACGCCGTGAGCAGCGACGAATGGAACCAGCCGCGATGCTGGTCCGAGCCTTCCAGATAGAGGTCGGCCGGGAACTGCAGCGAATCCTTGTGCGAGCCGCGCAGCACGTGCCAGTGCGTCGTGCCGGAATCGAACCAGACGTCGAGCGTGTCGCGGTTCTTCTCGTACATGTTGGCGTCGTCGCCGATCAGCTCGCGCGGATCGAGCTTCTGCCACGTTTCGATGCCGCCTTCCTCGACGCGCTTCGCCACTTCTTCCAGCAATTCGAGCGTGCGCGGATGCAGCTCGCCGGTTTCCTTGTGGACGAAGAACGCCATCGGCACGCCCCACTGGCGCTGACGCGAGAGCGTCCAGTCAGGACGATTCGCGATCATGCTGTACAGACGCTGCTTACCCCACGACGGATAGAACGCCGTATTCTCGACGCCTTCGAGCGCGGTTTCGCGCAGCGTCCGGCCGCCGTCTTTCGGTTTCACGTCCATGCCCGCGAACCATTGCGACGTGGCGCGATAGATGATCGGCGTCTTGTGGCGCCAGCAGTGCATATAGCTGTGCGTGTATTTTTCGCTCTTCAAGAGCGAGCCCGCGCCCTCGAGCGCCTCGATGATCTGCGGATTGGCCTTCCAGATCGACAGCCCGCCGAACAGCGGCAACGATTCGATATAGCGGCCGTCGCCCATCACCGGATTGATGATGTCCGAATCCGCCATGCCGTGCGCCTTGCACGACACGAAGTCTTCCACGCCATACGCCGGCGACGAATGCACGACGCCCGTGCCGCTTTCGGTCGTCACGTAGTCGCCGAGATAGACCGGCGCCGTGCGCTTGTAACCCGGATGCGCCGCCGCCAGCGGATGATGGAAGCGCAGATTGACGAGCTTCTCGCCGGGCGTAGTCGCGATCACGTCGCCCGGCAGGCCGTAGTTCTGCAGGCACGCTTCGACGCGTTCCTCCGCCAGGATCAGCAGCCCGCGCGGCGTATCGACGAGCGCGTAGACGATTTCCGGATGCACGTTCAGCGCCTGATTGGCGGGAATGGTCCAGGGCGTGGTCGTCCAGATGACGATGCCGCCTTCCGTCTTCGGCAGCGCGGGCAGGCCGAACGCCTGCGCGGTCTTTTCAGGTTCGGCGAACGCGAACATCACGTCGATGGTCGGATCGGTCTTGTCCTTGTACTCGACTTCCGCTTCGGCGAGCGCGGAGCCGCAGTCGAAACACCAGTTCACCGGCTTCAGGCCACGGAACACGTAGCCCTTTTCCATGATCTTGCCGAGCGCGCGAATCTCGCCCGCTTCGTTGGCGAAGTTCATGGTCTTGTACGGATTGTCCCAGTCGCCGAGCACGCCCAGACGGCGGAAGCCGACTTTCTGCTTCTCGATCTGCTCGCCCGCATAGGCGCGCGCCTTCTGCATTACCTCGGCGGCGGGCAGCGACTTGCCGAACTGCTTCTCGATCTGGATTTCGATCGGCATGCCGTGGCAGTCCCAGCCCGGCACGTAGACGGCGTCGAAGCCCGCGAGATTGCGCGCCTTGACGATCATGTCCTTCAGGATCTTGTTGACGGCGTGTCCCAGATGGATGTCGCCGTTTGCATACGGCGGGCCGTCGTGCAGGATGAACTTCTTGCGCCCCTTCGAGGCGGCGCGGATCGTCTCGTAGACCTTGTTGTCCTGCCATTCCTTCACCCACGCGGGTTCGCGCTTGGGCAGATCGCCGCGCATCGGGAAGGGCGTGTCCAGCAGGTTGACGGGGTATTTCGAGGAGGCTTTCTCTTTCTTGTCGCTCATGGGTGACTCAGTGAATTCGGTGAGACGGCGCGGGGCGCCATGCGCGCGGTGCGCGGTGATTCGAAGGCGGGGCAGCGGGCGGCGCAAGGTGCACCGCGCGCTCACCTAATTCGATCGGTGGCCGAAATGGCGAAGCCCGTGGCGCGGCTGCCGGCATTGCTCGCCGGCGGCAGGCCGAAGTAGGCGCGCGCGTTGTCGACATCTTTCGCGATGGCCGCGCCCAGCGTTTCGAGGTCGACGTACTTTTCCTCGTCGCGCAGCTTCTTCAGGAATTCGATGCGCACGAGCTTGCCGTAAGCGTCGCCGTGCCAGTCGAGCACGAAGACTTCGAGCAGCACGCGCCCGGAATCGTCGACGGTCGGGCGCAGGCCCAGGCTCGCGACGGCGGGCAGCGGTTCGTCGGCGAGACCGTGCACGCGCACGACGAAAATGCCCGCGAGCGCCGGCCGCTTGTGCGCGATCGGCAGATTCAGCGTGGGAAAGCCCAGATCGCGGCCGAGCTTCGCGCCGTGCACGACGTGCCCGCTGATGATGTAGGGCCGCCCGAGCGCGACTTGCGCCGCTTCGAGATCGCCCGCGACGAGCGACGCCCGCACCGACGACGACGAAATGCGCGTGCCGTTCGGATGCGCGACGGTGGCCATCTGCTCGACTTCGAAGCCGTAGCGCTCGCCTGCGGCCTTCAGCGATTCGAAATCGCCCGCGCGGCGCGCGCCGTAGCGGAAGTCGTCGCCGATCATGACCCAGCGCGCGTGCAGCCCGTTCACGATGATGTTCTCGACGAACGTATCCGGCGACTGGCTCGCGAAGGTCTGATTGAAATGCTCGACCACCACGCGGTCGACGCCGTTGGTGCGCAGCGCCTCGAGCTTGTCGCGCAGCATGGCGATACGCGGCGGCGCGCCGGCCGGATTGAAGAATTCGCGCGGATGCGGCTCGAAGGTCATCACGCAGACCGGCAGGCCGCGCGCGTCGGCGGCTGCCCGCACGCGCGCGAGCAGCGCCTGGTGACCGCGATGGACACCGTCGAAATTGCCGATGGTCAGTGCGCAGGGCGCCCGGCTCTCGGCATTGGGGAGGCCGCGAAAGACTCTCACGATAGGCGTTGGTCGGTGGGAGAGGGCTGATGCTGCAAAGCGTTAGATTATAAACGCTCGCCGTGATCGACGGGCGCGCGCGGCTGGAAGGGCGGCGCACGATGCCCGGCGCGCTGCTCTTTGGCACGATTTTCGCACCCGGCGAATGATAAAATCCGCGGATGAAAAAAATCGTCATCCTGATCTCTGGACGAGGCAGCAACATGGAGGCCGTCGTGCGTGCATGCGCGCGCGAAGGCTGGCCGGCCCGAGTCCAGGCGGTCATTTCAAACCGGCCCGATGCCGCCGGGCTTGGCTTTGCGGCCGCAAACGGCATCGAAACCATCGTGGTGGATCATCGCAAATTCGAGAGCCGTGAGTCGTTCGACGCGGCGCTCGCCGTGGAGATCGACCGCTTCGCGCCCGACCTCGTCGTACTGGCGGGCTTCATGCGCGTGCTGACCGACGCCTTCGTCGGGAAATATGCGGGGCGCATGCTCAACGTTCATCCGTCGCTGCTGCCGTGTTTTCCGGGCTTGCGCACGCATCAGCAGGCGCTTGACGCCGGTGTGCGCGTGCACGGCGCGAGCGTGCATTTCGTCACGCCGACGCTCGATCACGGGCCGATCGTCGCGCAGGCCGCGGTGCCGGTCGTAGCCGGCGACGACGCCGCCGCGCTCGCCGCGCGCGTGCTCAAGGTCGAGCACGCGCTCTACCCGCGCGCGGTGCGCTGGTTTGTGGAAGGGCGTTTAACCATCGAGGGCGCGCGCGTCGCGCTCACGCCGTCTGAGCCGCAGTGGCTCTTTGCCGACATTGCCGGGGAGGGCGTATGAGGCTGCATGGATTTTTGATCGGACAAACCGAAACCCTTTTGGCGGACGTGCTGCGCTTCTCCGGCCCCGCCGATGCCGCGACGAGCCGCTTCTTCCGCGCGCATCCGAAGCTCGGTCACGGCGAGCGCGGCGTGATCGCGGAAGCGGTTTTCGCGGTGCTGCGCCGGAAAATGGAGTTTTCGCATCTCGCGGAGAGCGGCAGCGGCAGTCAGGCGCGGCGTCTCGCGCTGCTCGGCCTGATGCAGACCGCGGGCCTGAGCGCGCTGAAGCCGTTCGTTTCCGCCGACGAGTATCAGTGGCTCGCGCAGGTCTCGAAGATCGACCCGGCGAGCCTGCCGGTGCGCGTGCGCACGAATCTGCCGCAATGGATCTACGACGCGCTCGGCAAGCGTTTCGATCCCGAAGAACTCGCGCAACTCGCCGCGGCGCTGAACTATCCGGCGCCGCTCGATCTGCGCTCGAATCCGATCAAGGCGAGCCGCGAAGCCGTGGTGAAGGCGCTCTCGGAGGCCGGCATCGACGCGGGCGAAATGCCGTACGCGCCGTTCGGCGTGCGTGTCGACGGCAAGCCCGCGCTGACGCGCCTCGCGCCGTTCCAGGAAGGCTGGATCGAAGTGCAGGACGAGGGCAGCCAGTTGCTGTGCTCGCTGATGGCGCCGCGCCGTGGCGAGATGATCGTCGACTTTTGTGCGGGCGCGGGCGGCAAGACGCTCGCTCTCGGAGCGATGATGCGCTCGACCGGCCGTCTCTACGCGTTCGATGTCTCCGACCGGCGGCTCGCGAAACTGAAGCCGCGGCTCGCGCGCAGCGGCCTGTCGAACGTGAATCCGGTGCTGATCGACAGCGAACACGACGCCAAGATCAAGCGCCTCGCGGGCAAGATCGACCGCGTGCTCGTCGATGCCCCGTGCTCCGGTTTGGGCACGTTGCGCCGCAATCCCGACCTCAAGTGGCGCCAGTCGCCCGCTTCCGTCGCGGAACTGACGCCCAAGCAGTTGTCGATCCTCACGAGCGCCGCGCGGCTGGTCAAGATCGGCGGGCGGCTCGTCTACGCGACGTGCTCCATGCTCGACGCGGAAAACGAGGGCGTCGTCGCGCAGTTTCTGGAGACGCATCCGAATTTCCGCGTCGTGCCCGCGCGCGATGTGCTCGCGGAACAGCGCATCGATCTGGACACGGGCGAATTTCTGTCGATGTGGCCGCACAAGCACGGCACCGACGGCTTCTTCGCGGCGGTGCTCGAACGCATGCCGGATGCAGCGAAAGCGCCGAAGTCCGCCGAAACCTCCGAGGCGACGGACGCGCCCGCGGCACCCGAAGCGTCCGAGTAAAAGCGCCACGCGAGCATGCAGAACGGCTTCCTGACAGATCTCTCCGCGCGGCTGTTTCGCGACTTCGGCGAGCCGGAAGCGATCTGGCAGATTGCCGTGCTGATCGGCATGCTCGCGGTGGCCTGGTGGTGCGCGCGTCTCTTGCGCAAGAAGCTGGACGCGCGCCGCCAGTCGCGCTTCGAAGCCGTGCGCTTCGGTGCGGAAAGCCTCAACAAGGCGCTCTTTCCGCTGCTCGGCGCGTTGTTCGTGTCCGTCGCGCAAGTGGCGCTCGCGCCCGTCATCCACACGGCGCTGTTGCGGCTGGCGCTGGTGCCGCTATGCGGCATCGCCGTGATCTACACGATGTTCTACGTCGCGCGGCGCGTGTTCAGCCGCGGCGAGGCGGAGCACGAGGCGAACGCGCTGCTGTATCTGTTCGAAAAGCTGGTGACGGCGATCGTCTGGGGCGCAATGGTGCTGACCGTCATGGGTATCCAGGACGATTTCGTGCACTGGATGGCGAGCGTGCGCTTCAACTTCGCCAACGCGCACATGACGCTGCTGTCCCTCGCGTCGGGGCTGCTGTGGGTGTGCGTCACGCTGATCGTCGCGATGTGGGCGGGCGCATTGCTCGACGACCGTCTGATGCGCGCCCGTTCGCTCGACGGCAATCTCAAGGTGGTGCTCGCGCGCGTCGGCCGGGCTTTGATGATTCTCGCCGCGATTCTCGTGAGCCTGTCGATTGTGGGCATCGACATCACGGTGCTCGGCGTGTTTGGCGGTGCGCTCGGCGTCGGGCTGGGCTTCGGCCTGCAGAAAATCGCGAGCAATTACGTATCGGGCTTCATCATTCTGCTGGACCGTTCCTTGCGGCTAGGAGACATGATCAGCGTGAGCGGCAGTCAGGGCACGGTCACACAGATTCGCACGCGCTATACGGTGGTGCGCGGACTGGACGGCATCGAAACGCTGATCCCGAACGAAAAGCTGATCACCGATGTGGTGCAGAATCATTCGTCTTTTTTGACGCGCGGCAACGCGAAGATCGCGGTTCAAGTGAGCTACCGCTGCGACGTCGAACGCGCGATGCAGTTACTGGTGGACGCCACACAGGGCGTCGAGCGCGTGCTGCAGGATCCGGCGCCCGCCGCGCTGCTCGCCAACTTCGGCGCGGACGGCATCAATCTGGAACTGAGCTTCTGGATCGAGGAGGCCGCGAAAGGCACCGGCGGCGTAAAGTCGCATGTAAATCGCGCGGTTTGGCGGTTATTCTCTGAGAACGGCATTGAAATTCCCTACGCGCAGCGCGAGATAAGGATTATCGATGGCGTTGTGCGCACGGACGCCGATTCGGTACGAAATGCCGAAAACCGAAACGAAGGCGCCGCACCGGTAGCCTGACCGCCAGATAAGCGGTTCGAATGCCGGATTTGAGCCCGGAACTAATACCATTTCGAGGCGTAGGATTCACCTCGTTTAGGTAAGATTCAAAAAATTTCACCTTTAGGACAAAGACTTGGAACGCATGCAGTAGAATGCGATCGAACTTGCGCACATTCCTTTCATGTGCCCGACAAGTTGTCCGATGTCGTTTTTGACCGGCCATTTTTCCCGAATTTCACAGCTATATAGGTAAATCGCCTTGCTGAATTCTTCCCTCGAATTTCTCGCCAACGGATTGCTCGACTTTTCCTGGTGGCAGATTCTGCTGTTCACGCTCGCGATGACGCACGTCACCATCGCCGGCGTCACTATCTATTTGCACCGCTGCCAGGCGCACCGCGCGCTGGATCTGCACCCCGTCGTGAGCCATTTCTTCCGCTTCTGGCTGTGGATGACCACGGGCATGCTGACGGGCCAGTGGGCGGCAATTCACCGCAAGCACCACGCCAAATGCGAGACCGAAGAAGATCCGCATAGCCCGCAGACGCGCGGCATTTGGAAGGTCTTGCTCGAAGGCGCCGAACTCTATCGCACGGAAGCGAAAAACGAAGAAACGATGCGCAAGTTCAGCCACGGCACGCCGAATGACTGGCTCGAGCGCAACCTCTACACGCGTTATCCGATTCTCGGCATCAGCGTCATGATGGTGATCGACGTCGCGCTGTTCGGCATCGTCGGGCTGTCGGTGTGGGCCGTGCAGATGATCTGGATTCCGTTCTGGGCGGCGGGCGTCGTCAACGGTCTTGCGCACTTCTGGGGTTATCGCAACTTCAACTCGGCGGACGCGTCCACCAACATCTTCCCGCTCGGTATTCTCATCGGCGGCGAAGAACTGCATAACAATCACCACACGTTCGCCACGTCCGCGAAGCTTTCCAGCAAGTGGTACGAGTTCGATATCGGCTGGATGTATATCCGCATCATGTCGGCGTTCCGTCTCGCCAAGGTGAAGAAAATCGCGCCGACGCCGAAGCTCGCCGCCAGCAAGGCCGTTGTCGATCAGGACACGCTGCAGGCCGTGCTGTCGAACCGCTACGAAGTGATGGCGCGTTACGGCAAGGCGCTCAAGCGCGCCTATGCGCAGGAAATGGAGAAGCTGAAGGAAGCCGGCGCGCGCGAGAAGTATCAACTGATGCGCGGTGCCCGCAAGTGGTTCCACAAGGAAGAAGACGGCCTGAACGAGCCGCAGCTCAAGCAACTGCCGGAACTGACTTCGGACAATCAGCGTTTGCGTACCTTCATCGAACTGCGCAAGGATCTGTCGTCGATGTGGGACCGCTCGAATGCGTCGCGCGAACAGCTTGTCACGCAATTGCAGGACTGGTGCCATCGTGCGGAAGAAAGCGGCATCAAGGCGCTGCAGGATTTCGCGCTGCGTCTGCGCCGCTACGCCTGACACGCGATATCCGTTAAAATTTAATGACGTCACAAGACCCCGCTCTGGCGGGGTCTTTGTTTTTGGGCGGCCGATTTTTCGCAGGATGTTTTTCGCTGGAAGTATCGCAGGGGACAGGAGACATGGAAGCGATCAGGAGCGTCGAGTACGACCGGCCGCAAGGCCTGACGTGTGGAGTGGGCGAGGCGTGGGCGCGGCTACCGGAAGCGCCGTCGCCGCAAGAGAAGGGCGTGCTGAAGGAGCGCATCCGCGCGTTGTTGCGCCGGGAAGAGGCCGTGCTGGTCGCGCATTACTATGTGGATGCCGAACTGCAGGAACTCGCCGACGAAACCGGCGGCTGCGTGGCCGATTCGCTGGAAATGGCGCGTTTCGGGCGCGATCATGCGGCGAAGACGCTGGTGGTCGCCGGCGTGCGCTTCATGGGCGAGACGGCCAAGATTCTGAGTCCGGACAAGCGCGTGCTGATGCCCGATCTCGACGCCACCTGTTCGCTCGATCTCGGCTGTCCCGCCGACGAGTTTTCCGCGTTCTGCGACGCGCATCCGGACCGCACCGTCGTCGTGTACGCGAACACCAGCGCCGCCGTGAAGGCGCGCGCGGACTGGATGGTCACATCGTCGATCGGGCTTGAGATCGTCGCCGATCTGCACGCGCGCGGCGAGAAGATTCTGTGGGCGCCGGACCGGCATCTCGGCGGCTATATCCAGAAGAAGACCGGCGCGGACATGTTGCTGTGGCAGGCTTCGTGTCTCGTTCACGACGAATTCAAGGGCATCGAACTGGATCTGCTGCGCGGCGAATATCCCGACGCGAAAATCCTCGTGCATCCGGAATCGCCGGAAGCGGTCGTCGCGCTCGCCGATGTCGTCGGCTCGACCACGCAATTGATCGACGCCGCCGTGCGCATGGACGCGAAGCGCTTCATCGTGGCGACGGATCTCGGCATTCTGCACAAGATGCGGCTCGCCGCGCCCGGCAAGACGTTCATCGAAGCACCGACCGCCGGCAACAGCGCGTCCTGCAAGAGCTGCGCGCATTGCCCGTGGATGGCGATGAACGGTCTCGCCAACCTCGCCGACGTGCTGGAACGCGGCCACAACGAGATTCACGTCGATCCGGCTGTCGGCGTGTGCGCGCGCGTGCCGATCGACCGCATGCTCGACTTCGCAGCGAAGCACAAGAAGCGCGTGCAGGCGAGCGGCGATCTCGCGAAAGACGCTGCGCTTTTCTCGAACGTGGGAGCCGCGTGATGTCGATATTCGAGGAAGTCCGTCAGCAATACGGCGAGGCATTCGACGCGGCGCTCGCGCGCAATGTCACCGATGCGCTCGAAGAAGATGTCGGCACGGGCGACCGCACCGGCGGTCTCGTGCCCGCCGACGCGCGGCGCACGGCCCGCATCATCGTGCGCGAGGAAGCGGTGTTGTGCGGCGTGCCCTGGTTCGACGAAGTGATGCGCCGCGTCGATCCGTCGATCGAAATCGAATGGCAGTATCGCGAAGGCGAGCGCATGGCGGCCAATTCGGCGGTCGTGCTGCTGCACGGCCCGGCGCGCTCGCTGCTGACGGCCGAGCGTAACGGCCTCAATTTTCTGCAGCTGCTCTCGGGCGTGGCGAGTGCGACGCGCCGCTATGTCGACGCTATAGAAGGCACGCGTTCACGCATCCTCGATACGCGCAAGACGCTGCCGGGGCTGCGCCTCGCGCAGAAGTACGCGGTGCGCGTGGGCGGCGGCGCGAACCAGCGTCTCGCGCTCTACGACGGCATTCTGATCAAGGAAAACCACATCGCGGCGGCGGGCGGCGTGGGCGCGGCGATGGACGCAGCGCTCGCGCTCGACGCCGGCGTGCCGATCCAGATCGAAGTGGAGACGCTGGAGCAGCTCGAAACGGCGCTGGCGCATCGCGCGGAGTCGATCCTGCTCGACAACTTCACGCTCGACATGATGCGCGACGCCGTGCGCATCACGGCGGGGCGCGCCTTGCTGGAGGTGTCGGGCGGCGTGAACTTCGACACGGTGCGCGCCATCGCGGAAACGGGCGTGGATCGCATTTCCATCGGCGCGCTCACGAAGGACGTGCGCGCGGCCGATTTCTCGATGCGTTTGATCTGAAGGCTAGACCGCGCGCCGCCGCGCCGCCGGCGGCATCAGCACGGTCGGCAACGCCTTGGGCAACGTGGACGGCCAGTCGCGGCTGTAGTGCAGGCCGCGGCTCTCGCGCCGCGAGCACGCGCTTTCCACGATCAGCGACGCCACATCGACAAGATTGCGCAGCTCCAGCAAATCGCGGCTCACCTTGAAGTTCGCGTAGTACTCGTGGATTTCGTCGCGCAGAAGCGCGATGCGGTGCTGCGCGCGTGCCAGGCGCTTGTCGGTGCGCACGATGCCGACGTAATTCCACATCAGACGCCGCAACTCGTCCCAGTTGTGCGCGACGACCACTTCCTCGTCCGGATCGGAGACGCGGCTTTCGTCCCAGTCGGGCAATTCGGCGTGACAGCCGTTGGAGAATCCGTCCGCCTCGATCGCGCCAGCGGCCGCGCGGCCGATCACGAGGCATTCGAGCAGCGAATTGCTCGCCAGCCGGTTCGCGCCGTGCAAGCCCGTGTACGACGTTTCGCCGACCGCATACAGGCCCGGCCGGTCCGTGCGTCCCGCCAGATCAGTGACGACGCCGCCGCACGTGTAATGCGCGGCCGGCACGACCGGAATCGGCTCCTTCGCTATATCGATGCCGAACTCGCGGCAGCGCGCGAGGATCGTCGGAAAATGCTCTTCGAGAAACGCGCGCGGCTGATGGCTGATGTCGAGATACACGCAGTCGATGCCGCGTTTCTTGATCTCAAAGTCGATCGCCCGCGCCACGATATCGCGTGGCGCGAGTTCGGCGCGCTCGTCGTGCGCGGGCATGAAGCGCGTGCCGTCCGGCAGGCGCAGAATGCCGCCTTCGCCGCGCACGGCTTCGGAGATCAGGAACGACTTCGCGTACGGGTGAAAGAGGCACGTCGGATGAAACTGGATGAACTCCATGTTGGCGATGCGGCACCCCGCGCGCCACGCCATCGCGATGCCGTCGCCGGTCGCGGTGTCGGGATTCGTCGTGTAGAGATAGACCTTGCCCGCGCCGCCGGTGGCAAGCACGGTGTGCGGCGCCTGAATGGTCACGGTGCGGCCGGACTTGACGTCGAGCGCGTAGAGACCGTGGCAACGATGTCCTGGCAGCCCGAGACGGTCGGACGTGATCAGGTCGATCGCGTAATGGTCTTCGAGAATGGTGATGTTCGGATGCCGGCGCACGCGCTCGCTGAGCGTCGTGACGACTGCGTGGCCAGTGGCGTCGGCGGCGTGGATGATGCGGCGGTGACTGTGACCGCCTTCGCGTGTCAGATGAAAGCCGAGTTCGGCCGAGCCGTCGCGCGTGAAGGGCACGCCTTCGTCGATCAGCCATTCGATCGCCGCGCGCCCGTTTTCGACGATAAAGCGCGTCGCCGCTTCGTCGCACAGGCCGCCGCCCGCGACAAGCGTGTCGCCGACGTGATTGTCGATGCTGTCGGCCGAGTCCAGCACGGCCGCGATTCCGCCCTGTGCCCAATCGCTCGCGCCGATGTTCGCCGCGCGCTTGGCGAGAATCGCGACACGCCGCGTCTCGGCCAGATTCAGCGCGACGCTCAAGCCCGCGAGCCCGCTTCCCACGATCGCCACATCGAAATTCATGCTGCCGCGTCTCCGTCCGTGTTCTCGTCGATAGCCGGCAAGCATAACCCGCGCTCACTCCGAGGGACAGCGAAAACCCAGGCACGAACGTGTGAAAAGCGGATGAAACCGCGCCCGAAAAACAAAAAGCCCCGCAAGTTCTGACGCTTGCGGGGCTTTCTGCTGTCTTCGTTCAGGCTCTCAACATCAAGCGGCCTCTCTCCGTGCAGACGGAGGATGCGCTGCTTACTTGATCTTGGTTTCCTTGTACTCAACGTGCTTGCGGACGACCGGATCAAATTTCTTGATCAGCATCTTTTCCGGCATGTTGCGTTTGTTCTTGGTCGTCGTGTAGAAGTGACCCGTGCCTGCGGTCGATTCCAGCTTGATCTTGTCGCGTGCGCCCTTGGCCATGTGCGTGCTCCTTAGATTTCACCGCGTGCGCGCAGGTCTGCGAGCACGGCGTCAATACCGTTCTTGTCGATCAGGCGCAGGCCGGCGTTCGAGACGCGCAGACGCACCCAGCGGTTTTCGCTTTCAACGAAGAAACGGCGGTTCTGCAGGTTCGGCAGGAAACGGCGCTTGGTCTTGTTGTTTGCGTGGGAAACGTTGTTGCCCGACATCGGGCCTTTCCCAGTTACTTGGCATACGCGTGCCATGAGGACACTCCTAATACACGTTAAGTCCGAGTCGAACGCTCGAATGAAAGCAGACGCTTCCAGTTCGATGCCTCTTATCGCCCAATTTGCCGATCGGGGACTTGGCAGCACGGTTATGCCAATGAGGACTGCGCTCAGTTCACCTTCGGTTTACCCTATGGTGCACCTTACTCAGAACAGGCGGGTTGAAAAAAGCAAACGCGGATTGTAACAGCAAAAACCGTTCAATATCAAGCGTTTTAGGGGGCGCCCGGGAGCTACAGCCAGCCGTTGCGCGCAAACGAAAAGACTTCGTTCGCCGCCACGACGACGTGATCCAGCAACCGCACCTCGACCAGGGCGAGCGCGTCTTGCAGCGTGCGGGTCAGGCGGCGGTCGTTCGCGCTCGGCGCCACCCCGCCGGACGGGTGATTATGCGCGACGATCAGGCCTGCTGCGTTGAGCGTGAGCGCGCGCCGCACGATTTCGCGCGGATAGACCGCCACGCGCGTGATCGAGCCGCGCGCCGACTCCTCGGCATGCAGTAACTGGTGGCGCGCGTCCAGATATAGACAGACGAATACCTCATACGGCCGCGTGCCGATCAGAAGCCGCAAATAGTCTTCGACGGCGCCCGGCGCGTTCAGCACCTCGCGATCGCGGGCCTTTTCCGCGAGCGCGCGCCTGCACAGTTCGGAGACGGCGAGCAGCGTGGCGGCGCGGGCCGGCCCGATGCCGCGCTCTTCGCGCAACTCCGCGGCGGAAGCGTCCAGCACGCCGCGCAGTGAGCCGAAACGCCGCAGAAGCTGGCGCGCGACGTCGATCGCGGTGGCGCCCGCGACGCCCGTGCGCAGGAACAACGCGAACAGTTCCGCGTCTGAGAGTGAGCCCGGGCCCGTGTCGAGCAGCCTTTCGCGTGGCCGGTCGGCGGGCGCCCACGCGCGGATCGGCACGACGGGCGGGCGCTTCGCGCTGTCCGCATCGGCGGGAAGCGGCAGCACGAGCCGCAGATCGGCGCTCATCGCGAACCACCGGGACGTCTTGTCGCGCGGGCGAACGCACGCAGGACGACGGCACGTGACGCGTGCCGGCGCAACTCTGTCTTACAATAGCGACTTTGGCGCTCGATTCGCACCGGCGCCGCGCGGTTCCCTGCCTTGCGCCGAGAAGCCGCCCCCTGCGCGCTCCGCGCCTCGTATCCGACTGAACGGCCACATCCAATACTCATGAGCATCATCGATATCTCCGAGGTGAAACCCGGTTCGCACGTCACGCTTCATTACCGGCTCGCGCTTGCCGATGGTGCGGACATCGTCAACACGTTCACCGACAAGCCCGCAACGCTCCTGCTTGGCGCAGGTCAGCTTGCGGAGCCGCTGGAAGAGATTCTGCTGGGCATGAAGGTCGGCCACCACTCGACCGTTCAGCTAACGCCGGAGCAGGCGTTCGGCCCGCGCAATCCGGAACTGGTCCAGTGGGTGTCGCTCGCGACGCTGCGCGAGAACAGCATGATCGGCGAGCATTTCGCGCCGGGCGATCTCGTCGAGTTCAATGCGCCGAACGGCGGGCGCTACGCCGGCGTCCTGAAGGAAGTGAGCGAGACGGCGGCGCTGTTCGATTTCAATCACCCGCTGGCCGGCCAGGCGCTCGCCTTCGAAGTGAAAATCATCGGAATTCTGTAGCCATGAGCCTGACTGAAAGCCTCAACGACGTTCAGACCGACGTCGAAATCCTGCTGGCGCAGCCGCGCGGATTCTGCGCGGGCGTCGATCGCGCCATCGAAATCGTCGAGCGGGCGATCAAGCTCTTCGGCGCGCCCATCTATGTGCGGCACGAGATCGTCCATAACGCGTATGTCGTCGAAGATTTGCGCAAGAAAGGCGCGATCTTCATCGAGGATCTCGCCGATGTGCCCCAGGGCAGCACGCTGATCTTCAGCGCGCATGGCGTCTCGAAAGCCGTGCGCAGCGAAGCGGAGGCGCGCGGCCTGCGCGTGTTCGACGCAACCTGCCCGCTCGTGACCAAGGTCCACATGGAAGTCGCGAAGATGCGCCAGGAAGGCTTCGATATCGTGATGATCGGACACAAGGGCCACCCGGAAGTCGAGGGCACGATGGGCCAGTCGGGCGAGGGCATGCATCTCGTCGAGGATATCGAGGACGTGCGCAAGCTCGAACTGCCCGATCCGCAACGCATCGCGTATGTGACGCAAACGACGCTTTCCGTCGACGACGCCTCCGCGATCATCGACGCGCTGAAGGCGAAATATCCCGCGGTCAAGGAGCCGAAGAAGCAGGACATCTGCTATGCGACGCAGAACCGTCAGGACGCGGTGAAGTTCCTCGCGCCGCAATGCGATGTCGTGATCGTGGTCGGCAGCCCGAATAGCTCGAATTCGAGCCGGCTGCGCGAAGTGGCCGAGAAGCGCGGCATCCCGGCCTATATGGTGGATTCGCCGACGCAGATCGATCCGACATGGGTCGAGGGCAAGAAGCGCATCGGCGTGACGGCGGGCGCGTCGGCGCCCGAAGTGCTGGCGCAGGCGGTGATCGCGCGGCTGCGCGAACTGGGTGTGCGCAACGTGCGTTCGCTCGAGGGCATCGAGGAAACGATCGCGTTTCCGCTGCCGCGCGGGCTGTCGCTGCCGCAGTGAGCGGGTGTTCGTCGCACAGAAAAGCGCCTCCGGGCGCTTTTTTTTCGTCCGCGCGATTAAACCGCAGCGATGGCGGAACCCTCGCGTCCGCGACGAAACCAAGCGTTCGGCACTATCGTGGGGCGCGCCGTCGGACCGACGGTTTGTTCTAAAAACCTTAAGGGTTTGCCCGTAAATCCGATAAGCAAACGTACGCGCCAAAGCCGGGCCAATTACACCTGTTACCGTTATGGTGCAACTACTGCACAAATACGGATCGCAACCCGGTTGCGCTTTGCACGGAAAATCGTCCAAAAAAGGCGGTTGCAATGCTGGAAAACCCCGCCACGCAAGAATATTGCCTGTCTCATATTTAGCGTTACAATGCGCGCGTCTTGAGGCCAGATGGGTTCGAGACACCAGTTTTTAGAGGCGCAGGAGACCTTATTGATGCGATTCAAGTTTGCTCACGCCGTGTCCATCGCGGCTGCGGTTGCAATGGCAACCGCATGCGGCAAGAAGGACGAGGGCGGGGCGGGCACGGTGACGTCGGCGGCGAGTTCCGCGGCGGCGCCGGCTGCGTCCGCGCCGGCGCCGGCGCCGGCCAGTGAGGCAACTATCGTGAAGATCGGTCACGTCGCACCGTTGACGGGGCTGCAGGCGCATCTTGGCAAGGATAACGAGAACGGCGCGCGGCTCGCGCTGGAAGAGATCAGCGCGCAGGGTCTCACGATCGACGGGCGTTCGATCCGCCTCGTGCTCGACGCGCAGGACGACGCGGCCGATCCGCGCACCGGCGAGGAAGCGGCGCAACGTCTCGTCGACGACCACGTGATCGCGGTCATCGGCCACATGAACTCGGGCGTGTCGATTCCGGCGTCGAAGATTTACAGCGATGCCGGCATCGCGCAGATTTCGCCGTCGACCACGAACCCGGACTACACGAAACAAGGTTTCAAGACGACGTTCCGCGTCGTGGCAACCGATGCGCAGCAGGGCCCGGCGCTCGCCGGCTATGCGCTCAAGACGCTGCACGCGAAGAAAGTCGTCGTGGTGGACGACTCCACCGCTTACGGCCGCGGACTGGCCGATGAATTCGCGAAAGCGGTGCAGGCCGGCGGCGTGAAGCTCGCCGCGCGCGAGACGACGACCGAGAAGGCCCGCAATTACAAGGCGATCCTCACGAAGATCAGACGCATCCAGCCGGACGTCGTGATGTACGGCGGCATGGACGTGACGGGCGGTCCGTTCGTGAAGGAAGCGGCGGCGCAGGGCATCAAGGCGAAGTTCCTGGCGGGCGACGGCGTGTGCACCGACAAGGTGGCCGAGCTCGCGGGCGACGCCGTGCAGAACCTCGTCTGTTCGGAGGCGGGACTCGCGCTTTCGAAGATGGACAAGGGGGCGGACTTCGCGCAGAAGTACGGAGCCCGCTTTCACACCCCGGTGCAGATTTACGCGCCGTTCACGTATGACGCGATGTACGTGATCGTCGACGCAATGAAGCGCGCCAATTCCATCGAGGCGCCCAAGGTGCTCGCGGCGATCGCCACAACGGACTACAACGGTCTGACGGGGCATATCGCATTCGACGACCGGGGCGATCTGAAGGCGGGGACGATTACGCTTTTCGACTTCAAGGACAAGAAGAAGGACGTACTCGACGTCGTCAAGCAGTAGCAGCAGGCGTGTGCAGTTCCGGCGGCGCCTCACCGACAGCGCCGTTTTCGCATCCGTTCGGGAACGGCTGCAGCCTTATCCGGCCGTGGCCGGATAACCGACCGACCAACCTTTACCGGTTTTTTCAAAGTACGCGCAGTGCCGCTTCAGATTTCGCTTCCCACCGGTTTATCGGCCGGTGATAAAGGCGTAACTGAAACGCACGGGGCTAAGGAGCTTTAAATGGATATTTTCATCCAGCAGATCATCAACGGTCTGGTGCTTGGCAGCGTCTACGCCATCATCGCGCTGGGCTACACGATGGTGTACGGGATTCTCGGCATCATCAACTTCGCGCACGGCGACGTGCTGATGGTCGGTGCGATGGTCGCCCTCTCGGCGATCGGCGTCATGCAGAACCACATGCCGGGCATTCCCGGGCCGATCATGCTGACGATCGCGCTCGCCGTTGCCGCGGTCGTGTGCGCGCTGGTCGGCTACACCATCGAGCGGGTCGCGTACCGGCCGCTGCGCAAAGCGCCGCGTCTCGCGCCGCTGATCACCGCGATCGGCGTGTCGATCCTCTTGCAGACCGTCGCGATGATGATCTGGGGCCGCAATCCCCTCGCGTTCCCGCAGCTTCTTCCGACCGATCCGATCAACGTCATCGCCGCCGACGAAACCCGTCCGGGCGCGGTGATCTCGATGACGGAAATCGTCATCATCGTGGTCGCGTTCCTCGTGATGGGCGGCCTCTTGCTGCTCGTGCACAAGACCAAGCTCGGCCGTGCGATGCGCGCGATCGCCGAGAATCCGGGCGTCGCCTCGCTGATGGGCGTGAACCCGAACTTCGTGATTTCCGCGACCTTCATGATCGGCTCGGCGCTGGCGGCGCTCGCGGGCGTGATGATCGCGTCGGAATACGGCAATGCGCACTTCTACATGGGCTTCATTCCCGGCCTCAAGGCGTTCACGGCGGCGGTGCTGGGCGGCATCGGCAACCTGGGCGGCGCGATGGTGGGCGGCGTGCTGCTCGGTCTCATCGAACAGCTTGGCGCCGGTTATATCGGCAACCTGACGGGCGGCGTCTTCGGTTCCAACTACCAGGACGTGTTCGCCTTCATCGTGCTGATCATCGTGCTCGTGTTTCGTCCGTCGGGTCTGCTCGGCGAACGTGTCGCGGACCGCGCTTAAAGACCGTGTGAGGAGCTCAGAAAAATGACATCGATTCAACCGATTGAGCCGTCCACGACGCTCATCCCCGAGAAAAACACGACGAAGACGCTGGTCGTCGGCGTCATCACCGCTGTCCTCGTGATCGCGGCGCCGATGGTGATCGGCGCGGCAGGCGGCAACTACTGGGTCCGCGTGCTCGACTTCGCGATGCTGTACGTGATGCTCGCGCTCGGCCTCAACGTGGTGGTCGGCTTCGCCGGCCTGCTCGATTTGGGCTACATCGCGTTCTATGCGGTCGGCGCTTATGTGGCGGCCTTGCTGTCCTCGCCGCAGCTGACCTCCCAGTTCGAATGGATCGCGCACCTGGCGCCCGGCGGCCTGCACGTGCCGTTCCTTCTCATCGTGCCCTGCGCGATGGCGCTCGCGGCCACCTTCGGCGTGCTGCTCGGCGCACCGACGCTGCGTCTGCGCGGCGACTACCTCGCGATCGTGACGCTGGGTTTCGGGGAAATCGTCCGGATCTTCATGAACAACCTCGATCGTCCGATCAACATCACGAACGGTCCGAAGGGCATCACGGGCATCGATCCGGTGACGGTGCTGGGCTTCAACCTGTCGCAGACGCACGAGTTCTTCGGCATGAAGTTCCCGTCGGTGTACATGTATTACTACCTGTTCGTGCTGTGCGCGCTGTTCGTGATCTGGGTGTGTACGCGTCTGCAGCACTCGCGTATCGGCCGCGCGTGGGCCGCGATCCGCGAAGACGAAATCGCCGCCAAGGCGATGGGCATCAACACCCGTAACGTGAAGCTGCTCGCGTTCGCGATGGGCGCATCGTTCGGCGGCCTGTCGGGTGCGATGTTCGGCGCGTTCCAGGGCTTCGTGTCGCCGGAATCGTTCACGTTCTGGGAATCGATCGTCGTGCTGGCGTGCGTGGTGCTGGGCGGCATGGGCCACATCCCCGGCGTGATTCTCGGCGCGGTGCTGCTCGCCGTGTTCCCCGAATTCCTGCGCTCGACCATGGGTCCGCTGCAGAACGCTATCTTCGGCCATCAGATCGTGGATACCGAAGTCATCCGCCAGTTGCTCTACGGTCTGGCGATGGTGCTGATCATGCTGTATCGCTCGGAAGGCCTGTGGCCCGCCGCGAAACACGAAGACAAGATCGCGAAGATCGCGAAGCGCAACGGCAAGAAGCCGGTGCGCGCATAAGGCGGAGATTCAGAACATGAGCGAAAAACAAACGCGACTGTCCGTCAAGGGCGTGAACAAGCGCTTCGGCGGCTTGCAGGCATTGTCGGATGTGGGTCTGCAGATCGAAGAAGGCACGATCTACGGTTTGATCGGCCCGAACGGCGCCGGCAAGACGACATTCTTCAACGTGATCACCGGTCTCTACACGCCGGATTCGGGCGAGTTCAAACTCGACGGCCAGGCCTACACGCCGACCGCCGTGTATCAGGTGGCGAAGGCGGGCATCGCGCGCACGTTCCAGAACATCCGTCTGTTCGGCGGCATGACCGCGCTGGAAAACGTGATGGTCGGACGGCACGTGCGCACGAAGCATGGACTGATCGGCGCGGTGTTCCAGACGCCCGGCGAGCGTCGTGAAGAGCGCGAGATCAAGGAGCGCGCGCTGGAGCTGCTCGAATACGTCGGCGTGCTGCAGTACGCGGACTATACGTCGCGCAATCTGTCGTACGGCCACCAGCGTCGTCTGGAAATCGCGCGCGCACTCGCCACCGACCCGAAGCTGCTCGCGCTCGACGAACCGGCCGCCGGCATGAACGCGACGGAGAAGGTCGAACTGACGCGTCTGCTCGACAAGATCCGCGCGGACGGCAAGACGATTCTTCTGATCGAACACGACGTGAAACTCGTGATGGGATTGTGCAACCGCATGACGGTGCTCGATTACGGCAAGGTGATCGCCGAGGGTCTGCCGCAGGACGTGCAGAAGGACCCGAAGGTGATCGAGGCATATCTGGGTGCGGGGGTGCACTAAATGGCGACCACAAGCGCGATGTTGAAGGTCAAGGGTCTGCAGGTGAATTACGGCGGCATCCAGGCGGTGAAGGGTGTCGATCTGGAAGTCGGGCAGGGCGAACTGGTCACGCTGATCGGCGCGAACGGCGCGGGCAAGACCACGACGATGAAGGCCATCACCGGTCTCAAGCCGTTCTCGGGCGGCGATATCGAGTACATGGGCCAGTCGATCAAGGGCGTGCCGACGCATGAGTTGTTGAAGCGCGGCCTCGCGATGGTGCCGGAAGGCCGCGGCATTTTCGCGCGCATGTCGATTCTCGAAAACATGCAGATGGGCGCGTATCTGCGCAACGACACGGACGCCATACAGAAGGACACCGAGCGCATGTTCGGCTTCTTTCCGCGCCTGAAGGAACGTGCGTCGCAGTATGCGGGCACGCTCTCGGGCGGCGAACAGCAGATGCTGGCCATGGCGCGCGCGCTGCTCTCGCGTCCGAAGCTGCTCTTGCTCGATGAACCGTCGATGGGTCTCTCGCCGATCATGGTCGAGAAGATCTTCGAAGTGGTGCGCGAGATTTCGTCGGAAGGGCTGACGGTGCTGCTCGTGGAGCAGAACGCGCGGCTCGCGTTGCAGGCGGCCAATCGCGGCTACGTGATGGATTCTGGCACGGTCACCATGTCCGGCGACGCGAAGATCATGCTCGACGATCCGAAGGTTCGCGCGGCTTATCTGGGCGAATAAAGCGGCATCGTGTTGCAAAAAACCGGCTGTCGCTCGCGTGACAGCCGGTTTTTTCAATTGAGGCGTTTGCCGAGACTCACGACTTCATCCATCCGGTACCCGAGCTTTTCATAGAAGGCCCGAAGCCCGGTTTTCACCGCGAGGATCTGCAGATTCAGCTTCGGGCATCCGAGCTGCGCGAGCGCGCCTTCCGCATGCCGCATCAACGCGCTGCCGTGGCCGTGCCCGCGATGCGAAGGCGCGACCGCGAGCGAATACACCCATCCGCGATGCCCGTCGTAGCCGGCCATGACCGTGCCGATCACCTCGCCCTCCGCCACGCCGACGAAGAACAACTCCGGCTGCGTCTTCATCTTGTTGTCGATCGAGAGCGCCGGGTCGCGCTGCGGCCGCGATGCATCCGCGTACTCCGGAAACACCTCGCGCCACAGGGCGATCACGGCGTCGCGATCGCGTGCCTCGAACGTGCGGATGATCACAGCGAATCGAGCACCGACCGCAGCATCGTCATCATCTGGTCGATCTCGTCCTTCGTCACGTTGAGCGCCGGCATGAAGCGCAGCAGGTTCGGGCGCGCGGCGTTGAGCAGCAGGCCGTCCGGCTGCATCAGACGCGCTTTCTCGACGATCTGCGGACCCTTGTCGCTGTCGAGCAGCAACGCGCGCAAGAGACCTTCGCCGCGCTCGCCCTTGAAGCCGCGCTCCGCCGACAGCTTCAGCAGTTCCTGCTTCAGATAGTCGCCTTTCTCGCGCACGCTTTCGAGAAAGCCCGGCGCCACGAGCTGCGAGATCACCGAGTGACCCACCGCCGTCATCAGCGGATTGCCGTTGTAGGTGCCGCCCTGATCGCCCGCTTCGAAGCACGCGACATCCGTTTTCGACAGTAGCGCCGCGAGCGGCACGCCGCCGCCGATGCCCTTGCCGAGCGTCATGATGTCCGGCTCGATGCCCGAGAGTTCGTACGCGAAGAGCGTCCCCGCGCGGCCGCAGCCGCTCTGCACTTCATCGACGATCAGCAGCAGGTTGTGCTTCTTCGTCAGCGCGCGCAGTTGCTGCATGAATTCGCGCGTCGCGGGAATCACGCCGCCTTCGCCCTGAATCGGCTCCAGCATCACGGCGACGGTCTTCTCGCCGATCAGCGCTTCCACCGACGCGATGTCGTTCAGATCGGCCTTCGGGAAGCCCGGCACCTGTGGCGCGTAGATCGTGTCCCAGCCGGGCTTGCCGCTTGCCGACATCGTCGCGAGCGTGCGGCCGTGGAAGCTGTGATCGAAGGTGATGATCTCGTACGCGCCGTTCCTGAACTTCCTGCCCCACTTGCGCGCGAGCTTGATCGCGCCTTCGTTCGCTTCGGCGCCGCTGTTGGCGAAAAACACGCGGTCGAAGCAGCTGTTCGCGGTGAGCAGGCCCGCGAGCTGCGCCATCGGCCCGTTGTAAAACGCCGGCGACGGGTTGATCAACGTGCGCGCCTGCTTCTCCAGCGCCTCGATCATGCCTTCGTTGCAGTGGCCGAGCGAATTGACGGCCCAGCCTTGGATGAAGTCGAGATAGCGCTTGCCCGTGTTGTCGTAGAGCCAGGAACCCTTGCCATGCGTGAACACGATCTCGGGACGGTTCGTGATGTACATCAGCGAATCAACGGGGTACTCATTGAAATTCATGACAGCGGGCTCCACGAAGGCTTAAAGCGAAAAAATGGAAAACGGCGCGGAAAAAACAAAAGCCACGGATTTCCGTGGCTTCATTTCGACGCTTCGAACAAACCGAACCAAGCGCGCAAATGCGTAACGAGCCAGCGGCATCCCTAGGGGAGCGGCGAGCGGCGACGTCGAAGTGCGTTCAGGATTCTGATCATTCGCGAAGGATACGTTATGACGTTCCCGCCTGTAAACCGGGCACGCGGATTTTTTGTCCGCGTGCAGGTTTCAAGCGGTTTAGACCGGGTGCGCGAGATCTGCGGCGCTCGTGAACGAATCCGCGTAGAACTCGTCCTCCGGCAGGCGATGATGCTGCGTGAAGTCGCGCTGCGCCGATTCCACCATGACAGGCGCGCCGCACGCGTACACCTGATAGGCGCTCAAGTCTGGCAGATCCTCGATGACAGCGCGATGAACGAAGCCCGTGCGGCCGGTCCACTGGTCGTCGGCATCGGGTTCGGAGAGCACCGGCACGAACCTGAAGTTCGGCACTTCGCGCGCCCATTGCTCGGCGAGCTCCATCATGTACAGGTCTTTTTTGCGGCGGCCGCCCCAGTAGAGCGTCATCGGCCGGTTCAGATTCTTGAAGACCGCATGCTCGATGATCGCCTTGATCGGCGCGAAGCCCGTGCCCGATGCGAGCAGCACGATAGGCTTGTCCGATTCGTCGCGCAGGAAGAACGTGCCGAGCGGGCCTTCGAAGCGCAGGATGTCGCGCTCTTTCATCGCGCCGAAAACGTGATCCGTAAACGTGCCGCCGGGCATGTGACGGATATGCAGTTCGAGCGGGCCTTCGTGATGCGGCGGGCTCGCCATCGAATAGCTGCGGCGTTTGCCGTCTTTCAGAATGAACTCGATGTACTGCCCCGCGAGGTATTGCAGGCGCTCGTTGGCGGGCAGTTGCAGCTTGAGTTCGATGACATCGTCGGCGCGGCGGGCGAGCGCGTTCACGCGGCACGGCAGCTTTTTCACCTGCACGTCGCCGACGCCCGCGACTTCGCGCACGTCGATTTCCAGATCGGTCTGCGCGGTCGCGCAGCAGAAGAGGGCGAGGCCGCGGGTCTTTTCATCGTTCGACAACGCCGACGACGAATGCGGCGCCTGCTCGACTTCACCGCTCACGACCGTGCCCTTGCAGGAGCCGCACGCGCCGTTCTTGCAGCCGTACGGCAGGCCGATGCCCTGGCGCAGCGCCGCGGTCAGCACGGGTTCGTCGGGTTCTACTTGAAACTGCCGGCCGCTTTGCCGGAGCGTTACGTTGAAAGCCATAGATCGATTTCTGCGATGTGTGGGGTTGTCTCGAGTTGTCTCTTGCCGCGCCGCGCGCTTGTTTCAGGCGACGGCTAGAATGCCCGGATGATCGCCACTCGAAACCTTCGCCGCGCGCGTGTTCTGATCGTCGGATGCGGCGATGTCGGCATGCGCGCGCTGCCGCTCTTTGAAGCCCGGGCCGCCGCGCCCCGCGTGATCGCGCTGACGCATCATCCTGAGCGCGCGGGCGAATTGCGCGCGGCGGGCGCAGCGCCCGTTTCCGGCGATCTCGACCGGCGCCGCAGTCTCGGACGGCTCGCGGGCCTCGCACGCACCGTGCTGCATCTGGCGCCGCCGCCCCGCGATGGCGACTCGGACAGCCGCACGCGCGCGTTGATTGCGGCGCTCCGACGCCCGCGCCGCTCGCCCGCGCGCGGCATGCAAAGCCGCTGGCGAGCAACCAATCGGCCCGGAAAAACGGCTTTCATTGTACCCGACACCCCCAACGGAGCCACGAAGCGTCGGGGGCGCCGCGCTTGGCACTTGCCCTTGCCCTTGCGCTTCGTCTATGCGAGCACGAGCGGCGTCTATGGCGACTGCGGCGGCGCGTGGATCGACGAAACGCGGCCGGCGCGCCCGGAAAACGAGCGCGCGCGGCGGCGCGTATCGGCGGAACGGCAGTTGCGCGCGGCGGGCGTGCAAAGCGGCTGGCGGGTGTCGATCGTGCGGATTCCGGGCATTTACGCGGCCAACCGGCTGCCGCTCGCGCGCATCGAAAAGGGCATGCCCGCGCTGGTGGAGGCCGACGACGTCTACACGAATCACATTCACGCCGACGATCTCGCGGCGATTCTCGTGCGCGCGCTTTTGCGCGGACGGCCGCAGCGCGTGTTCAACGCATCGGACGACACGGATTTGCGCATGGCGGATTACTTCGACCGCGTGGCCGATGCCTTCGGCATGCCGCGCGTGCCGCGCATTTCGCGGCAGGAAGCGGAGGAGCGTCTCGAGCCGGTCACGCTTTCGTTCATGCGCGAATCGCGACGGCTCGCCAACACGCGCCTGAAGCGCGAGTTGCGTTACGAGCTGCGGCATCCGACCGTCGACGACTTTCTGCGCACGCACGCGCCGCGCTAGATCAGCGCCGGGATCGTCTCCAGCAGGACGAAGCACATCAGCGCGCCGATCAAAGCGCCGATCAGATTCGGCGAATACTTGTGGCGCACGTGCATGACGACTGCCAATACCCCGATGAGGACGGCGCTCAGAGCGACGAACGCGATCAATGCGGCGGCCGAGTGGGAGACCATGATGCCCTCCTGCTTTTTTGATAGTCATTTTTGGTATCCGTAAGCTCAGTATATGAGTGCGGATCGAGGAAGGCATGCTGCGCCGCAGCGCCGCGGGTTAAGGGCTTACACCGATTTGCCTGCTCAATGCGCGCCGATGAACGCGATGACATCCGCGAGAACCGGCGACGGGTCACGCCGGGACGCCGAAATCGCATCGACGATCTGGCCGTGGCCGTATCCCGGATACGTCTTCAGTTCGACGGAATCGTCGCGGGCGCGCAACGCGTCGGCGAAGCGCTCGCTGTTGCGCGGATCGACGACCGTGTCCGCCGTGCCGGTGGCGAGCAGCATCGGCGGCTCGTTGCCGGTGACGAAATCGATCGGGAGCGTGCGCCCGCGCAGCGTCGCCGGAAAGATCTCGGCCATGTGCGGCTCGCGCGGCGGAATTGCCGCATAAGGGCCCGCGAGCCCGATCATCCCGGCAAGCGACGCCTTCGACATGCCGTGCGCGGCCAGATAGCGCGGATCGGTGGCGACGAGCGCCGCGATGTGCGCGCCCGCGGAATGCCCCATCACGACGATGCGGCCGGGATCCGCGCCGAACTCGCGCGCGTGATCGCGCGTCCAGCGTACGGCCGCGGCGGCGTCGTCGACGAAACCGGGAAAGATGGTGTCCGGAAACACGCGGTAATCCGGCGCGACGGTCACGATGCCGTGCTCAGCCAGCGTCTCGCCGATGCCGTGCGCGTCGGCGCGTTCTCCCGCCTGCCAGCTTCCGCCGTAGAAATACACGACGACTGGCCGCGCGGCGCCCGGGCGCAGGTCGGGCGCGTACACGTCGAGCCGTTGGCGGGGCAGCGTGCCGTAGGCGAGGCCGTCGGCGCGTTCGTCGTCCTGCGCATGCGTGCGGGACGCGGCGAGCCCGGCCGCGCAGGCCGCGAGCGTCAGGGAAATAAACCGCCGTCTCGCCGGGATGGGCATGATGTCCTCGACTTTCGATGAGAAGCGAAAACAGCGGATATGCGGCGGTTGCGTGTCGGATGCGTGCCGGATGAGCGGCGCTCAGGTCGACGTGTCGCGCAGCGCGGCGAGATCGGCGTCGTCGAGCCAGCGCCAGGCGCCTTCTGCGAGCGACTCCGGCAAAGCATAACCGCCGACGCGCTCGCGATGCAGTTTCTCCACCCGGTTGCCCGAGGCCGCCACCATGCGTTTCACCTGATGGTACTTGCCCTCGAGCACGGTAAGTTCGAGCAGACGCTCATCGCGCGCAACCGCCGCGAGCGCGGCGCTCGGCTTCGTTTCGCCGTGCAGCAGCACGCCGTCGCGCAGTTTCGTGAGTTGGGCGTCGTCGAGCGGATGGCGCACGGTCGCGAGATACACCTTCGGCACCTTGCGCTTGGGCGAGGTGAATGCGTGGACGAAGGCGCCGTCGTCGGAGAGCAGGAGCAGGCCGGTCGTGTCCTGATCCAGCCGGCCGACTGCCTGCACGCCGCGCTCGATAAGCTGCGGCGGCAGCAGATGAAACACGCTCAAATGATGCTGCGGATCGCGCGAGCACTCGTAGCCCGCGGGCTTGTTGAGCACGAGGTAGGCCTTCTCGCGATACGTCCAGCGTTGCTCGTCGACGTCGAATTCGAGCGCGGGCGTGACGGGAACGACGTCGCGGGGATCGTCGCGCACGACGCCCGCGATGCGCACGCGGCCTTCGGTCAGGATGCCGCGGCACTGGCGGCGCGACCCGAAGCCTTGGGAGAAGAGGAGGGTTTCGAGGTCCATCGGATGGGGCGAAGTTGAAGCGCGCATTCTAGCAAGCCGCGCTTTCAGCTTTTCAGGCCGCGCCCATCCGGCGGTCTCATTGCATGTCGATGCGGCCGTAGACGCCATCGGCTTCGAAGTTCGGCCCGGCGGCGAAGAACAGCGTGTTCGACGGCTGCGCGCTCAGGTTGTTGCCGAACGCGATGCCCCACAGCCCGCGCTGCACGAGCGGCGTGCCGTCCGCGTTCAGCAACTGGCCGACGAACGCGCCGCTGTTCGGATCGAACGCGTTGATGGTGCCGTCGCCGAAATTGCCGACGAGGATATCGTTGCTGAACGTGCCGAAGTTGCCCGGCGCCTGCGCGACGCCCCACGGCGCGTTGAGCGGACCGTTCGGCGCAAGGCGCTGCGTGAGGTTGCCGTCGAGGTCGAAGACGTCGACGAAGCCCTGGCCCGCGCCCGGCACGTCGTCTTCGGCGTCGCTGTCCTGCTTCGCGTAGGTGACGTAGATCTTCGCGCCGATCGCCTGAATGCCGAAGGGCGCGAAGCCCGCGGGAATCTGCGTGTCTCGAAAGCCGCCCGGCACGACGAGCTTCGTGTAGGTGCCGTCAAAGACATCGATCTTATTGTTGTGGAAGTCGCTCGCGTACAGGCGATGCCCGCCCGAGGCGGTCGTCGCGATCGCGAGGCCTTTGTAGATGGCGCCGGACGCGCTCGAATCGACGACGGTGAATGCATGCGTCATGTCGACGGCGGGCGCCCACGCGGTGATCGAGCCGCCTTCGCCCGCGAAGAGGAATGCCGCGACGCCGGATTTGCCGTTGCGCGCGAGCAGGAGATCCGGTCCTTTGTTGAACACGATGCCGGTCGGATTGGCCGGGCCCTTCGCTGTCGGCGGAATCGCGACGACGAGCGACTGGACGACGCCGTTGCCGTCGTAGAGCGTGGCCGTCTGCGAGCCGTTGTTGGCGACCCAGACGAAGCCGTTCGGATTGAACGCGACGCCCCAGCCGTTCTTGAGATTCGGATCGGTATGCGGTGCGGGGATCGCGCCGTCGGACACGACGATCGACATCTTGAAGCGCGTCGCCGCGGGCATGTTGTCGTTAGAGCCGCCGCCGCACGAGGCGAGGCCGGTCAATGCGGCGAGCGCGGCGGCACAGACCACTGCGCGCCTCCACAATCCGTTCTGCATGATGGTGACTCCTCTGGCGCGGCGCGTTGCGCCCGCCGTCAGTTTGTTCGTTCGTCACCTCTAAACGGATGGGGGCAAAGGCTTATTCCGTTGGCAATCCTCCCGATCGTTGCGCGGCTCAGTGCGCGTCGCCGCGTCCCTTCGATACGGTCGGCACGCCCCAGCTGACGGTCGACGTATGCGTTGAATCGTCCTCGGCGGGCGTCGCGGCGTGTCGTCCGGCCATGCTCCAGCGACCGTCGAAGGTCATCGTGGGAACGACTGGTTTCGGAATGCCGCTGGCCTGGCGGAAGTATTCGGTGTTGGTCTCGTTCTGCACGGAGAGCGCCTGACGCAAGCTCGACTGCGCTTGTCCGTTGCGCGGATCGAGCGCGACGGCGCGGCGCGCGTTGCGCAATGCGCACGTCGGCTCCTTGCTCGCGGCGCAGGAGCGGGCGCCGGCGATTGCGCTGTCGCGTGCGCGTTCCTGGCGGGACAAATCGGCTGCAAGCTGCTGGATCTCCGGACTGCGCGGCTGGTTCGCGGCGAGCGTGCGCATGTGGCGTCGCGCGGATGCGAGGTCGCGGGTGGCGAGCGCTTGCTGGACCGCGGCGATGTTGCGCGCGACGGAAGGGGGCAGGGGTTCCGGGGCCGGGTGAAGGGCGGGGGCGGTGGGTTTTTCGATCGATGCGGTTGTTGTGGGGGGCGTGGTGGTCGCGACGCGGGGCTTGTCTTGTGCGGGTGTGCGTTGCGGCGTGGTGGGCTGCGTGCTCGATCCGGTCGCTGCGATTGCGTTCGTTGCAGAGGCGCGTGGTTTGTCTTGCGTGGTTGTGGACTGTGGTGCGGCTGGCGGTGCAGTCGATGCGATCGCGTTCGTCGCAGTGTTGCGTGGCTTGTCCTGCGGGGTTGCGGACTGTGGCGCGGCAGGCGGCGTGCTCGGTCCGGTCGATGCAATCGCGTTCGTCGCAGCGATGCGTGGTTTGTCCTGCGCGGTTGCGGACTGCGGCGCGGCAGGCGGCGTGCTCGGGCCGGTCGATGCGATTGTGTTCGTCGCCGCACTGCGTGACTTTTCCTGCGCGGTTGCGGACTGCGGCGCAGTGGTCGGCGTGCTCGGTCCGGTCGATATGCCCGCGCTCGTCGCAGCGATGCGTGGTTTGTCCTGCGCGGTTGCGGGCTGCGGCGTGGCGGGCGGCGTGCTCGGAGCGGCCGATGCGATCGCGTTCGTGGCAGCGATGCGTGACTTGTCCTGCACGGCGGTGGCCTGCGGCGCGGCGGGCGTCGCAATCGATCCAGTTGCGCCGCGCGATGGCACAGAGTTCGACGGCGAGGCTGCCGCGAGCGGCACGGATGCGGGTGCGCTGACGCCTGCCGCCGGCGCTTTGATGGCGGCGGTGTTGGCGACCGTCGGCACTTCACGCGATGCCACTTGCGACGCTGGCGCGGCCGGTTTCGTCGACATCGAAGGCGCCGCCGCGACGACCGGACCGCTCGCGCTGCTCGACGCGGCCGCCTTCGTCGATACGGAAGGCGCCGCCGCAGCAGCGACGACGCTCGCGGACGCCGTCTGCACCGGCGGTTTTGCGATGGCGGCAGCCGCAAGCGCACTCGTCGTCGTCGCCGAATTCGGTACAGGCGCGCTCGCCGCCGCCATGCGCGACGGCGTCGGCGCGGTTTGAACGACACGCGACTGCACCGCTTCAGCGGTCGTTCGCGGCGCGACGGGAACGTTGGATGCGTTCGGCTTGGCCGCGATCGCTATGGCGGCTTGCGAGGCGGCACCCGCGATGGCCTGTCCGCCCGCTTGCGCCGCGCCCGATTTCGACGCTTCCGGCTCACGCCCGTCCTTCGCCGCCGCCACCCCGGCCTGCGGGCTCGCTGCTTCCGGTTTGGCGCGCGTCAGCGAAGCGTGGCGGGCGTCGCTGGCCGCGCCCGCATCCGCTGCGCTGTCGTGGATCGGCCCTGCCGCGCTGATCGCCGGGCGGGATGTCGACGTGTCGGCATCGTCGCCGGAATGAACATACCAATACCCGCCTGCCGCGAGTCCCGCGAACACGCCGCCGACCAGCACCGCGATCGCGCTGCGTGCCGGCCCGCGCGACGGCGCTTGCGGCTCGTCGCCCGGCTCGGCCAGACTCGGATAGGACGTCACCATCCGGCGGCGCACGACGCGCTTGAGCCAGTTGGAGTCGCGCAGATCGACGATGTCGAGTTGCTCCGGCGTGGCGGCAGCAGCAGCGCCAGCGGCGGCGACGGGGGCCGCAGCCGCTGCGAGTTCGGCCGCCGAGGTGAGGATCGCGCCCTGGCGATCCGCGCCGCAGGATGGGCAGGTGTCTTCCTCGACCCGGGAAACGGTGTTGCAGCGGTGGCAGATTACGGAGTCGAGCGACAGCGAGTATTCGGTTCGATTCATGTCGCACCCATCTTCGAGTTATGGCTCGACGCGTCGCGCGAGCGCGTCACGGCATCGGAAAGTCCTAAGCAACCCGAAATGCGGCCACTGCGCGGGCGAGCATCCTCGTTGATGCTCCGCGCGCCGGGGTTCTCGATGCCGATCGGAGGCCTATTTTTGCTGCTCGCAGCGAAACGCGTCTACGCGATTGCGCACATTCGCGTAACGAAGCGATTAGGGGAAACGCTTACGGGAAGGGGGATGCGGCGGGTGTTTGGGTGTACCGGCGAGTCCCGGAGCGGGGGAGATTCGGCCTACTATGTATTTCGACGAGTGCGCCAGACCCGACCGAGGCGCGACAAGACTTCGTTTCGCGCCCAAAACCGCGCGGCCCGAACGCAAAAAAGCCGCTCACGACGGAGCGGCTTTTTCTGAAAAATCTTGGTGCCAGGGCCGGAATGAAATATCGCCCGAAAAGCCTTATCGGCCGGGGCTTTTGATTCGGTTCATCCAATTTGTGCCCCCAAATATGCCCCCACACATGGAGCGCTGCCCTGGTTATCCACAGCGCGCAGTCGCGAATTCCTAAGGCCCACGTCGCGCAAACAGAATTACAATTCTTCGCAATCGTTGCCTCATAACGACAACGAGCAGCACGCCGCGCCTAGATCGGCCAATCGAAAACCGGGTTCCCTTGCCCGGCTGGCGCGGTTCTTCGCAAGGGGTTGCGTGAAGAGGGGCGCAATGATGGATCTGTCTCAAGCGGTTCTCGGACGTGAATTGAAGAAAGTCATCGATGCTTGGTCTGAAGTGCAAAGGATTCTAGGTATCAGTCGACCGGCCGCCGTGAACGTGGTCGAGCAACTCTTCAGGCAGTTGGAACTCGACTTGTACCTAGACTGCGACGAATACAAGGGGCTGTGGTTTCCGCTGTCGAAGAAGGAAAATCGCGATTACATGATGACGCAGCTCGGCTGTTCTGATTTCGCATCGGGAAAAGGGGAGAACGACCCGTCCGGATGGGACGACTGGCGCTTGCTGCCGAGCGATTACGAAACGATCATCGACCACGTTCGGAGCATTGCGCGTCGTACTCCCTGCGAGGTCCGACCAACCGCGCAACAGCAACACCAGATAATCAATGAGCCTTTGGGGGCAGAGGTCCAGCGCCTTCGGTCAGAGGTCGCGAGGCTATCTGAGCGCTTGGTCGGCAAGAACCGCGAGATCGACCGGCTGGAGCGCACAATCGTGCGCAACTCGGTGCTGGCGAGTGCGCAACTTGAAGCGATGGAGCGGAAGCTGGAACAAAAAGCGGAACAGCGGGCGGTCGATATAAACGTGAACGGCGTCGCCGCCTTCCCCGCATCGCCGACAGCAGGGGTAACCGTCACCCTTCCACATGTCACCAAGGGCATGAAGACGGTTTTCGATGTGATGCGGGCACACTGGACGGAATATCGCAGCGATGCCCCGCCGAAATCCGCCAACGTTGCGCGCGAGATCGATGAACGTCTTGGAAATGCGCCACAGAAAGACGGCCAGCCTTCCCGCAATGGTCAAGCGTTCGCGGCTCTGATTCGGCCCGATGAAATCCGGGCAAAGGATAGGCGACCGAAGAGCCCTTAGAAGGCGACGGTATCCCCTGACGGTATTTGCAGACGGTAAGACGGTATTCCCCGTCGCCTTACCCACCGCCTACGCTGCGAGCCATGCAACAAACGCCCAAGGAGGGCAGCATGGCACTCAAGGCAACAACCGCGCAACCAATCGGAGGCGCGCCGCTCCCAGCTCCTGAAGCACTCCCGGCTGACGGGTATTCACGCTGGCCCACGCTGAAAAAGATTATCCCCGGCTCGCGTGAATGGGTCCGCTTGCGCGAACTCGAAGGCCGTTTTCCAAAACGCGTTCATCTTTCTCAGCGTTGCGCCGCGTGGCCGAACCGCGAAATTCATCGTTGGCTCGCTGACCCGGTGAACTACCGCGCCGCCGACACGGAGGCCGCGTAATGCCGACGACGACCACAATGCAAAAGGGCCGCGCCCCTTGCAAGAACGCGACCCCGACGACCACGGCCCATGATACTGCGCTCGTTCACTTGCACGACGGAAAGCCAGTCACGGATAGCCTGACGATTGCGCGCGAGTTTGGGCGCCGCCACGATCATGTGCTGCGCGCGCTCGATTCGCTCATAGCGGACGGTACGGTAGGTCGCCCCAATTTCGAGGAGACCTCATACACCGACGAGTGGAACCGTCAGCAACGCATGATCGAGCTGGACGAACGCGGTGCATTGATCGCCATGCCGTTCATCGGCGGACGCAACAGCCGCGCCGGGCAGGTTCGCCTGGTCGATGCCTTTCTCTCCCTGCGCCGCGAGGCGTCAGCCCGCTCGGCCCCCGATCGCCTTGCCGCCCGTCGCGACGCCGCCAGCCACTACAGCATCCTGTCCGAGATGCTGATGATCCATCGCGAGGCCGAAGGGAAGGCGACGAAGCCGTACCACTACGCCAACGAGGCGAGACTGGTCAACGAAGCGTTTTCCGGCGTGTTCGGGCCGCTCGACCGCGACGCATTGAGCGCCGCCGAGCTGCGCATCCTGACGCGCGTTGAAGTACGCGACGCCGCGCTGATCGGCGCGGGCAAGACCTACGCAGAGCGCAAGGCGCTGCTTTCCGCCTACGCGGTGACGCTGCGCGCCGATCCGCGCCTGACGGGAGGTGTGCAGTGAAGGGGAACTCCGCAGCCGCACAACGCGCGCGCCTGCTTCGTGCGCTAAAACGTGGACCGGTCGATACCGTTCACGCCTACCGCAAGCTCGACATTCTGCACGTCCCTCGCCGGGTGTTCGAGCTGCGTGAAGCCGGGCACTCCATCGTCACATCGTGGGTTTGGCGCACGACCGAACAAGGCGAGCGGCATCGCGTCGGCCTGTACTCGCTGGAGGTTTCGCAATGACCATCTGCACTCGCCGCATAGTTCGGCCGCACATGTACGCCGAGGCCTCTCCGCATGGCGCATGTGCGAACTTGCTTTCAAATTCGTTTCATTCAGGTACAGAATACTTACGACATATCTTCGCCAGAATGTTCGTACATGAAGTGAAGTACACCAAGTTCACCAAGTACATCGAGGGATCGCGAAAACACCTCGCCGTGGACGATGCGCTGTTGCAAGAACGCTGCGCGACGTTAACTGTTCCCCCCGAGCGCATAGAAAATCTGGCGCAAAATGTCGCATTCACGGACGCCACGTTGACGCTCGGAACCGCCCGCCGCTATCCTGATCTTTCGCTGCGACAACAGCGAACCGGGGTGACAGCCGGGAAATACCTGAGGCGGATGACAACCGCCGACGAGCGGTTTTTTTGCGTCCGTACACTGCGCACCGATTTCAATGGTCGGGCCTTGGTGGAGGAGCGCTCGCGCTCGCCGGTTTCCTCGGGTATCCGGTCTGTCAACTCCGCCTTGCGCCCGGCCACCCCGTTTGACAGCGGCCGCCGGGTTTTCAAACTACCCGAGGAGGCCGCACCATGCGCCACGCCCCCGCTCGCCCTGAGCAAACGCAATCCCCTATCCAGCTCGAAATCATCCAGCACGCATTACGCGCCGCCGCAACCGCGCCGACCGTCTTCGATGCGCTCGACATTACCGGCGACGCACTGCGCCAGCTCGGCGAACTCGCCCGCGCGGAGGTGCTTCATGGATAAGCGTCACGCAATCGACACACCCGCGATTGACCGAGCCACACTCGCCCTGACGGGCCTTACTGCCCTGCTCGGATTGATGGCAACTGAAGAAGTCGCAACGGCATTCTCTCAGCTTGACACGCTGGAACAGGTGGCTGTCTTCGGCGCGCTCGAGGACATTGCGCGAACCGCGCGCGCCGCTGTCGGCGAACCGGTCGAGGTGTCGCATGGCTGACTTCCTGACCGACACGGCCGGCCTGAACATTTTCAGCAAGGACGCAACGGACGCCGCATATCGCGGCGCGATTTGCTCCGCGCCTTTCATGCACAGCCTTGAACGCGTTCACGGCGTCACGCGCGGCCTGCATGAGCTGTTCAGCCTGCTGCGCAACAACGAAACGCAGCGCCTGAACTACGAAGACCGCGACGACGGCGACGACGTGGCTCCGCCATTTTCTTTCGACTCGATCGACAATTTCATGCCACTCGGCGCGGCCGTATGCGAGCTGTTACAAGGCGACATCGAGCGTCTTGCGCGGTGGGCGGACATGCGCGCAGAAAGCGCCGCAGACGAAGCGCACGCCCCCTCCGTCTCTCGGCGTGGCCGCAAGGCTAAGGACTCCTCAGCGGAGGCAGAGCATGGCTAACGACCTTTCGCGCGATAAGGCGCTACGCCGGATCGAGGAAGCGGCCAACGGTGCGCACGCGCTCAGCGCCGTGGCCGCGCTTCAACTGAGCGGCGTGGAACTCGACGCGGCGGACTTCTGCGTGCTGGTATCGGATGCCGTAGAGCTGTTGAACAAACGGCTGCACGTCGTCCATTTATTGATCGGCGGCGGCGGGCTGTCGCCCACGCTGACGGAGGCGCAATGAGCGACGTTCCGAACATCGAAACGGAGTTCGCCGGCGCGCTGACGGCGGCGGGCTTTCCCGCGGCCGAGATCATCGCGGACGGCGAGTTGCATCGCATCGACGGCCCGGAGGATCGGCCGGGCAAGAAAAGCGGCTGGTATGTGCTCTATGCGGACGGCATCGGCGGCGGCGAATTCGGCTGCTGGAAAACGGACCTTCGCCGGAAATGGCGCGGCAAGGCGGCTCGCTCTCTGGCCGACCAATACCTGATGACCGAGCGAATCGCCAAGCGGCGCGCGCACATTGAGGCGGAGCGCATCCGTGTGCGTACGGACGCCGCCCAGGCGGCGCGCGCACTGTGGGACCGCGCGCGCCCGGCGACGGCCGATAACCCCTACTGCACGCGCAAGGGCATCAAGCCGTTCGGTCTGAAGGAGTTCCACGACAAGCGAACGCTGATCGCGCCGATCCACAACGCCGCCGGCGATCTGGTGAACGTCCAGTTCATCGGCGCGGACGGCGTGAAGCGGTTCAAGACCGGCGGCGAAGTGGCGGAATGCTCGTTCCAGTTCGGCGGCGAGCCGGGCGCGGACGGCGTGCTGTTGATCGGCGAAGGGTTCGCAACGTGCGCGAGCGCGTTCATGGCTACGCGTGCGCCGGTCGTATGCGCGTTCAATGCGGGGAACCTGCTGGCCGTGGCAGGCGCATGGCGGGCGAAACTGCCCGGCGCGCGCATCGTGCTGCTGGCCGACGATGACCATCGGACAGACGGCAATCCGGGGCTGACGAAGGCAACGGAGGCCGCGCAAGCGGTCGGCGGCGCGCTTGCCGTGCCTGTGTTCGGCGAGAACCGCCCGAACGGCGCGACCGACTTCAACGACCTGCACGCGCTCGCCGGATTGGAGGCGGTGCGCGCAATCGTTGAGCGCGCCGCCAGCAGCGGGCCGATGCGCGCGAACGCGGGAGCGGCGAGCGACACGCCGACGCCGACCGATGCAGAGCCGCCCGCCGCCGCGATGTTAAGGATTGTTCAGGCTGCGATCGTGCGCACGGCGGACGGCGACGCGGGCGCGCTGTTCGAGGTAGTCGGCACGTTGCGCGATCTGCGCGCCGATCATCCCGCCGAGTATGCGCGCGTGCGCGCCCGCATCCGCCGCGAGTGCCGCGACGTACCGATTGGCGAGCTTGAGCGGCAAATGCGCAGCGACGTGAACACGGCTGACGAAAAATCCGTCGCGGATCTGCTGATCGAGCTGGCGGACGAACGGTGCGAGCTGTTCCGCGATCCTGACCGCATGGCTTACGCTCTGCTCGACGGCGGCGGACATCGGCAATGCTGGCCGGTGCGCAGTGACGGGTTCCGTGAATGGCTGGCGTACAGCTTCTATCAGCAGCACGGCCGCGCGCCAACCGATCTCGCGATCACAACAGCACTGGCCACCATCGAGGGCAAGGCGAAGTTCGACGGCGACGAGCGGCGCACGCATCTGCGCGTGGCGAGTCTGGAGGGCGCGGTCTGGATCGACCTGTGCAATGACGCATGGCAAGCCGTGGAAGTCACCGCGACGGGCTGGCGAGTCGTTGACGCGCCGCCGCTGCATTTCATCCGCACGGCGACCATGCGCGCGCTGCCGTCGCCTGTCGCGGGCGGCAGCGTCGCGCCGCTATGGGAGATCGTGAACATCCCGGAAGGTGATCGGCTGTTGGTGCTGACGTGGATGCTGGAGTGTTTCCGCAGCGCGACGCCCTACGCGGTGCTTGAGCTGACCGGCGAACAGGGTTCGGCGAAGTCCACGACTCAGCATTACCTACGCGAGCTGATCGACCCGAACCGTTCGAACAACCGGGCCGCGCCGAAGAACGTCGATGATGTTTTCGTGGCCGCGCAGAATGCGCACCTGATGAGCTTCGAGAATCTGTCGCATCTGCCCGCCGCGTATCAGGACGCGCTCTGTGTGCTGGCGACGGGCGGCGGCTACTCCACGCGCCGGCTGTTCACGAACACGGATGAAACCGTGCTCGATCTGAAAAAGCCCATCGCGCTGAACGGGATCGCGGTGATCGTGACGGCGCAAGACTTGTCCGACCGGGCGCTGCATATCGACTTGCCGACCATCGAGGCGCGCGCAACCGCGAACCAGATTCAACAGGCGTTCGAGCTGCATCGCGGTGCGATCTTCGGCGGACTGCTCGACCTGCTGACGCGCGCGCTTGCAGAGCTTCAAACCGTGCGCATGGAGCCGCTGAAGCTGCCGCGCATGGCCGACTTTGCGCAGCTCGGCGAGGCGGTCTATCGTGCGCACGGCAAGCTCGCCGGTGCGTTCCTGCTCGACTATGAGGAGCGCCGGCGCGAGAGCGTACACCGCACGCTGGAGGCCTCGCCCGTCGCAATGGCGATGCTGGCGTATCTCGACGCGAATCCCGGCGGGTTCGAAGGCACGATTGGTCGCTTGCACGAAGTGCTGGCGGGTTTCCGGCAAGACGCGGAATCGTGGCCGAAGTCAGCCAAGGGCATGGGGGACGCCTTCCGGCGACTCGCGCCCGCATTGCGCCAGATCGGCATTGCGGCGTGGGCGAGCGAGCGGCGCGGCAGACAGGGTTACGCCTGCTCGCTGCGGCGAGTCAGCGACCCGGGTATGTCTTCCGGCGATGTTGGTACGCGAGATGAAGTTCACCAAGTACACCATGTTCACCACGACGACGCCGGTTCAGTTGCATCGGGTGTACTTGGTGAACATGGTGAACATCACCTCATGCAGCAACATTGCGGAGAAGATATATCGAAAGGAAATTGCAATGTTGATGGCGCAGACGACCCGGAGGCTGATGTATGAGCGTTGCACAGGTTCTGAGCAAGGCGCGGGCGCTCGGCGTTAGCCTGCGCATTAAGGGCGATCTGATCAACATGCGCGGTCCCGCCGAAGCACTCGCCGCGATCAAACCCGATATCGCCGAATACAAGCCCGAGATCATGGCGATCCTGAACGCGGCGGGCGGCGCGCTGATCGACCCGGACGGCGGCGCGTATCTGCCGTGGGGGCCGTATTTGTCATCGGCTGATGTGGTGCGGATGCGTGCCGAGCTGGCCGAGGCGATCGAGGACTTGGCGGATTGGGAAGACTGGCCGGCCACGTATCGCGACGAAATCCTGTCGCGGGCGATGCGCGGTCCGCTGTGCGATCTGCTGCCCAATCTGGCGCACTTCCGTGAACGCGTGTCTGACCACAACGCCGAGAGCGAAGCGCGGTTCCTGCCGCGTCGGCGCGCATGGCGCGCGTGCGACGATCTGACGAATCGAGGGTATCCGCTCGCGCGCGGAGCTGGTCGGCACGGTGGTGCATAGCGTTCTGAGCGGCGCGCCGTGCAACTTGCCAAACGCATACGGGATAAGGCTGAGGCGCTGGTGCGCACCTCAGAAGTACGCACTCAGGTACGCACGGAAACCGGGGTTTTTACCGTCTATAAAAAGAACGGTGCGCGGAATATTTGAGTGCTGACGGTTGCAGTTACCACCACAGGTTCTTAGTGCGGTTACCACGGAAACCGAGGTTTTACGGCAGCATGAAAAGTAGCAAGTCGGCGCGGGTTACTCCGCACTGAAACGCCCACCAGAGTCCGCGTTCAGTGGTCGATGAGTCTGCACCGGCGCGGCTTTTCCGTTTGATGATTTCGTATTCTGTGGAGGCCCAATGCGCGGCGGAACGAGGATCAACGCGGGCAGGCCGCGAACGAGACCGCAGACGCGACAGCTCCGATCGATCGACGTGCGGCGACTGCAACGGGAAAACCTGTTGCGCCCGAGCTTGTCCTTCGGCTGGCAGTGGACGGACGACGAAGGCAACCCGGCATCACGGATTGACGTTCGCACACACGAACGCGCGGTTACGCTCGAATATGCGATCAACGGCAAGCCCGTCGAGCAGCGTATCGCGCTGCTCGAAACGCCTTGCAACTACGGCGGCGCGCGCGCGTGGTTCGAATGTCCGTGCTGTCGGCGGCGCGTGGCGCTGCTGTACTTGTCGCGGCAAGTCGCCTGCCGTCAGTGCTTCCGGCTCGCCTATCCGAGCCAGTCCGAGGATCTGATCGGCCGCATGTGGCGCAAGCAGGGAAAGGTGGAGAGGCGTTTGCGAACAGGCAAGCGAATGACTAACGCCACGCGCAAACGGCTCATAGACGAGCTCATCCGTGTCGAGGACGCCCGTGAAGCAGCGTTCATAGCGGCGGCGCGACGCCTCCTCGGGTGGTGACATTTTTCAGCGGCGCGACTGAATGCATAACTAAGCAGTCGTGCGGTCACTCGTTCAGGCACTCCGTTCAACTGCGCGTTACGCAGACCGCATTCAAGAACGGGATATGCTTGCACGCGTCTCACTCAAAAAGGGCGGAATATGGCAGCAGGAATCGATTGGCCTGTGACAATCGGAGTGCTGACGGGGATAGTCGGGACGGTAACCGGCATCGCCGGAACGATTATGGCTCTCATCGCATTGCATCGAACGAAGTGGGTCAGAGAAGTCGAGATGCGGCTGGATTTAGATAAGGCTATCGTTACAGCTAGCCACACGAGCTTCGCATTACCTGACTTGCTGCAGCGTGCGCTGGATTCGAGGCGTGCGGTGCTCGCGGCCCAAGGACGAGGAAACTCCGGTGCGTGGCAGGCCTTAAATGACGAGATTCATCAAGCGAAAGCAAAGTGGTGGCAACTGCATCAGGCAGTCGCCGGCCTAGCCGAAAGCTCCGACAGACAACCGCTCGAGAGCATGGCTGCAACGCTTGCTGACGTTCACGCGCTGCAGCTTGACCTTACTGCGATGAGCGACAAAGACCGGGCAGAGTTGTTGCACGACGATGAAACACGCAGGGAGATCGCGCGACAGCATGAAAGCCGCTTGCCCTAGTCGGCGCACGCGCGAATACCGCTGAGAAATGTTGAGCTGGCGAACGCGACACCGAACGTTAAGTTTTGTTAAGGACAATTCGCGATTCAACTCGCGGCCCGCTCCAGCGGAATGACTTGAGCGCCGGCCTTGACCCGCTCCAGATAATCCGCCCACGTCTGCATCATCGCGCGCCGCTCCTTGATGAACTTCGTCCGGTTGTACGCCGAGCCGAGATTGTCGGGAACTACGTGCGCGAGCTGGTGCTCGATGACTTCCGGCTTCTGCTCCAGCTCTTCGTGCAGGATCGTGCGCGCCATTGCGCGAAAGCCGTGGCCGGTTATTTCCGTGCGTGTGTCGTAACCGAGTCGCCGCAGCGCTGCGTTGATTGCGGCCTCACTCATCGGCCGCTGTGTCGAGCGCGCGCCGGGAAACACAAACCGACCCGTGCCGGTAAGCGCGTGCAACGCGCGCAGGATCGCCACGGCTTGGCTCGCGAGCGGGACGAGGTGTTGAGTCTTCGTCTTGCTGACGAGATAGCGCCATTCGCCCTTGTCCAGATCGAACTCGGTCCACTCGGCCTGACGCAACTCGCCCGGACGGACGAACAGCATCGGCGCGAGCTTGAGGGCGCACTGAACCGGGAAAGTGCCAGAGAAGGCGTCGAAGGCGCGCAGCATCTCGCCGACTTTCGCCGGATCGGTGATCGAGGCGAAATGCGTGGTCGCGGCCGGCGGAATCGCGCCAACCAGATCGCGGGCGGGGTCTGTCTTGCAGTGGCCTTCCTTGATGCCGAAGCGGAACACACGGCTTATCTCGCTGCGCACACGATGCGCCGTGAAGCGCGCTCCGCGTCCGTCGATGCGTTTCAGCACGGCGAGCAGTTCGGGCGCGTCGATAGCCGTAATCGGCCGCGTGCCGAGCCACGGAAACACGTCATTGTCGAAGCGCGCAAGCGTCTTGTTGTACTGGCCGATTTCAACAAGCGCCTTGCGTTCATCCATCCATGCGAGCGCCACGGCCTTGAACGAGTTCGCCGCAGCGAGCAGGGCGGCGCGCTTGTCGGCTTTCTTGGTTTCGCCGGGGTCGAGGCCCTGTGCGAGCTTTTCGCGTGCTTCGTCGCGCTTCTTGCGCGCCGCCGCCAGCGACACGTCTGGATAGACGCCAAGCGCGAGGCGCTTCTCCTTGCCCGCAAATCGGTACTTCATCCGCCAGTACTTGCCGCCAGCGGGCGTGAGTTCAAGGTACATGCCGCCGCTGTCCGCGAGGCGATAGGTTTTCTCGCGCGGCATGGCGTTACGGACGGCAGTGTCGGTAAGGGGCATAGGGCACACCTGTGGGGGCATAAATCAGGGGGCATCTCGCGATTCTCTGCGATGCCCCCAAAAATGCCCCCGATATGCCCCCGCTGTCAATGGTGAAACATGGGCGACGATGGCAAATAAAAAACCCCGAGAGCCTTGCGCTGTCGGGGTTTCTGGTGATACTTGGTGAACCTTTGCTATGTATTTGGTGCCCAGGGCCGGAATCGAACCGGCACGCCTTGCGGCGGGGGATTTTGAGTCCCCTGCGTCTACCAATTTCACCACCTGGGCTTGCATCGGCTGAGCGACGATAAAGTGCTGACCAGCCGATAGAGTCGGCGATTATGACGCAAAACGCCGCCGCGGGCAAGCGCAGTAGCAACGGCGTCAACGCCTTCCTCGCCGCTACTGCGCGAGATAAACGAACGCGCCGTTCCGGATCGTGCCCATCACGCTTGCGCGCTGATCCAGACCGACGTGATCCGTCGCGCTCGTATTCACGACGCCGTTCGGCACGACGAGCTCATGCGCGTGCTCCAGTTCCGCGCGCAGCGCCACGCGAAACGCCTTCGTGCCGGGCGTGGCCGTTTTCAGCGCACGCGCCACGGCATCCTGCAGACGCGGATACACGCCTGCCGCATCGCCCGCGAACTGCGTGACCGTGCCGCGGCCGTACTTGTCCTCGTAAGCGTTCGCGAACGCGAGCGCCGCCTTCTTCGACGGATGATCCGCCGGCAGCGTGCGCGCGACGACCACCGGCTGCGTCGGCAACAGCGTGCCTTCGACGTCCTTGCCGCCCAGCTTGATGAACTCCGGCGTGGCAATACCGTGTGTCTGATAGATCGCGCCCTTGTAGCCGCGTTCGACCAGCGTGCGCTGCGGCAGCACCGTCGGCGTGCCGGCGCCCGCGATCAGCACGGCGTCGGGTTTCGCGGCGATCAGCTTGAGAATCTGGCCGGTCACGCTCGCGTCCGTGCGGTTGAAGCGCTCGCTCGCGACAATCTTGATATGCCGCAACTCGGCGAACTTGCTGAATTCGCTGAGCCAGCTGTCGCCGTAGCTATCCGCGAAGCCAATGAAGCCCACCGTCTTCACGCCGTGATTGGCCATGTAGCGCGTCATCACGTCGGCCATGGCGCGGTCGGTCTGGGCCATCTTGAACGCCCACACTTTTTTGCCTTCCTGCGGCTCCACGACCGACGCCGAGCCGATCAGCGTGATCATCGGCGTTTTGTATTCGGCGACAGGATCGAGCGCCGCGAGCGCCGCCGGCGTGATGTTCGGGCCGACGATCACATCGACCTTGTCTTCGGTAATGAGCTTGCGGATATTGCGCACGGCCGCGCCGGGGTCGGAGCCGTCGTCGAGGATGATGTACTCCGCGTTCTGCCCGGCGATGGTTTTCGGCCACATCAGCATCGCGTTCTTGCTCGTGATGCCGATCGCGGCAGCCGGGCCGGTGCTCGACAGATCGATGCCAACTTTCAATTGCGCCTGCGCGCCAGCGGTCAATACAGACAAGGCGATGCCGGCGAGCAGCCGGCTCGTGAACTTCGACAACGTCATCGGAAGGGTCTCCAAGGGAAATGCATCGATTTTTTGTCGGCGATGGACGCCGTTTTTTCTACAGCTCGTAGCTTTCGTGCTCGCCCGACAGCGCCTGCTCGATCAGCTTGCGGTTGAGCGACGGCGACAGCAGTTCGACAAGCGTATACACATAGCTGCGCAGATAGGCGCCCTGCTTGAGCGCGAGCCGCGTGACGTTCGTGCCGAACAGATGGCCGACCGGCATCGCGCGCAGATGCCGGTCGCGCTCCGGATTGAACGCGATGTCCGCCATGATGCCGACGCCGAGCCCCAGCTCGACGTAAGTCTTGATCACGTCCGCGTCGATGGCTTCGAGCACGATGTCCGGCGTCAGATTGCGCAGCGCGAACGCATGGTTGATCTTCGTGCGCCCGGCGAAGGACGCCTCGTACGTAATCAGCGGATACTGCGCGAGATCGTCGAGCGTGAGAAGCTTGCGTTCCAGCAGCGGATGGTCCGGAAGCATGACGGCGAGATGCTGCCACTGGAAGCAGGGCAGCGACACCAGTTCCTTATAGTTGGCGATGGCTTCCGTCGCGATGGCGATGTCCGCCTGATCGTGGATCACCATTTCGGCGACCTGCGTCGGGCTGCCTTGCAGAATGGCCAGGTGAACCTTCGGAAAGCGCTTCTTGAACTCCGCGATGGCGGCCGGCAGCGAGTAGCGCGCCTGCGTGTGCGTGGCGGCGATCACGAGATTGCCCTGATCCTGCGCCGCGTAATCTTTACCGACGCGCTTCAGGCTTTCGACTTCCTGCAGAATTTTCTCGACCGACGCGAGAATGATGCGCCCCGGCTCCGTCAGCGATCTCACGCGTTTCCCGTGCCGCGTGAAAATCTCGACGCCCAGTTCGTCCTCCAGTTCGATGATCGCCTTGGAGACGCCCGGCTGCGACGTATACAGCGCCTTCGCGGCTTCCGTCAGGTTGAAATTCTGCCGGACGGCCTCGCGCACGAAGCGGAACTGATGCAGATTCATTTATAACCCTTGCTTATAACCATCAGGCATATCAAAGTAATTTTTCAGTCGTTTGCAATATATAGCAGGTTCTTTACTATCAGTCCAATTTTTCCAATATCCATATCTGTTTTCGTCATTTGCTTATGAGGGTTCCGTCTGAACGGTGCCGGCGGCGAAGACTCAATGAATATTCGATGGACGAGACGCGCGACGTAACCTAGGACGCCGCGCTTTGACAAAAACTTGGGGCCCCCGAATGTACCAATACGATCAGATCGACCAACGCATCGTCGACGAACGTGTCGCGCAGTATGCAGACCAGGTTCGCCGTCGGCTGTCGGGCGAATTGAGCGAAGAGGAATTCCGTCCGCTGCGTCTGCAGAACGGTTTGTACATGCAGCGTCACGCCTACATGCACCGCATCGCGATTCCGTACGGCAACCTGCGCAGCGACCAGATGCGCGTGCTGGCCACCATCGCGCGCGAGCACGACCGCGGCTACGGCCACTTTTCGACGCGCACCAACATCCAGTTCAACTGGGTCGAGCTCGAAGAAACGCCGGAAATCCTGCGCAAGCTCGCCTCGGTGCAGATGCACGCCATCCAGACGTCGGGCAACTGCATCCGCAACATCACGGCCGATCAGTTCGCGGGCGTGGCGCCCGACGAAGAGGTCGATCCGCGTCCGTGGGCGGAGATCATGCGTCAATGGTCGACGTTCCATCCGGAATTCGCATGGCTGCCGCGCAAGTTCAAGATCGCGGTGAACGGCTCGACGGAAGATCGCGCAGCGGTGCAAGTGCACGATCTGGGCGTCTATCTGAAGAAGAACGCGCAGGGCGAAGTCGTCATGGACATCCTCGCGGGCGGCGGGCTGGGCCGCACGCCGATCGTCGGCGCGATCATCAAGCGCGATCTGCCGTGGCAGCATTTGCTCACCTATTGCGAAGCCGTGCTGCGTGTGTACAACCGCTACGGCCGTCGCGACAACATGTACAAGGCGCGCATCAAGATTCTCGTGAAGGCGCTGTCGCCGGAGAAGTTTTCGAAGCAGGTCGAAGAGGAATGGCAGCATTTGAAGGACGGTCCGTCGACGCTCACGCAGGCGGAGCTCGAGCGCGTGTCGGCGTTCTTCGCGCCGCCCGCGTACGACAAGCTCGCGGACACCGACGCCTCGTATGAAAAGCATCTGATCGAGAGCAAGCCGTTCGCGCGCTGGGTCGAGCGCAACGTGCGTCCGCACAAGGTGCCGGGCTATGCGTCGGTGACGCTGTCGCTCAAGCCGCGCGAGATCGCGCCGGGCGACGCCACCGACAAGCAAATGGACGACGTCGCCGATCTGGCCGACGAATTCTCGTTCGGTGAAATCCGCGTGTCGCACGAACAGAACCTGATTCTCGCGAACGTGAAGAAGCGCGATCTGTACACCGTGTGGGAACGCGCGAAGGCGCTCGGTTTCGCGACGGCGAACATCGGCCTGCTGACGGACATCATCGCGTGCCCGGGCGGCGATTTCTGCTCGCTCGCGAACGCGAAGTCGATTCCGATCGCGCTCGCCATTCAGGATCGCTTCAACGATCTCGACTATGTGCACGACCTGGGCGATCTGTCGCTGAACATCTCGGGCTGCATCAACGCGTGCGGTCATCATCACGTCGGCAATATCGGCATTCTGGGCGTCGATAAGGACGGCTCCGAGTGGTATCAGGTGACGCTCGGCGGCGAGCAGAGTTCGGGCGCGACCGGCGCGCATCTGGGCAAGGTGATCGGCCCGTCGTTCTCGGCGGAAGAAATGCCCGACGTGATCGCGCAAGTGATCGATACCTTCGTCGACAACCGCGGCGAAGGCGAGCGTTTCATCGAGACGTTCAATCGCATCGGCATGGCGCCGTTCAAGGAGCGCGTGTACGCATCGCGCCAGGCTCACGCTTGAGGATTTCTAAATGACGTTGATTATCAAGAATCGCGCGGTCGTGGAAGACAGCTTCACCGTGGTGCGTGCCGCCGAAGACGGCGCACTGCCCGCCATCGATGCGCTCCCGGCCGGCAAGCTGATCGTGCCTTTCGCGCTGTGGAAGGAGCACAAGTCGGCGATCATCGCGTCGCGCGCGAAGGAAGACATCGGCGTGTGGCTCGCCCCCGATGACGAACCCGCCGAACTCGCGGCCGATTTCGACGATCTCTCCGTGATCGCGGTCGATTTCCCCGTATTCCGCGATGGCCGCGGCTTTTCGATCGGCCGCCTGCTGCGCGAGCGCTACGAGTGGAAGGGCGAACTGCGCGCGATCGGCGACGTCCTGCGCGATCAGGTGCTGTTCCATTCGCGCTGCGGCTTCGATGCGTTCGCCGTGCGCGCGGACAAAGATATTCACGACGCGCTCAACGCCTTCAGCGAATTCTCGGAACTGTATCAAGGCGCGACCGACAATCCCGAACCGCTGTTCCGCCGTCGCGCGGCGGTTCTGGCCGCACGCGGAGCCTAATGCATGAGTCCCGAATTGCAAGCCAAGGTTGAACGCCTGGACACGCTGCTCGATTCGATCGCGGCGCGTCACGAGCGCGTCAAGCTAGCCAGCAGCCTTGCCGCCGAAGACATGGTGCTCACGCACGCCATTCTTTCGCGCGGCGTGGGAATCGGCATCTTCTCGTTGAACACGGGCCGCCTGCACGCGGAAACGCTCGGCATGATCGAGCGCGTGAAGGAACGTTATGGCTACGACATCGAGCAGTTTCATCCGCAGCAGGACGCGGTCGATGCCTACGTGCGCGATCACGGCCTGAACGCGTTCTACGAAAGCATTGATTTGCGCAAGAGTTGCTGCCATATCCGTAAGGTCGAGCCGCTGAACCGCGCGCTGTCGGATGTGTCCGCGTGGGTCACGGGTCAGCGTCGCGAGCAATCGGTGACGCGCGCCGAACTGCACGAGGAAGAACAGGACGTGCCGCGCGGCATCGCGAAGTTCAATCCGCTCGCGGACTGGAGCGAAAGCGATGTATGGGACTATCTGAAGGCGTTCGACGTGCCGGTGAATCCGCTGCATGCGCGCGGCTATCCGAGCATCGGCTGCGAGCCGTGCACGCGCGCCGTGCGTCCCGGCGAGGACAGCCGCGCGGGCCGCTGGTGGTGGGAATCGCGCGACACCAAGGAATGTGGTCTGCACATCACGAACATCAAGATCGTAGAAGAAGCGCCGAGCTCGGCGATCTGAGGCAGCAAGGCGCGCGAACGACGCGCCGGCGCCCGAAGCATCAAACCCTGTCATTGAACGCATCGTCACTTTGGAAGACGCATGACGCTGCATAAAAAAGGATCGACGAACATGAGCACCACGCTCGACTCTACCGTCCCGGCCCCGATCGTCAACAAGGCGACCCGGATGGACCACCTCGACTGGCTCGAAGCCGAGTCGATCCACATCATTCGCGAACTCGTCGCGGAATGCAGCAAGCCCGCACTGCTGTTCTCGGGCGGCAAGGATTCGGTGGTCGTGCTGCATCTCGCGCTCAAGGCCTTCGGTCTCGGCGCGGGCCGCAAGACGGTGCTGCCGTTCCCGCTTGTGCATATCGACACCGGTCACAACTTCGAGGAAGTGATCGAGTTTCGCGACCGGCGCGCGGCCGAGATCGGCGCGGAACTGGTCGTGGGTCATGTCGAAGATTCGATCAAGAAAGGTACCGTGCGCCTGCGCCGCGAAACGGATTCGCGCAATGCCGCACAGGCGGTGACGCTGCTCGAGACCATCGAGGAATACGGCTACACGGCGATGATCGGCGGCGCGCGCCGCGACGAAGAAAAGGCCCGCGCGAAGGAGCGCATCTTCTCGTTCCGCGATGAATTCGGCCAATGGGATCCGAAGGCGCAGCGCCCGGAACTGTGGAGCATCTATAACGCGCGCCTGCATTCGGGCGAGCACTTGCGCGTGTTCCCGATCTCGAACTGGACCGAACTCGACGTGTGGCAGTACATCGCGCGCGAGAAGCTCGAACTGCCGTCCATCTACTACGCGCACGACCGCGAGATCGTGCGCCGCAACGGCCTGCTCGTGCCGGTGACGCCGCTCACGCCGGTGCACGAAGGCGAGACGCCGGAGATCGCGCAGGTGCGCTTCCGCACGGTCGGCGACATCAGCTGCACGTGCCCGGTCGCGAGCGATGCCGACGACGTCGAGAAGATCATCGCGGAGACCGCCGTGACGGAAATCACGGAACGCGGCGCCACGCGCATGGACGATCAGGCGTCGGAAGCCGCGATGGAACAGCGCAAGAAGCAAGGTTATTTCTAAGCAACACGCCCGAGGAACGAACGAATCATGAGCATCTATCAAGCTGAAGACCTGGGTGTGTTGCGCTTCATCACGGCGGGCAGCGTCGACGACGGCAAGAGCACGCTGATCGGCCGCTTGCTGTACGACAGCAAGGCCGTGTTGTCGGATCAGTTATCCGCCATTTCGCGTGCGAAGAACAAGCGCACGGTGGGCGATGAAATCGATCTGTCGCTGCTGACCGACGGGCTGGAGGCCGAGCGCGAGCAGGGCATCACGATCGATGTCGCGTATCGCTATTTCGCGACTGCAAAGCGCAAGTTCATCATCGCCGATACGCCGGGTCACGAGCAGTACACGCGCAACATGGTGACGGGCGCGTCGACCGCGCATGCCGCGATCATTCTCGTCGATGCCACGCGCGTCACGTTCGAAAACGGCGTCGCGCAACTGCTGCCGCAAACGAAGCGCCATAGCGCGATCGTCAAGTTGCTCGGCCTGCAGCACGTGATCGTCGCGATCAACAAGATGGATCTGGTCGAGTACAGCGAAGCGCGCTTCAACGACATCCGCGATGCCTACGTGACGCTCGCGCGTCAGTTGGGCATCGCCGACGTGCGCTTCGTGCCGGTGTCGGCGTTGAAGGGCGACAACATTGTTTCGGCCAGCGAGCGCATGCCGTGGTACGGCGGCGAGCCGCTGCTCGATCTGCTCGAACTGCTGCCCGTCGCGCAGCCGAACGATCAGGCGCTGCGTTTCCCGGTGCAGTGGGTCGCGCGTCAGGACGGCTCGCAAGCCGACGATTTCCGCGGCTACATGGGCCGCGTCGAAGCGGGCGAAGTGCGCGTCGGCGATTCGATCGTCGTGCTGCCGGGCAATCGCGAAGCAACGGTCGCCGAGATCATCGCGCCGGTGCCGGGCGGCGTGGCGCCGGTGGACCGCGCGTTCGCGGGCCAGACGGTGACGATCCGACTCGCGGAAGACGTCGACGTGTCGCGCGGCGACACCTTCGTTCCGGCAACAGACAAGGTCGAGCCGGCGAAGAAGCTCGAAGCCGATATCTGCTGGTTCGACGAAGAGCCGCTTTCGCCGCAGCGCAAGTATCTGCTGAAGCAGACGACGAACACGGTGTTCGCGCGCATCGGCGCGGTGAAAGAGGTGCTGGACGTGCATACGCTGTCGCATTCCGTCGACCGCAGCACGCTCGCGATGAACGACATCGGCCGCGTGGCGCTCACGTTGCAGAAGCCGCTCGTCGCGGACGAGTACGATACGCATCAGGGCACCGGCGCGTTCGTGCTGATCGACGAGGCGACGCATCACACGGTCGCGGCCGGTATGATTCGTGCCATTGCTGGCTAATATCGACGGACAAGCGTATGGGTAAGGTCTATCTGATTGGAGCGGGGCCGGGCGCGGCGGATCTCATTACCGTGCGCGGCATGCGTCTGCTCGAACAGGCGGACGTCGTGCTGCACGACGCGCTCGTCGAACCCGCCATGCTCGATTACGCGGCGGGCGCGAAGAAGATCGCGGTCGGCAAGCGTTGCGGCCAGCGCTCGACGGCACAGCACTTCATCAACAAGCAGATCGTCGATGCGGCGCGGGAGCATGCGCTCGTCGTGCGTCTGAAGGGCGGCGATCCGATGCTCTTCGGCCGCGCCGACGAGGAAATGCGCGCGCTCGAAGCGGCGGGCATCGAGTACGAAGTGGTGCCGGGCATCACGGCGGCACTGGCAAGCGCGGCCGCCTTGAAGCGCTCGCTCACCTTGCGCGGTGTCGCGCGGAGCGTCGCGATGGCGACTCATTCGCGCGCGCCCGACAGCGACGAGATCCGCGAGCAGGCCAAGGCCGATTCGCTCGTGTTCTACATGGGCCGCGACAGCGCGCCGGATATTGCGCAGCAATTGATCGATGCGGGCCGTCCGGGCTCGACGCCTGTGGCGATCGTCGAGGCGTGCAGCACGCCGCGCGAGCGCACCTTGACGCTGACGCTCGCACGCATGGCGCTCGGTGAGGCGCAGGGATGGCTGGATGCATCGCAGCCGAGTTTGCTGATGATCGGCGAGGCGTTTCGCGAACGCGCGTCGGCGAAGCCGAAGGTGCATCTGAAGGGGATGCAGGTTGCGGCTTGATGTAGCTTTGCTGCGGATGATGAGGAGAAACGCACCGGTCACGGTGCGTTTTTTTATGGGGGCGGCGGTTAGGGCGTGACTAGTTTGATGCTCTTGAAACGGGGCTTCGAAACTCGGCCGAACGGCCTAAGCAAATCTACAGACCAGCCTGGCCCACTTGCCGCAGACAATAAGCCGCCACGGCATCCAGCACCGCATCGTCTTCGCCGACGGCCGTCGCGCAATCGATCGCGATTCCCGGATGCGCGGCTCGACAGCGCTCGACAATCTCCGGCAGATCCTTCCTGACATGCCCGCCCTGGCCGAAAAACACCGGTACGACGGTAATCGCATCGCAACCCTCGGCGGCTTGTTGCGCGACCGCAGCGGGCAAATCCGGCGTCATCAGCTCGAGGTAAGCCAGCGACACCGGATCGCTACGTGAAGCGCGCAGCTTCGCCGCGAGCCGCTCGAACGGTTCGGCCCAGCGCGGGTCGCGCGCGCCATGGCCGAACAGGATGATGCCGTGCTTTTGGATCTTGCTCATTCGCGCTCCCGGAAGCAGCGTCAGTGCCGTTCCACCCATTTCAGGCCCAGCAAGCCGATCGCCAGATAGGCGAGGGCGGGCGCCGCCGCCGTAATCGGCGCGGGCCACGTGTTCAGATTGCCGATGTGCGAGAAGAGCGTGTTGAACAACTGGAAGCTCATCCCGATCATGATGCCACCGAACACCTTCACGCCGACCACGCCGGCGCGCGTGTGCAAATACGCAAACGGCAGCGAGAGAATCAGCATCACGAACACGGCGAACGGATAGAGAATCTTGCGCCAGAACGCGATCTGATAACGCTGCGTGTCCTGATGATTCTCCGTCAGATGCTGGATATAGCGGAACAGATTGAACATCGACATGCGATCCGGCGACACCAGCAGCACCGACAGAATCTGCGGCGTGAGTTCGGAGCGCAGCGAGTATTCGGGCAAGGTCGTTTGCGCGGCGCGATAGATCGGATTCAGCGCGTCGTCGGGGTTCGTGGCCTGGGGCAGCGCGTCGCTCAACTGCGTGTCCGTGACGCCGGTGAGCTTCCAGTGGCCGGGCGGCTCGTACACGCCGCTCTTCGCAATGCGCACGTTCGTCAGGCGGAACTTCGAATCGAACTCGTAGATGCGCACGTTGGCGATTGTCGTGTCGGGGTTCAGCGTGCCGACGTTCACGAAGCGCGTTACCTGTTCGCCGTTTTCCTTGGCGGTCAGCGTGTCCTTCACCCACACGCCCGACTGGAAGTTCGACGACACCGACGAGCCGAGCGCCTCCAGCCGCACGCGCTCGGACAGTTGATCGGTATAAGGCCCGACCACCTCGCCGATGAGGTAGGTGATGAGCACGATCGGAATGCCGATCTTCAGCAGCGAGCGCAGCGCGGCGCCCGTCGAAAGCCCGGACACGCGGAAGATCGTGAACTCGGAGGCGGCCGCCATCTGCGCGAACACGTAGATGGCCGAGATGAGCGCCGCGACGGGAATGATCTCGTAGAAGCGCGAGGGCGTCTGCAACGCGACGCGCAGCACCGCGAGCGTGAACTTGTAGTTGCCGTGCCCGACCGTGTTCAGTTCGTTGATCAGGTCGAAGAAGAAGAACAGGCCCGAGAACGCGAACAGAATGAAGATGAACGCGAGATAAATCTGGCGCGCGAAATAACGTTCGTAGATGCGCATCGCGTCAGGCCCCCTTCGACAGCGACGGGAGTTTGAAGAGCGGCCGGTTGCGCACCCGCAGCCAGAAGATGAACGCGACGAGCGCCGTCACGATCACATGCAGCCCGACAATGCCCACGCCGAACGAGAGCTTGCCTTGCTCGATCCACGACTGCACGACGTTCAGCAGATTCGAATACGTGAGATAGATCAGCACGGCCATCACGAGATTGATCGTGCGGCTGCGGCGCGGGTTCTGATAAGACAGCGGAATGGCAAGCAGCATCAGATTGATGGCGATGAGCGGCAGGCCCGCGCGCCACGCGAATTCGGCGAGATTCTCGTTGCTCGGATTGGCGAGCAGTTGCGGCGTCGAGATGCCTGTCGTGGTGGGGGTGTTGACGATCTGGCGACTCAAAATCTTCACACCATAGCGCTCGAACTCCATGATGCGGAAATTCGGCTGGCCGGGCTCGCCGTCGTAGCGGCGGCCATTGTCGAGCACGATGAAGCGGTCGCCGTCGTCGCGGGTTTCGGTGTGGCCCGTCTGCGAAACAATCACGTTGACCTTTCCGCCTTCGGTGCTCGTGACGAACACGTTCTGCACCTGGCTCTGATCCGGCGACATCTTCTCGATGAAGAACACGCGATGGCTCGACGGCGATTCGCGGAACTGGCCCGGCGCGAGCAGCGACACTTCGTCGCGCTGCTGAAAGCGCGTCTTGATGAGCTTGCTCTGCTGGTTCGACCACGGCCAGCCGACGAACGCGAAGAAAATGATAAGAATGATGATCGGCGTGGAGAACACGGCGATCGGCTTGATGAGCTGCGTCTGGCTCACGCCCGAGGCGAGCCACACGACCATTTCCGAGTCGCGATACCAGCGCGTGAGCACGAAGAGAATGGAGACGAACAGCGTCACGATCAGCATGACCGCGAGATAGCCGATCACGGTGAGCCCGATCAGCACGACGACGTCTTTCGGGTCGACCTGACCTTGCGCCGCGAAGCCGACGATGCGGATCATCATCGTGGTGAGCATGATCGTGAGCAGCACCATGAACACGGCGCCGGCCGTATACGCGAGTTCGCGCTGCAGGGAGCGTTCGAAGATCATTTGATTAGCTTTTGGCCGGCGGCGATGCGGTATGGCACACGCATCTCTTGGCAAACGGGGAGGGCATTTCGCTTACCCTCGCGCCGCGCGCCTGTGACCGCCGCGGAAAAAATAGCGGATAATTGCGGCTTTCATCCTTCAGCCAAGATTTTATCCGAGGATAAGCGCGATGGACTTTAGCATAAAAGCCTGTGATTGGAGCAAGGGCGAGGCAAATGGTTTCCTGACAGGAAAGTCGGATGTCATCGTTCTCGGCGTCTTCGAAGCGCAAACGCTCACGGGCGCGGCGCGCGACATGGACGTCGCCACCAAGGGCCTCATCTCGCGCGTCGTAAAGGCCGGCGACATGAGCGGCCGCGCGGGCAGCACGCTGCTCGTACCCGAAGTAACCGGCATCGGCGCATCGCGCGTGCTGCTCGTCGGTCTCGGCAAGCAAGACGCCTTCAGCCAGAAAGCCTACGGCGAAGCCGTGCGCGCCGCGTGGCGCGTGATTCTCGGCTCCAAGATCGGCCAGGCGACCTTCACGCTCGCCCAGTTGCCCATTCTCGAACGCACCGGCGACTGGGCCGTGCGCACCGCCGTCCTCGCGCTGCGCGAGCTGACATACAAGTTTACGCAAATGAAGAGCAAGCCCGACAACGGCGCGCGCTCGCTCAAGAAGATTGTGTTCAGCGTCGATTCCGCCGACGAGAAAGCGGCCAAGCTTGCGCTCAAGCAAGGCGTCGCGATCGCGAACGGCATGGACCTCACGCGCGATCTCGGCAATCTGCCGCCGAACGTCTGCACGCCGACCTATCTCGGCCAGACCGCGAAGAAGCTCGGCCGCGACTGGAAGCTGAAGGTCGAGGTGCTCGGCCAGAAGCAGATCGAGGCGCTCAACATGGGCTCGTTCCTGTCTGTTGCGAAGGGTTCGGTCGAGCCGCCGCAATTCATCGTCATGCAGTATCAGGGCGCGGGCGCCGACACGGGCAAGGCGAAGGGCAAGAACGCACCCATCGTGCTGGTCGGCAAGGGCATCACGTTCGACTCCGGCGGCATCTCGATCAAGCCGGGCGAGGCGATGGACGAGATGAAATACGACATGTGCGGCGCGGGCTCGGTGTTCGGCACGATGCGCGCCGTCGCCGAGATGGGGCTCAAGCTCAACGTGATCGGCGTCATCCCGACCTGCGAGAACATGCCCGCGGGCAACGCGCTCAAGCCGGGCGACATCATCACCGCGATGAACGGCACGACCATCGAAGTGCTCAACACCGACGCCGAAGGCCGTCTCATCCTGTGCGACGCATTGACCTACGCCGAGCGCTTCAAGCCGGCCGCGGTGATCGACGTCGCGACGCTGACGGGCGCCTGCGTTATCGCGCTCGGCCATCACAACACGGGTCTGTTCTCGAAGGACGACGCGCTCGCGGGCCAGTTGCTCGACGCGTCCCGCGAGGCGGTCGATCCGGCCTGGCGTCTGCCGCTCGACGACGAGTATCAGGATCAGCTGAAGTCGAACTTCGCCGATCTCGCGAACATCGGCGGGCGTCCGGCGGGCAGCGTGACGGCGGCGTGCTTCCTGTCGCGCTTCGCGGCGAACTATCCGTGGGCGCACCTCGACATCGCGGGCACCGCATGGAAGAGCGGCGCGGCGAAGGGCGCGACGGGCCGTCCCGTGCCGCTGCTCTCGCAGTTCCTGATCGACCGCGCGGCGCTGTGACCCGGCCGTGACGCGCATCGACTTTCATACGAATGTCGGCGATCCGCTCGCATACGCCTGCCGCCTCGCGCGCAAGGCGTATCTGAGCGGCAAGCCGCTCGTCGTGCTCGCCGAGCCGGCGCGTCTCGCCGCGTTCGACGAGCAGTTGTGGACCTTCCAGCCGCTCGAATTCGTGCCGCACTGCATGGCGAAAAGCCCGCTCGCGCAGGACACGCCGGTCGTGCTCACCTCGAATCTCGACGAAGCGCCGCACCATCAGGTGCTCGTGAATCTGGGCGCGCCGGTGCCCGCGCAGTTCGCGCGCTTCGAACGGCTGGTGGAAATTGTCGGCAGCGACGGCGACGAACTGGCCGCGGGACGGGAACGGTTTCGCTTCTATCGGGATCGCGGCTATGCCATCGAGACGCACAAACAGGGCGGTTGAGCGAACAGAGGGCGCGTTCTGGTTGCGCTACCCTCGCATGACACCTCGCATCAAACAGGAGACCCGCCACATGACCAATAAACCCGAAACCTTCGATCCTTCGATCCCCGTCCTGACCGATGTCGTCGTGCCCGGCAAGCCGGAATACGCGCGCGCGCCGTCCGTCGATGAAGCCGCGATCGAATACGATGCCGAACTGCTCGCCGAGCGCCTGCGCGGCCGCTTCACGGGCTTTCTGACGGGCGAAGCGCGCGGGCTGATCGAGGAACGCTGCCGCGAAGTGCTGCGCGAGCAATCGACGCAACTCGTCGCCGCGATCACGCGCGAAGTCGCGATGGCGCTCGAAGGCCGCATGAGCGAATGGGTGCGCGAGGCGGTCGAGACCGAACTGCGCCGCCAGCGCGGCGAGTGACGGTTTAGCGCAGCGACAGAATCCAGTCGGCGAGCGCCACGGCCTGATCGGACGAAATCTGCGTGTTCGCGGGCATGGGCACCGGGCCCCACACGCCCACGCCGCCTTCGACGATTCTCCGCGCGAGCGTCGCGCGCGCGCCGTCGACCTGCGCGTAGCGGTGCGCGACGCTGTCGAACGACGGTCCCATGAACGTGCGCGACACCGAATGGCAACTCATGCAGTTGTGGCTCTGCGCGAAGCCCTGCATCGACGTCGACATCGACATATCGTTGCCCTGCGCGTGCGCCGTGCCGAGCACGGCGAGCAGCGCAATTCCGGCAATTCCCGCGATCCCCGCGACGAAACCTTCCCGCTTTGCATTCATCTGGTCTCCCCGATGCACACGCCCCGTTCGTGTTGTCGCGCATTATAGGAGACGGATCGCCGCGCATGCAGCATGAAAAAGGGGCGCACGCGCGCCCCGTCGTTCGGATGCGGGACGCCCGGATCAGCCCGTCACGGCGCCGCGATTGGCCGGCAGCGCGAGCGCCGCGAACTTGGCCAGCACGCCGCGCGTGTATTTCGGCGCGGGTTTTTTCCACGCGGCGCGGCGGCGTGCGAGTTCCGCGTCGTCCACGTTCAGTTGCAGCAGCAGCTTGTGCGCGTCGATGGTGATCGGATCGCCTTCCTGCACCAGCGCGATCGTGCCGCCCGCGTACGCTTCCGGCGCGACGTGCCCGACGACCATGCCCCACGTGCCGCCCGAGAAGCGTCCGTCGGTGATGAAGCCGACGCTTTCGCCGAGCCCCTTGCCGATGATCGCCGATGTCGGCGCAAGCATCTCCGGCATGCCGGGGCCGCCTTGCGGGCCGAGATAGCGCAACACGAGGATGTCGCCGGGCTTGATCTTGTCGCCGAGAATCGCGTCCATTGCGCTTTGCTCGTCCTCGAACACGCGCGCGGGTCCCGTGATGACCGGATTCTTCAGGCCCGTGATCTTCGCAACCGCGCCGTCTTCCGCGAGGTTGCCGCGCAGGATCGCGAGATGGCCTTGCTTGTAGAGCGCCTGTTCGATCGGGTAAATCACCTTCTGGTCGGCGCGCGGCTTGCTCGGCACGTCCTTCAGTTCCTCGGCGATGGTGCGCCCGGTGATCGTCATGCAGTCGCCGTGCAGCAGGCCCGCGTCGAGCAGGATCTTGAGCACTTGCGGAATGCCGCCGGCCTTGTGCAGATCGGTCGCGACATACTGGCCGGACGGCTTCAGATCGCAGATGACCGGCACTTTCTTGCGCATGCGCTCGAAGTCGTCGATGCTCCATTCCACTTCGGCCGCGTGCGCGATCGCGAGAAAGTGCAGCACGGCGTTGGTCGAGCCGCCCGTCGCCATGATCAGCGCCACCGCGTTCTCGATCGACTTCTTCGTGATGATGTCGCGCGGCTTCAAGTCCTTTTTCACTGCCTCGACGAGCACGCGCGCCGACTCGGCCGCGGAATCGACCTTCTCCTGATCGGGATTGGCCATCGTCGACGAGTACATCAGCGACATGCCGAGCGCCTCGAACGACGAGCTCATCGTGTTGGCCGTGTACATGCCGCCGCACGAGCCGGTGCTCGGGCACGCGTTCTTTTCGACGCCCTTGAAGTCTTCCTCCGACATGCGTCCCGCCGTGAATTCGCCCACCGCTTCGAACGACGACACGATAGTCAGATCTTTGCCCTTCCAGTTGCCGGGCCGGATCGTGCCGCCGTACACGTAGATCGACGGCACGTTCATGCGCGCCATGCCGATCATGCCGCCCGGCATGTTCTTGTCGCAGCCGCCGATCACGACGACGCCGTCCATCCACTGTCCCTGCACGGCCGTCTCGATACAGTCCGCGATCACCTCACGCGAGACGAGCGAGTACTTCATGCCTTCGGTGCCCATCGACATGCCATCGGAAATGGTCGGCGTGCCGAAGATCTGCGGATTCGCATCCGACTTCCTGATCGACTCGATGGCGGCGTCCGCCAGTCGCTGCAGGCCCGCGTTGCACGGCGTGATGGTCGAGTGACCATTGGCCACGCCGATCATCGGTTTGTCGAAGTCTTCCTCCTTGTAGCCGAGGGCGTAATACATCGAACGATTGGGCGAGCGCGCGACGCCCTGGGTGATGTGCTTCGAGCGGCGATTGAAGGCCATGATCGGCTCCTTGAGGGGACTTTTTGGGGACTTTTTTATCCGGTCCGGCAAGCATGCGCCGCCCGCGATGTGCCTGTCCAATATATTATTCAAGGCTTATTAGGTCGTAAAACATATCAATGGAGCCGAGAAACCCGCCCATCGAGCTGCGTCTGTTGCGCTATTTCGTGACGGTCGCCGAAGAAATGCACTTCGGCCGCGCCGCCGCGCGCCTCGCAATGACGCAGCCGCCGCTCTCGCAGGCGATCCGCGCGCTCGAAGAGGCGCTCGGCGTCGCGCTGTTCGTGCGCACGAAACGCACCGTCGAGCTGACGCCGGTCGGCCACGATCTGCTGCCCGAAGTGCGGCGTCTGCTCGCCGCCGCCGACGCGCTGCGTCCGCTCGCGCAGTCGCTCGCGCGCGGCGAGGCGGGCGTGCTGTCGCTCGCGTTCGTGTCGACGGCCGATTACGGTCTTTTGCCGGCGCTCCTGCGCGATTTCGGCGCGCGCTATCCCGGCGTGCGGCTGCAACTGAGCGAGGCGACCAGCGACGTGCAGATCGAGGAACTCGTCGCCGGACGCATCGACGCGGGTCTCGTGATTCCGCCGCTGCCGCCGCGCTACGCGAGCGCGCTGTCGTATTTGCCGATCGCGCGCGAGCCGCTCGTCATCGCGATGTCGGCGGATGCGGCGCTCGAACTCGGCCTGGGCGCCGACGAATGGGCCGACACGCCCGTCGATCTGCACGCGCTCGCCGCGGCGCCGCTCGTCGTCTTCCCGAGACGGCTCGCGCCCGGTTTGTATGACATCATCATGGGTTGCTACGGTGCGGCAGGACTCACGCCGCGCGTCGGGCAGGAGGCGATCCAGATGCAGACCATCGTGAGCCTCGTGTCGGCGGGCATGGGCGTGGCGCTCGTGCCGCGCTCGCTGCGTCATCTGCGGCGCACGGGCGTCGTGTATCGTCCGCTGCGTCCGCTGAATGCGCCGGAAATGCTCGTCGAAACCGGGCTCGTGTGGCGCGCGGCGGAGGTGAGTCCGGTGCTCGCCGGATTCATCGATATCGTCCGAACGCGGGCCGCCGCGGCCGGTGCTTTATGATTCGCCCTTGAAGTCCGCTTAAAGCTCTCACATCAGAATGCTCATACATCCCAATTTCGATCCCGTCGCGATTCATCTCGGACCGCTCGCCGTGCGCTGGTACGGCCTCATGTATCTGGTGGCGTTCGTGTCGGCCATCGTCATCGGCCGGCTGCGGTTGCGGCTGCCGTATGTCGCGCAGCAGGGCTGGACCGCCAAGGACATCGACGACATGCTGTTCTACGGCGTGCTCGGCACGATCCTCGGCGGACGCCTGGGCTACGTGCTCTTCTACAAGGCGAGTTACTACGCGGCGCATCCGCTCGATATCTTCAAGGTATGGGAAGGCGGCATGTCGTTTCACGGCGGCTTTCTCGGCGTGACGCTCGCGATGACGCTGTTCGCGTTTCAGCGCAAGCGCACCTGGCTGCAGGTGACCGATTTCGTCGCGCCGATGGTGCCGCTCGGCCTCGCGGCGGGGCGTCTCGGCAATTTCATCAACGGCGAACTGTGGGGCCGCGTGACCGACCCGAACGCGCCGTGGGCGATGCTGTTCCAGAATTCATCGAACGACGATGCGATCTGGCTCTCGAAGAATCCGCAACTCGATGCGCAATATCATCTCAGCGAGATTTTCCAGCGTTATCACATGCTGCCGCGCCATCCGTCGCAGTTGTACGAGATCGCGCTTGAAGGGCTCGTGCTGTTCATCCTGATCTGGACGTTTTCGCGCAAGCAGCGGCCGGTGGGCGCAATTTCCGCGCTGTTCCTGATCGGCTATGGACTCGCGCGCTTCACCGTGGAATTCGCGCGCGAACCGGACGATTATCTCGGCCTGCTGGCGTTTAATCTTTCTATGGGCCAGTGGCTTTCGCTGCCGATGATCATCGTCGGCGTGCTCATGATGGTGTGGGCGTACAAGCGCAATCTGCGTCTGCCGCCCGAATCGGCGAAGGCCTGACAAACGCGCGGGGCGGTTATGCGCCGCCCCGCAAAAAGACTTAACGCCCCATCTGCACCGAACCCGACACGTCGACGGTCACCGTCGTCGTGCCGGCTTCCATTGCGATCGGCGCGGCCATCTTGGCATCGGCGCTCATCGCGCGCGCTTGCATCATCATGACCGGGCGCGGCTGAATGCCGCTGCGTCCGACGTTCACTTCCCGAATCGTGAAATTGCCGTAGCCGAAGGCCTGCGCGGCGGTCTGCGCCTGCTTGCGGAACGACTCGATTGCCTGCGTGACGAGCTTCGCCTCGGCGGCACGCTGCGCTTCCGGCGACAGCGAGAACGCGACGCTGCCCACTTGCATCGACGAACTCATCTTGCCCGCGAGCTTCGACGCCGCCGCGAAATCATGCGACTCGAGCACGACTTCCGTGCGGCCGCGCCATGCGGAAATCTTGCCGTCGCGATCCGTCGACGGATACACGGTGAACGACCCGCTTCTGGCCGTCACGCCCTCGACGCCCTTCGCCTCGCGCAACGCGGCTTCTGCGCGTTGATTGAGCGTGTTGGTGAGCGATGACGGGTCGGCGGCTTCCTGCTCGTAGAAGAGCGTGATGTCGACGACATCTTGCGCCACCTGCGCGCTTGCCTGCGCCGACAACGAAAGCACGCCCGAGGGCTGCGGCTGAGTGAGCACCGTTTGCGCGGCGGCCGTTTGAGAGAAGCTGAGCGCGGCGCCGGACATCGCGAGGAGGGCGAGCGCGGCGGCGGTTTTCTTGTTGATCATCAAAGGACTCCGAACGCCTCATTGGCATGAAACCGTCGCATGATTTGCGACGGCATTTAGGCGTGGCGTGCGGGTCGTAAGTTCCTTGTTAGATCAGGTGCTCGGTAATAAATCGCCATTGGGCGTCGGTCACCGGCGTGATCGACAGGCGATTGCCGCGCGCAAGCACTTGCATGTCCGCGAGTTCCTGATGTTCGCGCAGCGTCGCGAGCGGAATCAACGGCGTCTTCTTGACGAACTTCACGTCGACGAGCATCCAGCGCGGCGTTTCCTGCGTGGACTTCGCGTCGTAGTAATCGCTTTTGGGGTCGAACTGTGTGGGATCGGGATAGGCCGTCGAACACACTTTCGCGATGCCCGCGATGCCCGGCTCGGGGCAGCTCGAATGATAGAAGAGCACGCCGTCGCCGATCTGCATTTGATCGCGCATGAAGTTGCGTGCCTGATAGTTGCGCACGCCCGTCCACGGCAGCGTTTTCTTCGGCGCGTGTGCGAGATGATCGATGCTTGCTTCGTCCGGTTCGGACTTCATCAGCCAGTAGCGCATGTTTGTTCGCTATGCGTTGATCGACGATGCAACGATGCAAATGAAAACGGCATCGGAAAAAACCGATGCCGCTCATGAATGCAAAGCAGTGATACCTACTAAATTAGGTCCCCGCCACAGCCGCTAGGCCGGCATCCTGAACCTGGGTTCAAGATTGGTCGCAGTAAGCAACACTTCGGGTACATCAGACAGAGTGACGCGCGCGCCCGTGTTGCAAGGTTCCACAACCGTGCCAATGTAGCATTGGTTCAAGGAATATATGACCTTGGCGTACCAGGCAGGGAAACGTCACTCTACACCAATCGTTTGCTCAATGCAGCCCCGGCGCAGTTTCTTTTTTCGATTGACATCGACTGCGCGATTGGCGCTTGCCCGATGCCTTACTGCGCTTCGTGTTGCGCAATGACGGCGCTCAACTGGTCGTTCATGGAATGCATCGTGCGACGAATTTCTTCGGCGGGGAATGCTTCGCCATGACGCACGCTTTCCTGCAGCCGAAGCAATTCCGACGCCAGCGAAAGCGCTGCCATGACCGCGATGCGATCCGTGCCGCGCACGCTGCTCGCATTGCGTACTTTGTTCATTTCGGCATCGACGCGCGCGACCGCTTCGCGCAGCGCGCCTTCCGTTTCCGGCGAGCACGCGAGACGATACGGCTGTCCGAGAATGGATACTTCGATTTGCGTGGTCGTCATGCCTTCTCTCCCTGATGATGTTCGCCGTGCAGCTCCGCTTCACGCGCATGTTCAAGCGCGCTCGGCGAACTGGGTTCGAGGAGATCGAGTTGATTGTCGGCTTCTTCGTGCTGCGCGGATTTCCCGCGCGGCAGCTTTTCGAGGATCGCGTTCAGACGCACTTGTGCGTCGTCGATCTTCGCGGACAGCGAGTCGCGTTCGGACTGCAGCGTGTCGCGTTCTTCGCGAACCTGTGCGAGATCGGCTTGCACATTGGCATAGTCGGCGCGCAGCTGTTCGAGTTGTTCCTGCAGCGCGGCATGCGCTTGCTTGTGGCGCTCGCTGATCTGGATCAGCCGGCCGATATTTCCTGACAGTGATTCGAGTTCGTTGAGCATGTGCTGCGTCCTCTAAAGACCTCGCATTTTAGCGCGGTTCCACGGTGCTTCCGATATTTGTCTCGTTTCGAGACGTAACAACACGCGATTTTGCGCATGTAGCGATGCATTCGTGTGCAGAAAACGCGCGAGCTTGTCATAGCGCGTGAAGGTGGCTCGGCTGATTCTCGTTCGCTTCGTCGTGACCCGTGTCAGTATTCGACCGCGCGCTTTCTTGACGGCCCTAACACGCGCTCCTACACTTGCCGCACTTTTGGTGCTCGCATTCGCGGATCTCGCGGATGCAGTCAAACGGGAAACAGGGAGCGAAGTCCTCGAAGCAAACCGGGACGAGCCAACCTGTGCTGCCCCCGCAACGGTAAGCGACCGCAACGCAAGTTGCAAGTCGTCCCTTGCGCGTTTCTGCATGATTGGCGCGGGTTTTCTCATCACGCGAAACCACTGCAAGAAACGTGTCGATGCCACTGCGCACGAATGCGCGGGAAGGCGGGGCGATGTGTCGCCAGCCCGGATACCGGCCGGAGTTCGACGCGCACGCTGCAAGGCGAGGCGCGTTCGTCGCGCATCGACCTCGCGGGGAGCGGGGCCGCGCTCACGCGAAACGGATCCTTCACATGCTATCGCCACTGGCCGCGTTCAAGGACGGCCTTGCTCTTCGCGGCATGCTCGCCGCTGTTGTCGCTGTCGTTGGTTTGCCGCTCGCCAGCGTCGCGCACGCGGCCCAGGCCGCCGACGACACCTCGCAAACGCTTGCCCCCATCGTCGTCACGTCGACGCGCGCGCCGCAGCCGCTCGCCGATGCCATCCCGCAGACGTCGCTGTTCGACGAACAGGATATCGCCGATTCCGGCGCCCGCGATGCGCTCGGCCTGATCGCGCTCGCGCCCGGCGTGCAGATCACGCGCAACGGCGGACCGGGCGCGAACTCGGGGCTTTTCATACGCGGCGCGGCGTCGTCGCAATCGCTCGTGCTGATCGACGGCGTGCGGGTCGAATCGGCGTCGCTCGGTGCGGCGCAACTCTCGCAACTGATGCTCGATCAGATCGGGCGCGTCGAGGTCGTCAACGGCAACGTGTCGGCGCTGTATGGCTCGAACGCGATCGGCGGCGTCGTGCAAATTTTCACGAAGGAAGGCAACGCGCATCCGCCGCGCTTCAGCTTCGAAGCCGAGTACGGCAGCTATCACACGCAGCGGCAATCTGCGGGCGTGAGCGGCGCACTCGATCAGGACGGCCGCACCACGTTCAGCATCAACCTGTCGCGCGAAAAGACCGATGGCTTCTCGTCGCTCGATCCGGCGAAGGCGCCCGGCGCGAATCCGAACGCGAACGGCTATCTGAACGAGAGCGTCGCGGCGACGCTGCGCCATCAGTTCAGCGACAAGTGGGACGCCGGCGTGCGCTTCCTGCAATCGAACGGCATCAACAGTTTCGACGATGCCTACGGCCTGCCGACCGATCTCAACGAATCGCACGACCGCGTGCGTTCGGCGTCGGTGTTCGCGAACGGTAAGCTCACCGATAGCTGGACCACGCACTTCATCATCGGGCAGGGACAGGATCGCGCGAACATCGAGCAGAACGGCGTCTACACGAGCCGCTTCAACTCGGAGGATCGTCAATATACGTGGCAGAACGACATTCGGATCACGGCCGCGCACAAGCTGCTTTTCGGTTACGAGCATCTCGACCAGACGCTCGATTCCGATCAGTTCAGCGCGCCGGACCGGCATGTGAATTCGGTGTTCGCGGGCTATGTCGGGCGCATCGGCGCGAGCGAATTGCAGGCGAATCTGCGTCACGATCAGTATTCCGATTTCGGCGGCGCGAACAGCTACTATCTGGGCTACGCGTATAACTTCGATGCGCACTGGAAGGCGAGCGCGAGCTATGCGGCGTCGTTTCGCGCACCGAGTTTCGACGACCTCTACTATCCGTTCAGCGGCAATCCGTCGATTCAGCCGGAGCGCAGCCATTCGGTCGAGGCGGCGTTGCAGTACGCATCGAATGCGATCGGCGTCGCGCGCGTCACGCTGTTTCAGACGCGCTATTCGAATCTGATCGATTACGTGTCCGACGGCAGCGGCTTCTATATCGCGCAGAACGTCGGGCGCGCGAAGGTGCAGGGCGTCGAGGGATCGTGGGCGGGGCATGTCGGCGCGACCGACGTGCGCGCGGGCGTGACGTTCCAGAATCCCGTCGACGAGACGAATCACGAGGAACTGACGCGGCGTGCGCGGCATTTCGCGACGCTCGCGGCGCATCGCACGATCGGGCGCTGGCGCGTTGGCGGCGAATGGATCGTGAGCGGCGAGCGCAGCGATTTCGATTCGACGCTGGCGGGTTACGGCATCGTGAATCTGTCGGCGCGTTACGACATCTCGAAGTCGTGGTACGTGACCGCGCGCGTCGATAACCTGTTCGACAAGGACTATGAACTTGCGTACTCGTACAACACGCCGCGGCGCGGCGCCTACATCACGCTCGGCTGGCATCCGTCGTGAGCGACGCGCTTGAACGCCCGCGCACGATGAACTTTGCCCGCGCGACCACGATCTGGATCGCGCTCGGCGTCGCGGCGTGCGTCGTGTTCGTGGCGTCGCTCGCGCTGGGCAGCGTCGCGTTGCCCGTGTCGCGGACGTTCGCGGCATTGCTGCACATCCATGCTGCAACCCCCGATATCGCCGATGAAATCGTGCTCACGCTGCGTCTGCCGCGCGCGCTTGCCGGCTTCGGCGCGGGCGCATTGCTCGCGCTCGCGGGCGCGCTGTTGCAAGTGTTGCTGCGCAATCCGCTCGCCGAACCGTACGTGCTCGGCGTGTCCGGCGGCGCGGCGACGTTCGCGCTCGCGGCGATGCTGGCATCGTCGCCGTGGTGGGGCGTCGATCTTGCCGCGTGCGCGGGAGCGTTCGCATCGATCGTCATCGTGCTCGGACTCGCGCGCCGCGACGTCTGGCGCAGCAGTCAGGATGCGTCGCCCCGGCTGCTGCTGACGGGCGTCGTGGTCGCCTCCGGCTGGGGCGCGCTGATCACGCTGATGCTGAGCATCGCGCCCGAGAACCGGCTGCGCGGCATGATCTTCTGGCTCACCGGCGACCTCAACGGCGCGGCGCCGCCGTGGCTCGCGCTGATCGCGATTGCCGTCGCGCTCGTGGTGATCGTGCCCGTCGCGCCGCAACTGAACGTGCTCTTGCGCGGCGACGCCGCCGCGCATGCGCTCGGCGTGCCGGTCGCGCGGCTGCGTCTGCGTGTGTATCTCGTCGCTTCGCTCGCGGCGGCGGCGGCGGTGACGACGGCGGGCACCATCGGCTTCGTCGGACTGGTCGTGCCGCATCTGTTGCGCCTTGCCTTCGGCAACGACCAGCGCATGCTCGTGCCCGCCGCCGCGCTTGGCGGGGGGCTCGCCGTGATGGCCGCCGACCTCGCCGCGCGCACCGTGATCGCGCCGGCGCAATTGCCCGTGGGCGTCGTCACGGCGCTGATCGGCGTGCCGATGTTTCTGTGGATGCTGCTCAGGAGACCGCGATGAGCTTGCATGTCGATGGCATCGTTCTGCGCGCGGGCGCGCGCACTCTCATCGACAGTCTCACGCAGCGCTTTTCGCCGGGCGAAACGTGGTGCATCGCCGGGCCGAACGGCGCAGGCAAGACGACGCTCATCAACGTGCTCGCCGGCCTTCTGAAAGCCGCCGCGGGCAGCGTATCGCTCGATGGCCGCGCGCTCAGTGCATGGCGTGGCGCGGAACTCGCGCGCGCCCGCGCACTGATGCCGCAGGCCACGCACGATGCCTTCAGCGCGACCGTGCTCGATACCGTGCTGCTCAACCGCTTCCCGTATCTCACCGGCTGGGGCTGGGAAAGCGACGACGATCGCGCCGCCGCCCGCGCCGCGCTCGATGCGCTCGGCCTCGCGTCGTTCGCCGCGCGCGACGTGCTGACGCTTTCCGGCGGCGAACGTCAGCGCGTCGCGCTGGCCGCCACGCTGTGTCAGAACGCTCCGCTGCTGTTGCTCGACGAACCGCTCGCGCATCTGGACCTGCATCATCAGATCGACTGTCTGCATGCGTTGCGCGGCGCCGCGCGCGCGGACAAGCGCACCGTAATCTTCTCGTGCCACGATCTCAATCTCGCGCGCCGTTTCGCGACGCACGCGTTGCTGCTCGACGGCCGCGGCGGCGCGTGCGCGGGCCCGGTCGCCGAAGTCCTCACCCCCGAACGCGCGAGCGCGGCCTTCGGCTATCCGCTCGCGTTGATCCGCGACGGCGAGCACGAAGCGCTCGTGCCGTCCATTCACCGTTCCTGAAGGAGTCACGATGCCCACTCCCGACGCCATCCCGATGCCCCGCGCACTCGAGCGCGCGCTCGAAGGCGAACTGCGCCACATCATCGATACGAAGACGAAGCCGCCCGGCAGCCTCGGCCGTCTCGAAGCGCTCGCGCTTCAAATGGGCCTGATCCAGCGCACGACGAAGCCGCGCATCGAACGTCCCGCGATGATCGTCTTCGCCGCCGATCATGGCATCGCGAAAGAGGGCGTGAGTTCGTATCCGCAGGAAGTGACTGCGCAAATGGTCGCGAATTTTCTCGCCGGGGGCGCGGCGATCAACGCGTTGTCGCGCTCGGTCGGCATGACGCTCGAAGTCGTCGATGCGGGCGTCGCGACGCCGATTCCGATCGATCACGGTTACGAGCGTTTGTCGCTCGGACTCGGCACGCGCAACTTCGCACATGAGCCCGCGATGTCGCGCGAGACCGCGCTCGAAGGCATCGCGCGCGGCGCGGCGCGCGTGCGGCATCACGCGTCGCTCGGCACGAACGTGATTGGCTTCGGCGAGATGGGCATCGCGAATACATCGGCGGCGGCGTGCCTGATGAGCCGGCTGTGCGGCCTGCCGATCGACGAATGCGTCGGACGCGGCACGGGCCTCGACGACCGCGGCCTCGCGCATAAACGCGACGTGCTCGGCCGCGCGCTCGCGCTGCATCCCGATGAAAGCGATGCACTCGATGCGCTCGCGACCTTCGGCGGCTTCGAGATCGCGATGATGACGGGCGCGTATCTCGCCGCCGCGTGCGAAGGCATGACGATTCTCGTCGACGGTTTCATTGCGACGTCAGCGCTTCTGGTCGCATCGAAGATCGCGCCCGATGTGCTCGATTACTGCGTGTTCGCGCATGCATCGGACGAAGCGGGGCACCGTCGCATGCTCGCGCATTTCGATGCCGCGCCGCTTTTGCAACTCGACCTGCGGCTGGGCGAAGGCACCGGTGCTGCGCTCGCGCTGCCGATCCTGCGCGCGGCCGTCGCGTTCGTCGATGAAATGGCGAGCTTCGAATCCGCGGGCGTCTCCGGCAAAGCCGATTGAGATGAACCGTCCGCTCGACGAACTGCGCTATTTCTTCACCGCGCTCGGCTATTTCACGCGCGTGCCGGTGCCGCGCTGGGTCGGCTTCGAGCGCGGTTATCTGAACGCGGCGGCGCGCTATTTTCCGCTTATCGGCGCGATGGTCGGCGGCGTCGCGGCGCTCGTCTATCTCGCGGCGTTGCGCGTGTTTCCGGCGGGCGTCGCCGTATTGCTGTCGATGGCCGCGACGCTCGCATTGACCGGCGCATTTCACGAAGACGGTCTTGCCGACAGCGTCGATGCATTCGGCGGCGCGTACACGCGCGAGGACGCGCTGCGCATCATGCACGACTCGCGCATCGGCGCGTTCGGGGCGATTGCGATTGTCATTGCGCTGGCGCTCAAATGGCAGGCGCTTGCCGCGTTGCCGCCGGAACGTGCCGCGTGGATCATGCTCGGCGCGCATGCGGCGAGCCGCGCGTTCGCGATCAGCTATCTCGTCACGCTCGATTACGTGCGCGCGGAAGGCAAGGCGAAGCCGGTCGCGCAACGCATGAGTCTTGCGTCGTTTGCGCTGGCGTTGGGCTTCGGCCTGCCGTGGCTCTTCGCGATCGACTGGCGCTTCGCGTGCTCGACGCTCGCGGTGCTGATCGTGCTGCGCTTCATCATCGGGCGATATTTCGTGAAGCGCATCGGCGGCTATACCGGCGATTGTCTGGGCTTCGCGCAGCAGGTTTTCGAAATCGCGATTTATCTCAGCGGGCTGGCATGGATCTCGTTCTGATCAGGCATCCGGAAGTGGCCGTCGAGGCGGGCGTGTGCTATGGGCACACCGATGTCCCGCTGCAAAGCGACGCCAGCGCGTCCGCGCACGCGTTGACGCCGCGCATGAAGGCGCTGGGCGTGCCCGTGTGCGTCGATGGCTGGTACACGAGTCCGCTTACGCGCTGCATGTCGCTCGCGCAAGCACTCGCCGCCGACGTGCATATCGATATGCACGTCGATGCGCGTCTCACCGAGCTGGACTTCGGCGCATGGGAGGGCCGCAAGTGGGACACGATCGATCGCGCGCTCATCGATGCCTGGGCCGCCGATATCGAACATGCGGCACCGCACGGCGGCGAAAGTCTCGCGCAATTCACGACGCGCGTGGTGGCGTGGTTCGACGAGACATGCGTCGAGCGGCAGTCCGCACAGCACGTGCATGTGATCGCGCATGCGGGCGTCGTGCGCGTGCTCGCGGCGCATCTGCTCGGTCTTGCGCGCGACGATACGCTGCAATGGCCGCTCGATTTCTGCGCGATCGCGTGGTTCAGGCGCGTGCGCGGACGGTGGCTGCTCGTGCGCTGGAACGCGTGATCATGTGCGCGCGATCATTTTGGCCGCCGTTCGCGCGCGGTCTGCAGATCGCGGCAGAGTTGCGCTGCGCCCAACGCGAGGCGTGGCGTCGGCCGGTTGATGAGATCGCCGTCGATGCCGAAGAGATTGCCGCGCGAAACAGCCGTGAGCGAAGTCCAGCGCCGCCATCGTTCGAGCGCGGGCAACGGGCGGTCGGGCTTGGTCGCGCCGGGCGTCGCGGTGACGATCGCTTCGGGATTCGCCGCGAGTACGGCTTCGGTCGAAATCGTCGGCACGCGCGGCGTTTCGGCCGCGAACACGTTGATGCCGCCGCATAGCGCGATGACTTCATCGAAGACATTGTCGCGGTTGAGCGTCATCAGCGGATCGTCCCAGACCTGATAGAACACGCTCACGGGCGGCTGCTGTGCATAGCGTGCACGCAGTTGCGCGATGTCGCGCGTGAAGGTGTCCGCCGCCGCGTGCGCGCTTGCTTGCGTGCCGAGCAGCGCGCCGAGTTTGTCGATGCTCGTCGCGATATCGTCGAGATGCCGCGGCTCGCTGAAGTAGATCGGAATGTTCAGCGCCTTCAGGCGGTCCATCTGGCGCGCGGCGTTGCCATGCCGCCATACGACGATCAGATCCGGATGCAGCGCGACGATGCGTTCGAGATCGAGCGCCTTGTTGTCGCCGACGCGCGGGATCGCCTGCGCTTCCTTCGGATAATCGCTATAAGTCACCGCACCGACGACGCGCGCACCGCCGCCCGCCGCGAACAACAATTCGGTGACGTGCGGCGCGAGACTCACGACGCGCGCCGCCGGTCTGTCGAGCGTGACGGGCGCGCCGCTGTCGTCGGTGACGGTGATGGCGGCGTGGGCGGGCGTCGTCGCGAATATCGCGGACATCGCAAGACATGCGATTGCAGCGAGCCGCTTCACGCGCAAATCTCCTGCAACGCGAGCGTCAGGCGCGCCCAGTCGCCTTCCGTGCCCGGCAAGCCCAGGCGCAGGCTCGGCGTCATGCCGGGCAGATCGAAGAGGCGCGTCCAGATGCCGCGCCGCGCCAGCGCGTCTTGCAGTTCGGGCGCTTTCGGCGTGCGCGTCCACGCGAAGAGCGGCGTTGCCTGCACATCGAAGCCGTGCGTCGCGAGCAAATCAGTGAGGCGCAAGCCGTCGCGTTGCAGGCGTGCGCGCGTGTCGTGCTGCCATGCGATATCGGCGAACGCGGCTTCAACCGCATGACGCGCCGGGCCGCTCACGGTCCACGCGCCGAGCGACGCGCGCAATGCGTCGATGATCTGCGGCGCCGCGAGCACGAAGCCCGCGCGAATGCCCGCGAGCCCGAAGAACTTGCCGACGGAGCGCAGCACGATCAAGCCTTCGCGGGCGGTTTCGTTCGCGAGCGAGGCGGCCGGATCGACATCGGCGAAGGCTTCATCGACGATCAGCGTGCCGCCACGCGACGCGAGCCGCGCATGCCAGCGCAGCAGCGTGTCGCGCGAGAGCCGTTCGGCGCTCGGGTTATTCGGATTGGCGACGATCACGTGATCGAATGTATCGGGCAGATCGTGCGCGGCGACATCCAGCGGCGCGATGACGTGTCCCACGCGCGCGAACGCGGGCGCGTATTCGCCGTAGGTCAGCGGCGCGACGCCCGCCGTGCCTTGCCGCAACAACGCCGGCAACGCGCGGATTGCCGCCTGCGAGCCCGCCACCGGCAGCGCCAGCGGCGCGCCGTAGTAGCGCGCGGCGGATTCGGCGAGACCGTCGTCGTCTTCGGGCAGACGCCGCCACGCGTCCGGCGGCACGGGCGGCACCGGATAGCCGTGCGGATTGATGCCAGTCGACAGGTCGAGCCAGTCATCGACGGGAATCGCATAGCGGCGCGCGGCTTCGCGCAGATTGCCGCCGTGACGGATCGGAGCGTTCATGTCAGCCGCCGGTGGTTGTGCTAGTCGCGCTCGCGACTGCAAGAATCAGCAGCACCGCGAGCCACAAAAGGGTTCCGCGCTCGACGAGCCTGAGCGCCGCGACCACATGCTTCGGGTTCGCGCTGTGGCCCGCGCCGAGCGTCGGACGTGCTTCGAGCTTGCCGTGATAGACCGCCGCGCCGCCGATCAGCACGTTCAGGCTGCCCGCGCCCGAAGCCATCACCGGGCCGGCGTTCGGGCTGTCCCACGAGCGCGCCTGCGTGCGCCAGCAGTGCCAGGCCATCTGCGTGTCGCCCGCCAGCGCGTAGGTCGCGGCCGTGAGGCGCGCGGGAATGAAGTTGAGCACGTCGTCGATGCGTGCTGCCGCCCAGCCGAAGCGCAGAAAGCGCGGCGTGCGATAGCCCCACATCGCGTCGAGCGTGTTGGCGAGGCGGAACATGAGCGCGCCCGGCCCGCCCGCGACGACGAACCAGAACAGCGCGCCGAAGATCGCGTCGTTGCCGTTCTCCAGCGCCGATTCAACCGCCGCGCGCGAGAGGGCGTTTTCGTCCGCCTGCGACGTATCGCGCGAGACGATGCGCGATGTCAGCACGCGTGCGCCGTCGAGATCGCCGAAGCTCAGTGCGCGCGCGATCGGCGCGATGTGCTCGCGCAAGCTCTTCGCTCCGAGCGCGAACCACAGCAGCAGCACGTGCACGAGACACGCATAGGCGAACGGCAGCACGCTGACAAGCGCCCACGCGATGCAGACCGGCGGCACGACGAGCGCGCACCACGCGAGCATGCCCGCGGGCCGCGCGCGAAAGCCGGTGTTCATGCGCGCTTCGAGCTTCGTTGCGAGCGTGCCGAAGCCGACGAGCGGATGCCGCGTGCGCGGCTCGCCGAACACACGATCGACGATCACGCCGAGCAGCGCGAGCATCGCCATGGCGTAGACGGAAAGGAGCAGCATCGCGCGTTCAGCCTTTGAGCGCGAGCGGCAGGCCCGCGACCATCAGCGTGGCGCGCGTGCTCGCGGCGGCGACGCGCTGATTCAGGCGGCCGAGTTCATCGACATAAAGACGCGTCACCGAGCCGAGCGGCACGACGCCCAGCCCGATTTCATTGCTGACCACGATGACCTTGCCGCGCGTGCTGGCGAGCGCGGCATCGAAGGCGGCGAAGGCGTCGCGGGCGGCGGGGGGCAGGGCGGCGATTTCGTCCGCATCGGCGCCGGGCGTCTGCGCGAAGAGCAGATTGGCGAGCCACAGCGTCAGACAATCGATCAGCACGCAGTGGCCCGCACGATCCGCGTCAAGCAATGCGCCCGCGAGATCGAGCGGCGCTTCGACGAGCGTCCAGTGCGCCGGCCTGCGCTCGCGATGAATCCGCACGCGCTCCGCAAACTCCGGATCGCCTTGAGTGTCGATGCCAGCGGTCGCGATATACGTCACGGGCAAGCCGCTTTGCGCGGCCAGACGTTCGGCGTGCGCGCTCTTGCCCGAGCGTGCGCCGCCGAGGATGAAAGTGAGGTCTGCGGTCATCGCGATATTGTACTGACGGGCTAAGATAGCGCGTTGTTCTTCATGGGAATCGCCCGATGCCATTCACGCCCCGCGGCACGCTGATGATCCAGGGCACGACGTCCGATGCCGGCAAGAGCACGCTCGTCGCCGGTTTGTGCCGTCTCGCGCGGCGCGGCGGGGTGCGGGTCGCGCCGTTCAAGCCGCAGAACATGGCGCTCAACAGCGCGGTGACCGTCGACGGCGGCGAGATCGGCCGCGCGCAGGCGTTGCAGGCAGTCGCGGCGGGCGTGCCTGCGCGCATCGACTTCAATCCCGTGCTGCTCAAGCCGACAAGCGATCGCGGCGCGCAGGTCATCATCCACGGCCACGCGCACGCCAATCTCGACGCGCGCGCGTATCACGCCTACAAGCGCGTCGCGTTCGATGCCGTGCTCGCGTCCTACGCGCGCTTGCAAAGCGAGTTCGACGCGGTGATCGTCGAAGGCGCGGGCAGTCCCGCCGAGATCAATCTGCGCGACGGCGACATCGCCAACATGGGGTTCGCCGAGCGCGTGGATTGCCCGGTCGTGCTCGTCGCCGATATCGATCGCGGCGGCGTGTTCGCGCATCTCGTCGGCACGCTCGCGTGTCTGTCGGCGAGCGAGCGGGCGCGCGTGCGAGGCTTCGTCATCAACCGGTTTCGCGGGGATATCGGTCTGCTTACGCCCGGGCTCGACTGGCTCGAAGCGCAGACCGGCAAGCCGGTGTTCGGCGTGCTGCCGTATCTGCACGGCCTCACGCTCGACGCCGAAGACATGTTGCCGAGCCAGCCGCACGCGCGCGCGTCGAGCGGCGCGGCGAGCGTGCTGAAGGTGATCGTGCCCGCGTTGCCGCGCATCAGCAATCACACCGATTTCGACGCGTTGCGTGCGCATCCGCAGGTCGATTTTGCCTATGTGCGCGCGGGCGTCGCGCCGCCGCCGGCCGATCTCATCGTTCTGCCGGGCTCGAAAAGCGTGCAGCGCGATCTCGCCTGGCTGCGCGAGAACGGCTGGGATCGCGCGATCGAACGGCATCTGCGATACGGCGGCAAGGTGCTCGGCATCTGCGGCGGCATGCAGATGCTCGGGCGCGATATCGACGACCCGGAAGGTGTCGAAGGCGCCGCCGGCCGCGTGGACGGGCTCGGCCTGCTCGAACTGCATACCGTGCTGACGCCGCAGAAGCAGCTTGAAAACGTCGCGGGCCGCCTGAGTCTCGACGACAGCGGCGCGCCCGTGCGCGGCTACGAAATCCACATGGGACGCACGCACGGCGCGGCGCTCGCGCGGCCATTCGTCGCGCTGGAGGCGGGACGCTGCGACGGCGCCGTCTCGGCTGACGGCCAGATCGCCGCGACTTATCTGCACGGCGTCTTCGATACGCCCGAAGCCTGCGTCGCGCTGCTCGCCTGGGCAGGCGTGCACGATGCCGCGCCGCTCGACTATCCGGCGCTGCGCGAAGCGTCGCTCGACCGCCTCGCCGATTCCTTCGAGCAGTCGCTCGATCTGGCGGCGCTGCAGGCCGCGTTCGCTCAATAGAGAATCATCTGCGTGCAGCGGAACATGGCGATCAGCTTGCCGTCGCCGTTGCTCACCGTCGCGTCCCACACCTGCGTGCTGCGCCCGAGATGCACGGCCTTGGCCTGCGCGACGATCTTGCCCTCGCGCGCCGTCGAGACGTGGTTGCTCTTCAGTTCGAGCGTCGTGAAGTTCTGCGCCTTATCCGGCAGATGCGCGATGCACGCGTAGCCGCAGCAGGTATCGGCCAGCCCGATGACCGTCGCCGCGTGCAGAAAACCGTTGGGCGCGAGCAGTTCCGGGCGAATCGTGAGTTCGCCGCTCAATGCGCCCTGTTCGAGCGAGAGGAGCTGCACGCCGAGCAGATCGGGCAGGCGGCCTTTCTGACGGTTGCGCAGGAAATCGAGTGTGACATCGGGGCGGAGTACGGTCATGGGCGTCGTGGGTCGAAGAGGTCGATGAGAAGTCGATGAGCGGCGATTGAGATGACGATTGAGATGACAAATGAGCGGTCGAAGGGCGTCGGATGCGCATGGCCGTTCGGACGATGTGCCGGATGCACCACTTTTGCCGATAATATCAACGCTCCATCCAATAAAGACCAATCGACAAACAACCGTCGACCGACGCACGACCAAGCCGCGCGCCGCAGGCCGGACCCGGCGGGCGCGCCGAACTTTTCTCCGGGACCTTTCATGACCGTGATCGTGGTGGCAAATCCGAAAGGCGGCGTGGGCAAGAGCACGCTCGCAACGAATCTGGCCGGGTATTACGCGGCTCAGGGCGAGTGGGTCGCGCTCGCCGATCTCGACAAACAGCGCTCCTCGCACGCGTGGCTGTCGCTGCGCGCCGAGACGCTGCCGAAGATCGAGGAATGGGGCATCGACGTCGATGCGCCCTCAAAGCCGCCCAAAGGTCTGGAAAAAGCGGTCGTGGATACCCCGGCGGGCGTCCACGGCAACCGGCTCGCGCTCGCGCTGGAACTGGCGGATAAAGTGATCGTGCCGCTCCAGCCGTCGATGTTCGACATCCTCGCGACGCAGGATTTCCTCGCCCGGCTGGCCAAGGAGAAAGCGGTGCGCAAGGGCGCGATCCAGGTCGGCGTGGTCGGCATGCGGGTGGACGCGCGCACGCGCTCGGCGGATCAGCTGCATCGGTTCGTCGAAGGGCTCGATTTGCCGGTGCTGGGTTTTCTGCGCGATACGCAGAATTACGTGCAGCTCGCCGCGCACGGCCTCACCGTCTGGGACGTGGCGAAGAGCCGCGTCGAGAAGGATCTGGAGCAGTGGGCGCCGATTGTCGAATGGGTGTCGCGCAAATGAAAAAAGCCGGCGTCCTTGCGGATGCGCCGGCTCTTTTTGGGGTAAGCCAAGCGGGGAATCAGGTCCAGTTCTGCGTCGGCACGTGATCGCGGCTGCCCTTGATGCGGTTATTTTCGTCGACGAACACGAGGTCCGGCTTCCAGCCCGCCCTGATTTCGTTCTCGTCCACCTGCGCGAACGCCGCGATGATCACGAGATCGCCCAGTTGCGCGCGCCGTGCGGCCGAGCCGTTCAGCGAGATCATGCCGCTGCCGCGCTCGCCCTTGATCGCATAGGTGGTCAGGCGCTCGCCGTTGTTCACGTTCCAGATGTCGATCTGCTCGTTTTCCAGCAGGTTCGCAGCTTCGAGCAGGTTCTCGTCGATCGCGCACGAGCCTTCGTAGTGAAGCTCGCAATGCGTGACGGTGGCGCGGTGAATCTTCGATTTGAGCATGGTGCGCTGCATGATGCTTCCTTCCTGATTACGTCGAATGACTTCAGATTTCCAGATTGTCGATAAGGCGCGTCGTGCCGAGCTTGGCCGCCGCGACCACGACGAGCGACGCGCCGGCGTCCGCTTCGCCCGGCGGCAGCAGGTTCGAACGCTTGCGCACGCTGATGTAGTCCGGCTTCCAGCCGCGCGCGGCGAGCGCATTCATCGCGTCACGCTCGACGGCGGCGATATCGCGCGCACCCGAGAGCACCGCCTCGCGCACGCGCTGTAGTTGCAACGCGAGCTGTGGCGCCTCGGCATGCTCGGCCGCCGACAGAAAACGGTTGCGCGACGAAAGCGCGAGGCCGTTTTCTTCACGCACGGTTTCCGCCGCGATAATTTCGGTCGGCAGCGCGAACTGGTGGCACATGGCCCGCACGATCATCAACTGCTGGTAGTCCTTCTTGCCGAACACGGCCACGCGCGGCTGCACGCAGGACATCAGCTTCATGACGACGGTGCACACGCCCGTGAAAAAGCCGGGACGGAACTCGCCTTCGAGAATGTCGCCAAGATTGTGCGGCGGATGCACGCGATACTCCTGCGGCTCCGGATACATGTCGGATTCAGTGGGCGCGAACAGCACGTAGACGTTCTCGCGCTGCAGCTTTTCGATGTCGTCCTGCAGCGTGCGCGGATATTTGTCGAAGTCTTCGTTCGGGCCGAACTGAAGCCGGTTCACGAAGATGCTGGCAACCACCGGATCGCCGTGCTGGCGCGCGAGCCGCATGAGCGAGAGATGGCCTTCGTGGAGGTTGCCCATCGTCGGGACGAAGGCGGTGCGGTTCTGACCGCGCAACTGGTCGCGCAGTTCGTGGATGGAGCTGATGACTTTCATCGAGCGGGTGTCTCCTGGCGGGCGGCCTGGATCGGCGTCGCACCTGGGCTAGGGAAAGAAAAACGGATTTTAGGCGGGCGAGTAGGCGAGTCGCACGTAGATCGGCGCGTACGGCTCGGCCTGCGTGATTTCGACCAGCGCTTCGCGCGAGAGCTCGAGCATGGCGATGAAGTTCACCACGACCACCGGCACGCCGCGCGAGGTGTCGAAAAGCTCGGTGAACTCCATGAAGCGCGCGGTTTGCAGGCGCCGCAGGATCACGCTCATGTGCTCGCGCACGGACAACTCCTCGCGCGAGATCTTGTGATGCTGCACGAGCTTCGCGCGCTTGATGACGTCGGCCCACGCCTGGCGCAGGTCGTTCATGTCGACATCGGGGAAACGCTGCTCCGCCGCCTGTTCGATATAGACGTCCGCGCGCAGGAAGTCGCGGCCGAGCTGCGGCAACTGGTCGATCCTTTGCGCCGCGAGCTTCATCTGCTCGTATTCGAGCAGGCGCCGCACGAGTTCGGCGCGCGGATCTTCGGCTTCCTCGCCGGTGTCGGCCTTCTTGACCGGCAGCAGCATGCGCGACTTGATCTCGATCAGCATCGCGGCCATCAGCAGATATTCCGACGCAAGCTCGAGATTCGAGTCGCGGATCTGGTCGACGTAGCCGAGATACTGCGCGGTGACATCCGCCATCGGAATGTCGAGCACGTTGAAATTCTGCTTGCGGATCAGGTAGAGCAAGAGGTCGAGCGGGCCTTCGAACGCTTCCAGGAAGATTTCGAGCGCATCGGGCGGGATGTAGAGATCCGTGGGCAGCTTCCAGAGCGGCTCGCCGTACAAATGCGCAAACGCGACGCCGTCGATGGTGTCGGGCGTCGAATCGGTCGCGGGCGTGGCGAGCGCCACGGCCCGGTCTTCCCGTGCCTCGTCCCGCGTTTCGTGGGACGAGTGCGGCTCGTGGCCGGCTGCGCTCACGTCAGAAGTTCTGGTAGTAGACGTAAGGCGTCTGCGTCACGCGGGATTGCTGCTGCTCGCCGCGCTCGTCGAGGTCGATCGGCTGCTTGTCCCACAGAAGCGCGCGGCCGCGGCGCTGCTCTTCTTCCAGCGTGGGCTTTTGCTCTTTCAACTGATTGATGAACTGGGTGATATCCGACTGATACATGATCCGGCTTCCATTGGGTCGATGCGGGTTCGGGCGCGCGTGGCGCGGCGCACGGTCAGGCGAAAGCGGCGGTCCGAGCCGGCCGCTTGCCTGTGCGCCGCAATTTTACCGCAAGCGTGCGACCGCAACGCATACCGGCGCGGGCGTTTCGCGGTTTGAAAGATGCACGCACGTGCGCGTCCGACGGAACCCCGCGCCCCGCGCGCCGTCCAAAGGCGCACTTCCGGCGCGAGCCGGGACCGTGCTTTCCGGCGCGCGCGGCGTTTTTGCGACGGCGGGGCGCATCGATGTGGTGAAATAGCGCCTGCATTGCCTGCGCGTGGCGCCGCACCGTTGGCGCGAGTCCCGCACGCAGCGCCGCATTTCCTTTCAATTCCAGTTTTTCCGATGCCGGAGGTCACGTTTGGCGGGGCGTTCGTTTGATCCGCTGCGCGCACTGCGCGCGAAGTCGCTTGGCCTCCTGCGCATGCCGGCCGTGCTCGCCGCAATCGTCGCGTTCGGCTTTGCCGTGCCCGCATTCGCGAAGTACGACATCGATATCGACGCGCCGCGCAACGTCAAGAGCTTGCTCAAGGACAACCTCGATATCTCCCGTTTCGCCAAGCGCGACAACGTGAGCGACGACCAGTTCCAGTTTCTCGTCACCGCGACGCCCAAGGACGTGCGCGATCTCGTCGCGACCGAAGGCTATTTTTCGCCGGTCGTGCGCACCGACGTGACGACCGTCGACGACAAGCGCACGGTCAAGGTGAGCGTCGATCCGGGTCCGCGCACCCGGGTCGCATCCGTGCAACTGCATTTCATCGGGGCGGTGACGACCGAGGACCGTACGCAGGAGAACGCGGCGCGTTTTGCGTTTTCGGTCAACGAAGGCGATCCGTTCACGCAAAGCGGCTGGGACGACGCGAAGAACGCCGCGCTCAGGGCGCTGCAATCGAAACGCTATCTCGGCGCGAAGATCGTGCGCTCGCAGGCGCGCATCAATCCGCGCGCGCGTCTCGCCGATCTCTCGGTGACTTTCGACAGCGGTCCGACCTTCACCCTCGGCAAACTGGATGTGAGCGGCACGAAGCGTTATCCCGAATGGATCGTCGAGCATGTGAACCCGATCCGGCCGGGCGAGGTGTACGACGTCGCGCGCATCAACGAACTGCAGCGTCAGATTCAGAACACGCCGTACTACGCGAGCGTGGCGATCGACGTCGACAGCGACGTGAACAAGCCGACCGAAACGCCGCTGCATCTGAAGGTGAGCGAGTATCCGTATCACAGCATCCGCTACGGCGTGGGTTACGCGACCGACAACGGCTTTCACGTTCAGGGCGCCTACAGCTATCTCAATACTTTCGGCGCGGCGTATCCGTTCACCATTTCCGGCCGTCTCGACCAGACGCAGCAATATGGCCGCGTGCAGCTCGCGATGCCGCCGGATTCGCACGGCTGGGTGAACGCCGTGTTCGGCTCGTACACGCTCACCGATGTCTCCGACACGAATATCTACAGTGCCCGGCTCGGCGTGCAGCGTTCGCGCTCGCGTCAAAACATCGACACAACGTTTTCGCTCACTTTCTACGACGACCGCCTGACACAGAACGAGCCGAATCCGTCGACGGCGCGCGCGCTCGTGCCCGCGTGGACGTGGGTGCGCCGCGACGTCGACGATCCGCTTTTCCCGCGGCGCGGCAACATCGTCCGCGCGGAGGCCGGGTTCGCCGTGAAGGGCGCGCTCACCGACCAGACGTTCGCGCGTCTCTACACCAACGCGCTGCAATACGTGCCGCTCGGCAAGAACGACCTGCTCGTGTTTCGCGCCGAATTCGGCGGCGTGTTCACGACCGGGCCATCGAGCGGCATACCGGCGTCGCTTCTGTTTCGCGCGGGCGGCGCAAACTCGGTGCGCGGCTATAGCTATCTGGGCATCGGCAACAATGTGTCCGGATCGATCCTGCCGACCAAGTACATGGTGACGGGCAGCAGCGAGTATCAACACTGGTTTACGCACGACTGGGGCGGCGCGGTGTTCTTCGACATCGGCACGGCGACCGACACCTGGAGCGAGCGCGTGTTCCAGCCGGGTGTGGGCGTCGGCGCGCGTTGGCGCAGCCCGGTCGGCCCGGTCAACGTCGACGTGGCTTACGGGCTGAAGAACAAGAGCATCAAGCCGTATCTCACGCTCGGCATCGCTTTCTGATGCGCGTGAGAACGGTCGTCAAGGATATCGAAACGGCATGACGGACCCGACGAAGCAAGCGGACGCCGAGACGCCGCCGCCTGACAACGAGGGCGGCGGAGACGGCAACGACCGCGGCGCCACGAAGACACCGCCGCCGCGCAGACGCGGCTGGCGGCGCTTGTTGCGCTGGAGCGGCGCGCTCGTGCTCGTCGTCGTGCTGATGCTCGCGCTCGCCGTGGGCGCCGTGTTCTACGTGCTGACGACCGAGCGCGGCACCCGCTACGCCTGGGAAGCGGCGACCTCGCTGCTCAAGGGGCAACTCACCGGCAAATTCGACGGCGGCGCGATCGCGACCGGCATGCAGCTTCGCGATGTGCGCTGGAACGACGGAAAGGGCACCGATATCGCGGTGGACAGCGTTTCCGGCCGCTGGGCGCTCACGCGCGAGCCGCTGCGCTTCACCATCGACTATCTGCATGTCGGAACGATCGATGCGCGCATCGCGCCGTCGAACGAGCCGAGCAAGAAAACGGAGTTGCCGAAGGATCTGCGCATTCCGATTCAGCTTGCGATCCGCGATGTGTCCGTCGAGAAGCTGCGGCTGCATCAGGGCACGACGACCACCGAATTCTCGCGTTTGCTCTTCAACGGCCGAAGCGACGGCCAGCATCACGAAGCCACCGTGCAGCGCCTCGACACGCCGTTCGGCGCGGTGACGGCGTCCATGAAGCTGGATGGCGGCGCGCGCCCGTTTCCGCTGTCCGGCGACGCGGGCTATGCCGGCAAGGTCGGCGGCGAAACGGTGAATGTCGGCGCGCGGCTGTCCGGTTCGCTCGAAGACCTCGTCGCCGACATCGACGCGAGCGGCATGAAGCTCAACGGCCGCGCGCACGTCGAAGCGCTGCCGTTCGCGGACGTGCCGCTCAAGTCGGCGCTCGTCACCTTCGATCACGTGAATCCGCAGGCCTTCAGTGCGGGCGCGCCCGAGGCGGATCTCGCCGTGCGCGCCGAAGTGAAGCCCGTCGAAGGCGCCGATCCGAAGGCGTTCGTCGTTGCCGGGCCGGTGTCGATCGTGAACGCGAAGCCGGGTTCCATCGACAAGAAGCTGCTGCCCTTGATCGACGCACACGCCGACGTGCGCCTCGACGCCTCCGCGCAAAGCATCACGAATCTGAACGTGCGGCTCGTGAAGAACGCGACCGTGACGGGCGGCGGCGCGCTCGCGAACGGCCACGGCAAGTTCGATCTGAAAGTGGCGAAGCTCGATCTCAACGCAATCGAGCCGACGCTGCGGCCGACGGACTTCGCCGGGCCGATCGGCATCGTGCTCGCGGGCGACACGCAGACGATCACCGCCGATCTCAACGACCCCAAAGCGGCGATCCGCGCGCAGGCGAAGGTTAAGCTCGACCCGAAGCAGACTTTGCTCGACGACGTGAAGCTGACGGTGGGCAAGGGCCGCGTCGAGGCGAGCGGCGCGCTCAGGAAAGACGCCGATTCGAGCTACGACCTGAAGGCGAAATTCGTCGACTTCAATCCGCTGTTGCTGCAACAGCAGTTGATCGCGCAGAAGCCCGCGCCGGCGAAGAAGGGCGCAGGGGCCGCGACGAATTCCGCGACAAAGTCCGCCGCGCCGCGCGTGATCGAGGCGCGGGTGAACGGCACGCTCGCCGCATCGGGCGCGCTCGCCCCGACGCTCAGGACAAAGGCCACGTTCAAGCTGAACGACAGCATGTACGACAACCTGCCGTTGACGGGCGAAGGCACGGTGCAAGTCGCGGGCACGCGGCTGTTGCCGAGCAAGGCGACCTTGTCGGTAGCGGGCAATGACGTCGATGTGAACGGCAGCTTCGGCGCACCCGGCGACCGGCTGCGTTTTCGCGTCGATGCGCCCGCGCTGGAGCGGCTCGGCTTCGGCATTGCGGGGACGGTCAAGGCGGACGGCGATCTGACCGGCTCGATCGCGCATCCGAACATCGCGGCAAACTATCAGGCCGACGGCGTCGTGTTCGGCGCGAATCGTCTGGGCCACGCGGAAGGCCGCGCCGATATCCGCGACGGCTCGAACGGCCCGCTCGTCTTCACGCTGAAGGCGCGCGATGCGAGCACGGAGGGCATCGACGTCGCGAATCTCGATGCGAGCCTGAACGGCACGCGCGCGCATCACACGCTCGACGTCACGGCGACGGGCAAGGTGCGCGGCCAGCCGGTGAATCTCGCGCTCGGCGCCAACGGCAAATTCACCGACGCGCCCGACGGCCCGCACTGGGACGGCACGATCACGAAGCTCTCGAACAAGGGCATGCCGTCGGTGAATCTCGAATCGCCGCTCTCGGTCAGCTACGGGCCGAAACGGATCGTGCTCGGTGCGACGCGGCTCGTCGCGGAAGGCGCGGCGCTCAATCTCAAGTCCTTCGCGATGGAGAACGGCCGCATTCAGTCGGCGGGCACGCTCACGAATCTGTCCGTGCCGCATCTGCTCGAAATACGACAGGAACTGACGGGCGCCGAGCCGCCGATCCGCACCGATCTCGTCTTCGACGGCGACTGGGACTTTTCGCTCGGCGCGACCGCGACGGGTCACGTGCAGATCAAGCGCCGCGACGGCGACGTGACGATCGACGGCACGCGCGGCGTGTCCGCGCTCGGCATCTCGGACATCACCGCGCGCGCGGATTTCAGCAACGGCAACCGGCTGAACGCGTCGCTGCATGCGCAGGCGAGCCGCATCGGCGTGATCGACGCGAACGTGCATACGCCGCTCGTCAATCGCGACGGCATACTCACCGTCGATGACAACGCGCCGCTCACCGGCGCCATCGACGCGAACATTCCCGAACTGCGCACGACCGGCGGCCTGCTCGGCGCGAACTATCTGCTCGGCGGCAAGATTGCGCTCAAGCTCGTGATCGCGGGGATCGTCGCCAAGCCCAATCTGTCGGGCTCGCTCACCGGCGACAATATTTCCGCGACCGTCGTCGATCAGGGCGTGCAGTTGAAGGACGGCATCATTCGCATTGCGCTGTCGGAGAATCTGGTCGATCTGCAGCGCGTCGAGTTTCACGGCGCAAGCGGCACGCTGCGCGCCACCGGCCGCGTGCGGCTCGATCAGCAGCAGCCCGATCTGACCGCGAGCATCATCGCGGACAAGCTGGAACTGTTCGCCTCGCCGGACCGCGAACTGATGTTGTCGGGCAGTGCGAGCATCGCGAACGCGGGCTTGCAGGGCGGCATGGCGATCAACGGCAAGTTCGTCGTCGATCACGCGCTCTTCGATCTGCCGGAATCGTCCGCGCCCGCGCTCGGCGACGATGTCGTCATCGAACGTCCCGACGGCACCATCAAGGGCGAGAACCAGAAGATCACGGCCGCCACCGAGAAGCCGGTCGGGCCGTTCACGCCGCGCGCGAACATCGAGATCGATCTCGGCCAGCGTTTCCGCTTCAAGGGCGCGGGCGCCGATCTCGGCCTGGCGGGCACCATTACGGCGATGAGCGCGCCGAACATGCCGCTGCGCGCGGTCGGCAACGTGCGCGTGACGCCCGGTTCCACTTACACGGCGTTCGGGCGCAAGCTCAATATCGAGAACGGCTTCTTCACGTTCAACGGACCGGTGGCGAATCCGGGACTCAACATTCTGGCAATGCGCCGCAATCAGGAAGTCGAGGCGGGCGTGCAGGTGACGGGCACGGTGCAGGCGCCCGTCGCGCGGCTGATTTCCGAGCCGAGTGTGCCTGATAACGAAAAGCTGTCGTGGCTGCTTTTCGGTCACGGCACGGATCAGGGCAATAACGTCGGCCAGCAGAGCGCCATGACGAGCGCGCTGGCGCTGCTCGGCAGCCGGGGCGGGGCGAAGATCGCGCAGACGGTCGGGCTGGACGAGTTCACGGTCGGGTCGAGCGAAGTCGGCCTGACCGACCCGCAAGTCGTGCTGCTCTCGAAGGCCATCAACGAGCGGCTCGTGATCGGCTACGAGCAAGGGCTGCAGTCGGCGAGCAACGCGGTCAAGGCGACGCTGAACCTGTCGCGGTTCTGGGCCGTGACGGCGTACGGCGGGACGTATCAGGGTGTCGATCTGTCGTACACGCGCCGCTTCAATTCGTGGGCGCGGCTGTTCTCGTCGACTTCGGGCCGCGCTTCTTCAAGGGCGGAGGCAAGCGAGCCTTCGTCGGAATCCACCGCAGCGCCCGATCCCGCGGACTGAGCGGAAAGGGCGGACATTGGCGGGGCGCCGATCGGCGCCTTGCGCTTGCCGTCATTCTTTTTCATACGGGCGCGGCCGGTCGGCGCGGATCGTCGGCGCGCGTGTCATCGTCCGGCGCGTCGTGACGCAGCACGGACATCTCTTTCATCTCAAAAACGACTCGCGCACCAATCGTACGGCGCGCGTTTCTGCACGGGCCGCGATGGCCTTTGAAGCTCATCGGGCGATCCTGCATCCATCGCGCGCTTCAGAAACCCCCGGACCATTGGAAAGCGAGATAGGCGTTTCGTCAAAGCGCAGGCCCATGAATCACGGCCACCAAAAATGTGTTTTGACTAATCTCAATAGCCTATTGGCGTAGGTCAGCAAATCAGAGACATCTTAGTGTCGAGGCGCAGGCTGCCTTACATAATTGTTGCGCACTGAGCGGGGGCCGAAAGAAAACTGCTCCAAAGCATCAATCGAGCGGCGCCTGCCTTATTGCAGCTCGAAAACAGTGCGCGTCGGTCGATCCTTTCTATTCGTCACCTCAGGTGACGTTTTCGAGTAATCACGCTATGAAACGTATTGCATTTCCTCTGATTTCCGCAGCCGTGGCTCTGGCTGCCGGCGCAGCGCACGCAGGACCGGCTACCAACGGTGGTGTAGTGACCATCAACGGTCAACTGACGGCGAACACGTGCGACGTGAGCGGCAACGGCCAGGGCAACAACTTCACGGTCACGCTGCCGACTCTGTCGGCCAAAGAACTGGCGGCTGCGGGCTCGACCGCCGGCGCGACCGCTTTCAATATCGCCCTGTCGAACTGCACGCCGAACACGGGTAACGTGCACGCGTTCTGGGAATACGGCGTCAACACGCTGGCCGACGGCAACCTGAAAAACAACGGCGGCGCATCGAACGTCGAAGTGCAATTGCTCGACTACAACGCTGGGCAAAAAGTCATTGACGTAAGCAAGGCCGACCTCGCGCAGAACTCGCAATCCGTCGCTATTTCGAGTGGTTCGGCGAGCCTTCAGTTCGCGGCTCAGTACATCTCGCCGACCGGCAGCGCGGGTCCTGGCTCGGTGACGACCGACGTGACCTACTCGATGGTCTACCAGTAAGCATGATTAAGGGTGACGCTGAAATAGCCGTCGCCCTTTTTAAGTTTGCGTCTGGCGCAAGTGATCTGCTTTTTTTTTCATCGCTGCGCCCGGACTTCACGCCGGTTGAGTTGAACGAGTTGTACCGCCTTGCCGCCAGGCTCGGCACGCGGAACGCAGAGATCCGCAGCAGCAAATTACTTTTTTAGTGAGCGTCATGAATTTCCGAAATTTTGTCTCGTGTGCCGTTGCGGCGAGTGCTCTGGCTGTCGGTGCGATGTTGCCAGCAGTCAGTAATGCGTCCGTCGTCATTGCTGCCACGCGTGTCGTGTACAACGCCACGGATAACGAAGTGACGCTCAAGCTTTCCAATGTCGGCAAGGCACCGGCGTTGACTCAAATGTGGCTCGATAAGGGCGATCCGAAGGCCGATCCGAGCAAGCTCAAGCTGCCGTTCGTCCTGACGCCGCCGATCGCACGCATCGATCCTCAGAAGGCGCAGACCATCCGGATTTCCTACACCGGCGAACCGATGCCCAAGGATCGCGAATCGCTGCTGTGGTTCAACATGCTGGAAGTTCCGCCGAGGCCGACTGCAGATCAAGCCGGTCCGAACTATGTGCAATTGGCATTTCGCTCGCGCCTGAAATTCTTCTACCGTCCCGAAGGTTTGCAAGGCCGCGCGGACGATGCGCCCGCGTCGCTCACGTGGCGTAAGTCCACGCAGAACGGCAAGCCCTCGCTCGTGATTTCCAACCCCACGCCTTATCACGTCACGATCATCGACGCGCAACTGGGCGAAGGCGCAAACGCGCCGAAATTCAACGAAGTCGGCATGGTCGAGCCGCGTGGCCAGCTCGAATTGCCGGTGAACGTCGCGTCTGTCGCGGCTGCCAAGGTGTCCTTCACGACGATCAACGACTACGGTGGCCCGGTCAAGCATGAAGCGCCCATCCAGTGAGGCTTTCAAGCTCAGGCGCAAGGCGCGAACAATCTGACGCAGCCGAGGAATCCCCAGACCGACGCTGACCGGCCACGCCGCCGTGCACCCGCACGCGTCAGCGCCAAGACGCGCAATCCGCGCAGTCGAACTTCTCATGCCGATCGGACAGGTCCGCGGCAGCGGGGCGGTGTTGTCCGAGTATCCGGCTTATATGAACGAGCGCTATCAAGTATTGAACGACCGGCCAGCCCGAAATGAATTGTTGCTGCTGAGCCGAAGCACCGTCGCCGTGTTGCTTGCCTTTGCCGCGACGCAGGCCGACGCTGCCGAACGTGATACGAGCGCGATATCGCATCCGGACATGCCGTCGCCGTCCACTGTGCCGTCGGATGTGCAGTCTGCTCCGGCGTCAGGCGCACTCGTCGATGAAGGCGCGACGACGAACGCAGCCGTTCCACGAGCCGACGTCGTTGCCGCTCGTCCGTTGGCGCTGGCAGAACCCGAATCCGTTCAGTTCAATCAGTCGTTCCTCGTGGGCAGCGAAGCCGCGCGCATGGATATCAGCCGCTTCGACAAAGGCAACAGCGCGCTGCCGGGCACCTATCGCTCGGCCATGTACGTGAACGGCGTGTGGGTGGGTGTGACCAGCGTGACGCTGCGGGAAACGGGTGCGGGTGCGGGTGCGGGCAATCATCAGGCGCTGCCGGTATTCGATCGCGACCTGCTCATGCGCGCGGGCGTCGACGTCATGCGCATGACACAGGCGGCGCGCGATCAGCTCGACGCCGCCAAGGACGCCGGCGTGTTCGTGTCCGATCTGATTCCGCAGGCGAGCGCCACGTTCGACATGGGCGAACAGCGCCTCGACGTCAGCGTGCCGCAGGCCATGCTGAGCCGCAACGCACGCGGCTGGGTCGATCCGAAGATGTGGGACGACGGCGTTCCCGCGGCCACGCTTCAGTACAACGCGAACGCCTACCATTCGACGGGCGGCGGCATGTCGAATACGCAGGCTTATCTGGGTGTGAATGCGGGCGCCAACTTCGGTCCCTGGCGCTTGCGATATAACGGCAACGTCACGACATCCAGCACGGGCGGCACGCATGCCCAGAGCATGCAGACGTATCTGCAGCGCTCTTTCACGCCGATCAAAAGCCAACTGACGGTAGGCGATTCCTACACCGATGGCTCGATCTTCGACTCGTTCGGCGTGCGGGGCGTGCAGCTCGCCACGGACGATCGCATGTACCCCGAATCGCAACGCGGCTATGCGCCGACGGTGCGGGGCATCGCCAACAGCAACGCAAGCGTTCAGATCAAGCAGAACGGCAACATCATCTACGAAACGACGGTCGCGCCGGGCCCGTTTCAGATCGACGACCTCTACCCGACGGGCTATGGCGGCGATCTCCAGGTCATCGTGACCGAGGCGGACGGCAGCCAGCACGTCTCGTCGGTGCCGTATGCCGCTCCGGTCAACGCGTTGCGCGAAGGGCGCTGGCGCTACAACGTGGCGGCGGGCGAGTATCGCAACGCGAGCGTGGCGGGCCACCCGTATGTGTTCGAGGCCGGCGTGCAGCATGGCCTGAATAACTTCGTTACGTTGTATGGCGGTACGATCGTCGCCGAGGATTATTTGTCGGGCGCGCTGGGTGTTGCGCTCGACACGCCCGCCGGCGCGTTTGCCTTCGATGTGACGCAGGCCCGGGCGAACGTCTCCGGCTCGGAAAGCCGCAATGGGCAGAGCTTGCGTCTTTCCTATTCGCGCAACTTCTTGCCGACCAATACCAATTTCACACTGGCGGCGTACCGGTATTCGACCAGCGGCTTTCTGGATCTGCAGGATGCCATGGTGGCGCGCGACGTCGCGGCGAACGGCTACGCGTATGCGAACAACGGTCGCCAGAAGGGTCGCCTGCAACTGACGTTGAATCAGGGCTTCGACAAATGGGGCTCGGTGTACGCGTCCGGTTATACGCAAAACTACTGGAACAAGTCGGCTCGCGATACCGCTTTCCAGATCGGCTACAACGTGAACGTGGGTCGCGTGGGCGTGGGTGTCTCGGCGGCGCGCGAGCTGGAGTCTTCCTCGGCGCGTTGGGATAACCGCGTCATGTTGAACCTGACGATTCCGCTCGACCTCGGCTCGACCGTAGCCAATTCGTCGACGAGCTTCTCGCACGACTCGCGCAGCAACAGCAGCCAGATTCAGGAAACGTTCACGGGCGCGGCCGGCGCCGATTACCGGTTCAACTACGGCGTCAGTGCAGGCCATTCGACGGGCCAGGCGAGCGACACCAGCATCAACGCGAATGCCGGCTATGTGACGCCATACACGCAAATCCGCCTCAACGCCGGCACGTCGAACGGATACACGCAGGCAGGCGGTGGCCTGAACGGCTCGGTGATCGCCTACGGCGGCGGCATCGTGCTGACGCCGCAGACGGGCGACACATTCGCGATCGTCGAGGCGAAGGATGCCGTCGGGGCGCGCCTCGCCAGTTCGCCGGGCGTACGCGTGGACCGGTTCGGCCATGCGGTCGTGGCCGGCATGCAGCCCTTCGAGTTGAACACCGTGGAAATCGACACCAAAGGGCTGCCGATGGGCATCGAACTCAAGAGCAGCGAGCAGCACTTCGCGCCGACGGCGGGCGCCGTATCGCGCGTCAAGTTCGAAACGGAAAACCGCGGCCGTGCCGTGGTCATGCAATTGAGCCTGGCGAACAATGAGCCGGTGCCTTTCGGCGCCGATGTCACGAATGTGCAGGGCGAGTCCATCGGTACGGTGACGCAGGGCAGCCGCGCGATGTTCTACAGCAAGGACAACGAGAACGATGTCGTCGTGAAGTGGGGCGAGGGCGACGAGAGCAGTTGTAAAGCGCATTACTCGCTCGCGATGGCCGGCAAGGTCAACGCGGCGGGAATGACGTTCGTCGACGCCGCTTGCGAGTAACCAGGTCCGATGCACTCGGATGAACGAATCGATCCAGTCGGCTTACGGGGCCGTTCAATGCCGCGGCCGTCGCTGTGGAGGAGCCTGAATCATCATGCGCACGCTTAGAGCATTACTTGCCGTATTCGCGTTGTTCGTCGCCACGTCGATGGTTGCGGCCTTCGCGGCATCGGACGCCAATCTGACTTTCACCGGCGACATCCTGCAGCCGACTTGCACGGTCGACAGCACGACGGCCAATCAGACCATCGCTCTGGGCAGCGTGCCGATCAGCAACTTCGCCAACGTAGGATCGACGGCGAATCCCCGGCCGTTCAACATTGGTCTGCTCAACTGCTCGCCCAACGCCACCGTCAACATGACGGTCGGCGGCACGATGGACACGGTGCCGACCGTTCTGCAGAACACGGGCACCGCGACACAAGTGGGCGTACAGCTCTTGCTGGCGGGCAGCGTGGGCGGCACGACCGGCACGCCGATCACACTCAACAGCACGATCAACCTTGGCGTGGTGAATGCGAGCAACGCCATGACGGTGCCGTTCGTGGCTCAGTTCTACCGGCTTGGAACGATGACGGCGGGGACGGTGACAGCCACCGCGACCGTCAACTTTACGTATTACTGAATTCGGTCTGCGTTGGCGTGGCCGACATTGGAAACTGGCCGGGCCAGAGATCCAGAAAGCGAAACGCGCTCTGCCGGCCGCCCAATGGCTGAGCGACGGCAAAGCGCGTCGTATCGTTTCCCCGGCAGCGAGGCGCACGCAAGCCGGTCACGCCGGCTTGCGTCCTCGAATCATTTCACGCGCATGCCCGGCTTCGCGCCGCTATGCGGTTCGAGAATGTAGAGGCCGGGCTCTTTCTTCTCGTCGGCGGAAGATGCCGCCAGAACCATCCCTTCCGACAAGCCGAACTTCATCTTGCGCGGCGCGAGATTGGCAATCATCACGGTCAGCTTGCCGATCAGATCCTGCGGCTGGTATGCCGAACGGATGCCCGAAAACACGTTGCGCGTTTTCTCTTCGCCGATATCGAGCGTGAGTTGCAGCAGCTTGTCGGAACCTTCGACCGTCTTGCAGTCGACGATCTTCGCAATGCGCAGATCGATCTTCGCGAAGTCGTCGATGGAGATGACATCCGATGCTTCCTCTTTCGCCGGTTTCCTGGCGGGCGCCGCGGCGGTTGTCGCTTCCGGCGCGGCCTGCAACGACTCGCGATTGGCGGCCAGCAACGCCTCGATCTGCTTCGGATCGACGCGCGTGGTCAGATGCTTGTACGCGTTGATCGCGTTCGCCGACGACAACGGCGTATGCACATGCGCCCAGACGAGCGGCGCGATGCCGAGGAACGCCTCCACAGCTTCGATCAGTTTCGGCAACACCGGCTTGAGCGCGAGCGACAGCAGGCGGAATGCTTCCAGACTCACGCTGCACGTTTCGTGCAACGCAACCCCGTTGGCCGGGTCCTTCGCCTGATCCCAGGGCTTGGAGGTATCGACGTACGCGTTGACGGCATCGGCGAGTTCCATCGTCGTGCGCAGCGCGCGGCCGTACTCGCGCGATTCGTAGAAGCCGGCGATCTGCGGAATCGCGGCGCGCAGTTGCGTGAGCAGCGGATGCTGCATCGCGCTGTCCTGCACGCGGCCGTCGAAGCGCTTGATGAGAAAGCCCGCCGCGCGGCTCGCGATATTCACGTACTTGCCGACGAGATCGCTGTTCACGCGCGCCTGAAAATCGTCGAGATTCAGGTCGATGTCTTCCATCGTGCTGTTCAGCTTGGCCGCAAAGTAATAGCGCAGCCATTCCGGATTGATGCCGGTGTCGATCACGCTCTGCGCGGTGATGAACGTGCCGCGCGACTTCGACATCTTCGCGCCGTCGACGGTCAGAAAGCCGTGCGCGAACACGTTCGTCGGCGTGCGATGGCCGGAGAATTCGAGCATTGCGGGCCAGAAGAGCGTGTGGAAATACAGAATGTCCTTGCCGATGAAGTGATACTGCTCGGCCTTCGCGCCCGGCTTCACCCATTCGTCGAAATTCACGCCGATGCGGTCCGCGAGATTCTTGAAGCTCGCGTAATAGCCGACGGGCGCGTCCACCCACACGTAAAAATACTTGCCCGGCGCGCCCGGAATCTCGAAGCCGAAGTAGGGCGCATCGCGCGAGATGTCCCAGTCGGCGAGCTTGGCTTCGCCCTTGTCGCCGAGCCATTCGCGCATTTTGTTGGTGGCTTCGGGTTGCGCGAGACCGCTCACCCAGCCGCGCAGGAAATCTTCGCAGCGCGGGTCCGACAGACGGAAGAAATAGTGCGTCGAGGTCTTGCGGATGGGCGTCGCGCCCGAGACCACCGAATACGGATTGATGAGCTCGGTCGGCTGATAGGTCGAGCCGCAGACTTCGCAGTTGTCGCCGTACTGATCCTTCGCGCCGCACTTCGGGCACTCGCCCTTGATGAAGCGGTCCGGCAGGAACATTTCCTTGACCGGGTCGTAAGCCTGCTCGATGTCGCGCGCTTCGATCAGCCCGGCTTGCTTGAGCGCGCCGTAGATCGAGTCGCACAGGACGCGGTTTTCCTCGGCATCGGTCGAATAGTAGTTATCGAACGAAATGCCGAAGCTGTCGAAATCGCGCTTGTGCTCTTTCCACACGCGTTCGATCAGCGCCTTCGGCGTGATGCCTTCCTTTTCGGCGCGCAGCATGATCGGCGTGCCGTGGGTGTCGTCCGCGCCGACGTAGTAGACCTCGTGGCCGTGCATGCGCAGCGTCCGAACCCAGATGTCCGTCTGAATGTACTCGACCATATGGCCGATATGAATCTGACCGTTCGCATACGGCAACGCGGACGTGACGAGGATCTGGCGACGGCCGCCTTCATGGGCTGAAGCGGCGGGCGCGGCGGTGGCAGGGGCGGAAATCGGTGCTGACATGGAGGCGCGGCCTGAAGGAAATGCTTGGGGTTGGTAAAAAAAAGCGGAATTCGATTCTAGCAGGGCGGGGAAAGGACGCCGGGCCCCCGCGCGATGTTGCCTCGGCTGACCTGCAGTTCGGAAGAGCAAATTGGGGAGTTTTCGGCGGCGAGAACCGTCTTGCACGATTCACGCGCACAAAAAAAACCGGGGTCCAATCGGGCCCCGGAGCAACAACGACAAGAGGAGAATGGCAGGTGATGGCGTGGCCACCCACCTACCGTAGAGAGAGACAGCCGCGGCGCGACCAAGTTTCAAATTTTTTTCAGACCGCTGCGCGAGGCTGACATCGCGTCTCGCACGCCGCCTGTCCGGCGGCGTTTTCCCCTTTTAAATCAGCAGCTTTACTGCACTTGGCCCGGCTGTGCGGTCGCGCGCAGATAGATTTCCACGCGACGATTCTGTGCACGGCCCGCTTCCGTCGAGTTGTCGGCGATCGGCTGGTTCTGGCCCATGCCCTGCGCCGACAGACGCTGCGCCGGAACACCGTGCGTCGCGATATACGACGCCACGCTCTGCGCGCGATTCTGCGAGAGCGTCTGGTTGTAGGCCGGCTGGCCGGTGTTGTCCGTATGGCCGATCACGTTCGCGATCAGCTCCGGATGCTGCTGCAGCGTCTGCGTGACCGAATTCAGCACCGGATCGAACGACGGCTTGATGGAGTAGCTGTTGGTATCGAACGAGATCGAATTCGGGATGTTCACCTTGAGCGAACCATCCTGCTGCTCGGTCACCTGCGTGCCCGTGCCCTTCGAGTCGCCCGAAATCTTGTTGCGGATCGCCTGCCAGTTGTAGCCGGTGATACCGCCGACCGCAGCGCCCGTGGCCGCGCCGATCGCCGCGCCCTTGCCGCCGCCGAAAATGGCGCCGATGCCTGCGCCGGTCGCCGCTCCGACACCCGTGCCGACCGCCGTGTTGGTGCCCTGCTGCGAGGCGCAACCGGCAACGAGCGCACCTGCGACAGCGAACACGGACAGACGGGTCAAGAATTTGGTATTCATCTTCGATCTCCTTAAATCGACAAGCAATTCGGCAAGGTGTGCCGACAGTGCGAAAGGGTCTTCGGACGAGCGTTCGGACGAGCCTCTACAATATTGAGAGATGCGCCCGGCCGCCCCATGCGATGCGTCCCCGGAAACATTTGCAGCGGGATAGTGCAGCGCGCGCGAGCCGCACGCAATCGCTCTAACAATTCCTTTCAATTTCCTCAGTTTGTTGCAAAGCGCCGATGGCCGGATGCAACAAACGTTCCACGGAGTTTCGATGAATCTCGACCGCTCGAAGATCGACACCGCACTCGCCACACTGACCGATCCCAACACCAACCGCAAGCTGGTCGATACGAAGAGCATCCGCACGGTCTCCGTCGATGGCGCGAACGTCTCGGTGAGCATCGTGCTCGGCTATCCGGCGAAATCGCAGTTCGATGCGATCCGCGCAATGGTGACCGACGCGCTGCGCCAGGTGCCCGGCGTCGCGAACGTGACGGTGGACGTTTCGTCGCAGGTCGTGGCGCACGCGGTGCAGCGCGGCGTCAAGCTGCTGCCGAACGTCAAGAACATCATTGCGGTGGCATCGGGCAAGGGCGGCGTCGGCAAGAGCACGACGGCGGCGAATCTGGCGCTGGCGCTGGCGGCCGAGGGCGCGTCGGTCGGCATGCTCGACGCCGACATCTACGGCCCCTCGCTGCCGATGATGCTCGGCATCGCCGGGCGCCCGGAGTCGCCGGACAATCAGACGATGAACCCGCTCGAAGGCCACGGCATCCAGGCGAACTCGATCGGCTTTCTGATCGAGCAGGACAATCCGATGGTCTGGCGCGGCCCGATGGTCACGTCCGCGCTCGAGCAGCTGCTGCGGCAGACCAATTGGCGCGATCTGGATTACCTCGTCGTCGACATGCCGCCGGGCACGGGCGACATCCAGCTCACGCTCGCGCAGAAGGTGCCGGTGACGGGCGCAGTGATCGTCACGACGCCGCAGGACATCGCGCTGCTCGACGCGAAGAAGGGCCTCAAGATGTTCGAGAAGGTCGGCATTCCGATTCTCGGCATTGTCGAGAACATGAGCACGCACATTTGCTCGAACTGCGGCCACGAGGAGCACATTTTCGGCGCGGGCGGCGGCGAGCGCATGGCGAAGGAATACGGCGTGGAGATTCTCGGCCAGTTGCCGCTCGATATCTCCATCCGCGAGCGTACCGACGCGGGCCAGCCGACGGTCGTGTCGGAGCCTGCGAGCCGCATCGCGGAAATCTATCGCGCGATCGCACGTCGTGTGGCGATCTCGATTGCCGAGCGTCAGCGCGACATGACGTCGAAGTTTCCGAGCATCGTCGTGCAGAACACCTGATCGTGCGGAACATCTGAATTCGAGCGCTCGATCGAATCGCCGCGAGCCTTGTGCAATGCGGCTCGCGGTATCATGTCGCCTTCGATGCGCGGCAGCGTGGACGCAGGGGGCGTCGGCGGGCCGCCGAGAGGATCGCATGAGAAACAGATTCGACGGAAGGGCGCTTCATGCCTTGATCGCGACGGCCGCCTGCAGCGTGATGCTGAGCGGCTGCGGCCTGCTCTTCCAGAATCACGAAAAACGCGCGGACGCGGTGCTGCAGCCCGCGCCCGGCAACGCCACGCGCGGCACGGTCACGCTCATCGAGCGCGCGGACGGCGTGCAGGTTTCCTACAGCCTCACCGACATGCCGCCGAACAGCGATCACGCGCTGACCGTGCACGAGCGCGGCGACTGCATTTCGATCAACGGTCCCGAAGCAAATCCCGTCTTCGCGCTGCCGGCCGAACGCCGTAAGCCGAGCGCGCGGCTGGAGGGCGAACTCGGCAATATCCACGCGGACGCCACCGGCTCGGCGACCGGTTTTATGGTCGCGACCGACGTCTCGCTCGACGGCGTGCGCTCGGTCATCTCGCGCGCCATGGCGCTGCACCGCGAGGCGCTCGATCCTTACGCGAGCGCGCCGCACAACGTGGGCGCGGCGCTCGCCTGCGGCGTGATCCGCCGCTAGACGCGGGCCACGTCCGCGCCGGAACGCGGCGTCGCGTCGATCGCGTAAAATACGCGCTTTCGTTTTGATTCGCGCCTGGCCGCGCGGCACGCCATGCCGCCACACGCCATGCACCGTTTCCCGCAGGCGGCGGTCGCGAGACTTCAAGCCTTAACCGTTGAGTAGCGCCCCTATGAGCATCAAGTCCGACAAGTGGATTCGCCGCATGGCCGAAGAGCACAAAATGATCGAGCCGTTCGTGCGCGATCAGGTGCGCGTGGCCGAGGACGGCCGCAAGATCGTGAGCTACGGCACGTCGAGCTACGGCTACGACATTCGCGTCGCCGACGAATTCAAGATTTTCACGAATATCAATTCCACCATCGTCGATCCGAAAAATTTCGACGAGAAATCGTTCGTCGATTTCAAGGGCGATGTCTGCATCATTCCGCCGAATTCGTTCGCGCTCGCCCGCACGGTCGAGTATTTCCGCATTCCGCGCTCGTGCCTGACGGTGTGTCTCGGCAAATCGACGTACGCGCGCTGCGGGATTATCGTCAACGTGACGCCGTTCGAGCCGGAATGGGAAGGCTACGTGACGCTCGAATTCTCGAATACGACACCTTTGCCTGCCAAAATCTACGCGAACGAGGGCGTCGCGCAGGTTCTGTTCTTCGAAAGCGACGAAATCTGCGAGACATCGTACGCGGACCGCGGCGGGAAATATCAAGGGCAGCACGGCGTGACGCTGCCGAAGACTTGATGCAGATTAGATAATCGCCGCGCTTAAAAGAAACGCACACGGCAAACGCTTGTCGAAAGACCGCCGGCATCGAGTTGAGACTCGGCGCGGCGGTCGTTCCATTTGGAGATTCGCCTCATGAAGTTCCGCTTTCCTGTCGTCATCATCGACGAAGACTTTCGTTCCGAGAACATCTCGGGTTCCGGCATTCGCGCGCTCGCCGAGGCGATCGAAAAAGAAGGTGCCGAAGTGCTCGGCCTGACGAGCTACGGCGATCTCGCGGCCTTCGCGCAGCAGTCGAGCCGCGCGTCGTGCTTCATTCTGTCCATCGACGACGACGAATTGCTGCCGTACGCCGATAACGTCGTCGTGGAAGGCGACACGCCGGAACTGGCGTCGGCGATTGTCGCGCTGCGGGCGTTCATCAACGCCGTGCGCCGCCGCAACGCCGACATTCCAATTTTCCTGTACGGCGAAACGCGCACCTCGCGCCACTTGCCGAACGACATCCTGCGCGAGCTGCACGGCTTCATCCACATGTTCGAGGACACGCCGGAATTCGTCGCGCGCCACGTCATTCGTGAAGCGAAGGTTTATCTCGATTCGCTCGCGCCGCCGTTCTTCAAGGAACTCGTGCAGTACGCGGAAGAGGGCTCGTATTCGTGGCACTGTCCGGGGCACTCGGGCGGCGTCGCGTTCCTGAAGAATCCGCTCGGACAGATGTTCCACCAGTTCTTCGGCGAGAACATGTTGCGCGCGGACGTCTGCAACGCTGTCGACGAACTCGGTCAGCTGCTCGATCACACCGGGCCGGTCGCGGCGTCGGAACGTAACGCGGCGCGCATCTTCAGCGCGGATCATCTCTTTTTCGTGACCAACGGCACGTCGACGTCGAACAAGATCGTGTGGCATGCAACGGTGGCGCCGGGCGACATCGTGCTCGTGGACCGCAACTGCCACAAGTCGATCCTGCACGCGATCACCATGACCGGCGCGATTCCCGTGTTCCTCACGCCGACGCGCAATCACTTCGGCATCATCGGGCCGATTCCGCGCGACGAGTTCAAGCCGGAGAACATTCGCAAGAAGATCGAGGCGAATCCGTTCGCGCGCGAGGCGCTCGCGAAGAACCCGAAGATCAAGCCGCGTATCCTGACGATCACGCAGAGCACGTATGACGGCGTGATTTACAACGTCGAAATGATCAAGGACTTGCTGGGCGACCTGCTCGACACGCTGCATTTCGACGAAGCGTGGCTGCCGCACGCCGAGTTCCATTCGTTCTATCAGGACATGCACGCGATCGGCGCAGGCCGTCCGCGCACCGGCGCGCTCGTGTTCGCAACGCACTCCACGCACAAGCTGCTCGCGGGCATCTCGCAGGCGTCGCAGATTCTCGTGCAGGACAGCGAGAACAGCACGTTCGACCGCCATCGTTTCAACGAGGCGTATCTGATGCACACGTCGACGTCGCCGCAATACGCGATCATCGCGTCGTGCGACGTGGCCGCGGCGATGATGGAAGCGCCCGGCGGCACCGCGCTCGTCGAGGAGTCGATTGCGGAGGCGCTCGATTTCCGCCGCGCCATGCGCAAGGTCGACGACGAATACGGCGACGACTGGTTCTTCAAGGTCTGGGGCCCGGAAGCGCTCGCGGAAGAAGGCATCGGCGACCGCGAAGACTGGATGCTCAAGCCCAACGACCGCTGGCACGGCTTCGGCGCGCTCGCGGACAACTTCAACATGCTCGACCCGATCAAGGCGACGATCATCACGCCGGGGCTCGACGTGGACGGCGAATTCGGCGAGAGCGGCATTCCGGCCGCGATCGTCACGAAGTATCTGGCGGAGCACGGCATCATCGTGGAGAAGACGGGGCTTTACTCGTTCTTCATCATGTTCACGATCGGCATCACGAAGGGCCGCTGGAACTCGATGGTCACCGAACTCCAGCAGTTCAAGGACGACTACGACAACAACCTGCCGCTGTGGCGCGTGCTGCCGGAGTTCGTGGCGCAGCATCCGTCGTACGAGCGCATCGGCTTGCGTGACCTGTGCGAGCAGATTCACAGCGTCTATCGCGCGAACAACATCGCGCGGCTCACGACCGAAATGTATCTGTCGAGCATGGAGCCGGCAATGAAGCCGTCCGAGGCGTTCGCCAAGCTCGCGCACCGCGAGATCGACCGCGTGCCTATCGACGAACTCGAAGGCCGCGTGACGTCGATCCTCTTGACGCCGTATCCGCCGGGCATTCCGTTGCTGATTCCGGGCGAGCGCTTCAATCGCACGATCGTCGATTATCTGCGTTTCGCGCGCGAGTTCAACGAACGCTTCCCGGGCTTCCACACGGATATCCACGGGCTCGTCGGCGAGATGATCAACGGGCGCATCGAGTATTTTGTCGATTGCGTGAGGCTCGATGATGCTTCGCTGAACCGCTAAAAGAAAAACGGTCCGCAAGGGCCGTTTTCACATCCGGAAGCCGGAGATCGCTCAGATACCGTTCAGGTACCGCTCAGATCAGCCCTTCCGCCTTCATCGCTGCCTGCACGCCGGCGCGCGCGCCCACGCGAGCCTGATAGTCGACGAGCGCGCGCCATTTGCCGAGGTCGAGGTCGATGTGCTTCGCCCAGCCGAGCACCGTGAAGAGGTACGCGTCACCGATGCTGAATTCGTCGCCGAGCAGGTATTGTTTGTCGTCGAGATGCTGCGCCGTGTAGGTGAGGCGGCGTTCGAGATTGGCCATTGCGGCTGCTTTCCAGTCGCTGCTCGCGGCCGGATTGAAGAACGGCGAAAAATTCTTGTGCAGTTCCGTGCCGATGAACGTGAGCCAGCCTTGCAGGCGATAGCGCGCCATGGCGTCGGCGAGCGGCGCGAGATGCTTCGCCGGAACCTGATCGGCGATGTATTGCATGATCGCCGGGCCTTCGGTCAGCAGCTCGCCGTTGTCGAGCTGGAGCGCGGGCACATAACCCTTGGCGTTGATCTTGGTGAAGTCCGCACCGCTGGCGGTGAGTTTGGTCTTGAGGTCGACAGCTTCGATTTCGTACGGCAGCCCGGATTCTTCGAGTGCGATGTGAGACGCGAGCGAGCAGGCACCAGCTTTGTAAAACAGTTTCAAAACGTTTCCTCCAGATTGAGTGCGTACGATTATGAACGATGTACCCGGCGCTCAACATGTTCTGGCATGAAACGATCTGTGTCTTTATTTGAAAGAACGGGAGGGTCGGTGGTTGGCCGATCTCAGTCGAGAATGAAGTCGCGCGGCGGCGCGAACGGTTTGGGCGCGCGCGCGAAATCGGGATCGGCGGCCATATCGTGCAGGGCGAGTTCGATCGTCTCGCACATCGCGTTCAACGCGAGATCGTTTTCTTCGAGGCCGAACGGGTCTTCGATCTGCGCGGCGATCGCCTCCAGCGCCATGAACGCATACGCAACCAGCAGCGCGAAGAGCGGCGTAAGCACGCCCGCGCCGTCCACGAGCCCGAACGGCAGCAGGGCGCAGAAGAGATAGATCGTGCGGTGGATCATCACGGAGTACGAAAACGGCAGCGGCGTGGTGGCGATACGCTCGCATCCGCCGATCACATCGGACAGCGCATTGAGGTTGTGCTCGATCGCGAGCACCGCATAGCCGTCGATGACGCCTTCGCGCCGGCGTTCGGCCACCCATTCGCCGAGCCACAGCAGGATCAGCGCGGGCCGGAACTGCGCGGCCGCGACGCGGGCGTGCAACTCGGGCGGCAGCCGGCTGGACAGATCGGCGAGCGCATCGGTGCAGCGCAGTTGATGACGCAGCGCGTGCGCCAGTGCGCCGAGCGCGGCGAGAAAGCGCCGCGTCTGTTCCGGATCGCGCGGTTCGGGTAACGAGAGCGCCTGCCGTGCGAGCGAGCGCGCGGTGATGACGAGTGTGCCCCAGAGCTTGCGGCCTTCCCACCAGCGTTCGTAGCTCGCGCTGTTGCGAAAGCCGAGAAACACCGCGAGCGCGATGCCGACGAGCGCGAACGGCGGCGTGCCGAGCCCGATCGGATACGTGCGCATGTGGTCGTGCATGAAGATCGCCGTCACCGACAGCGCGAAGATCAGCCCGAGGCGCGGTAGCAGTTGCGGCAGCACGGAGCCTCGCCACACGAACAGCAGCCGGAACCAGTGGACCTTGGGGCGGATGATCATGACGCGCTTTTTTTAACGGATGCGGGGACGATCATCCGATTATCTCGAAAATGACGCATGAATATCGCATCTCGCGCAGGGACATGTCGCCGCGTGCGGAAACAAAAAAGGCCGTCCTTGCGAACGGCCTTCGGTGCTATCGATTAAGCTGGGCGCTCAAAGCGCCGCGCGTGCCGCCTGCGCCGCCGCGCGCACCTGATCCGGCGCGGTGCCGCCCGCGTGATTACGGCTCGCGACCGAGCCTTCCAGCGTCAGGTATTCGAACACGTCCTCGCCGATCAGATGCGCGACGTTCGGCAATTCCATTTTCATCTCGTCGAGCGACAAGTCGGCGATATCGCACTCGCGATCCACGCAGATGCGTACCGCGTGCGCGACCGCTTCGTGCGCATCGCGGAAGGGAAGGCCGCGCTTCACGAGGTAATCGGCGAGATCGGTCGCGGTGGAGAAGCCTTGCAGCGCCGCCGCGCGCATGGCCTGCGGCTTGACGGTGATGCCCGCCGCCATTTCCGCGAAGATGCGCAGCGTGTCGGCGACCGTATCGACGGTATCGAACAGCGGCTCCTTGTCTTCCTGATTGTCCTTGTTATAGGCGAGCGGCTGGCCTTTCATCAGCGTGAGCAGCGCCATCAGATGACCGTTCACGCGGCCCGTCTTGCCGCGCGCGAGTTCGGGCACGTCGGGGTTTTTCTTCTGCGGCATGATCGACGACCCCGTGCAGAAGCGGTCCGCCAGATCGATGAAGCCGACGCGCGGACTCATCCACAGCACGAGTTCCTCGGAGAAGCGCGATACGTGCGTCATGACGAGCGCGGCCGCCGCCGTGAATTCGATCGCGAAGTCGCGGTCGGAGACGGCGTCGAGCGAATTGGCGCAGATGCCGTCGAAGCCGAGCGTCTTCGCCACGGCGTGACGGTCGATCGGATAGCTCGTGCCGGCGAGCGCCGCGGCGCCGAGCGGCAGGCGGTTCACGCGCTTGCGGGCGTCGCGCATGCGTTCGGCATCGCGCGAGAACATTTCGACGTAGGCGAGCAGGTGATGCCCGAAGGTCACCGGTTGCGCGACCTGCAAGTGCGTGAAGCCGGGCATGATGGTGTCGGCGTGTTTCTCGGCCATGTCGATGAGCGCGAGACGCAAGTCCTTCAGCAATTCGCCGATACGGTCGATCTCGCCGCGCAGCCACAGGCGGATGTCGGTCGCGACCTGGTCGTTGCGCGAGCGGCCGGTGTGCAGGCGCTTGCCCGCATCGCCGATCAGCGCCGTCAGCCGCGCCTCGATGTTCAGATGCACGTCTTCCAGATCCAGCTTCCACTCGAACTCGCCGCGCTCGATTTCGCCCTTGATCTGCGCCATGCCGCGCTCGATGGCCGCGAGGTCGTCGGCGCCGATGATCTTCTGCGCCGCCAGCATCGACGCGTGCGCGAGCGAACCCTGAATGTCGACGAGGGCGAGCCGCTTGTCGAAGAACACCGACGACGTATAGCGTTTGACGAGCTCCGACATCGGCTCGGAGAAGCGAGCCGACCAGGCTTCGCCTTTTTTGTGGAGTTGGGACGTCATGGTGATGTGATGTGCGGTAGAGGCGGCTCGTTCTGCAAGCCGGAAGTCGAGAATTTTAACATTCGGGGGAAAGCCGCTTTCACGACTCGCCGACGAGGATAACCAGCTTCAGATCTTCGCGATGCGCCGGCTTGAACGTGATCTGATTGAACACGATACGCCCGCGCACCGGATGATCGAACGCGCGCTCGCCGCCTTCGCGCTCGAACACGTCCTGCGACGCCCAGAAACGCGCGAAGGCGTCGCTCGCGGCGCTTAAGCTGTCGATCAGCGCGCGCGTGGGCGCGTCGTTCAGATGACGGATGGAATCGGCGCGAAACTCGGCCGCGAGCCGCCGCGCGCGCGTCTCCCAGTCGACGATCAACGCCCGCGCCACCGGCGACGTGAACGTGTAGTTCAGGAGATTGCGGTCGTGCGCGCCGTCCAGCCAGCCGACGAAAAGCTCGGCCGCGGGCGCGTTCCAGCGCAGCGCGTTCCATTGACGATCGAGCACATAGGCGGGCGCGCCGATCAAACCGACGGTCTGCAGCAGCGCCGCGGGCGCGTCCTGGCTCGCGGGGTCGGGCTCGGCGGGATCGCGCTGGGCGGCGAGTTCGAACAGATACGCACGCTCGGCGCGCGATAGCTGCAACGCCACGGCGATGCGGGCCAAGGCATCTGCGGAAGCGGACACGGGGCGCCCTTGCTCGATCCACGTGTACCAGGTCGGACTCACGCCGCACAACTGCGCCACTTCCTCGCGGCGCAAGCCGGGTGTGCGGCGGCGCGGCCCAGGCGCAAGACCCACGGCCTGCGGCGTGAGCCGTTCGCGATGCGCGCGGATGAACTCGCCGAGCGCGCGCGCGGGCGTTTCGGCAAGTGTTTCGTTCGGTTCGTGCTGTTGGATCTGGCTCATGCAGGCTGGAAATACGGACAGCGGAATGCGGTGTCGACGGCTCGAATGCCGACGGGTAATTTATATACCAGAATATTCGCTCAACTTGTACTGGTACAGCGCGGGTTCTATTGTAGCGGCAGACCTTCCCCACAACGAACCCGGAAAACCGCGATGAAACACCACGACCAGGTCGCAGACGCATTCGGCAGCACGGCCGCCGCCTATCTCACGAGCGCCGTCCACGCGAGCGGCGCGGACCTGCAAACGCTCGCCGCGACGTTCGCCGCCACGTGCGGCAACGCGACGGTGCTGGACATGGGCTGCGGCGCCGGCCACGCGAGCTTCGCGATCGCGCCGCATGTGCGCGAAGTCGTCGCCTACGACATCGCGCAGCCGATGCTCGCGACGGTGCAGGCCGCCGCGAAGGAGCGCGGCTTGACGACGATCCGCACGCAGCAGGGCGCGGCCGAGACGCTGCCGTTCGCCGATGCGAGCTTCGACTGGGCCGTGAGCCGCATGAGCGCGCATCACTGGCGCGACGTGCCGGCGGCGCTCACGGAAGTGCATCGGGTGCTCAGGCCGGGCGGGCGGCTCAGATTCATCGATATCGCGGGCATCGACGATCCGCTGTTCGACACGCACATTCAGGCGATCGAATTGCTGCGCGACGCTTCGCATATTCGCGACTATCGCGCCTGCGAATGGATCGCGATGCTCGACGCCGCCGGTTTCGACGCGCAAGTCAGCGAGCGCTGGCGCATTCCGCTGGAGTTCGACGCGTGGGTGACGCGCATGCGCACGCCGCCGGAACGCGTGACGGCGATCCGCTCGATGTGGCAAAGCGCGCCGGATGAAGTGCGCCAGTATTTCGGCGTGAAGGAGGACTACTCGTTCGAACTCGACGCGATGATGATCGAGGCGAAGCGAAGGGACTAGAAAAAACGGCGTCGTGCCTGAAAGCGCGACGCCGTTCGAATCACCCCGTATTGCGCAACCCCGCTGCAATCCCGTTGATCGTCAGGTGAATGCCGCGCCGCAGCCGCACGTTCTGATCGCCTGCGCGGTGGCGCTTCAACAGCTCCACCTGCAAGTGATTGAGCGGATCGAGATACGGGAAGCGGTTCTTGATCGAGCGCGCGAGCAGCGGATTGTCCGCGAGACGCTCGCCCTTGCCGGTGATTTCGGCGAGCACGTCGCAAGTGCGTCCGTGTTCCGCGACGATGCGATCGAATACCCGCTTGCGCAGCTTCTTGTCGGTGACGAGCTGCGCATAGCGGGACGCGACGGCCAGATCGGTCTTCGCCAGCACCATGTCCATGTTCGACAGCAGGTTCTTGAAGAACGGCCACGTCTTGTTCATCTTGCGCAGCGTGGCCAGCCGCTTCGCGCGTTCTTCCTCCGAGCCGGGCGCGTCGAGCCATGCCGTCACCGCGCTGCCGAAGCCGTACCAGCCCGTGAGCAGCAGACGGCACTGGCCCCACGAAAAGCCCCACGGAATCGCGCGCAGGTCTTCGATCTTGCGCTGCTTCGGATCCTGCAGCTTGCGCGACGCCGGCCGGCTGCCGATGTTCAGTTCCGCGATTTCCGCGATCGGCGTGGACGAGAAGAAGTAGTCGGTGAAGCCGGGCGTTTCATAGACGAGCGCGCGGTAAGCGGCCATCGCGCCGTCGGACAGCGCCTGCATGACTTCCTCGAATTGCGGCAGTTGCGCGGGCGCGTTCTCGTGCGGCAGCAGCGAGGCTTCCAGCGTCGCCGCGACGACGGTTTCCAGATTGCGCCGGCCGATTTCCGGATTGCCGAACTTGCTCGCGATCACTTCGCCTTGCTCGGTCAGGCGAATCTGCCCGTCAACGGTGCCGGGCGGCTGCGACAGGATCGCCTGATAGGTCGGGCCGCCGCCGCGTCCTACCGTGCCGCCGCGGCCGTGGAACAGGCGCAGCGTCGTGCCGCGTTCCTTGAACAGCGCGACGAGCGCCAGCTCCGCGCGATACAACTCCCAGTTCGACGTCAGGAAGCCGCCGTCCTTGTTGCTGTCCGAATAGCCGAGCATGACTTCCTGCTCGTTGCCCTGATTCTCGACCAGTTGATCGATGCCCGGCAGCGCAAAGAACTCGCCCATGATGACGGGCGCATTGCGCAAGTCGGCAATGGTCTCGAACAGCGGAATCACCATGAGCCCGTCGCGCGCGGGATCGTCCTTGGCGCCGACGCAGCCTTGCAGCACGCCGGTTTCCTTCTGCAGCAGCATTACTTCGAGCAGATCGCTGACGGTTTCCGTGTGCGAGATGATGTAGTTGCGCACCGCGCGCGCGCCGAACTTGCGGCGCGTTTCGCGCGCTTCTTCGAGCACGCCCAGCTCGCTCTTGGCGAGATCCGAATACTCCGCGTACGGCAGACGCAGCGGGCGCGGCTGCGCCAGTTCCTTCAGCAGCACTGCGCGCTTTTCGTCTTCGGAAAGCGCGGCGTAATCGGCCACCACGCCCGCGCGCGCGAGCAGTTCGGCGACGACCGCTTCGTGAATATCCGAACTCTGCCGCAAGTCGATGCTGGCCAGATGGAAGCCGAACACTTCGGCGGCGCGCGCAAGCGGCGACAGGCGCAGCAGCGACAGCGACGCGCCATGATGCTCGGCGAGCGAATCGATCAGGACATGCAGATCGCGCGTGAACTCGGACGCGTCGGCGTAAGGCGTTGCGCGGATCGGCGCGGCGCCGCGTCCCGCGCTGCGCACGGTCACCGAGCCTTCGCCGAGCCGCACGCGGGCGCTTGCCGCGAGCCGCGTGTACATGCCGATGAGCGCGCGCCGGTAAGGCTCGTCCGTGCGATGCGGCGACTGATCCGGCGATGCATCGGCGAGTGCCTTCAGCGCGTCGCTCGAACCGGCGAGCAGGTTCGACACGGACAGTTCCGCGCCGAGCATGTGCACCTGTTCGAGATAGTGTTCGAAGATCACGGTCGCCTGGCGCGTGATCGCGGTTTCGAGTGTTTCCGCCGTGACGTTCGGATTGCCGTCGCGGTCGCCGCCGATCCAGCTTCCCATCTGGAAGAACGGCGGCAGGCGCACGGGCAGGCCGTGCTCGGCGAGCGCGTTTTCGATGTCGGCGTAAAGCGCGGGAATCTCTTCGAGAAACGTGGCGCGATAGTAGGACAGCGCGTTCTCGATTTCATCGGCGACGGTCAGACGCGCGTCGCGCAGCATGCGCGTCTGCCAGAGCGACGTCACGCGCGCGCGCAGCACCGCTTCGTTGCGGGCGCGTTCGCGGGCGGTCAATTCCTGATCGCGCTCGGCGAGCAAACGGGCGATGTCGTGCTGCGCGTCGAGAATGCTCTTGCGCGACACTTCGGTCGGGTGCGCGGTGAGCACGGGCACAATCAGCGCATCGCCGAAAAAATTCTCCAGCAGCTTGCGCGTCGCGCTGATGTTCTTCTGCTCGCGCATGCGTTCGATCGCATACGCGATGGTGCCCGGCTGCGTCACGGAACCGGCGAGCGCGTGAATGCGCCGGCGGCGATTGTGATGCCGGTCCTCGGCAATATTGGCCAGATGCGAGAAGTAGCTGAACGCGCGCACCACCGACACCGTCTGTTCCGGCGACAGCGCCCGCAGCTTTTTTTCGAGCGTCTGCGCGGCTTCGCTGTCGTCTTCGCGGCGAAATTTCACGGCCGTCTGACGAATAGCTTCGACGACATCGAACACCGCGTCGCCTTCCTGTTCGCGCAGCACGTCGCCGAGCAGGCGGCCGAGATAGCGGATGTCTTCGAAGAGCGGGCGGTCCTTGTCGTCGCGCGTGCGGCTCGACGGCTTCGCGCTCGCGGCGCCGTTCACGCGCGGCAAGGCGGCTTTCGGCTTGATGCCGTTCGCTTTGACCGCGGCCTTGACCGCAGTCTTGACCGTGGTCTTGACGACGGGCCGGGCCTTCGGCGCGACGGCCGCTTTCGATGCCTTTGCGGCCGTGGCGGCCTTCGTGACGATAGGCGACGACGCCGCGACGGGCGCGTCGGAGGACGACTGGGGCAATGCGGCGTGGCGGCGCGCGGGGCGTGCCGATGCAGAAGACGTCACGTTGAGTTCCTCTCAGAAGCTGCGAAGCCAAAGACACATGAACGTGACGCGGCGGCTTGCGGGAAGCGCCGCATCCTGCAGGAGAACGCCCGCCGTGGTGAACGGTCGTGCGTCGAATCGGCGACAGCATGCCGCAGCGTTTCTGGCGCCCGGAAACGTAGACTCGCGCACGTCGCGGCTGGCGCCGCCGTTCACGTCGATTCACACGCACCGCGGACGCCCTGAAAGGCGCATCGGACAAGGCTCTCGCGCGCTGCCCGTCGATCAGTGGACCAAGGCGTGCGTGCTACCATTGTTCGCTAATGTCTATTCATCCATCCCGTCATTCGATCGAGCATCAATGAATTCCGAGACGCATTCGACGACACCGCCCGCGAGCCTCACCATTGTTTCGCGGGAAAGCCGGCTTGCCATGTGGCAGGCCGAGCATGTGCGGTGTGCGCTGCACAAATTATATCCATCTTGCGACGTGAAAATCCTCGGAATGACAACACGCGGCGATCAGATTCTCGATCGCACGTTGTCGAAGGTCGGCGGCAAGGGCCTTTTCGTGAAGGAACTGGAAGCCGCGCTCGCCGACGGCCGCGCCGATCTCGCCGTGCATTCGCTGAAAGACGTGCCGATGGAACTGCCCGAGGGCTTTGCGCTCGGCGCCATTCTCGCGCGCGAAGATCCGTGCGATGCGTTCGTCTCGCCGCACTATGAATCGCTCGACGCGCTGCCTGTGGGAAGCGTGGTCGGTACTTCGAGTCTGCGTCGCGAAGCGATGATCCGCGCGCGCTTTTCTCATCTCGACGTGCGTCCGTTGCGCGGCAATCTCGATACGCGTCTTGCCAAGCTCGATCGCGGCGAGTACGCGGCGATCATTCTCGCGGCTGCCGGTCTGAAGCGGCTCGGGCTCGAGGCGCGCATCCGCGCGCGACTCGAACCGGCGCAGAGTCTGCCGGCGGCGGGGCAGGGCGCGCTCGGCATCGAAATTCGCGCGGACCGCGCCGACATCGCCGCCTGGCTCGCGCCGATGCACGACGAAAAAACCGCGCTCGCCGTCGAAGCGGAACGCGCGGTGTCGCGCGCGCTCGGTGGCAGTTGCGAAGTGCCGCTCGCCGCTTTCGCCGAATGGCGCGGCGACGCGCTGCATCTGCGCGGCGCGGTATCGATGCCCGACGGCCAGCGCGTGCTGCGCGCGGAAGAAGCCGTGCGCACGCCCGATCTCGCCGGGGCGCTCGCGCTCGGCAAGCGTGTGTCGGCCGACCTCGCGGCGCAGGGCGCGATGGACATCGTGAACACGCTCAGCACGATGCCCCGCGGCGACGGCCCGAACACCGCGCCTTCGGGGCCCGCATCCTGATGGCGAGCGAACGCCGCGCCACCATCGTCATTACGCGTCCGGCCGGACAGTCGTCCGCGCTGCTCGCGCTGCTCGCCAGCGCCGGGTTCGACACGCTGGAATTTCCGCTCATCGATATCGCGCCCGTCGCCGACGATGCCCCGCTGCGCGCCGCGCTCGACGAGCTGTTTCTGCCACCCGACGCACCTGCGCGCTATGCGCTCGTCGTGTTCGTGTCGCCGAATGCGATCGATCATGCGTTCAGCCGGCTCGGCGCACCGTGGCCCGCGGATCTGCCGGTTGCGGCCGTCGGTCCGGGATCGGTCGCGGCGCTCGCGCGGCAGGGCGTGCATGCGCCGTCGCATCGCGTGATCAGTCCGTCGACGGAATCGGCCGATCCGCGCTTCGATTCGGAGGCGCTTTTTAGCGCGATCGAAGCGCACTTCGGCGCGCAGGGCCTCGACGGCAAGCGCGTGCTGATCGTGCGCGGCGACGGCGGCCGCGAATGGCTCGCCGAACGCCTCACGCAGGCGGGCGCGCGCGTGGAGAAGGCCGCGGCGTACCGGCGCGTGCTGCCCGAACCGTCGATGCAGAAGTGGGAGCGCATCCACGCGCTGCTCGCCGACGCGCCCGGAGGCCGGCACGCGTGGCTGCTGACGAGTTCCGAAGGCGTGCGCAATCTCGACGAACTCGCGCACGAACATCTCACCGCCGACGAAATCGTGCTGCTCAAGCGCACGCCGCTCGTCTGCCCGCACCCGCGCATCGCCGAAGCCGCGCGGGGAGCGGGTTTTGATAGGATTACGGTGTCCGGCGCGGGCGACGAACGCATCGCGCAATCGCTGGAAGCGGCGTTTCCATCAGACCCGGCGGGCGCGTCCGCTCAGGCGCATGCTGCAAGCGCTTCGAATGCCGACGCACACGCGAGCGCAGCGCCTTCGCCATCCGCGCCGACGGACGCCAACCCGGCCATCGCGCCGGCCCCTCAACCGGCCCATCACACGGCTCAATCACGCATGACTGATTCGAACGATTCCAAGAAAGCTTCACCTCAGCCGAACGTGACACCGCCCCTGCCGCCGAACACGCCCTTCACGCCTTTTGAGCAGCAGAAACGTTCAGGCAATGTGGGCATCGTGTTGCTGTGGCTCGTCATCGTCGTTCTGGCGGTGGCGGCGGGCGCGGGCGCCTTCGTCCTGAACCGCAAGTTCGATCGCGCCGATACGCAGATGTCGCAGCGTCTCGCCCAGGCCGACGAACAGAGCGCTGATCTGCGCGCCAAGGCCGATCAGGCCGCGAGCGCAACCACCGCGCTCAGTACGCAGATCATCCAGTTGCAAGGCAAGCTCGCCGATGCCGAAACGCACAGTCAGGCGCTGCAGCAGCAGTATCAGGACCTCGCGGCCAATCGCGACGACTGGACCGTCGCTGAAGTCGAGCAGATTCTGTCGAGCGCGAGCCAGCAGTTGCAATTGACCGGCAACGTGCAACTGGCGCTCTTCGCGCTGCAAAGCGCCGACACGCGTCTCGCCGCGACCACCGGCCCGCAGGTCGTGGCGATCCGCAAGGCGATCGCGCTCGACATCGACAAGCTGAAGGCAACGCCGACCACCGATCTCTCCGGACTCGCCATCAAGCTTGACACCGCCATCGACCAGATCGACCAGTTGCCGCTCGCCGGCGAAGCGCCGATCGCGCCCGCCCACGCACAGGCTGCGGCGCCGGCGAACAGCGCGTCGATTGCGGCGGCCACCGGCGAGCCGCGCTGGAAAGTGCTGTGGCGTCAGATCACGAGCGGCATCGGGCAGCAGTTGTCGAGCCTCGTGTCGGTGCGGCGCATCGACAACGCCGACGCCATGCTCACGTCGCCCGATCAGGGTTATTTCGTGCGCGAGAACGTGAAGCTGCGTTTGCTGTCCGCGCGCCTGTCGCTGCTCTCGCGCAGCGAGCCGACGCTCAAATCCGACCTGCACGCCGCCGACGCCGCGCTCGCGCGTTATTTCGATCCGGCGTCGAAGAAAGTGCAGGCCGTGCGCGATCTCGTGAAGCAGGTCGATCAGGCGTCGTTCGCCGTCGCCGTGCCGAACCTGAACGGCAGTCTCGCCGTCGTCCATCAGTTCAAGCGAGGCGGATGATGACGATTCGTGGACTCATCTGGCTTGCGCTGCTGTTCGCCGTCGCGGCGATCGTCGCGACGGTCGGCGGCTTCAACGGCGGGCAGATTCTGCTGGTGCTGCCGCCGTATCGCGTGGATATGTCGCTGAATCTGTTCGTCGTGGCGCTCGTGGTGCTGTTCATCGCGCTGTACGCGCTGATTCGCTCGGTGCGCGGCGTGTGGAAGATGCCGCAGCGCGTCGCCGCGTATCGCGCGCGCAGCAAGCTTGCCAAGGCGAACGCGGCATTGCGCGACGCGCTTGGGCATCTGTACGCCGGGCGCTTCTCGAAGGCCGAAAAGGCCGCGCGCGACGCGCTCGCCGTTGCCGACAACCGGGGCGCGGCCGGGCTGATCGGCGCGAACGCGGCGCATCGTTTGCACGAATACGCGCGTCGTGACGAATGGCTCGCGCAGATTTCCGGCGCCGACTGGCAGGACGCACGCCTGATGGCCACGGCCGACATGCGCGCCGATGGCCGCGACGCAGACGGCGCACTCGTCGCGCTCACCGAAATTCAGGCGCAGGGCGGACGGCGCATCCACGCGCAGCAGATCGCGTTGCGCGCCCAGCAGCAACTGAAGAACTGGAGCGAAGTGCTCAAGCTCGTGCGCATGCTGGAGAAGCGCGAGGCGCTGCATCCGGCGGTCGCGGTGCGGCTGCGGCAGGTCGCAGCCGAGAATCTGCTGCGCGACCGTCGCCATAATCCGGATGCGCTGCTGGAACTGTGGCAGTCGCTATCGGCGACCGAGCGCCAGTCGCCGCGACTCGCCGATCTCGCCGCCGAACTGCTGATCGCGCTCGACCGTCGCGCGGAGGCGAGGAAGATCGTCGAAGATGCGCTCGCCCATAACTGGGACGCGCGGCTGTTGCGGCGCTATCCGGACTGCATCGTCGGCGGGGATGCTTTCCCGCTGATCCAGCGCGCCGAAGCGTGGCAGAAGGAGCGCACCGAAGATGCCGATCTGCTCTTCACGCTCGGGCGGCTGTGCCTGCACCAGCAGTTGTGGGGCAAGGCGCAGGCGTTCCTCGAAGCGGCGCTCAAACTCGCCGACAACGAACCGCTCAAGATCCGCACGCATCGGGCGCTCGCGCGCCTGCACGAGCAACTCGGCGACACCGAGAAGGCCGCGGAACACTATCGCGCGAGCGCGCTGGCGATGAACGTCGTCTGATCCGCGCGACGCGCGACGCACGAAAGGCCGGCACCAGCCGCATGAGCCGAACGCTCATGCGGCTTTTTTGTGTTCTGACGATAGCGCCTGCCTGTACGCCAGCGCACGTCCCGAGTGTGGGCGATGTGGTCTAGTTTTCGTTTTGCCGGATCGCTTGGCGGCGCCGACCGGCATCCACGAAAAGGAGGCGGACGTGAAACCAGGTTTGCGCGGGTTGATCGGCGCGGCGCTCGTCGTTTTTTTGTCGTGGCCCGATACGTCGCATTATTTCGCTCAGGAATTCGGCAGCGACGCGCCGTGGACCGGCACGTGGTCGACCGCGCCCGCCGTCACGCCCGATGCCGGCTTCGACAATCAGACGATTCGTCACATCGTGCACACGAGCATCGGCGGCACGGCGGCGCGGCTCAAGTTCTCGAACCTGTACGGCACCCAGCCGCTCACGATCGGCGACGTGCACATCGCGCGGCGTTCGCGCGGCGCGGCCACGATCGCCGGCACGGATCAGCCGGTCACGTTCGGCGGCCAGCCCTACGTGACCATTCCGGCAGGCGGCGCCATACAGAGCGATGCCATCGCGTTTCAGGTGCCCGCGCTCGCCGATATCGCGGTGAGCTTCCACATTCCGTCGAAGACGCCGCCGAATTCGACCGGCCACATCGACGGCATGCAGGACGTCTACATCGCTCCCGGCGATGTCAGCGGCGACCCCGCGTTCACGGGCGGCGTCGCGAATGCGGCGGGCGGGCAGTCCTACTATTTCCTCACCAATCTCGACGTGATGAACGCCGCCGCGACGGGCGCGGTGGTCGCGTTCGGCGCGTCGATCACCGACGGCGTGGCGTCCACGCCCAACACGAATGGCCGCTGGCCGAACCTGCTCGCGAACCGCCTGGCGCGCGCGGGGATGACGGTCGGCGTGCTGAATCAGGGCATCAGCGGCAACGATTTATTTACGAACGCGTCGGGCCAGGCCGGGCTCGCACGCTTCAGGCGCGACGTGCTCAGGCAGGCGAACGTGAAGTGGGTGATCATCTCCGACGACGCCGTGAACAATCTGATCAGCGGCAATCCGCCGGGTTTTCGGCAACTCGCCGGCGCGTACCGGCAACTGGTGAGACAGGCGAAGGAGGCGAAGATCGGCGTGATTTGCTCGACGCTGACGCCGTTCGAGGGCGTCGCCGAATGGTCACCCGCCATCGAGCACACACGCGAGGACATCAACGCGTTTCTGCGCGATCGCGACAGGAGTGGTTGCGACGCGGTGCTCGATCAGGCCGAAGCGCTCGGCGGGCAGAGTGCGTTTGCGTCGGCGTATAACAGCGGCGACAGCCTGCATCCGAACGAGGCGGGTCTACAGGCAATCGCCGATGCAATCGATCTCGACTGGTTCGTCGCGCCGCCGCCGAGCGATTTGCAGTGAAATGTCGAGTTCAGCGTCGAACGTGAGCGGAAGACCGGGCGGCGAGAAGGAATCGATCAGTACGTAGGCACAGCCGGATCGACCTGACGCGACCAGGCATCGATACCGCCGTACAGATTGAACGTCTGCTTGAAGCCGCGCGATTCCAGGAACATCGCGACCTGCGCGCTGCGTGCGCCGTGATGGCAGATGCAGACGATCTGCGCTTCGTCGTCGAGTTCTTCGCTGCGCGCGGGAATCTCACGCATCGGAATCGACACGATGTTCTCCATCTTCGCCGTCTGGATTTCCCAGGGCTCGCGCACGTCGAGCAAAACGGGCGCGGGGCGCGAGGAATCGGCAAGCCACGCGGCGAGTTCGGGTGCGGTCAGGTTTTGCATGAAATTCCCGGAAGAACGGTAACGCGCCGCCAGACGCATGCGACGATGCGCCCGGCAGCGGATAACAGACTCAGAACCTGAAGTGCGACGGATGGACCGCGTTCTTCAGCGGCGCGACGAGCGTCTCGAAGACGTCCGACACGCGGAACTGCTTTTCATCGACGCGCGTGATGATCTGCGCCTTCATGACCGGCGCGGCGCCGACGAACGCCGCGATGCGCCCGCCGATCTTCAGTTGCTCGAGCAATTCCTGCGGCATGACCGGCAGTCCGCCCGACACGCAGATCACGTCGTAAGGCGCGGCGTCTTTCCAGCCGAGCGCGCCGTCGCCCGCGATGACTTCCGCGTTCGTCACGCCATTCGCCGAGAGATTCTGCTTCGCGAAAGCGGCGAGTTCCGGCGAGATTTCGATCGTGGTCACGTGGCGGCCGCGGTGCGCGAGCAGCGCCGCCATGTAACCGGAACCCGCGCCGATTTCCAGCACCGTCTCGCCCTTGTGCACCGCCAGTTCCTGCAGGATGCGCGCCTCGACCCGCGGCGCCAGCATGCGCTCGCCGCCGGGCAGCGGCACTTCGAGATCCGCGAAAGCGATGTTGCGGTACGCGGCGGGAACGAAGTTCTCGCGCTTGACGATCGCGAGCAGGCTCAGGACGTCCTGGTCCAGCACGTCCCAGGGACGAATCTGTTGCTCGATCATGTTGAAACGCGCTTGCTCGATGTTCATGTTCTGTGTGCGTAGTGACGACCGAAGGCAGACAGGCTGCGCGGCCGGATGCGGGGCGAGAAAACTACGAGATTGTAGCAAAAGGAGGCGTTTTCCCGCCCGTTTCGCCTCCCTTGCGTTGGTGGCTAATGCGGCAGCCGGATATCGAACTTGAACGTGATGAGCCGCGCAATCAGGATGAACGCCGTCGACAGAAGCACGTTGTAGATCGTGTCGACCTGGAGGTGCTCCAGCCCGAGATAGATCCAGCAGCCGGCGAACGCGCACACCGCATAGGGACGCGAATCGCGCAGAATCAGCGGAATCTCGTTGCAGAGCACGTCGCGCAGAACGCCGCCGAACACGCCGGTGATCACGCCCATCATGGTGGCGGTGAAGGCGGGCATTTGCGCGTCGAGCGCGATCGACGTCCCCGATACGCTGAAGAGGCCGAGCCCGATCGCGTCGGTGATGAGCAGCGCGCGCTGGTCGAACAGGCGCGAGGTCACGCGCAGGACGTACGGCGCGAAGATCGCCATCGCGAAAATGAAGAGCATGTAATCCTGATGCTCGACCCAGTAGAACGGGCGGCGCGAGAGCAGCACGTCGCGCACGGTGCCCCCGCCGAAAGCCGTGACGAGCGCGACGAGAAACGCGCCGACCGCGTCGAGCCGGCGCTTGCGCGCCTCGATCAGTCCGGAGAACGCGTACGCGAAGATCGCGAGCGCCTCCATGATGGTGATTGCAAGTGAAAGTCTAGGATGCACTATGAGGTCCCGGGCCGCGGGTCTTGTCCTGTGGATGAGTGTGATGGCGCGCCGCGCCGCCGGGCTGCAACAGCACCAGCACGGCGCCCGCGCCGCCGTCGTGCGGGCGCGCCTGGCAGAACGCGATCACTTCCGACTTCTGCACGAGCCACGCGCGCACTTTGCCTTTGAGCACCGGTTCCCGGCCGATGGAGCCGAGCCCCTTGCCATGAATCACGCGCAGACAGCGCAGCCCGCGCTTCACCGATTCGCGAATGAATTCCGCGAGCGCCTCGCGCGCTTCCTCCCGGCGCATGCCGTGCAGGTCGAGCTGCGCCTGTACGATCCACGCGCCGCGCCGCAACTTCCTGACGACTTCCTGGCTGATGCCGGGCCGGTAGAAGGACAGCGTTTCGTCGATATCGAGCAGGCTTTCGGGATCGTATTCGTCGGAGAGCGCTTCCTGAAGCACCGCTTCTTCGTCGAGGCGGCTTTGCAGCGGCACGGGCGGCGGCGGCACGCGCGTGATGGTGGTGCGCGGCGGCGTCTTGAGCGGCTCGACTTCGCCGATCGCGCGACGAAACTCGCCGGCATCCGCGACGGCCTCGCGCTCCGCCCGCGCCGCCGCGACGCGCTGCACTTCGCGCTTCTCGGCGTCGGCCTTGAGCGCGCGCTTGAGCGACGAAAGGCCCGCGAGGCCATCGCGCCTGACTGCCGCCGCGACGTCGCGCGCGTCCGCCGCTTCGGATGGCGCGGGCGCGGCGGGGCGCGGCGCTTCCTTGCGCCGGACTTTCGGTTCGTTCGGGTGAGGGAGGTTCTTCGGCATCGTTCGGCGGACGGGAAAACGTCAGGAGGCGGACTCGACGCGGGCCGCGCCGATTGTGCCATGGGCGCGGGTCGTGCCGGGCGGCAGCGCGCGCAATAGGGCAAATTGCGCTTAGAAACGCGCGTGCCAAAGAAAAAACGGGCCGGCGGCGCGAACCGTGACCCGTTTTCGATGCAACGCCTGGCGCCGGTTGCGGCGCGCTCCGGACGCGGGCGAGTCACATTTTAACGGCTCGCCGCGCCGTCCTGCGCGGCTGCTCAGCGGTCCGCTTCGTGGCTCATCGAGTGCGGCGTGGGCGTTTCATCGATGGTTTCGAGGTAACGCTGCGCATCCAGCGCGGCCATGCAGCCCGTGCCCGCGCTCGTGATCGCCTGACGATAGACGTGATCCTGCACGTCGCCCGCTGCGAACACGCCGGGGATGCTCGTCGCGGTGGCGTCGCCGGTGGTGCCGCCCTTCGTGATGATGTAGCCGTTCTTCATCTCGAGCTGGTTGACGAAGAGATCGGTGTTCGGCTTGTGGCCGATCGCGACGAACACGCCCTGCAGCGGGATATCCGTGGTCGCGCCGCTCTGCGTATCCTTGATGCGCAGGCCGGTCACGCCGGACGTGTCGCCCGTGACTTCGTCGAGCACATGATTCCACTTGATATCGACGATGCCTTCCTTTTCCTTCGCGAGCAGGCGGTCGATCAGGATCGGCTCGGCGCGGAACTTGTCGCGGCGATGCACGACCGTCACCTTCTTCGCGATGCCCGCGAGATAGATGGCTTCCTCGACGGCCGTATTCCCGCCGCCGATCACCGCGACTTCACCGTTGCGATAGAAAAAGCCGTCGCAGGTTGCGCAGGCCGAGACGCCCTTGCCCATGAACGCTTCTTCCGACGGCACGCCGAGATATTGCGCCGATGCGCCCGTCGCGATGATGAGCGAGTCGCACGTGTACTCGCCCGAATCGCCGATGAGGCGGAACGGCCGCTCGTTGAGCTTGGCCGTGTGGATGTGATCGAACACGATCTCGGTGTTGAAGCGCCGCGCGTGTTCCTCGAAACGCTGCATCAGTTCCGGTCCCTGCACGCCCGACGGGTCCGCCGGCCAGTTCTCGACGTCGGTGGTGGTCATCAGCTGGCCGCCTTGCGCGAGACCGGTGATGAGCAGCGGCGACAGGTTCGCGCGCGCCGCGTAGACGGCGGCGGAGTAGCCGGCAGGGCCGGATCCGAGAATCAGCACTTTGGCGTGTTTGGGCGTCGACGACATGATGATGGTCCGTTATTGATGGTCACCGGAAGGGCGCGGGCGTGGCGCACAAGCGGCGCGTGATCATGCAAAAACCGGCGCCGGCGCTTCCGATGAACAGTATTTAGGTGCAAAGAGAGGATTATAAAGGCCATCGGAAAAGCCTTCCGAATGAACCTTTCAATCGCTCCGATAGCGCCTCGATAGCGGCCGGGAAAGGATTTAACGGGCGCACCGCTGAAAAAACCGCGACCATCACACGCGCGTGACGAGTGTTACAGGTTGCAAGCAGCCGCCCGTTTTTGCGCCGTTCATCGCAATGCAGCGTTTACAATAGGCCACCGTTCCATGCGGCCGTTTCCTGCAAGCACCGGCCGCAAGCGACACACAGCGACACCGAATCAATGGCCAAAGCTACCTATTCCGCGAGCCCGCAGGCGTTGCCGCACCGCATGTCGCGGCTCTTTACCGAGATTCGCTGGATTCTCCAGGTCGCGCTCGGATTGTTCTTCGTGATGGCGCTCCTCTCGTACAGCCGCAAGGACCCGAGCTGGACGCATGCCGTGAGCGTCGATCACATCGCAAACTGGGCCGGGCGCGTCGGCGCATACACGTCCGACATCCTGCTGCTCGTCTTCGGGCTGTCGTCGTACTGGCTGATCGTGCTGCTCGCGCGGCGCATCGTCGCGAATTACCGGCGTCTGGTTCAGCACAGCGCGCCGCCCGAGGCCGATGAAGACGCGCCGAAGGATCGCACCTGGCTCGCCGAAGCCTTCGCGTTCGTGCTCGTGCTGCTCGCAAGCGACGGCATCGAGGCGCTGCGCATGTGGTCGCTCAAGGTGCAGCTGCCGCGCGCGCCGGGCGGTGTCGTCGGCGATATGATCGCGCGGCACGTCTCGCATGCGCTCGGCTTCACCGGCGCCACGCTGTTTCTGCTGATCGCGCTCGCGATCGGACTCTCGCTGTATTTCCGTTTCTCGTGGCTCTCCGTGTGCGAGAAAGTCGGCGACGGCATCGTCAACGCGATCACCGGTGCGCAACTGCGCCGCGAAGCCGGACGCGACCGCAAGCTCGGCGAGGCCGCCGCGGTCAAGCGCGAAGGCAAGGTCGTGCGTTCACGCGAGAAGAGCGAGGATCACGAGCCGGTCATGATCGTGCCGCCGGTCGCGACGCCCGCGCGTTCCGAGCGCGCCGAGAAGGAAAAGCAGGTGCCGCTCTTCAAGGACCTGCCGGGCGACTCCACGCTGCCGCCCCTCGCGCTGCTCGATCCGCCGCCGAAGATGCAGGAGACCATCGCCGCCGACACGCTCGAATACACGTCGCGTCTCATCGAGAAGAAGCTGAAGGACTTTGGCGTCGAGGTGAGCGTCGTCGCCGCGTATCCGGGGCCGGTCGTCACGCGCTATGAAATCGAGCCGGCGACAGGCGTGAAGGGCAGCCAGATCGTCGGACTCGCTAAGGATCTGGCGCGCTCGCTGTCGCTCGTGTCGATCCGCGTCGTCGAGACCATTCCGGGCAAGAATTTCATGGCGCTCGAACTGCCGAACCAGCGCCGCCAGACAGTCAAGCTCTCCGAGATTCTCGGCTCCGAAGTTTATGCAGCGGCGGCCTCGTCGCTGACCATGGGCCTCGGCAAGGACATCGGCGGCAATCCCGTCTGCGCCGATCTCGCGAAGATGCCGCACTTGCTCGTCGCGGGTACCACGGGCTCGGGCAAGTCGGTCGGCATCAACGCAATGATCCTCTCGCTTCTGTACAAGGCGAGCGCGGACCAGGTGCGGCTCATCCTCATCGACCCGAAGATGCTCGAAATGAGCGTCTACGAAGGCATTCCGCATTTGCTCTGCCCGGTCGTCACCGACATGCGGCAGGCCGGCCACGCGCTCAACTGGGCGGTCGCGGAAATGGAGCGCCGCTACAAGCTGATGAGCAAGATGGGCGTGCGCAATCTCGCGAGCTTCAACACGAAGATCGACGAAGCGAAGAAGCGCGACGAAAAAATTCCGAATCCGTTCAGCCTGACGCCGGACGAACCGGAGCCGCTCACGCGTCTGCCGCATATCGTCGTCGTGATCGACGAGCTGGCGGACCTGATGATGGTCGTCGGCAAGAAGGTCGAAGAGCTGATCGCGCGCATTGCGCAGAAGGCGCGCGCGGCGGGCATCCATCTGATTCTCGCAACGCAGCGGCCCTCGGTCGATGTGATCACCGGGCTCATCAAGGCGAACGTGCCGACGCGCATGGCGTTCCAGGTGTCGTCGAAGATCGACTCGCGCACCATTCTCGATCAGCAGGGCGCCGAGTCGCTGCTCGGCATGGGCGACATGCTCTATCTGCCGCCGGGCTCCGGCCTGCCGGTGCGCGTGCACGGCGCGTTCGTGTCGGATGAGGAAGTGCATCGCGTGGTCGAGAAGCTGAAAGAGCACGGCGAGCCGAACTATATCGAAGGCATTCTCGAAGGCGGCCTCGCCGGCGAGGGCGATGAAGGCGCGGCGGGCGCAGGCGGCGCCGGCGGCGGAGACGGCGAGGCCGATCCGTTGTACGACCAGGCGGTCGAGGTCGTCATCAAGAACCGGCGCGCGTCCATTTCGCTGGTGCAGCGGCACTTGCGCATCGGCTATAACCGCGCGGCGCGCCTGCTCGAACAGATGGAGAACTCGGGGCTCGTTTCGGCGATGTCGTCGAACGGCAATCGCGAGATTCTCACGCCCGCGCGCGATGCGGAATAGTTCACGCGGGTTTGACGCGCTTCAGGCGCGTCTCGGGTGCGTCTCAGGTGTGTTTTTCGGAGCAAAAGCATGAAACATCAAACGGGGAGCCGCGCGTTCAAGGCGTTGAGCGCGGCATTGTTTTCGGCGTCGATGCTGTTCGCATCGCACGCCTTCGCGGGCGGCACGGACCAGTTGAAGGCATTCGTGTCGCAAGTGCACGCGGCGCGCGGCGACTTCACGCAACAGGAAGTCAAGGCGCCCGGCAAGACCAACAACGGCGCGACATCGAATGCAATGCCGACCAAAGGCACGACCTCCAGCGGCACGTTCATGTTCGCGCGGCCGGGCAAGTTCATCTGGTCGTATCAGAAGCCGTACGCGCAGATCCTGCAAGCCGACGGCGACAAGCTCTACGTCTACGACAAGGACCTGAATCAGGTCACCGTCCGCACGCTCGGCGCGTCGCTCGGCGCGAGCCCGGCGGCGATTCTCTTCGGCAGCAACGATCTCGACAAGAATTTCAATCTGCGCGATGCGGGCGAGAAGGGCGGCATCGACTGGCTCGAACTCACGCCGAAAGCGAAGGACACGCAGTTCGAGACGGTCGGCATCGGCTTCAAGGACGGCAACCTGCAGGCGATGGAACTGCACGACGTCTTCGGCAATGTGACGCTGCTCACGTTCTCGAACATCCAGAAGAACCCGCCGATCAAGAGCGACACCTTCAAGTTCGTCGTGCCGAAGGGCGCGGACGTGATCAACGGGTAGGGCTTCGTTCTGCGCGGTTCAGCGGTAGGTTGTCGTGAGTGTCACGCGTGTTTCGGACGGAGAAGCGCCGTCGTTCGCGCGCATCGACAGCGTGCCGCCGAGCGCGCCGACATGATATTTGCCGCCGGCGTCGGGCTTGACGAGCTGGCCGCGGCCGTCCCTGAACGTGGCCACGACAGCGCGCGCGTTGGCCGACAGTTGTAGTTCGGCGTTGGGCGGATCGTGGGCGTCGGACAGGAAGTTCACGTAGGTGGTTCGTCCGCTCGTGTCGGTCATGCGTGTCTGTGCCGACGTGGAGATGCCCGATCCGGCCGTCGGTCCGACGGAAACATCGAACGGCGGCGCCACCAGCGCGCCCGTGAAATAGATGACGCCTCCGGACGCCGCGGCCGCGACCGAGCAATAAACCGTCGCGCCCATCAGCGCGATTCGTCCGGCCAGACTCGCACCTCTCAGCTTTGCTTGATGCATCTTTCCCCCACGTTGAAAAGAAGACGGGCTGCTTTAAGCGTGTTAAAGCAGCTCTGCGTGCGATACGGCAGAAGCGCGCATCCGGCCATGCGGATGAGTCGTTGCGGCTTATTTTTGAGATGCGCGTGGGGCGATATTAGGAGAATTCGTATTGCTTCTGCAATGCGAATTAGCTAGCCGAACTGTAAAAATATGTGCCGGTTGGCTCGAAGCATTTGTAGTGCTTAATTGATTGCTTATGAGCCATTAAATGCGTGGAATATCAGGCATGCGCGGCTTGCATGTCTTCGATAAAGGCCTCGACGATCTCGCGTTTCGCTCCGCGCGCGCCGCTCGCGGGTTCGGCTCGCGTGACCATCTGAAACGCGACGCGATAGCACATCGCCTTCGGATTGAGCGCAGCGAGCAGACCTTCCTTCACATAGGGCGCGGCGAAGTGCTCGGGCAGATAGCCCAAATGCCGGCCGGACAGCACGAGCATCGCGACGGCCTCCATGTTGTCCGCGACCGCGCCGATCCTGCGCGGCGTGAGCGCGCCGGCTTCGGGCAGCGGATAGCTGCGCCACGCCCATTCGTGCTCGAAGGCCTCGCTCACGCGGATGCGCCCCGCGCGCGCAAAAAGCGGATGCTCGCGTCCGCAATACGCGAACTGATCCTCCGCGAAAATCTCCGTGTAATCGAGCGACGGCACGCGATGCCAGAAGTAGCCGATCGCCATCTGAATGCGCTCCGACAGCAGCATCTCCTCGAGTTCGCCGGGCGAGCGCACGAGCACGGCGAAACGCACGGATTCGTCGCGCTGACGGAAACGTGCGATCGCCTCGCTAATGCGCGCGTTTGCGCTAACCGGCGTATTGCCGATCATCCCGAGCGTGAGCGTGCCGACGAGCTTCTTGCCGACATTGCGGGCAGTTGAATCGAAAGTATCGATGGCTGCGAGCAGCGTGCGGCATGCTTCGACGAACGGCTCGCCGCGCGAAGTCAGCGAAAAGCCGCCGCGCCCTCGTTCACAGAGCCGATAGCCGAGGCGCGTTTCGAGCGTGGCGAGCTGCGTGCTGATGGTCGATTGCCCGACGTTGAGCGTCGCCTGAGCCGACGACACACCGCCTGCATCGACGATGGCGAGAAACACGCGGATGAGCCGCAGGTCGAGATCGGAGAGATGGGTGAACATGGGCGCGCCGCCGATACATCGATAGAAATCGATGTTAAGTTAAATTTGTCGCCATTTTAACTTGGTGGAAAAGCGGCTATTAATGTCGGGATCGGGCGAGCCAGACGACTCGCCGGCCAACCGGAATCATCTAGCGCCATGAATACGTCCTCGCCGTCTTCACTATTCGCTCCCGCCGAGCATTTCGATTCGCACTTTCTGGAACAGCGCGCCGAGCGTCCGCAGCCCCTGTCCGGCAATCAGATGCCGCGTTGCGGCGGCATCACGACGATGATGCGCCTGCCGCACGTGCAGTCCGCTGCCGGGCTGGATGCGTGCTTTGTCGGCGTGCCGTTCGATCTCGGCACGTCCAACCGAACCGGCGCGCGCTTCGGTCCGCGTCAGGTGCGCAGCGAGTCGGTGCTGCTGCGCCCGTACAACATGGCGACGCGCGCTGCGCCGTTCGACTCGCTGCGTGTTGCGGATATCGGCGATGTCGCGATCAATCCGTACAACCTGCTCGACTCGATCGACCGCATCGAGCGCGCGTATCGCGAAATTCTGAAGCACGACTGCAAGCCGCTCACGCTCGGCGGCGATCACACCATCGCGCTGCCGATTCTGCGCGCGATTCACGCGAAGCACGGCAAGGTCGGGCTGATCCATATCGACGCCCACGCGGATGTCAACGACACCATGTTCGGCGAGAAGATCGCGCACGGCACGCCGTTTCGCCGCGCGGTCGAAGAGGGCTTGCTCGACTGCTCGCGCGTCGTGCAGATCGGCCTGCGCGGCACGGGCTACGAAGCCGGCGATTTCGACTGGTGCCGCGAGCAAGGCTTTCGCGTCGTGCAGACGGAAGAATGCTGGAACCGCTCGCTCGCGCCGCTGATGGACGAAGTGCGCGCGCAGATGGGCGACGGCCCGGTCTACATCACGTTCGATATCGACGGCATCGATCCCGCGTTCGCGCCGGGCACGGGCACGCCGGAAATCGCGGGTCTGACCGTGCCGCAGGCGCTTGAGATCGTGCGGGGCGCGCGCGGGCTGAATATCGTCGGCGCGGATCTGGTGGAAGTGGCGCCGCCCTACGACCCGTTCGGCACGACGGCGCTGCTCGGCGCAAATCTCGCGTTCGAGTTGTTGTGCGTGCTGCCGGGTGTGGAGTATCGGGCCGCGAAGTAGCTCACGCGTAGGCGCGCCGCCGCCCCGACGTAAGCAACAGATAAAACACCGCGCCGAGTGCGAGCGCGGGCAGCGTCGCGCCGAGATTCGGCAGCCACTGGTTTATCGCGTGATACGCCGCGATGCCCACGCCCCACGCGATAAACGCGCTCACGTGCCATCCGCCCGAGTAGCCGTAGCGCCCGTCGACCGACCCGAGCGCGGCGGCATCGATGCGGCGCTTGCGCACGATGAAGTGATCCGCCAGCACGACGCCAAAGAGCGGCGCGAACACCGAGCCGATCAGCAGCAGGAAGTTCTGGTACTTGCCCATCTCCACGATAAGCGCGACCAGCGTGCACAGTGCCCCGAACGCGCACGAGAGCAGCGGCACGCTCGCGCGCGCCCAGAACGTGCCGGTCGATACGGCGGCCGAATGGATATCGGCGAAGGCGTTGTCGGTTTCGTCGATGAGAATCAGAAACAGTGCGATGCCGCCGCCCGCCTGCGCGAGCGCGGTGGTCAGCAGCGCGTCGCCGCCGCCCGCGGCGAGCCCGTACACCGCGCCCAGCGCATAGAACCACAAATTGGCGATGCCGTAACCGAACAACGTGCCGCGAAACGCGCCGCCGGGACTCTTGCTGAAGCGTGTGTAATCGGCGATGAGCGGCAGCCACGACAGCGGCATTGCGACGACCAGATCGATGCCCGCGCCGAACGCCATTTCACCGGTGCCGGGACGCGCCATCAGCGCGGCGAGATCCTGTTTCGAGAGCAGATTCCACGTGAGCCAGCCCGCGCCGCCGAGCAGCAGCCAGATGCCCCAGGTCCGCAAGAAGCGCCGCACGAAGGAGAGCGGGCCGCTCACCGCGAGCAGCGTGGCGAGCACGCCGAAGACGAGCGTCCAGACGAGCGGCATCGAAACATGGAAGGATTGCTTCGCGAGGGCGTCGGCGGAATCGCGCATCACGATGATCTCGAACGAGCCCCAGCCGACCAGTTGAATCGCGTTGAGCACGGCCGGCACCGACGCGCCGCGCACGCCGAGCGTCGGCCGCAACGACGACATGGCCGCGAGCCCCGTATCCGCCCCGATCACGCCCGCGAGCGCGAGCAGCACGACGCCGATCGCCGTGCCGATGGCAATGGCCGCGAGCGCGTGCGGCAGCGACATGCCCGGCACGAGCAGCGCGCCCGCCTGCGCAACCAGGAGGCCGATGCCGAGCGAGAACCACAGGGCAAAGGCATCGCTCGTGCCGAACGCGCGGCGCTCGGGCGGCACCGGCGTGAGCGGCGCGTAGGTGGCGGAATGGCTCATATCGTCTTGCTGCATGGGTAAGCGTCCCTATATTGTCTTGTCTGGCCTGCGAGAACTCGCGCGAACCCGCGTGAACTCGCATGAGCGCCCGGCTGTCATAATGCCCCGATTCTGCGGCCGAACGGCCCGCGTGAACACTAGGCCGTTCGGCCGATGCACGCGCGCGCCGAAAAAGGGCAAGATTATCGCCGCCTTTGACACACCCGTGCCGATCGAACGCGATCGGCGCCCACGCGCATCACTGCGCCCGAGACGCACATGTTCGAAGAAAACCGTGGCACCGTTCCGCTCGCGGAGCGGCTGCGCCCCCGCACCATCGACGACGTGATCGGCCAGAAGCATCTGCTCGGGCCGAACAAACCGCTGCGCGTCGCGTTCGAGTCGGGCGAGGCGCATTCGATGATTCTCTGGGGCCCGCCCGGCGTCGGCAAGACCACGCTCGCGCGCCTCATGGCGGATGCTTTCCACGCGCAGTTCATCTCGCTCTCCGCGGTGCTGTCGGGTGTCAAGGACATCCGCGAAGCCGTCGAGACGGCGCAGATTCATCGCGCGAACGGGCATCAGACGCTTGTGTTCGTCGACGAAGTGCATCGTTTCAACAAGAGTCAGCAGGACGCGTTCTTGCCGCATGTGGAGTCGGGCCTGTTCGTGTTCGTCGGCGCGACAACAGAGAATCCGTCGTTCGAGGTGAACAGCGCGTTGCTCTCGCGCGCGGCCGTGTACGTGCTGAAAAGCCTCGACGCCGAAGAACTGAAGCAACTGCTCGAGCGCGCGACGCAGGAACTCGGCGGCCTCACGTTCACCGACGAAGCGCGCGACGCGCTCATCGGTTCCGCCGATGGCGACGGCCGCAAGCTGCTGAACAATCTCGAGATCGTGGCGCGCGCGGCCGCGCAGCAGAAACAGACCGAGATCGATGGCGCACTGCTCGGCAGCGCGCTCGCCGAGAATCTGCGCCGTTTCGACAAAGGCGGCGACGCGTTCTACGACCAGATCAGCGCGCTGCACAAGTCCGTGCGCGGCAGCAATCCCGACGCCACGCTGTACTGGTTCTGCCGCATGCTCGACGGCGGCGCGGATCCGCGCTATCTCGCGCGGCGCATCGTGCGCATGGCGTGGGAGGATATCGGGCTCGCCGATCCGCGCGCCGGGCGCATCGCGCTCGACGCCGCCGAAACCTACGAGCGCCTCGGCACGCCCGAGGGCGAACTGGCGCTTGCGCAGGCGCTCATCTATCTGGCCGTCGCGCCGAAATCGAACGCCGGTTACAACGCGTACAACGAGGCGCGCCGCTTCGTCGGAAAAGATCAGTCGCGCGGCGTGCCGGTGCATTTGCGCAACGCGCCGACCAAGCTCATGAAGGAACTGGGCTACGGCCACGAATACCGCTACGCGCACGACGAGCCCGACGCCTACGCGGCCGGCGAAACCTATTTGCCGGACGGCATGCGCGAGCCGAACTGGTATCAGCCGACGCCGCGCGGACTCGAAGGCAAGATCGGCGAGAAGCTCGCGCGGCTCGCCGAACTCGACGAAGCGTGGCGGCGCGAGCATCGGGACGAGAAGAAGCGCTGAGCCGTCTGATTCCGCCGCGCTTCCCGCCCGGCTCGCGTTGGCCGTGCGCTAGAATCGTCGTTTCCGAATACTCAATACTGCAGCCCCCGCCATGCTCGACATCCAAACCCTCCGCAAAGACCTGGACGGCGTCGCAAAGCGCCTTGCCGATCGCGGCTACGCGCTCGACGTCGCCGCCTTCGCCGCGCTCGAAGCCGAGCGTCGCGACATCCAGACCCGTACTGAAGAACTGCAGGCGCGCCGCAACAGCCTGTCGAAACAGATCGGCGCGATGAAAGGCCGCGGCGAGGACACCTCGGCGGTCATGGCGGAAGTGGGCGGCATCGGCGACACGATGAAGGAATCGGCCGCCAAGCTGGACGACGTGCAAAAGCGCCTGTCGGACCTCATGCTGACCGTGCCGAATCTGCCGCACGACAGCGTGCCGGTCGGCGGCGACGAAAGCCAGAACGTCGAAGTGCGTCGCTGGGGCGCGCCGCGTCAGTTCGACTTCGAGGTCAAGGATCACGTCGATGTCGGCGCGCCGCTCGGCCTCGACTTCGAAACCGGCGCGAAGCTCTCGGGCGCGCGCTTCACGCTGTTGCGCGGGCCGATCGCGCGGCTGCATCGGGCGCTCGCGCAGTTCATGATCGACACGCACACCGAACAGCACGGTTATACGGAGGCGTACACGCCGTACATCGTGAATCCGGAGATTCTCTACGGCACGGGCCAGCTGCCCAAGTTCGCTGAGGACATGTTCCGCGTCGAGAAGGGCGGCGACGACAACAAGGTAACGCAATACCTCATCTCGACTTCCGAGATTTCGCTGACCAACACGGTGCGCGACAGCATCCTCGAAGCCAGTGCGCTGCCGGTCAAGCTGACCGCGCATTCGCCGTGCTTCCGCTCGGAGGCGGGCTCGTATGGGCGGGACACGCGCGGCCTGATTCGCCAGCATCAGTTCGACAAGGTCGAGATGGTGCAGGTCGTGTCGCCGGAGCATTCGTACGCCGCGCTCGACGAAATGGTCGGCCAGGCGGAAGCGATCCTGCAGAAGCTGGAGCTGCCGTATCGCGTGATTACACTGTGCACGGGCGACATGGGTTTCTCGGCGGCCAAGACGTTCGATCTCGAAGTCTGGCTGCCGGCGCAGAACACCTATCGCGAGATTTCGAGCTGCTCGAACACGGAGGCATTTCAGGCGCGGCGCATGCAGGCGCGCTTCCGCAATGCGCAGGGCAAGCCGGAGTTCGTGCACACGCTGAACGGTTCGGGTCTGGCGGTTGGTCGCACGCTGGTCGCGGTGCTGGAGAACTTCCAGAACGCAGATGGTTCGGTGACGATCCCGGCCGTTTTGCGTCCTTATATGCGCGGTCAGGAACGCATCGAAGCACCCGCCGCGGCCTGATGTTTCATTGCGTTTCCTTGATGTTTATTTGCAAAAAGGGGCTTGGAAAGCAGAAAAGACTTCGATATACTTTCGTTCTTCGTTGAGCAACGACCCGCTTAACGAAGGCTGATCGAAGCGTGCAGAAGTCAAGCAAGCGCGGTTGGTAGACGGAGAGGTGGCAGAGTGGTCGAATGTACCTGACTCGAAATCAGGCGTACGGTTTTCCCGTACCGTGGGTTCGAATCCCACCCTCTCCGCCAAGATACAAAAACCCCGCAAGTCGTCAAGACTTGCGGGGTTTTGCTTTTGTGGTCTCGCTTTTTGTAATCTCGCTTTTTCGGGGCGCGCTCGTAAGTACGCGCGCCTTGTCTCCGCTAGTCGAACTTCAAGTCGTGCACCGCGCGATATCGAAACGCAGTTCCGGCTCCGGCACGCCGCCATCGTCGCTCGACGACTGCTGCACCTTCACGATCGATCCATACGCCGACGGCGTCAGCGTCACGAGCCACGCGTTCGATCCGACGAGCAACTCGGTCGACCCTTGATCGCGCCTCGTCTGCGCGGAGGGAATCATGCGCTGCAGGCAGCTAGAAATATCCGAGGCGGGCCGCGCCGACGAAACGTGGATCACGGGCTGCGATGCACGCAGTTCGGGACTGCTCGTCGAACCGCAGGCGGCAAGCGCGGCAACGCCCGACAGGACAACGGAAACAAAGGCAAATCGATGCAAGTTCATAACGCTCCGGCTAATCTGAATTCGCGCCACTAAAACACAAACGCGCGCGCATCACAAGGGCGAGTGCCCTGGGCGCGACAGGCGCGCAAGCGTTGCGCGCGACCCGCGAATGCGGCATCCGGGCGGCTTCCTGTCAGGCCGGGCCGCGCGGGAGTGCTATCATCGGGCCCATTGTCCTCGTGTGCCGCCCGCCTGAAATAGTGCCCTGCCAGGGCCCTGACAGGGCACTGAGCCGCGTACGCAGGCGGCACGAACTCATCGCATTGCTCAATGGCCATCACGCTCAAGACACCCGCAGACATCGAAAAGTTGCGCATCTCCGGCCGCATGGCCGCCGAAGTCCTCGCGATGATCGCCGAACACGTCCGCCCGGGCGTCACCACCGACGAACTCGACGCCATCTGCAACCGCTTCATCGTGAACGAACTGAAGGCCGTTCCCGCCAACGTCGGGTACATGGGCTTTCCGAAGACGGTATGCACCTCGGTGAATCACGTCGTGTGTCACGGTATTCCGGGACCCAAGGAACTGAAGGACGGCGACATCATCAACATCGACGTCGCCATCATCAAGGACGGTTATTACGGCGACACGAGCCGCATGTATTACGCCGGCACGCCCGGTGCGGAAGCGCGCCGTCTCACCGAGACGACGTATGAGGCGATGGTGGCGGGCATCCGCGAAGTGCGTCCCGGCGCGACGCTCGGCGACGTCGGCGCAGCGATTCAGGGCGTCGCGCATCGCGAAGGCTTCTCCGTGGTGCGCGAGTACTGTGGACACGGCATCGGCCGCGTGTATCACGAAGATCCGCAAGTGCTGCACTACGGCCAGCGCGGCGCGGGCCTGCGTCTGAAGCCGGGCCTCGTCTTCACGATCGAGCCGATGATCAACGCGGGCCGCGCGGCCACGCAGCAATCGCGCGACGGCTGGACCGTCACGACCAAGGACCGTTCGCTGTCGGCGCAGTGGGAGCACATGGTCGCGGTCACCGAGGACGGCTTCGAACTGCTTACGCCGTGGCCGGACGGCACCGGCGCCTATCCTGCGCCGTGAGCCACACCGTGAGCACGGCTACGCATTCCGTGTGCGTTGCAAAGCACTTTCCCGGAATTAGGAATTGACGGGTCCGCCCGTTCGGTTGAAGCTATGCCAATGGCCCGACATGCGGACCGGCCGCCAGAGCCGCACGCGCATCGAGCCTGCAAGCCAGAGAGAAATAGCCCGTATGAGTCCCTCATTGACCGTCAGCCGCATCGCCGCGCAACAAGGTCCGGTTTTGCGCGAACTTCGCACGGCATCGCTGCGCGAAGCGCCGTATGCCTTCGGCGAAACGCTGGAAGATGCGCTTCAGGTCGAGCCCTCGAGCTTCGACGAGACCGCGTTCCTGCACGCGAACTCGGCCAAGCTCGCGACGTTTCTGCTGTACACGGAAGGGCATCCCTGCGGTCTTGTCCATGCGTACATCGAAGAGTCGTCCGATGCGCGCGCCTTCGTGAGCGCGCTGTGGGTCGCCCCCGCCGTGCGGCATCTGCGCGGCGGCGAATTGCTGGTGAACGTGGCATCGGAGTGGCTGGCCGAACAGGGCGCCGCCGAGGTGCACGCCTGGATCGCCGATGAAAACCGCACCGCGATGCGCTTCTACGAACGCCTGGGCTTCGGCCCGACGGGCGACCGCCGCGCGATGCCGTCGCACGAGGCGGAAGCCGAATCGCTCTACGTGCGTCACATGCATTCCGGGCGCCACGCGTAACGCGCGTCCCATCCACACATCAAGCGTGCTCGACACACGCCTCGCCGCACACACTTCGCGTTTTCGATAGCTGAATCGGCCGGAAAAAATATGGTCGTGTGTGACAACGCCTGTAAAATACGCAAAATTTTTGGCCGTTCCTATGTCGCTCAACAAAACGCCCTTTTTTGAACTGCGCAGCGGCTCCGTCGACACGCTTCTCTTCGTCGTCAAGACTCCCGACCTCGACGCCCTGCGCACCGAACTGACCCGGCGCTTCGAGGCGACTCCCGAATTCTTCGCGGGCGATGTCGTCGCCATCGACGTGCGCCGTCTCGCCGACGCTGCGAACGGCGGGGAAGGGGCGCGCGTGTCGCTCGCGGACCTCGAAAAGCTGCTGAAAAGCGTGCGCATGCGCCCGGTCGGCGTCGTCGCCTTACCGGCGCAGACGTGGGCGGTTCAGTGGGCGAACGAAGGCGGCCTGCCGATTCTCGAAGCGCGCGACCGGCGCGGCGCGCCCAAGCCCTCGGTCGATGAAGCGAAGCCCAACACCGAGGCCGCCGCGGTGATCGAGGCGGCCGTCGCCAATACGCCGCCGCCCGCCACGTTTCCCGCGCAGGCGACCATCATCGACCGGCCGCTGCGCTCCGGTCAGCAGGTCTACGCGAAAGGCGACCTGATCGTGCTCGGGCTCGTGTCGTACGGGGCCGAAGTCATCGCGGAAGGCAATATCCATATTTATGCGCCGTTGCGGGGCCGCGCGCTCGCCGGCGTGCACGGCAATCTCGACGCACGCATCTTCTGCACCTGTCTCGAGCCGGAACTGATTTCCATCGCGGGAATCTACCGGACGACCGAGAACCCGCTGTCGGCCGACGTCCTGAGCAAGCCCGTGCAGATCTGGCTGGACCAAGAAAAACTGATGATCGAACCGCTGCGGCTGACCTGAGACGCCGCGCGCCCGATGCCCCGGCGCGCTCATGGCAACGCGAGCGGACCTATTTGACGAACACAAGGTACTTGTATGGCAAAAATCATTGTGGTGACTTCGGGGAAGGGCGGCGTCGGCAAGACGACCACCAGCGCGAGCTTCGCATCGGCGCTCGCGTTGCGCGGCCACAAGACGGCCGTGATCGACTTCGACGTCGGTCTGCGCAACCTCGACCTCATCATGGGTTGCGAACGCCGCGTGGTGTACGACCTGATCAACGTCATTCAGGGCGAAGCGAACCTGAACCAGGCGCTCATCAAGGACAAGAAGTGCGAGGACCTGTACATCCTTCCGGCGTCGCAGACGCGCGACAAGGACGCGCTCACGCTCGAAGGCGTCGAGAAGGTCATCAACGAACTCATCAAGCAGGAGTTCGAATACATCATTTGCGATTCGCCCGCGGGTATCGAGTCCGGCGCGCTGATGGCCATGCACTTCGCGGACGAAGCGCTGATCGTCACGAACCCGGAAGTGTCTTCCGTGCGCGACTCGGACCGCATTCTCGGCATTCTGTCGTCGAAGACCAAGCGCGCGATCGAAGGCAAGGACCCGGTCAAGGAGCATCTGCTCATCACGCGTTACAACCCGAAGCGCGTCTCGGAAGGTGAGATGCTGTCGCTCTCCGATATCCAGGAAATTCTGCGCATCGATCTCATCGGCGTGATTCCGGAATCGGAAGCGGTGCTGCACGCATCGAATCAGGGTCTGCCGGCGGTGTATCTCGACGGCACGGATGTCGCCGAATCGTACAAAGACGTGGTGTCGCGCTTCCTCGGAGAAGAGAAGGCGCTGCGCTTCACCGATTATCAGAAGCCCGGTCTGTTGCAACGCATCTTCGGCACCAAGTAAGGGGACGCAATGTCGATTCTTTCGTTTTTGCTGGGCGAGAAAAAAAAGTCCGCTTCGGTCGCGAAGGAACGCTTGCAGTTGATCATTGCGCACGAGCGCGCGGGTGGCAGAGCCGCCGCCGATTATCTGCCGGCGTTGCAACGGGAACTGGTTGCGGTGATTTCGAAATACGTGAAGATTTCCGATGACGATATCCGAGTGAGCCTCGAACGTCAGGACGATCTCGAAGTGCTGGAAGTAAAGATCGAAATTCCACAGGCGTAGCGATTCGCGCGAGCGCGCGCAAATCGCATCCGGCCGAACAGGCGAATCGTCTGCATGTAGCGGTAGCGAGAAAAGCCAGGATCGAAGGATCCTGGCTTTTGTTTTTGCGCGCTATCGTTTGCGTCTTGTTGTTTGCGCCTTATCGTTTGCGCGGGTCCGGCGTTCGCCTGCGTGCGTGTGTGCTGGATTCGATACAGGACCGGCTTACATCAATATTCGCTTGCACTTTGGGCATGGTCGTAATACGCCGCGTGTCCTCCTGCCGGCAGTCTCGCGCATTGAATGCATGACGGTGGCGCCGTGCGCCGCCGTTGCATCTAACCGCGCCTTGAAGCGCGTTCAATGTCCCGATACCAGAGGTACACCATGAAGAATTCCCTTCGCCCGCTGCTCGCACGGACCGCACTCATCGTCGCGAGTGTGATCAGCGTGACGGCTGCTTCCGCCGCCGAAGTCGTGATCGTCGCACCCAACGCGCCGCCCGCGCCGCGCCATGAACTCGTGCCGCCCGCGCGCGCCGGCTATGTCTGGGATCAAGGGCACTGGAACTGGGACCACGGCCGCTATGAGTGGGTCGCGGGCCATTGGGAAGCCGAGCGCGTCGGTCACCGCTGGGTGCCGGGCGAGTGGACCGGACACGGCAATCAGTATCGCTGGGTTCCGGCGCACTGGGCTTGATGGAGAGACATGCAATGAAAAAGCTCATGCTCGTTCTCATGGCCGTCGTGCTGGCCGATGCCCTCGCGGGTTGTATCGTCGTGCCGGAGCATCACGCGGAGCGGTCAGCGCGCGTCTACGTGTATTGACGGCCTATTTCCGCGGCGTCGCGTCCGTCGCGTCCGTCGTTTCGGCGCGCGCGGCATCGTCCGGTACTTCGGGCGACGGCGCCGGCTTGTTCAGCGGCGCCATATAGCGCTCCGACAGCGCCTCGTACAGCGGCGGCGCAAACAGACGCGACACCCGGCTCGAGATCAGCGCGGTCGCCATCAGTGAGATGACGAGCGCGTGCCCGTTGATCATCTCCATCACGATGACGAACGCCGTGATCGGCGATTGCGTCACGGCCGCAAGATAGCCGACCATTGCGAGTGCGATCAGCATCGGCAACTGCATGTGCGAGAAGAACAGATGCAGCACGTTGCCGAAGCCCGCGCCTATCGACAGCGACGGCGCGAAAATGCCGCCCGGAATGCCCGGCAGATACGAACCGATCATCGACACCATTTTCAGCAGCGGATAGAACGCCGAAAGTTGCTCGCGCCCTTCGAGCAGGCCGCGCGCTTCGGCGTAACCGCTGCCGAAGGTCGTGCCGCCCGACACCAGCCCCACGACCGCGATGATCAGCCCGCACAGGGCCGCAAACACCACGGGGCGCGTTGCATGGAGCGTTCGCAGCGGCGCGGGAATCCACTTGCTCGTGTTGAGCAGCAGCCAGCAGAACGCGCCGCCCGCGATGCCGGTCACGACGGCCGTCACCGCCACGGCGAGCGCGAAGAGATCGGGGAACTGCGCGCCGACGTCGATGGTGCCGAAGTAGGTGTAATTGCCGTTCAGCCCGAGCGCGATGATGCCGGCGACGATGATGCCCGTGATCAGCACGCCGCTCGTGCGCACTTCGAAGCTGCGCGTGAGCTCCTCGATGGCGAACACGATGCCCGCGAGCGGCGTGTTGAACGCCGCCGACAGTCCCGCCGCCGCGCCCGCGAGCACGAGTTGCCGCTCGATCAGCGAATTGGAGCGCGGGTAAAAGCGCCGCATGTTGAACATGAGCGCCGCGCCGACCTGCACGGTCGGACCTTCGCGGCCGATGGTGAGCCCGCCGAGGATCGCGACGAACGACACCGCGATCTTCGCGAGCAGGATGCGCAGTGTGAGCAGCCGCCCGCCCGCCGCGGACGTCGGGCTATTCAACACAGCGATGACCTGCGGTATGCCGCTGCCTTCGGAGCCGCGAAAAAAGCGTCGCGTGACGAACACGCACAGTGCCGCGGACGCCGGCGTGACCACGAGCGGCAGCCACACATATTCGCTGCGAATGTCGAGAAAACGGCTGAAGCCCCAGTCGATGAGCCGCGCGTAATAGACCGCGACGAGTCCGACCAGAATCGCGCCGATCCAGAAGATGCCGTAGCGGCGCCATAGGCTGCGTGTGCGGCGCGCGGTGACGATCGAAAAGGAACGTAGCGTCCGGATCATGCGATGACCGTCGGCAAAGAGGCGATTATAGCGGCCGTCTCAAAAGTGCAAGATGCCTTGCCGGAAGCCGAAGCGTTGCTAACGCCCAAAAAAGAACAGGCGCGAGGCTTTCGCCAGGCGCCCATGAAACGCTCCCGCAAAAAGCAGGAGCGGAGAGGAGAGGGGTGCCGCGTTCGTCTGCAAAGAAAGCAAGAACGGGCATTACACGCTATGGCAGGCCTCGTCGGAAAAAGTTCAACGACGCTGAAATTTTTTCCAGCGCCGTTGTTCCCAGACGCAACGCCTTTAAGCGGTAAGTACTTCGAAAGCAACGACCGCGAGTATCGCGCCGACATTCGCGATGATCGCCTCGCACAGCACGCCTCGCCATGTCGCGGGACGGAATTTGACGGCGAGCAGAAGCGCAGTCAAAAGCGCGATGGAGATCATCGCGACGAGATGCGAACTCTGCAAATGGATATTCATCGTGGCCTCCCATGCGGTCGCGGCAGAAGTTTCCGCGCGTAGTTTTTGTCCAGCTTGTTTCGAGTATAGGCAGTGGCAAATTTACTGAAAAGCGGACAAAAAAGTCATTTTGCCGCCAGCTTGCCGACTGGCATCGAGTGTTAATTTAAATACCGGTTGATTAAGGGAATTTTCTTTCTAAGCTAGGTACAAACCCCGTATGCGCGCCACAGTCTATTCGCCGCGTGCCGAACCGCAGTTCGTGGAGCATTCGCACGATGACTTCCCCGACGACACGCTCTCTCGAAGTCGATTTCTTTCGAGGAATCGTGCTGCTCATTATTGCGGTCGACCATATAACGGGAAGCGTGCTGTCGCACTTTACGCTGCATCAATACGCATTCTGCGATTCCGCAGAAGTATTCGTTTTTCTTGGCGGTTATGCGTCGGCGGCGGCTTATACGGCGCTTGCGACTCGCCGTAGTGAAACGGCCGCTCGCCGCCGCTTTTTCAAACGCAGCTGGGAAATCTATCGCGCGTACCTGTTCACGGCGTTTCTGATGCTGATCGGCGGCGCGCTGCTGATGCTTCTGAAAATCGATACGCCGATGGTGCAATACACCGAATGGCCGAATTTCCTCGTGCGCCCGTTCGGCCTCATCGGCGATATCGCGTTGTTGCGTCAGCAGCCGTATCTGTCGGCGGTTCTGCCGATGTACTCGGTGTTCGCGCTCGCCGTGCCGGTGATCGTGCCGCTCGCGCAGAAGAAGCCCGTCATCGCGATGTTCGCCAGCCTGCTCGTCTGGCTCGCGGCCATGCCGCTCTTGCGCGTCTTGCCCGGCACCTACGGCGAAGCGTGGTCGTTCAATCCGTTCGCCTGGCAACTCATGTTCATGACCGGCATCCTCGCCCGCGTGCAGCCGATCAGCGACGAATTTCACGCCGGCAGGTTCGCACGCTGGCTGACCGCCGGCGCCATTGCGCTCGCGCTGACCTTCGCCTTTTTCAAGCTGTTCCTCGAAACCCAGGCGCCGCCGGGATACATGAAGCAGAACCTCGCGACCTTGCGCATCGTGAGCTTCGCGGTGATCGCGTGGATCATCGCGCGCGCGGTCTATGCGGGATGGGTCGGAAAGCTCGCGCGCAAGCTGCCGGGCATCGTGACGATCGGGCAGCAGGGGCTTGTGTGCTTCATCGCGGGCGCGTGCGTGTCGCTCGTGCTGGATTCCGCATTGCGCGCGATGGGCGTGCTCGGGCTCGGGCGCTATCCGTCGCACTGGATTCTCGGGCTGATCGCCGATGGCATCGCGATCGCCAGCCTGCTGTTTCTCGCGCGCTTCTGGGCGGAGCGCAAGGCGTCGAAGGCGGCGCGGGCTCAGATGCAAGCTCAGGTCCGCGCAAATGGAATGGAACGTACTGCGCCGCCGCCCGTGCCGCTCATCAAGGGCCGGCCGGTGCCGGTGCACGCCGGCAACCGGCGCGACCGCTAAGCGCCGGATTCTCTTTCGTTCTGCTTACTCCATCGCGATATCGCGCGTCTCCCGCATGCACAGCACGGCGATGAGACTGACCGCCGCCGCCGCCGACACATAGCCGCCCACCCACGTTAGTCCGCCGCGATTCGCGAGCAGTTGCGCGATATACGGCGCCACCGATGCCCCGAGAATGCCGCCGAGGTTGTACGCCACACCCGCGCCGGTGTAACGCACGTTGGTCGGGAAGAGTTCGGGCAGGAGCGCGCCCATCGGTGCAAAGGTGACGCCCATCAGAAACAGCTCGATGGTGAGGAACAGCGCGACCTGCACGGTGTCGCCGCTGCCGAGGAGCGGGGCCATCGCGAAGCCGGACAGGATCGCGAGCAGACAGCCGACGACGAGCACCGGCTTGCGCCCGAATCGGTCGCTCGCAATCGCGGAGATCGGCGTGGCGATCGCCATGAAGAGCACGGCGAAACACAGCAATCCGAGAAACTTCTCGCGCGCGAAATGCAGCGTCGCGACGCCGTACGACAGCGAGAACACCGTCGAGATATAGAAGAGCGTGTAGCAGACGACCATCGCGAAGGCGCCGAGCAGCATCGGCGTGAGATGGCTGCCGAGCAGCGTCGCGAAGGGCACTTTCACGCGCTCCTGACGTTCGAGAGTCGCGCGAAACGCCGGCGTCTCGGCGATCTTCAGACGCACATACAGGCCGAGCGCGACGAGCACGGCGCTCACGAGGAACGGCACGCGCCAGCCCCAACTGCGGAATTGTGCGTCCGAGAGCGAAAGCGCAAGACCGAAGAAGAGGCCGTTCGATGCGAGAAAACCGATCGACGGCCCGAGCTGCGGGAACATGCCGAAAAGCCCGCGCTTGCCGCGCGGCGCGTATTCGGTCGCGAGAAGCGCCGCGCCGCCCCATTCGCCGCCGAGTCCGATGCCCTGGCCGAAGCGCAGGATGCACAGCAGGATCGGCGCGAGACTGCCGATCGAATCGTAGCCGGGGACGAAGCCGATGAGCGTCGTCGAGACGCCCATCACGAGCAGCGACGCGACGAGCGTCGATTTGCGGCCAATGCGGTCGCCGAAATGGCCGAACAGAAACGAGCCGATCGGCCGGGCAAAGAACGCGATGCCGAACGTGACGAACGCGGAAAGCGCCTGCGCGGCGGGCGAGCCGTGCGGAAAGAACACCGGTCCGATGACGAGCGCGGCGGCGGTCGCGTAGACGTAGAAGTCGTAGAACTCGATCGCGGTGCCGATGAAGCTCGCGAAAATCACGCGAGAAGCGCTTTGTGATCCGTCGCCGGGCTGGGCGGCGGAAAGCGAAGATGAGGACATGGTGTCTCCGTTGTCGTGTTGCGTCGTGCTGGTTATGGCGAAGCATTGTCGCGCGCATCGCGGGACGAGGGGCGATCGAAGCGCGTCAGCTTTCTGTAGGAATAGCGGCGGGTGTTGTGCGATGGCCGGGGCGGCGGGCGCGAGTAGCGCGCAAATCGCGGCGCAGTGGACTGCGCTCGGGCGCTTCGCGCAGCGCGCGGGGTGGGCGCGAGGCGAAGGCCGTGCCGGAAGCGGGTCCGGCAGGGGTGCGGAAAATTATAACGATCGTGCGCGGCGAGCGCCAATCAACCGGTGCATCGATCGATGCATCAGTCGATGGTCGTCGCCTGCGGCGAATGCGATGTCTGCAGCTGGAACTGGCCGTTGTCGTTGAACATCCAGCCTTCGAAGAGTTCGATCTGGCCGTGGCCGTTGAGAAGCCGCGCGGGCGGCGCGGGCAGCGGCGACGCGCGGCGCAGCGAGGCGAGGGCGGTGGCTTCGGCTTCGTCGTCGCCGTTGGTGCGATACACGGACGATTCGACGAGCCGCCCGCCACGGTCCACGGTGAACGACACGAGGACGAAGGAGCGCAGCATGGCCTGCGGCGTGCCCTGGAGCACGAGCGACGGATTGCGCTCGAAGATGCGTTGCGCGATGCGTTTCTTGTAATCGTCGAGCGTCGGACCGGGCGCGGCGGGCGCAGCGGCCGTGCGCGCGGCCACGACGCTCGGCGGCGGCGTAATCGTGCAGGCGGTGATGGCGAGGGCGGCGGATGCGCCGAGGACGGCGTAGAGGGCGGAGCGTTGCATGACAGCGGGACATCGAAGAGAGTGATGTTTCAATGGTAGTTCGTGCCGCGCGTTTCGGGCGCGGGATTTGCTGTTCCCTTGTCATCCGCGAAGTCATCCGCGACGTCATCCGCGAGGCAACCAGGAGGAGGGAATCATGAACAGCGATACGAACGGCATCGAGAACGACAAGCCCGTCGAGCACAACGATAACGAGAAGAGCAAATTGCCCGAGCGTAACGACGAAAACCGCAAGCAGGGACCGAACGATCGGCCGGGCAAAGAGTCGGGGGAAGGCGAGGCGCCGGTCGGTTGAACGCGCGGGCTTAATGCAGGTTTAAGTGTGCGGCGCCGGCGGCGCGGTGCTAAGGTAATCGAGGGGATGTCCCCGCTTTTCGGGAGAACACCATGTCACGCAAACATCAGCCTTCGTCATCGGGCGCGCCTGCACGGCACGCGCAGCCGCAGCCGGCTTCGGCGTCGGCGGGGCATTCGAAGGGCGAATCGAAACGGAATGCGCCCGAGCGGGATGCGGCCAAGGCCGAGCCGGTTCCGCATGTCCGCCCGCCCGTCAGATCCGATGACAATTGAGCAGAAGACGGCGCATCATCATTGCGCCGTTTTGGCTCAGTCGTTGTACGGTTTGACCAGTTCGGCGCAGTGGATCGGTGCCGTCGCTCTGACTGTGCCCGTGTCCGCCGCGCGCGTTTCGACGCAGCGATACACGCTGTTCGTCTTCTGGACGATGTAGGTGTCTTCGGGCAGCCCCGTGCTGCGCGCGGCGACGCTCGTCACGGCGACGATGCCGTAGCCGTTCTGGATCAAATCGAAGAGCGTTGTCTCCGACGCACGCCATTGCGCGTTGGCTTGAGGCTGGGCATGCGCCGGCAGGCTGGCAGCGACGATACAGCCGAAGACGATGGGCATGATGCGGCCTGACTTCATGGGCGGTTCTCCGCGTGGTGGTCGATGAGGGCGGTTAGATGGGGTTGGGGGCGTCGCGTTCCGTTTGCGATGAACCGCACGGCGAATTGCTGCGCGCTCCAGAGGCGATAAAGCTCCGTAAGTCGATATTATTCTGGCACTGTCCGGCGTTCGCCAAGGGCTCGAGGATGCGGCATGCGAAGTCCAATCGAAATCGGGCTAAACGCAGGTCGCGAATAACGTCGAAGCGGCATATCACCGTACGGACCTGCTTGAGCGGTGCTGCCCATTCATGGAAGCGTGGGCGCGGCATGCTCTTGCCGGTTGAGCCACTCGCTTTGCCAATCGTCACAAATCGAAACACCTCCGCGAATACGAGACTACCTCCGATTAGGATTAGGAATCCTATGCAGTAAAGGAGGTGACATGCCGTTTCCCGAATGGGGATACTCGTATAACGCGCTTTACGTGCCGCTGAGCGGAGGTTGGCACTGTGCATTGATGCCGGTCAGCGAACTGCCAGCGGTTGATCGCGGATGGCAGTTATCCTACGACGAGCGGAAGCAGAAGAAAAAAGAACGAGAGGAGCAGATCGAACAGGACAAGCAGGACTTCGACCGCCTGTTCAGATTGCGAATCGACGCAAGGGGCGCGCGCTTCTGTTCCGAGTTCCGCGAATATGTGGCGTTCATCAACCGCCATTTGCGCGTATCGAATTGGGACTTGCAGGATGGCGCAGGCATCACACGCGCGCTGCGCTCAGCGGTGCGCGACGGCAACATCATTCCGGTGATCGCTCGAAACTGGCACGGCGGGCGGCGCGTGTTTAGACGCTACGCTCCACAACAATGGACGAGCGGCGGTGGTGGTTCCTTGGCTTTGGGCAGTGGCGGGTCGAATGCGCCGACAGGTCGATTCACAGGCCCGTTTGCTGCCGCTATGCATGTAGCTGACACGGTGATGAATAGCAGACTCGCCACCAGTAGTCGCGCCGTTAGCAGCGCGGGAGGTGGCGGACGCGGTGGTGGCGGCTTCGCTTGGCTCAGCGCGGTAGAGGCGGTGGGCGGCGCGGTTGCAGGTTCTGTATTCGGAGACTCGGACGACGACAGCAGCGGCGAGTCGATGCTCAAGAGCTTCGGGGATTCAGGCGGCGACGGTGGTTCGATGCTTGGTGATGCAGAGCCGTTTAAATACTCGCCGGACGAATTGAGCGACGATTCGTTCGATATCGCGGCCAGCACGAACAATCCAAGCTACGCAGCGAAGATGCTCGGATACGACCGCGACACGTTCGGCGACATGATCCATGCGATGAAATACAACCTCGACTTACGCGGTGACGATAATGTGATCTGGCATGACAACGGTGACGTTGAATTCAAGAAAAACATCATCGGCAATATGCACGATTACACGAACTGAAAGGCCCGCATTTGTGGATACACATCAACTTGCTCACGCATCTTTTTTGATCGCAGGCGATACTCTCGTCCCTGAGTTCTGGACGTCATATTTCGGCGTGACGCCGGACACCACGATCGTTAAGGGCCAGCCGTTCACTACCCCGTCGGGCCGCCTGAGCAGCGTGCCGGGCCGCATCGGCTTGTGGGGTATCAAGAGTAAAGCAGCTGTACAGAGTGATACCTTAGAACCGCATCTGCGGTATCTGATCGCTCGATTGGGCTTTCCTCTCGCCGACCTCCGCGCGCAGCTTGAGCAGCAGAGAGCACGGGCTCGCTTTTTCTGCTACTGGAACAACCACGCGGGGAACCGCACACCTGATGTGCCGGAGGACATTCGGCGGATGTGCGACGAAATGGGCGTCGCATTCGAGATTGACGAATACCGATAGGCGGCGAGGGGAGCGTGGCGGCGCGTGCCGGCGCTTTCCCGATGCGTTGCGTCCTGACAAGGTCCAGCCCCCTTAAAAATCACGACGGAAGGAGATGACAGGCGATAAATTCGAACAATTGGCGTTCGGAGATTTAGGCGGAGAGCCTTATCTGGCGGGCGTTTCCGCGAATATTTCAGACGGAATGGGCAAGCGGAGATAGGGGGTGTGGCGGAGGCGGTGTCCGCCAAAGAGTGAGTAAATATAAGGGTTGCAGCCCGATAGATGGAGATCATCCACCATCCCATCCACCAAACCGGACAACGCCTTTTCAAACGTGATGCGCGCTCATTCTGCTAAATGGCTGCTAACGAAACATGGTCGTCCGCCGCACTGACCTCTGTGCCGCTGAGCATGCGGATAACGGTTTCGTAGGCACTTCCTCCCAGCGCACTTTTCATGCTCTGGCTGTAGACTCGCACGCCGTTCAACGAATTCCGAGGACCACCTTCCGAGCCTCTTGCAATCAAGTATCTAAGGGACGATCCGGAGTGCTTCGAAGTCGCTCAGAAGATAGCGAGAGCGCCCAAGGCTGCAGGGTGGAGGATAACTGGCCCGGCGCCAATCCTGGTCTCAAAGTCGTACACCGACCCCAGCTCGATGTCCGTGGATGGTCAGCCTTCCGGCGAGACGATCGTCCAGCGGCGATGACCGGAGCCGAACTGCAGGCCACGGAAATTCAGGCAATGACGGCAGCGGGCTGGACTCACACGCCATTTACGGTTTTGATCTCGGCTGTACTTCGTGGTCTGGCTGCCGCTTCTTCGAGCGCAGTAGGTCTGAATGCTTCGAGCGCCGACACGTTGGGCGCGGTCTTTTGCGGCTATCTGAGTCGAGGGTAGCTGAACGACCGGTTTGCGCGATAGCTTATGGTGGAACGGGCCAGGCTGCGGCCGTCCGCTCTCCAGCCTTATCGCTGCAAAGCGGTCGATAAATTTGTACTGCCCAGAAGCGGTCGCTCGACAATGCGCACTCCTGACCCACTCTGATCAGACGGCCGTCTCCAAAGCGGTCAGTCAGCCGGATCCAAGTTTCGAGAAGTGGAGTGCCGATAAGCAGCCGTTGACGAACTCGCACGATCGGCCAACTTCTGCCACTCGGCTGAGCCATGGAGTGGTCGCTCGAACGGCTGATCCATCCGGAGATCCGCTCGATGCGGAACGCGCGCTTGTCGGCCTTAGCTGACGTTGATGCCAGTTCAGTCTAACGTCAGCAGCCAAGAGGATTGCTGACGTTGGCGGTGCCACGCCGCGGGACTGCAACTGCCCACATCAGAAAATCACACTCACGACTCTAAGCGGACATTCGGTTCTCTGTTCGTTCCAAATCAACACTTCCTGACTTAACTCCCGTCTAGGAGCCGCCGAGAAGAGGCTTGGAAAGCAATTGTCGCGATTTGGCACTTGAGCCTGCGCGCTATACCATTCCGATTGTGCTTTGAGACCCTATAGCGCGACGCTACCAATGACGACAATCCCGCTGAACCGGCAGTTTTACGAATGGAAAGAAAGTACAGACTGGGGGGCGTATTCAAGATATCGAGTGGCTGCGGGCTTTTCGGATGGTTTGTTAGGCTGGCCCGAGCTACTCGCCAGGCGCCGGGTTGTGATTCTCGCTGAGGCGGGTAGTGGCAAGACCGAAGAGTTGGCCGAGCAGGCGCGCCAGCAGGCAGCCGCAGGTCGGTTTGCTGTGTATGCGACTGTTCAGGATGTTGGACGAGACGGGCTCGACAAGGCTTTGCGGCCCGCTGACCGTCAGCGCTTGACTGCCTGGCGCAACAGCAGTGAACCGGGATGGTTTTTTATTGACTCCATCGACGAGGCAAAGCTCGACAATGTCCGGCTGGAGCGAGCGCTGCGACAGATAGCCGAGGGGATTGCTGATGGAGAGGGGCGCGCACACATCGTCCTATCCGGCCGACACACCGATTGGGAATTCGCGCGGGATGCCCAGCGGCTGAAGGAAGAACTGCCACTCCCACGCGACAACCCCGCCGAGCCGCTTCCCACACTTGAAAATCTGGTACGCCAAGTCCTGCGTAACGAGAAGCGCCCCGAGCCGACTCCTGCGGAAACACCCTTGATCGTGGTGATGGCCCAGCTCAATATAGGGCAGGTGCGGACCTATGCTGCTGCCAAAGGCGCTCCGGACCTCGATGGGCTGATGGCCGCTATTGAGGCGGGAAGCCTGTGGGGATTCGCCTGCCGCCCGCTCGATCTGGACTGGATCGTGCGCTACTGGCACCGCCACGGGCGGCTTGGCAATTTCAGCGTGATGATCGAAGTGGGGCTGCGCGAGCGACTACAGGAAACCGACCCGGAGCGCAGTCGTCGCGATAGGCTCGACGCCGTGCGCGCCCAACACGGCCTGGAGCGGATCGGTGCGGCACTGGTGTTTGGACGGCAGTCAACCATCGCTATACCGGATAACGTAGCCGAACTCAGAAGCGAAGGAACTGCAGCCAAGATCGACGACGTGCTGCCGGACTGGTCTAGTGAGGACCGGATAAGGCTGCTCACGCGGCCAGTGTTCGACCCAGCAACCTTTGGGCGCGCGAGGTTGCATAACGACAACGAAGGCGCAGTGCGGTCATATCTGACAGCACGTTGGCTGCAGCGGTTACGTCGTGCCAATCTGCCGCAACGCCGACTGCATGATCTGCTGTTTTCACGGACCTATGAAGTTGAACTGGTCAGACCGTCGATGTCGGAAGTGGCAGCCTGGCTTGCGCTGTGGGATGAAAGCGTAGCTGCCGAGGTTGTGCGTCGCGCGCCGTTTCTGCTGTTTACCGCAGGAGATCCTGCTCATCTCTCATTTGAAACCAGACGGACGTTGCTGACGGCGATGGTGGAACGGATGCGCCGGGACGAAGAAGTGCCGCTGCTGGATCTCAGCAGCCTCGCACGATTCGCCCAGCCGGACATTGCTCCGGCGTTGCGGGACATCTGGGTAGCAGATAAGGGACATGGCGAAATTCGCCGTTTCGTGCTGCGGTTGATTTGGTTGGGCAAGATCGGAAATTGCACCGACCTCGCGATCTCTGCGTCATTCGGTCAATACGGAGATCTCTACACGGCCATGACCGCCGGCCGCGCGTTGCTCGCAACTGGCGATGAAGGCACACGGAGGCGGTATGCCGAGTACATCAAGTTGCATTGCGCATCAATGTCGCCAACGCTCGTCTGGGAAGCCGTCGAAGACCTATTCCCTCAACTTATCAGCGTCGATGACTTGGTGGCCATTCTGGCGATCGTTCAAATCGGCGACGCAGAGGGAGGGGGCTTCAATTTCGAATGGCACGGGGCGGAGCTGGTCGAGCGGTTATCAAGCGCCGCCGACCTGACCAGATTGATCGAAGGGCTCTTGAAACAGCTGGAAGCGGGCCCGCAACCGGATATTGGTGAAAGGTCGCCGCGGGATGAGCAATATGCTCCTGCACTCGGCGCGGCCGCACGGTGTCTGCTGGATGTGTCGCCCCCCCACCTCGCGCCGAATGCAGCGATCGACGCATTGCTGCGTATCGGCGATCGGCGTCTGAATATGAGGAACCGGCGGAGTGAGGGTGAGTCCGGTGCAGTTGTCTTGCTGCTTCAAACGCCGGAGCGTCGTCGTGCCGCCTTCTGGCGGGCTGCGGATCGGCTGCGCAACCACCGAACGCTAATGGGACGCCCATTGCTCCATCGGTTCCAGATGGAGTTCCTCGGCTGGTCTTCAGGGCTGGTGCTCGACGACATTGACTGGCTTCTGCTCGATGGTGCATCTCGGACGCACGCGACTGAGCGGCAACTGGCCATCAATTCGGCGCTTAATCTTTGGTCCACATCGGGTGAGTCAGCGGCGCTGAAGGCGCGTATTGCCGGCGTTGCAGCGACGGACGCGGAGATGCGGGCCGCCTATGTTGAATGGATGACGCCGCGCATGAAGTCGGCGAAAGAAATCAAGAGCGAGGAAGAGCTGGCAGAGAGCGTGAGGGAAGCCGAGCGCAAACGGTCCGAGCAGGAGCTGTCCTGGATCGCTTTTATCGAGGATCTGCGTGCAAATCCCGAGCAACTGCGTCGACTGAACCCCACCACAACAACGAGTGTTGATGGCCGGATGTACAGTCTTTGGCAGTTGCTTAACCAGGCCACCCCTACTAACTCGCGTTACGCGATCGATAACGTCGAGCCCATTCGAGAGCTTGTCGGTCAGGAGGTGGCAACGGCGTTTGCTGCCGGGCTGCCGGGAATTTGGCGAGCCTGGAGACCGACACTGCGCAGCGCGCGCCCGCCCAGCGAGCGCAATCTCGTCAGCACCATTGATTGCCTAGGCCTCACGGGAATTTCGATTGAAGCAGCAGTGCGGAGCGATTGGGCGCAGCACCTGACTGAACAACAGGCGATCCGCGCCGCTGAATATGCGACGCTGGAACTCAACGGGTTTCCCGAGTGGATCGCAGCATTGGTATTAGCATGGCCCACCGCGGTAGAAGACGTGTTGGTGCGAGAGGTCGCGAGCAACCTAGACGAGTCTACACCGGAAGGACATTACACGATACTTGACGCGATTAGCCGTAGCGATGATCGCCTTGTGCGCCTGATGTCACCGGCCCTGATGCGCGAACTGAACGCCCGACCTGACTTGAACAGGGCTGCACTGCGGCCGTTGCTGTTCATCCTAAAGCGTGGCCTGTCCGGTAACTGGAAGCAGGCGCTCTACGAGCTGGTGCTAGGCAGATTTCGGTCGTCTGCAGAGCCGCAGGTCAGTGCGCAATACCTAGGCGTTGCATATGCGATCAATGCGCAAGATGCGACGGACAGCCTGAAAACGAAGCTAGATGTGATGGGCGAAGCGGAGAAAAAGGCGCTCGTTGAGCGTGTACTGCCACAGATTTTCGGTTCTCGGTGGTCGCTCACTGCACCGTCTCAAGTGCATCTCGACGTAGCAACGCTGGAACGCCTGGTCCTGCTCGCATACAGCACTGTGCGAATGGAAGATGACCGGGACCGCACGAATAAGGGCGTATATTCGCCAGACGAACGTGACGAGGCGCAGGAGGCCCGCTCCGCCGCATTCAATGCTCTGGTTACCATGCCAGGGCATGCCACGTATTCCGCGATCCTGCGTCTAATGGAGGCGCCCAATTTTCCGGTGGCTCGATCGCGCCTGCTCGCGCTGGCACAGGAACGAGCAGCCAATGATGCGGAGCATACAGTCTGGCGCGGCGATGAGCCCTTCCAAGTTGAGCAGCAGTATGAGCGGCAGCCGGTGACCGGACAGGAACTGCAAGTTGTGGTGCTGCAGCGCCTGGAAGATCTGCAACACGACCTCGTTCACGGTGATTTCCAGCAAGGCACCACCTTGAGCGCGCAGCCTGACGAAGCGGCTGTACAGAATTGGTTGGCAGATCGACTAAGACAGGCGCAGGGAACATCATATTCGATTGAGCGCGAGGTGCGAGTTGCGGACGAGAAGGAGCCAGACTTGCGATTCCGGGCGAAGGCCAGCGACGCGAATGTGGCTACTGAAATCAAGGTTGCGGAAAGCTGGACGATGCAGCAGCTTGAGGACGCGCTGATCAAGCAGCTATGCGGCCAGTATCTACGCGGAAAAGATGGTCGCGAGGGCATCCTCCTTCTGGTACACCAAAAGCCGCGTCCAAAAGGCTGGGAGCTTCCCGATGGCACTTTTCTGAACTTCGGGGCGGTGGTGGAGCGGTTGCGTGCTTTGGCCGCACGGATCCGAAGTGAATCAACCGCAGGCCCGCAGCCAGAACTCTGCACGATCGATGTTTCTAGTTGCGTTCATCTTGTCGAACGTCGCAAATCCGTCCCTAAGAGGTCGGGGCGAGCGAGCAGAGACACTTCCGCTTAAGGGCGGAAGGACTTATTCATTGACGGTGAGAAGTGGTGAACTTGCAGCCGACGCATCGCCCCGTATCGCCGAACGTCGGCAATGGTCAACACGAGCCCAATGCTTAAGGTGCGGCCCGGCCGCTCCACTTTGTTACCGACCGTTCGGACCATGAGAGCCCGACCGGCGGCAATGGGTCGGGCTGCGGCAGTCCGCTCTTCGAACTTATAGCTGGAAAGCGGCCAGTCGGCAGTGCGTACTCCCGACCCGTGGCGGTCGTTAACAACTTGTGAGCGAGCGTCCGCACGTAGTCGCATAGCGGTCATCGAAGTCGTCTTGCTGAAATGCGGCCGTGATTCTTCGGCAGGCAGCGGAGACCGTCGAGTGGCGCCGCGCCTGCCCGGTGCTTACTGCTTTGCCATCTTCACAAGGATCTGCGTCCCGTCCACGTTTTCGACACGCACTTTGACGTTGTCGCCTTCCTTGATGCTGTTGACCATCACCGACTCTTTCGTCTTGAAGGGCCATCGCCATGGCCGGCATGCCGACATTGGTGGGCACCCGTGCTTTAGCGTCACCATGCCGCTTATCGAACCGCTATGCTTGTCCGCAGCCGTCGGTTCGAGGTTCTTGATCCGGCCGCATCGGCACAGCATGTCTACTTGAGGGGCTCCCAATCCGCAGCGTTCAGACTACCCATAGCCAGCGCATACAGGTCACCGTCAATCGTCACGTCCAGTACGTTTAGCAGGGTCGAAAAATGGTCTGTCGGCATGTTTTCCTCTGTTGACGGATTGGCTTGAATTTTGTCAATTCCCAGAAAATTGTCTGGATTGTACAGATAGAGTAATGCATTCATCCCGGTTGAATTTTCGGCTACGCCCAACGGCAGTTTTCCGAATTGCTTCTTAAGTAAATCGGAATGGCGTATTTTTTTGGTCTTCGCGCACCAAGCCACGATCTTTTCTAGAGTTGATTCTTTGAGGCGGGCCGGAACTGGTAATTTTCCGTCGAACGCCACTTGCGCCTCCGTAATTCGACCGAATACCGAAAAACGACCGATCTTAACTCCAGGGGAAAAATAGCGCTCCAATTCAACCGGCCCGAGCTTCATGCGTGAGCACATATCGTGTATAGCGCAATAAAATTTGAACAGACTGTCGTTGCCATACTTCAGCGGAACCGAGATGCATTTATTTGTTATAGTCTCACTGTCTAAGCAGGTTTCAAACAGATGCTGATGATGAATGCATCCCTCATTCAGGACGCATATGTGATTTGGCCAAGTTGTGGGAGAATTTTTTGACTCCCACTCTTTCAGGTTTTCGTACAGGGAATCTATTGAGTTCCCATCTAGTGAGTAAGCAAAAACGACGCCAAACGGTCTAGGCCTAGGGCGGACGATGGTGAACCCACTCCCCATAGGCTCCGCAATTGCACCGCCGACAGTCATCTCTTTGAAGACTTTTATTTTTTCCAGGGCGTCAAGTAACTCGGCTTTGGAAAGGCCTGACTTGACCTCAATAATTCCGTAGACGGAATCAATGGGGTAGATTTGATTATCTTCGTCATAGTGCAGCGAGAGGCCGTACATTGAGTCATAAACAACGATGTCGCACTGCCTAGATACGTCGCGTACATGTCCTACCACTTCCCCTGCGCCTAAGCCATACTTGGCGGGCAGGCGGCCTTTTGCTAGAAAGTCACGAAGCGTGTTTTCGCGGGCAGTGCCACGAGTGCCTTTATGTACGAACTGCGCGGCCAGCTCAAAATCACTGCGCATTTTGTCGCTGACCGCGCGGAACAATTGCTTGGCGTCCATCATTTTTGCTCCCCTTGACGCGCTTTAATTGACCGCGTCGCGTTTGTCGATAACTTCTCTTATCTTGGCAGGAAGTGTCCCATAGATCACGTCGACGAACCGCTCGCTATCGGGCGAGTTTCGCGACTGCTGCGACTTGCGTCCGATAGCGCTCAAACCAACCAGCGACAGACGACCTGTCGCAGACAGTCTCCGCGCTTGTTGGATATCTCGTGTTTAGGCAAATGCGGACGTTCAGGATGACGACCCGAATGGCTCTTCATGGCAGCGTTGAGGCAATGCCACCTGCGACCTGCTCGCCGAAGACCGGCCGTTGAGCGTGGGCGGACGAAACCTTGCATATCCGCATTGGATGTTGACCCGACCCGACCGCTTGTTGCCGGGTTGAAGCGGTACCAGTCACGAATTGTTCGCCTAATCGGTCTTGAATAGTTCTGGATGACTCCGCGTGCATTCGGGCCGGACGGCGACCTCGACCTTCCCTTCATGGCCAATTCGTGCTGCACTGGCGGGCAGTCGCCGAACCTATGACAGCGCCAAGCCGGCGGCGGGTGAGCGTAGCGTACGAATTTCCGTTGCCGAGACTCCCTCATATTGCGATAGAACGCTCATCCTCGCGGCATTGATGCGACAGTCTGCCGATCACCCGACGGTGCAACGTCCAGACGACGAGGCCGGCCGCCGCGCAAGCCCACCACAGATTGCAGCCGCCCAGCGTGCCGTATATTAGTGTGCCCGCGGCTGGGCCGTACAGCGAATGGCCAAGCCAGGCGGCGGTGAATATCCCCAAATAGCGGCCGCGGTCGCGACCGTCGCTGTGGTTCATGACGGCTAGCGTCCACGCAGGCGTTAGTAGGATTTCGGCCGCTGTGATGCAGGCCATCGTCGCGATGGCCTGCGCGGGGCCGTGGCCGACATTCAGCAACGGAAACGCGACCGCGAGCAGTAATGTGCCCCACCGACTCGCGGCGACTAAGCCGATGCGATCGATCAGCACCATAGCCGGCGCTTGAGCGACTACGATTAGGAGCGCGTTGAATGAGAACAGATAGCCGATCCAGCGTGCGTCAAGCCGATAATCTTCGGAAAGGAACAAACCAAACGCACCGTACATCTGGTCGAAGATGCCAAGTGCGATCAATTGGCCGAGCACGAAAAGTAGGAACGCGCGATCGGCCCACGGAGATGCGGCCGCAGATGAGGATCCGCAGGCGACCGCGCGGGCGTCGACTAAATCGCGGCTCAATCGCGAGTCAGTCACTCTGGCGCGGTTGCTCGCGTGACAAATCACCAGGCCCCCGCCAAGAACATTCGCTATGCCGGCAGCGGCAAACAATATTGGGTAGCCGATGCCTGACAGCGCGGCAGCGGCGACGCTGGCGAGCGCCACGCCGAGGTTAAAGCAGATCCTGTGCAGGCCTTGCATCCAGCTCGCATTGTCTGACGTGGCGGCTTCCATCACGAGCCGCAGATTCGCGGGCCGGAACGCGCCGTCCGCGATACCGATTGCAGGCACGATGACTAGCAGCCAGGTCACTGCGGGCAATTGCGACAGGCCGGCGGACAAGGCACCGCTTGCGCAGAGACAGACTGCGGTGAGCTTGCGCGAGTCCACTCGGTCCGTCAAAGCCCCGCCAGCATAGGCACCAGCGACGCAACCCGCTCCGTAGGCGGCCATCAGCATTCCAATTGTTCCAAACCCGAGCGTGTAGCTGCCTCGAAAGAGCAACGGCATGAACAGCTTGACGATGACGCTTGCGCTATTGAGCATGGTTGCGCAGAGCTGGGCGCGTACCGCGACGGGAAGCGCTAGGAAGCGGGACAACGAAGCACGAGGCTGTGTGGCCATAGGTCTCGAGAACGAAAGAATGGGCGATTGGCCGCAAATGCGGCCGAGCCGCTAGTCTGGGTTAGAGTGTGACGCGGATCTTCGCGTCGGCGGCTAGACGGGTCGCGAGCGTCATAGCTTCATTGGCCGAAGGCTGCGAAACTATGATCGAGCCGACGACGCCTTGATTCGACTCAGCCGTTTCAATCCACTGCCCGCGCGCGCGTAACTCGTTCACGAACTCCACGCCGTCGTGCGCCGCCAGCTCCGCGCCATTGGAAATGCCGTCGAAATAGCCGGAGCGAGGCATCGTCAGTCGATGAATTGCCACGCCTCGGCTGCGCGTGGGCTGCCAGAGAAGCGGTAGACCGCACGCGACGTCGACGATCGCATGCGCGGGGTTCTGGCCGGTTGCGATCTCGATCATGTGGCTGCCCATTTGATCGCCGACCAGACGTGGATTCATTTCAAGAATTTTGACCTGGTCGCCGTCGACGATCTTGCAGTCGATATTGATCGCGCCCACTTCGAAGCCGAGCGCATCGACGACCGGCGCGATCGCGTCGACGAGTTGCTCGGTGTTGCGGAGGTCGGCCGGGAAGCTCGCGCCTATTTTTATGAAATGGCCGATATCACGCCCGGAGATCTTCTTGCTGAAGGCACCGATTGAAATAAGGTTGCCGCCGGGCGCGCGCAGCAGGTCGAGACAATACTCGTCACCACCGATCGCCTCCTCGAGCAGCACACCATGTGCGAACTCCTGCCCTGACACGTCGCGCCCCCAGCGCTTGCGCGCGTCGAAGTACGCATGAAGAGCATCAGGATGCTCGATCAGTTTGACGTATAGGCTGTCGTTGCCTGTCAGCGGCTTCGCGACAAGCGGATATCCGGCCGACGCCCCAAACTGCAGCGCATCGTCGACCGTGTGCGCTTGCGTGTAGGCAGGATTGAGCCCCGGCGCGATCCGCGCGATCGCTTCGCGCATCTTGAACTTGTCTTTGATGGTATCTACAACGTCGGGGCTATTGCCGGGCAGGTCGAGTTGCGCGGCGAGCGTCGCCGTCTGGACGACGTGAAAATCGCTTGTCGTTACGACTCCAACGATCGAATGCTTGCGCGCGACGATGTCGGCGTGGGCGATCAGCGCGGCCGCGGACGTCGTGTCGACTACCCTCACGATGTCGCAATGCGCCAAGATCCGCTCTCCGTAGCGCTGGGGATCCGCGCTCATCAGGACGACGATGAGACCGGCGCGCTTGGCGTGCGCACACGCAACCTCGCCTGCGCCTGTGATACTTGCCTCGATGAATAGGATGCAGTTCAACGTCATGTTCCCTTTCGTGTAGAACGACGCGGCGCGGTCAGCTCGGCAAGCATCGCGTCCCAGTATCTTTCCGCCACGCATTCGCGCAAACGAACGCCTGTTGCGATATCACGGCTCGTTTGCGCGCCGTTTTCGTAAATCGCAGGCAGGATGATGTTGTGAAGCCAGCCTTGGGCATGCTGGGTGTCCAGTACGCTATGCTCGGCGTAATAGTCCAACAACGACTCGTCGACGCCGAGACGGGCGCCGCCGCGGGCGATGGAGCCGAAGCGGGCTGGCGTAATTGCCTCGAGACACCCGAGATAGCCAACGCAATATAGGTAGAAGTCGCGGAAGTGCGCGAGAAACATCATGTAGCTGCCGCAAGCAAGCGCTTCCCACGGCAACGCGTCACGAGAAATTGAACGAATGCCAAGCCCCTCAACAAGCCGCTCGAACATCGTTAGATGAAACTTGTCCGGATTCGTGCTGCCAACCTCGTCTTGTAGGTTGTGGAAGAACTCGCTTTTGGGCGCGCCGCGGACGCCGACCTGGGCGAGCGCTAGCACGTCGTCAAACGATACGTGCACGCCAGCTTCAACCTCGATAAATCGGCGAAACTGCGCCTCGTTCGCCTGCGTTTGGATGAAATCGAAGAGCCGGTGGGGTGTACGGCCGTCTAATCTCGAACGCGCGTCGTACCAGTGCTCGAATGCGTCGGCCGACTGAGGAAGCGACTCTTCTTTGAATGATTGCAGATCCGCATCGAGCTGCGCCTCGATGATGCGCTGCTGCACTTCGAACATGAGCGGCGAGCGCTCCACGTGATCCCGCGTGCGATTGAAGCGCCGGAACAGGATCTCGTTCAGACTCGCGTGGAGTGCATGCAAGCTGTCCTCCCGGCGCATGTCATAGGCGGCGCGCAACTGCTCGTTGAGCAAGTCCCGCAATTGCTCGCGCTCGTCGCCCGACTCCGGGCGCCGCAGACATCTTTTGAAACTGGCCGCATACGCGCTGGCTCGCACGCAACTGTAGGTAAGCGAACGGTGGTTTCCGATGTCGACAAGGTCGTATCCTTGCTGATTTAGCATCACCTTTTTGCCCTCTCAAGACAATAATGCTGCGCCGGCCCTGACGAATTCTGCGATCGTCCTGACGATGACCTCGGTCAGCTTCGCCATCTCCTCCGGGGTCTCCTCGCCGACTGAGAAGCGGAGGAAAGGCGGCATGTTGTCTGCCATCGCCGCGGCCGCGGAGACTCGGGTCGTGGAAAATCCGAAGCTCACGCCTTTAGTCAGCGCAACGCGCGCGCGTCGGCATTCTTCGAGCAACTGATCTATCAGGGCATCGAGACATGCATGGTTGTTCAGCCCAGTCTTCCGCAAGCGGACCGCGACCACGCCGCCGCCGTGCGCCCAGCCAAGATTGCCCCAGTTGCTCGGGTATCCGGGGTCCAGGTGTTCGCTCAGCTCTGCATCGTCCTTAAGGCGCGCAAAGAGAGCTTCCGCGTTGCGGGTCAACAGCGCCATCCGAGTCAGATAGATGCGGCGGTCGTAGTCGGGGAAGCGGCTGATCGAGCTCTGGTACATTACGGCGCCCAGGTTCCGACGGGCGATCGCCAGCTTGTCGGAGACCGACTTACGGCAGACCACCACGCCTGCCATCTGGAGGTCGAGTCCGAGCTGCAGATACTTGCTGCCGCTCTCGTAATAGAGAAGTTTGGGATGCTCGGGCTTGTTGAAGATCGAGAAGACGTTGATGCCGCCTGACACCATCGTGCCGTCGATTACGAACCATCGGTTGGACCAATCCCGGCCCGATAGACGCACTGCGAAAGCTTGCAGGTCGATCGAGTTCATTGTGCCGAGGTTCGCGAGCGGATCCAGGAAGACGACCCGCGCGTCTTCTCTCTCGACGAGCTCAATAAGCGAATTTGGATGCCACGAAGGCGCACGGTGCAGATAGACGTGGCGTAGCCGCTGCAACTGCTCAAGCGCCTCGAAATAAATGTAGGGACTCGTCGCGATCACCGTCCCGGCATGCAGCACCTCTGACAGCAGGAAGCTCTCGATCACCCCATACGCGGCCTGTCCCGACGAGACAAGCAACAGGTCGTTCTGGGCCACGTCGAACCCGAGGCTCTGCAGCAACGAAATCTCCTTCTTGCGCAGCAGCATCGAGCCATACCTGTCGTAGTTCACGGTCGCGCCCGAGTTCTCCTGCGGATCGAAGAACATAACGCAGCGACTCTGATCACTGCTCGCGCTGCTCCACGACAGACTATTTCTCAAGAAGCTGTATTCCTGAATCATCAACCGATAGGTGGCGCGCCGGTCGGCGTCGGAGTGCGGCGTGCGCAGTGTTGCGTCGAGCCGCTCGATCGCGGACCGGGTTGCGTCGACCACGTGGCGCGCGACGTGCGCATGGGCGTCGAGCCTGTGATGGTCGACATACTCGGCGTGCTGCTGTAGTTCGTCGAACAGCGTGGCGAATTTCCTCGACAGCGTGGCGAGAAGCGTCGCCCATATGCTCGAGACGTTGAGTGACAGCGGAGTTATCGCGCCGCGTGCGTCGGTTTCGGAGCACCTGTCTTTGCGGACCGTTTCGCTCGCGAGGCGGGCCGACCGGTGTCCGAGCAAGGCGGATACGCGCGGATCGTCAACACTCGTCATAAGGCACTTCGTGACCGATGCGCTCGCGATATTCCCGCCGCTGACGATCACAACGACATTGCCGCGAAACTGCTTTGCGTCAAGATCCCGGATCAGCGGAACGAGCGCGATGGCGCCGGCACCTTCGGCTAGGACGCTCTCGTTGTGGAGCATCGCGATCACCGCGTTTCCGATGTCGGCCTCGCTGGCCAGTTCGAAACCGTCAAGCGCGCCGCGCACGCGCGCCTCCAACTCGCCGTCGAGCACATCGTGCTGCACCGCGAGGCCATCCGCCAGCGTCGGGCGCACCGGTTTCGATAGTGCCGCATCACCAGGGCTCAACAATCTGCGCTGAAACACTTCCGGGTGCACGCCGATCACCCGTGTCTGCAGATCATGCGTCTTGAACACGGGGCTAATGCCGGCGATTAGCCCGCCCCCGCCGAGCGGCGCGATCACGGTGTCGATCGGGGCGTCGATGTCCTCAAGCACCTCGAGCGCGAGGCTACCCTGGCCGCCGATCACGTCCTCATGCGAGAAAGGCGAGATAAACGCCCCTCCGGTCGCCACTGCATGTTCCTTTGCAACTTCGGCGGCCTCGTGCAGATCGCGCCCGACCTGCTCGACGCTCGCACCGTGTTGGATAAGCCTGCGCAGCTTGAGTTCGGACGCGTTGACGGGCACATAGACCACACACGGAAATCCGAGCGTCTGCGCAACATGCGCAATCGCAATGCCGTGATTGCCCGCGGACGCGGTGTACACGCGCTGGCCCAGTGGCAGCTTACGAACTGCGTTGAACGCGCCGCGGACCTTGAAAGAATTGGTGATCTGATGGCATTCGAGCTTGGCCCAGACCGTCCTAGTAGGAGTGCTCAGCCATGAGAGGCGAATGAGCGGGGTGCGCAATACAAATTGACTAATATGCACGGCATCCTGTCGAATCCGTTGCACGCGGACCGTTTCGTCCATATCAAAACGATTTTCTGCCGTATTCATCTCTGATTATTTCTTTCTACCTGCGGTTACTGCTTCGCGAGGTGTTGGCGAGGCTCATCAGACGTGATATCTAAGAGGTTAATCAACTGTTTCAGAACATTATCGATTAAGTTAATGCGCCTACGCTTTTAACCAACAGCAGCAATCAATATGTCAATCTACGCCCGCTGTAAGCCATGCGTGAGATGACCTTAAATCGAGACGGAGCGCCTGAATGAATCTCCGTCATCGTCGATTTTTAATTTCTTAACGACCCAACTTAAAATTTAAGATCTCTTAAAATTGGCAATTGCGCGCAAGCGAAGTCATAATGAACTGATCGCTTAAGCACAAAGCTATCACAAGGATCATCCAAGACGGTATCTTTGCAAACCGTTTGGGCTGAGTTTTGAGTCGCTTGGTATCGGTTGGTTGTTTACGAGTGCAAATCTCGTACGAAGCACTGACAGGGTGCTGCTGGCCTTCATGTGAGCTACAGTCCAGCTGCAAACGTCGGTCGCAGCTAGCGATGCCGAAGGTGCTTGAACCATGTTGTTGTATGGGCAAAATGCGGCGGTTCCGAAAAGAATATCTACGGGTGCATACATCACGTGATCGGTCGAGCGGGGCGATTCCGTTACCAATGAAGTCGGAGTTAGCTTCCCGTGATCGATCGGTGGACACTCGTTCAAAGCAACCCGCTTGACGGTGTTTCAGCGGAAGTTTGGATCGTATGTTCCGATTCCGCCGTATCAAACGTAATAGTCTTGAGTGCCCGCAGAAAACGAAACGACCAAGTGATAGATATCATGCAGCAAGCATTTAAAGCGGGCATAGCTGTTAATTTTTCGAAAGGTGGCGAGGCGAAGCGGCGACGGCGGCTTCGTGACTGTGCCATGGTCGAGGACTTCTCTTCACAGCTTCTGCCAAACATTTGCTCAAAACCTATTTTCGATATGCGTGAATTCGACAGTCTTACAACGATGGTGATCGTCGATCAAGCTAGGTAAGAAACACGAATGAAAAGCAGATTGGAAGCTTTCCGGATTCGATTACGCCGCGCGCGCAATGAACTTGGCGAGTCGCAGCGTGAATTTGCAGCACGAGGCGGCGTTACAGCAAAAACTCAATCCAACTATGAGAATGGCTCGCGAGAGCCAGATTTGCTTTACTTATACAACCTCGGGTTGTCGGGTGTGAATTTAAGCTACTTAATCCTTGGAGAGGAATTCGAGTGCCAGCTTAATCCAAATGAGCAGGCGCTCATCCGAGAGCTTCGGAAGCATCAGCACGAGAAGCGAGACGATATCGCAGTGGGGATAATGTCCTTGCTGAGGGCTTCACGCTAGTAGCACACGCATACCCTGAACCCGGGGCAGTGCGCTTTGGTGACGGATCGCCTGCCGCGATCGTCGTTCATCGGAAAGGGAGGATTGAGAAAAGATTTCGACACTAGAGTTCGCGCGTGTGCGCATGCAATCTCTGAGACGATCCATATCGCAGGCTGCGGGTGAATCAACCGGACGCGTACGGCGAATACTGTTCAGCGCGTTCGGCAGGCTAGGAGGACGAGCGGCGATCACCCAGCTTACCGATGCGAAAGACCGCTACGAGATGGATCGACTGCCAGCATCACCCCGAGCGTCGCGGTACGGCTCGGTGCCTTCACTGACAAACTGATCGCATTGTGGCATGGAAGCGGCAAGCTGATGGGGAGGGGGTGTAAAAGTCTGGAGCGATTTGCGTTGGGACCGACCGTTCCGTCAAATTTCTACACCCGCGAAATTAAAAATTGAGGAGTTGGCCGATTAGTGGAATCGCCGCGGCGCTGGCCTGCTGCTAGAGCACCACTTTGATGCGGGAAAAATCGCTGCTGGCAATCCGGTAATCGTCCTCTGCGCAAGGATTGCCCGACTTCGGCGTCGTTACGAACGTCGACCCGCAGGAGTGGACATTGCCCCAAGCTCAGCTTGATGCAAGCACACGCGCGTTGCAGATCGATCCTTCAATCAGGATCGCACTTATCGGTATAGAGCAATAAGAGCGATGTAAGTGACGATGCGAGCCGCTCGCGAAGGCGAACCGAACTCATGGCTTGCTAGACGACGCGGGACGACCGACCTGCACCGATCAAGTGGCTAGAAGCTTTGCCTTGTCGAAATCGGCCCGCCGAATGTACGTGCGAGGAGGCGTAAGCCAAGTCGGTCAGATAGTCTGATAGAGCGTGTTCGTGCGTACCTTGACCGGCGCGGGTCCTAGGATGTCCGTGTAGATTAGACGCTAGGAACGAGCGCGCCGCCGGATCGCGCTGATGTCGTCGAAGAGTGGAACCAGTGTGAGCATCAAGAGCAAGCTTGCTAGAGGAAGCGTCGCGAGGAAGCCGATATGCGAGAAACTGATCGCGCCAGCGAAGCCGCCCAGCACAAACATGCCCAGTAGAGAACCCAGCAAGGAAAGGCGCGCGCGATTGGCACGAACATAGCCCGATCCATCGGAGAAACTGCCTCGATTCCAATACAACCCTTTTCCTATCTCTATGCCGATATCGGTGATGAGTCCAGTCACGTGCGTCGTACGGATTTCTGCCTTCGAGATTTTCGTAATCATCGCGTTTTGCAGTCCCATGACGTAACAGAGGAGCGCTACGGTGAGCGGAGTGTCCAGGAGCCTGTGCGTCACAAGATGCGACCCCAGCAGCCCAAAAACTAAGAGAAGCGCAGCCTCGAGCAGCAGCGGCGTCGCGTAGATGCTACGTGCCAGACGTTGGCGTCCCCAATTGATAAGGATCGCCGATGTCGCCGCGCCCAAGATAAAAGCCGTCACAGCGCACCCAGCTGAAAGGACGAGCGTGGTTTGTCCCAGCACGGCGTTGTCGGAGATCGAGGACACTAGACCAGACATATGAGACGTGTACTGTCCAACGGCTAGGAAGCCACCCGCATTCGCCGCACCGGCAACAAAGCATAGGGTACAGCCAAGCCGCCGATTGCCTTGGTCAGTTCGGTCGGGCGAAGTAAGGCCACGAAGTAAAGCGATTGGCATAGGGCTTCCTGGTTTTTGAGCGTGGTGCGATAAATTAGCACGTGCCAATACGTATCTTCGTGGCAGGACGCTCTCCCATACCGCGCACATTGACGATGCTACGCCCAATCATGGGGAGAGCGCGAACCGCTGTAACAGGTGCCGACGGAACTTTCGGTTCGCTCGGATTTTGTGCTTGAGAAGCTAAAAATTTGACCTGCTGGTGACATTAGACAATCGGCTCCGAGCATTAACATCTTTAACATGTTTTAACATCGCTTTAACATGTGCCGAATTGCCTCAAAGCCCCGCCAGTAAAGGATTCAGGGTAATTAGGGCCATGTTAAAGCCTTTAACATTTAATGTTAAAGGGGGATTTTTTCTGCGCGTGAGAGAACGCTCTGTGTCCGGGTCAAAAAGCTGCCAAGTCTCAGATACCCCCTCCCCCTAGGGTCCCAGCGTCTCGTCGTACAACTCGACAGTCCTTGCACGGTGCATTGCAAAACTGCCGCTGTTGGCAATGGGTCGACGTCTCCATGAAGGTGTACGCGCTCACTTTGGCGACGACGCGGCATGTCCTAAATCTTTTCGGCGAGATTCTGCACGGATGACCCACAGGAATTTGCAAACTCAGTAACGACGCGGGTTTGCGGGGTGCACTTCGCCACTTTCTCGCCACTAACTTCAGGCTTTGGTACTTCGACCAACCACACCTTCTTGCTCAATTGTGCGTGGGCATCGACAACCGAGCCGAGGCCTGCCTCCAGGTGCACTAACGTTGCGCGCACAAACTCTTGGAGCATGACGCACCTGATGGTTTGGAAAGGAATTTCTTGCGTCTTGCGTCAACTACAAACGACGACGGCTATGGTACTCGTCGACCCTGACAGAGTTCGGCATGTCGCCTACCGATCGATATAACTTTTTCGGTGGAGGAAAGAATATGGTTGGAAACATGATTGAGCACGAGCCGTCGATTAAGGTCGTCGTGTTATTTAGATAGCCGAGCTCCCGCGCGCGCTTACTTCGTCGCCGGCTTGCGGCGAGCTAATTTTGCGGAGGTCCTGTCTCAGACCGGCCATCAACCGCCGTTTGCTAATGCAGGGGCGGCGTCGTTCGGATGACCGTTAATGTCGCAAGATCCGACTCTCGCGCGGCGTTATTTGGCCTGCGGCGACTTTGCATTAAAGCGCGCAGCGATCTCAAGCGCGTCGATGAGCTCGTTATAAAGGAAAATTATCTACGTCGTTTCGCCCTTATTGACGAGCACACTATGCAAGTTTGAATGATCAAGCTGAGCTCGCGCGGGTACCGGCCCCTGCGCTTGGCACGGGCTGCAACATGACGCCCATAAGTAGACGCGGGACGGGCACTCTTGCTCGTTCGTGAGGGGCTGCGAGTCGCCCTGATGATTCATCGGTTCATCAACGCGATCGCTGGAAGGAATTCCGGGGCTTCGAGAATTCCGCGTCGGCGTTTGCTGCGCCCCAGACAAGTACGCCTGACGACAAGACAACCATAAAAGGCTTGCGGATGGCAGGGGAACGGTAGAAGAAGAAGCGTGCCGCCGCGCAAAGTCCAGCGACAGCGCCGGGGATAAGATAAAACTACGGGTCGCCGAAATCGAACATCTTCAAGAAATCTTCCTGGAAGTAGGGAAAGAAGCGGATCACGAAGGACGAACGAGAAATGAGCAACCGAGTAACCCAAACTAAAGGCTTGTGAAGATCGCCTTTTGAATACTCGCGTCACCGCGACCTAAGAATTGCGCGACACTTAACGCTACCGCGACACTGAATATAAATAATCAGCGGATGCAGGGGTAAAGCGAGAGGCCTCACGTTCATGACGGTCCCATACTTTTGCCATCTACAGTTCTACAGTGGCATCAAGCTATATCCATCATGTTCCAAAACGGTAAGGGTCGTGAGCGCCAAGAGCGATCGCGTGTCTCCGGGCAGAAGTGCGTCAATCGCGAAGCCGTTTGCGATCAACGCCTGCGCACAGGCGGACGCTTCCACTTCTGCGCGCTGGATTGCGGCGATCAGATTCGCATTAGGGTTCGGTGTTCCGTCGTACGCCTGATGGTGCGTATCCTGGAAGATGCTCGCTGTGGACTCACCATGAAATTTCTGTCCATCGACGAGCTTGCCTATTGTCGACCCCAACGTTGCCTCGAGCACGCCGGTCGCAGCGAACGCAAAGGCGGGGCCCAAGCGTACGTGTCCGGCACGCGCGTGAGCATGTTGATGTAGACGCTTGCTGCTACGACGAGAATTGAACCATTTCCCCCGACAAGTCCCAAAGAAAAGCTGACAAATCCACCGCATGCTGCCTCAGCAATACCCTGGGTCAAAACAGTCGAGGCGTACATGTTAATTAGCCTTGACGCTTCAAAGTGTTGGTGGCTGGCCGCACGCGAGATTCGCCGGGATCGCAACGTCCATCATTTTCGGGTTGGGAAGATGCAAGTTGTTCATGATGTCGACGTATTCGCTTTCCGTCTTGCCGGCAAGCCGTGGATTAAAGTGCTTCTCCTCGCCGATACTGGATGCCGTCCAGCCCTTGTAGTCGTGGGCAGGATAAAGCGTTGTCATGTCAGGTAGCCTGAAGAGCTTATTGACAATCGAGTCCCACGACCGATGTGCGTCTCCACCCTGGAAGTCTGTACGTCCGCTTCCACGAATAAGCAGCACGTCGCCTGTGAAGACCGCTTGCGGAGCATTCGGGTTCAAAACAAAACTGAATGATTCGTCTGTATGCCCCGGTGTGTATATGGCTCTGAGCTCGATGCCGTCAACGCGCACGACCTCGTCTTCGTGCACGTGCTGCGAGACGCAATGGGCCTGCGATAATTCGCCCATGATGGTTGTGCAATGCGTGATGTCTCGAAGGTCTCCTAGCGCGATAATGTGATCCGCGTGTGTGTGAGTGTCGATGGCATGGACCAGCTTCAGATCCAGCTCTTCGATGACCTTCAGATACTGTTCAAGTTGGTCCCTGACCGGATCGATGATGAGGGCTTCTCCCCCTACTCGAGAGGCAAGTACATAGGTGTACGTACTTGATGTGCTGTCGAAGAGCTGTCGGAAAAGCATCGCCCTATAACCCCATAAAAAAACGCTATACCGCTTTTTCGTATAAGCTTATATCTTTATAGAATATAGTGTCGAGGGCGCCAACGTCAACTGGAGGAAGCGTGGTGGCTTTAAATACAAATGTCTCCATTACCTATAGCGCTGTGATTGTCGGGGGAGGCGTGGGAGGGGTAAGTGTTGCCGCACGCCTGAAACACATAAGTAAGAATCTCGACATTGTCGTGGTGGATCCGTCTGAATTTCACTACTACCAACCAGCGTGGACATTGGTTGGCGGTGGCCAGTTTGACGTCGACAAGACGCGTCAGTCGATGCGCGACTGTATGCCCGCAAGTGTTGAACTTGTTCCCGGGCGCGTAACGGCATTTGAGCCGGAGCACAGTGCGGTGGTGCTGGAACGGGGCGCCAGAATCGGCTACAAGTTGCCTCGTCCAAAGATTGAAATTCGTAGTGCCGGACAGGTCGTCCTCGTGGGCACTCATGTGCCTGTGCATCAACGCGCAGTCATTGCAGGCGAAATGCGGCGGTGCGTCGCGCGGCTCGCCTAAATTAATTTGAACTTCCGACATTGGCAAGCCGTACGGTTAACTGGAGCTGCTATGAGTACCACCACGCACGATCATGTAGTTGGCCACGACGCAGGCCACGCCATCCCAAACGGATGGCGGCGCTGGGTCTTTGCGACAAACCACAAAGACATCGGGACGATGTATCTGCTGTTCTCGTTCGTGATGTTTTTATCGGGTGGGATAATGGCGTTGGCAATTCGCGCCGAGCTGTTCGAACCAGGCATGCAACTGATGCGCCCGGAATTCTTCAATCAGCTCACGACCATGCATGGACTCGAGATGATTTTCGGCGCGATCATGCCGGCATTCGTCGGATTTGCGAACTGGATGGTGCCGCTTGAGATCGGCGCATCCGACATGGCGTTTGCACGAATGAACAACTTCAGTTTTTGGTTGCTGCCCGTTGCAGCCATCATGCTGACGGCCACTTTTTTTATGCCCGGTGGCGCACCCGCAGGCGGGTGGACAATGTATGCCCCGTTGTCTACGCAGATGGGCCCGGGCATGGATATGACGATCTTTGCCATCCACCTAATGGGAGCGTCATCGATCATGGGTGGAATCAACATTGTCGTCACCATCCTGAACATGCGCGCGCCAGGTATGACGATGATGAAGATGCCCATGTTCTGCTGGACCTGGTTAATCACCGCTTTCTTGTTGATCGCGGTCATGCCGGTGCTGGCTGGCGCGGTCACCATGCTCCTGTTCGACCGGCATTTCGGCACATCATTTTTTAACGCCGCTGGCGGCGGAGACCCAGTGCTTTACCAGCACGTCTTCTGGTTCTTCGGCCATCCCGAGGTGTACATCATGATTTTGCCAGGGTTTGGCGTGGTGTCGCAGGTTATTCCGGCATTCGCTCGCAAACCTCTTTTCGGCTACGCGTCGATGGTCTATGCGACCGCGTCAATTGCGATTCTGTCGTTCATGGTCTGGGCGCACCACATGTTTGCGACCGGAATGCCGGTTACCGGGCAGCTGTTCTTCATGTACTCAACCATGCTCATCGCGATTCCGACTGGCGTGAAAGTGTTCAACTGGGTCGCCACCATGTGGCGGGGATCGCTGTCCTTTGAGACCCCGATGCTGTTCGCCATCGGCTTTATCTTCGTGTTCACCGTCGGCGGCTTTACGGGACTGATTCTTTCCCTCGCACCGTTGGATATCCAGATGCATGGGACCTACTACGTTGTGGCGCACTTTCATTACGTACTGGTCGCGGGGTCGCTGTTCTCGCTGTTCGCCGGATGGTATTTCTGGGCGCCCAAGTGGACGGGCAAGATGTATAACGAGACGCGTGGAAAGATTCACTTCTGGGTGTCCATGGTGGCCTTCAATGTCACGTTCTTTCCGATGCATTTTTTGGGGCTTGCCGGCATGCCGCGACGGTACGCCGACTATCCGGCGCAGTTTACCGATTTCAACCAGATCGCGACCATTGGCGCCTTTTTCTTCGGGCTGGCGCAGGTGTATTTTCTCTTTGCGGTGGCGCTGCCCTGCTACGCCCGTTCGAAAGAGTTGTTAGACGCCCCGGACAAACCATGGGACGGAGCTGAGGGACTTGAATGGACGGTGCCAAGCCCAGCGCCGTTCCACACCTTTGAGAAGCCGCCCGAAGTTGTTTGATGGCAATAAGCACAGAAACCCTTAACTACTGCGTATTAGACAATGAGCGACCTCATACCGAATTTCAAACAACCAACGGCTGACATTGCTACCGGGGGACAACCGTCCCTCGATCAGTTGGCCCGCGTGAGCGACTATGGCTTTCGGTCCATCTTAAATCTAAGACCGGCCACCGAAAATGCGGGACTCGACGAACACGCGGAGGTTGTAAGGCTGGGAATGAAATATCACCATCTCCCTGTCGCGACTGCCAACGATCTCACACGAAGCGCGGCAGTCGAACTTGGTCGAATACTCGGCGATAAGGCCAATCTGCCAATACTGGTGCACTGCGGATCCGGAAATCGGGTGGGGGCCTTGTTTGCACTTCGTGCTGCATGGATAGACGGTTCGTCCACGGACGATGCGATTAAAGTTGGCCAGCAGTACGGGCTGACGAAAATGGAAGAAGACGTACGTCGGATCCTCGCAAAATAGCGCGCGTATTTAGACATGCATACGATCAAGGGTTGCCAATCATGGTGATCGACTGGATAAATTTCACGCCGTTTCGATCGCTGGCCGGGGGTGCGATGATCGGGCTGTCTGCAGCACTTTTTATGCTGCTTAACGGACGGATCGCGGGCATCAGCGGTCTACTTGGTGGCCTTCTTACTGCTGACGGTTGGCGGGAAGGATGGCGAGTTTACTTTGTTGCAGGGTTGCTTGTTGCCGCGACGCTTTTTATGGTGGTAGCTCCGCTGCCGCCTATCGTCATTCGGTCAAGCACCTGGACCTTGATCGTCGGCGGCCTGTTAGTCGGATTTGGCACGAGGGCGGCAAGCGGATGTACGAGCGGCCACGGGGTATGCGGCCTTTCACGTGGGTCAATTCGCTCGCTGGCCGCGACGTCGACGTTTATGGTCGCGGGCTTTGCAACGGTATGGATCGTGCGGCATGGGTGGGGTGCATAGGATGCGAAAGGTAAGTTCTTTCTTACTCGGGACGTTGTTTGGGCTAGGGTTGATTATTTCGGGCATGACCAATCCGGAAAAAGTGCTTGGTTTTCTCGACATTGCGGGCCAATGGGATCCGTCACTAGCTTTCGTGATGATTGGTGCGATCGCCACTGCTTCGATCGGATTTTATGTCAGTCGGCGGATTGAGAAACCACTCCTTGAAGTGCGGAAGTACCTGCCCACCAAACAACGGATTGACGGTCAACTGCTCATTGGAAGCGCAATATTTGGCCTTGGATGGGGCGTGGCTGGATTTTGCCCGGGACCTGCAGTTGTTGCCATTGGCACGGCCAAGAGCGGGGCCATCATCTTTTTTGTCGCAATGCTTGCTGGTATGTTGGTTTTTAAACAGGTGAGCGCATTGCGAGAGCGGGCGAATCGCTGCAAAGTTGCAGGAGGCTGATGACTGCCGGAAACCGCTGTACTTCAGAAAGAGTGGCGTCAATCGCGGTCCCGCGTCTCACCCTTTGAGCAAAGTACGACCGATACCGCGACCTAATCCTAGCAGGACTTTCGCGTTGTCGCCGGTAAGAACATCATGTCAAATCGAGCGAAGTAGACGACTCCCTTAGTCAACGTCGCAAGCGCCTCGGTCGATTGCTTGGAGCTCAGCAACGGCAATGGTCGGCGATCATGCTGATAAGTAAGTCCTTGCCATCTGCGCGAAGAACAGTCTCATCTCCGGTAATCAGCGCTGCAGTCCATGTGCCGTCATCGTGTTGTTCCCATTTGCCACAGTCGTCGCCATCGATTTCGATCGACCCACGCATCCGCAAGGACGGGTCCGACGGATCGATGACTTCGGGATCGTTATGCAACAGGTTGATCTTCTTCATGGGCAAGCTCCGTTGATTCAAGATCGTATTTTCACTTGAGAAACTTCGGCGATAACTAAGCAACGCAAAACCGACATTAATCGAGTCCCAAGCCGTGGTCGTCGATTACTTCGCATGGGAGCAGAAGCACGCGCGCCAATGCCAGTTGTTGCCGATGCGTCTTGCAGAATGCGCGCAGCGTAGCTTCCGTGTCGATAAGTTCGAGGCATTGCGGCAGATTGCGGTGCGAGTGCTCCACATGTCAATGACGAATTCTCGTATCTCCGTGCAGATAGCCTGCATCGACGTGGTGCACTAGGGCCTGGTCGACGCCGTCTTTTTTCTTTGCAAGATGGAGCAGGTGGTTCGCTAGTGACGGCCGGCTCAGGTGGTGCCACAACCGGCTATGGGCGACGCGCGCCGCGTGCGGAAAATAAAGACGGAGCACCATTATGTTGCGCTTACCCGCTTGAAGGTCTGGTGTCATTTGTTCTTCGTGTTGGCGGTTGATTTTTGTCGGCGAAGTGCGGCGAGTTCAGATAGTCGGATACCGCGTGGCAGATCAGCATGTTTGCTGTGCTCGACGCGTTGGGCCCGGTAAATCCCCGTGTGCCCGGAGAACAAATAGGCCACCACGCATGCAAGCCCTGCATACACACCAATATCGACCCCAAATAACTCGATGGCCATGACCGTGGAGGCGATAGGCGTATTCGCGGCGCCGGCAAATACGGCGACGAAACCGAGCCCGGCGAGGACCGGAAAGGGCAGGGCCAGAACGTGAGAGAGCGCGTTGCCGAGCGTCGCGCCGATGTAAAAGAGTGGCGTGACTTCGCCCCCCTTGAAGCCTGACGCTAACGTGATCACGGTAAAGCCAAATTTTCCGACTGACGTGTAAAGGGGAAGCTGCCGGTGAAAAGCTTCCACGATTGTCGGTATGCCGAGCCCGAGAAACGGCGATGTTCCCGGTACCAACGAAGCAAGCGCGACGGCGATGCCACCCACGAACGGACGGGCCGGCGCGTACTTGACGATTCGCTTGATCAACCCCGACAAACCATGCGTTGCGTCGGCGAACAGCATCCCCGTAATCCCGAAAATCATCCCCGCCACGATCACGTATCCCAATCCGCTCAGGCTGACCGGTGGAATGAACGGGATCGAATAAACGGTGTGATGAATTCCCCAAGCGCGTGTAACCAGATCGGCGGAAATCGACGCAATAAAGCAGCTGAGCAAGGCGTCGTATCGCAAACGCCCAATCGCCAAGACCTCGAGGCCGAACAGGGCGCCTGCGAGCGGGGTGCCGAACACTGACGAGAATCCTGCTGCGATGCCACCCATCAGCAGTATCCGGCGGTCCTCGCGGCTAAGACCGAAGCGGTGTGTCACCTGATCGGCGAGTGCGCCGCCCATCTGTACAGCCGTACCTTCGCGCCCGGCCGAGCCACCAAATAGATGAGTGATCACCGTTGCGATCAACACCAGCGGCGCCATGCGCTTTGGAACGATTTTCTTCGGATCGTGGATCTCGTCGATCAGCAGATTATTTCCGCCTTCGACACTGGCCCCGATCCCCAAATAAACGCAGCCGACACAAAAGCCGGCGACGGGCAGCAGCCCGATGAGCCAGGGGTTCGCCACGCGAGTGTTCGTGGCGATATCGAGCGCCCAAAGAAACAAGGCTGAGGCGCTTCCCGCCAGGGCACCGACGAGACCCGACAGCAAAAGCCAGCGCGCCACATGCGGCAGCATAGGGAACTGCTCGGGAAACACAAAACGTTTCATGAATTTCCAAGTTTGAAGAACTCAAACCTGGGCAGCGAAAGCCGCGAGGGAAGTGCGCCGAACGCGCGTGCCTACGGATTCCTGACCCAGGAACGCGTAGGCATCATTAGCTGGCTTAATTAGGCGACTCAATCGGGTAAGTCAGCTACGTAATCAATCCAGCGGTTTGCGATGATCTGCGGGAGGCATGCCATCTCCGTGAGCGATTGTAAAAGAATTCGGCGTGGGCTGTCGAGCTGGAATTCCGAACCGGGCGCGCTTCCTGCACTGCGGAGAGGACCGTAACGCCTCTTCCCAAACGCAGACTCAACGCCGGAGATACGAATGACACCAGCTGCGCTCGACAAGCGGATCCATTCCACATCGCCGCTCAACGCAGAGCCAGAACTCAAGCGCTTGATCGCCGGCATGCACACGACTCAAGACGACTTCTACGTTCGCAACCACGGCAATGTGCCGGTGATTGACGAGACGCTCCACCGGATTTCGGTCTCAGGCCAGGTAAGCCGTCCGATCAGCCTCTCACTGAACGATCTCAAAAGCCGCTTTGAGCGCGTTTCCGTCAGTGCGGTCATGCAATGCGCTGGAAACCGGCGTGCTGATTTGTTCTCGGTGAAACCCGTCTCGGGTGACCCATGGGCGCCGGGGGCGATCGGCAATGCGGTTTGGACCGGCGTTAGGCTCAAGGACGTGCTCGAATCGGCTGGCATCATGTGCGTTGGAGAAACGCACGTGGTATTTGCAGCGTGCGATGACTGCGAAGCAGAAGGCAAACGCTTCCGCTATGGTGTTTCAATTCCTGCGAGCAAAGCGCTATCAGGCGATGTGCTGCTTGCCTATGAAATGAACGGCGAAGTGTTGAGCCCGGAGCATGGGTATCCATTGCGCGTAGTGGTTCCAGGATACGCGGGCGTGCGTAGTCCGAAGTGGCTGGCATCGATTGAGGTGCGCGACAAACCTTCGGACAATCACATGCAGCAACGCGAGTACAAATTGTTCCCCGCTTCCGTCGATGAAGCCAGCGCGGATTGGGAGAACGGGACGACGATCAACGATATGCCGCTGAACTCGGCCATTTGCGAACCGAACGACGGAGCGACATTGTGCGCAGGTCCTGTCCGGGTCGCCGGATACGCTGTGGCGACGGGAACATCAGTAGCGCGCGTGGAAGTGTCGTCAGATGACGGTGTGACGTGGACACAAGCCGCACTCAACGTCGAGCCTAGCACCCCGTGGAGCTGGACGCTCTGGACCGTCGAACTGGCGCTGCCGGAGGGCACGCATGAACTCTCAGTGCGCGCATGGGACTCGGCGGGACAGACTCAGGTATCGCAAGTAGCCGATGTATGGAATTTCAAAGGCTATCTAAGTACAGCGTGGCATCGGATTACCGTCACCGCACAATAACAGAGCTGAAGCGGGGGGGAAATTGTTCATCAAATAGTTTGACGAAAGCCTCCGTGCTGGGCGCAAACGATCTGCCTTTCAACCACACGACGTGCAGCAAGCGCGTGATATCGACGCCGATGACCTTTAGCCTGACAAGATCTCCGCGCGCGATTTCTTCGGCGACGCTCAGTGAGGAAACATAGGCGATGGCTTGGCCTGATAACAGCATCCGCTTGATGGCCTCGGTATGGCTGACCGACATGAGTGGCGTCATCGACAAGCCTGCTCGTTTATACGCGTCTTCCACGGCAGCCCGCGTTCCGGAGCCCGGTTCGCGCAGGATCACGGCTTTGTCGGCCAGTTCGCGTGCGGCAAATCTGCGCTTCGCCAATGGATGCCCGACTGCAGCCACCGCAATGATTTCATCTGCACCGATGACGTTGGCATCGAAAACGGCGGCATCGTAGGGACCTTCGATGAAACCCAGTCCGAAAGCGTGTGCCAGGAGTCCCTGTTCGACCTGTTCGGTATTAGCCACCGTCAGCTCCACGGTTACCTTGGGAAAAAGGACATTAAACTGCGCGATCACTGCGGGCACCAGATAAACACCGACGGTCGCACTCGCCCCGATCAACAACTGACCCGCAGTTAATCCCGCCAGTTCGGTCAACTCGCGTTCCGCTGCTTCCGACAACGCGAATATCCGGGTCGCATATTCCAGCAGCGTATTGCCCACTTGAGTGAGCGCAACGCCTCGTGGCAACCGGTCGAATAGGGTCACGCCCAGACGCTCCTCGAGCTCCCTGATCTCGCGAGTTACAGCTGGCTGACTGACGTGCAGACGTTGTGCGCCAGCGCTGATTGAGCCTGCGCGCGCGACTTCGTAAAAGGCCAGTAAGTGGGTGAAATTCATGCCTATTTGATATGGAGAAGATGCTTTATATGTATTTTAAGTATATCTGCAATTTTGTTATTCTTGACATACAGATTAACGAGGAGTCAACCAAGATGGACGAAACGCAGGTGAAAACACCGGAAATAGCACGATTTGATGCTCTCAAACCGTTCAAGCACGTCACTCGCCACCGTGAAATAGTTCGCCAATTCACGCCTAACTGGTTCGCGTTGACGATGGGAACCGGGATCGTCTTTCTTGTCCTTCTCGCCGCGCCATTTCGTTTGGCCGGTCAACACACGGTTGCGGAGGCGTTGTGGATGATCGACATCGTGTTCTTCACTGTTTTTTCGATTCTTTTTATGGCGCGCCTGGTCCGGTTTCCGGAAACGTTCAAGCCCATGCTCGACCATCCGGTGCAATCGATGTTCTTGGGCGCGATCCCGATGGGGCTGATTCCCATCGTGAATGGTCTAAGCGTGTTTGGCCCCGAGCTTTTCGGCCCGGCAGCACTGAGCGTAGCGCACGCGTTGTGGTGGATCGACGCAGGCTTGGCGGTATCGATTGCGTGTCTCGTGCCGTATCGCATGTTCACGACACAGCAGCATTCGACCGAACAGATGACTGCCGTCTGGCTGTTGCCAATCGTTGCACCTGAGGTGACTGCGTCCAGTGCCGGCGTGCTCGCACCGCATCTTTCGCACAGTGCCGCGCAGTTGCTTGTCGGAACGGGTTATGTGCTTTGGGCGATTTCCGTACCTCTTGCATTTTCGATCCTGACAATCGTGTTTTTGCGCCTCGCGCTTCACAAGCTTCCGCATCGTGACATGGCGGCGTCGTCGTGGCTCACGCTGGGTCCGATCGGGACCGGAAGCCTTGGTCTGCTGCTGCTCGGTCAAGCTGCGCCTGCCGCATTCGCCGGCACGGTGCTCGAACAAGTGGCAATCGTGGCTAGGGACTTCGGACTGCTGGGCGGCCTGCTTCTGTGGGGCGTGGGCGTGTGGTGGCTCGTGATCGCTGTCATCCTGACTGTGCGGTATCAGCGCGAAGGCATGACGTTCAACATGGGATGGTGGGGGTTCACGTTTCCGATCGGCGTGTACACCGCTACGACCTTCGCGCTGTATCGGCTCACGCAGTTCTTTCCATTTGCAGTCATCGGTACGGCGCTTACAGTCGCGCTGATCGGGTTCTGGCTGATCGTGGTGAGCAAGACGCTCAAGGGAATGTGGCACGGCAACCTCTTTCAAGCACCTTGCCTTGCTACGCCCAGGAAATGAAACGGTTGTCCCGGGTGGATCAGAGTGAGCCGGAGCAGGGCGATGATCTTCAACGACTCGGTTTACTCCATGACTCCAGCACCCATTGGCGCTCCATGAACGATTCCGACGAAGGATCTAAGGCGCTTTCAGAAGCATGCGATCTGCTCCGAGACTCGGAGGCGCTTCAGCGACGGATCGCGCTCCTCGATCAACCGCATATCAAACCCTTGACCCGATTCGCCGAAGAGCTGTCCGCGCGAAGCAGTGAAGTCCCTTATATCGATCCGCTTGACGGCGGCTGCCAGGCCAAGGTGCTTGTGCTTCTCGAGTCTCCGGCAAGACTTGCATCCCGGCCGCGGTTTGTATCGCTGGACAATCCGGTGCCCGCGCAACGGAACCTCAAGCGCTTCTTCGATGAAGCGGGATTGGCTCGTCGCCAGAGTGTGTTGTGGAACGTGTTCCCATGGCTACCGGCGTCAGACGGGCCACGCGCAACTTTGACGATCGGTGAGATTGAGCGGGGAATCGGCGAATTGCCATCGTTGGTCGGACTGTTGCCTGATTTGCGCGTGATCGTATTGGCAGGTCGCAAAGCTCAACGTGCGTTCTCTATGCTCAAACAGTTGCCGGGCTCTCCTGTGATTCTTACGATGCCTCATCCAAGTCCTCTCGCCGTGTGCCGGTTCCGGAACGTTGCAACAAACATAGTCGAAACGCTCGAGCGGGCCGCGCGCGTAGCCGCGTCCTGATAATGCTGCAAGCGGTGCTGGCGCAGACGTTTGTCTTGCCACAAGTGGTAAACCCTTTGTTTGAAAATATCCGGGAATAAACGGCCCATAAACGGCGTTCGCCCGTTGCCACTTACCTAATCAGGAACATGCACGATGGCTTCGAATTCCCCGGACTGGCTAGCCGCCACACTGTCGTTAGCTGGCGCCCTCATTTTTCTGCCCGCAAGCGTTGTCGCTTTTGCGGGCGACGCACCGTCGGATGCTTCATCCGCGGAGGCTTCATTTCTATCCGAAAACGATACGGCGATGTCGACCATGATGGCGAACATGGCAGTCAAGCCGAGTGGGAATATCGACAATGATTTCGTGGCGATGATGGCGCCGCACCACCAGGGCGCTATCGATATGGCGCGCGCCGAACTGCAATATGGAAAGAACGAGCAGTTGCGCCGCATCGCGCAAGAGATTGTGGTTGAGCAGCAGCAAGAGATCGTTGCGATGCATCTGGCGATCGGTTCGAGCGTATCAACTTCAGCGACTGGCACAGCTGGTAGCGCAGACCGGGCGTCCGATATTGCACAAGGAAAAATGCAGTCCCCTAAACATGACAGCATGTCCATGAAAATGAACCAGGAGTCACAATGAACCGCATGCCCGCAGTCTCGACGCTTTCAGCCCTGGTCGCGCTCGTCTTTGCGCCGGTTGCCCTCGCAGGGCAGGCACCTGGAAAGGCTTCTGCCGCCGACATACCCATCAGCCATCAGGATCGCGTCTACGCCGCCGAGCAGTTTTCTAATACCGTCTCCGTCATCGATCCTGCCAGTAATACGCTAGTCGGCTTGATCAAGCTCGGCGATCCGTCGCCCGGCAATTTCAGCCCGCTCTACAAAGGCCAGGTGCTGGTTCATGGCATGGGCTTTTCGCCGGACCACAAGACGATCGCGGTGGTCTCGATCGGCTCCAATTCAGTCTCGTTCATCGATACCGAGACCAACGCGCTCAAGCATGTGACGTATGTCGGACGGTCCCCGCACGAGGCGTTCTTCACGCCCAACGGCAAGGAGGTTTGGGTTACGGTGCGAGGTGAAAATTACATCGCCGTGCTGGATGGTTCGACCTACGAAGAGAAATCTCGCATTGTCGTGCCAGCAGGACCCGGCATGCAGATCTTCTCGACTGACGGGAAATACGGGTATGTCTGCTCGTCGTTTAATCCGCAGACCGTCGTGATCGATGTCGCGAGTCATAAGATAGTCGGCCACGTTACGCAGGCCAGTCCATTTTGTCCGAACATCGCGGCCACACCTGATGGCAAGCAGGTGTGGTTCACTTTGAAGGATACTGGCAAGACGCAGGTATTTAACGCCAGACCACCGTTCAATATCCTCAAGACGATCGATACCGGTCCGATCAGCAATCACGTCAACTTCGCACACAATAGCAACGGCTCTTTTGCCTACGTGACGATTGGCGGTACCAATGAAGTCAAGGTGTTTAAAACTGATGACTTCTCCCAGGTCGCGACGATCTCCGTCGGAAAACTTCCGCACGGCATCTGGCCATCAGGCGACGGCACACGCATGTACGTCGGTCTTGAAAACGCCGATGCGATGACTGCGATCGACACGTTGACGAACCAGGTGATTGCCACTGTGCCAATCGGACAAGCGCCACAAGCGGTTACCTATGTACCGAATGCCGTTCGAATGGGTGATGGCACCCAGAATACGCAGCCACTCGGTGTGGCAGGCAAAGCGGCACATCTGACGATGATGGCGGTGGGAGATTCGTCTACGTCAGCAAGCACAACCGAGCCAACGAGCGTGTCACTGTTTGATCAGGGCTTAGTTCAGGTATTGCAAGCGTCGGTCACGGGGTTGGAGCCAAAGAAACCCTATGTTATTGCGCTTTCAGACCACCCTGATGGAAGCGGCGAGTTGGAACCGTTGGCGAACTTCATGAGCAACCCGGCGGGTTCAGCGATCGTCAACGCGATCGGGCAAATCCGTCAGATCGTCCGGCCAGAAGCGAACAGTGCCACGAGCACGCAAAGATATCTGGTCGTTGCCCCGCGCGGCGCAGAAAAAATCGGCACCGCCGTTCAAGTGCAGTCGAATTAAAAGTCGAAGCTATTCGGATCAAGCAAATGCAGGCGGTGCAACAACCGCTATCGTCATTAATGGTAGCGCGCCAGCGCGCCAGCCCTGCGTAAATGGTGTTCAAAATCATCCCGGCAACTATGGGAATGGCCGTTGCACCTTGAAAACCGCCAGACATACTACGGCTCATTGATCGTCCGCTTCGGGTCGGGGTGAGCCAATCCGAGCTCCGAACTCATCGCCGTAAAGCGGCCACTAATATTTGGCTGCCCGGTAACGGCTGGTCGTCAACGCGAACTCTCGACCCTCAACCGCCGTTGGACCTGACATGAAGTCAACGGCGGCTTCCGATGTCCGACGGCCATCCATGACATCACGGGGGTCGAACGCACTCGGCCTTTGCAGACGCGCATCCGACGACCGCTCAACAGCCGCTATAGTCCTCCGGACTGTCACTGGCCCGTACCAGCTCGAACGATCAGGTTCAACGTGCAAGAGTCGACATACAGAGCATCACGGCTTCACGCGCTCGTTCACTGACTCCCGGTTCAGATTGATGCGCGGTGGACGCGGCCCTCATCGCTGGCGATATTTTCGCTACCGCGCAAGCTCGGAATCGCTATCTCGAGACGGGTAGGATTTGCGGCAGGATGCTTCTATACGCAGGTTCGGCGCGTACTGTCGTTAATTCATGTCCGCGGCCGCCTAGACCGGCTGTCGCACCGGGCACTTGCCGCCGAACGGCGGACCGACCGCGTTCTGTACGAAGAACCCGTTTTTCCCTTGCATATCGATCGCGTAGATCGAGCCCAACATCGCAGCGACGATCGAGCTAATTTCATCCTCGTTTTTGATGACAACACCGCCAGCGCCGACTTCGACATCAGGCTTGAAGATCTGGTTGTCAATCTGGCCAATCAGCCGAACGTCGCCGTCGGAATCGGGTGGTGTTGACATGCTCAAACTCTGCCAGTGAGTAACCATCGCTCTCGGGGGAGACGATGGCCCAAGTCTTGAAATGAAGGCGGTTGGCAGCGAAACAAACTCAGTTAACCGCGCCTTCCCACGTACAACGACCGCAGCATTGTTAAGAACATTCAGCGCCACTCCGCCATCGGCACTGTTAAATCGTGTGTAAGAGCAGCTTAGCTCGACCGAACTGTCGGATATGATGTCTTCGGCAAACAAAACGCCTAGATCCTTTTTAGGGAGGAAGTCGCAAATGCTGGATACAGCGCAACGTTCAATCGCCGACACTATCTCTTTTCGGTGCGTATTTCGGACGAAGGTGACCGGCGGTTTCGGGATCGTGACCGGCGATTTCGGCAACGTGACCGGCCGTTTCGGGAACGTGACCGAACGGACCGTACGACAGGACTGGCGTTGCGCATGACATCAACCACGCGAGCTATGCTCGCCGGCTTTGGCCGGAGAAAGCATGCCCGCGCACCGGATGAACATGCGCATGATCAAGGACGTTTTACGACTTAAGTTCGACGGCGGTTTCTCGCATGATCGAATCGCCGCGTCGCTGGGTATTTCCAAGGGCGTGGTCACGAAGTACGTCGGACTGGCGGGTGCCGCCGGGCTGGATTGGGCGATCGCCTGTGATATGGACGAAGGCGAGCTCGAGCGACGGCTTCTTGGCAAGCCCACCGGACCCGCGGCCTATGCACAGCCCGACTACGGTCGCATTCATCAAGAGCTGCGCCGCAAGGGCGTGACGCTGACGTTGTTGTGGGAGGAATATCAGGCGGAGTTCGCGAATCGGAAGACTTACCGTTACACGCAGTTCTGCGAGCACTATAAGGCGTTCGCGAAACGGCTGAAGCGCTCCATGCGGCAGATCCACCGAGCTGGCGAGAAGCTATTCGTCGACTTCGCCGGTCCCACGTTGCCGTTGACCACAGGGCGCCGCGCGCACATCTTCGTGGCCGCCATGGGCGCATCGAGCTATACATTCGCATGCGCCACGCCGGCCGAGACGATGGAGGATTGGCTGAGTGGTATCGCCCGCGCGCTGACCTTCTACGGCGGCGTTCCCCAGCTGATCGTGCCGGACAACCCGCGCGCGATGATCGCCGATCCCGATCGCTATGAGCCTCGCGCCGGCGACACCGTGCTGGACTTCGCGCGTCACTATGGCACCTCATTTCTGCCTGCACGCGTTTATCGCCCGCAGGATAAGCCGAAGGTTGAAGTGGCGGTTCAGGTGGTCGAACGTTGGATCATGGCGCGCCTACGTCATCATCAGTTCGAGTCGGTCCAGTCGGTGGACGACGCGATCCGTCCGCTACTGAAGAACTTGAACGAGCGCTCGTTCCAGAAGCTGCCGGGATGCCGCGCAAGCGCGTTCACCGAACTGGACGCGCCGGCCCTGCAACCGCTGCCGGCGCAGCCGTATGAGCTCGCGCGGTTCAAGGCAGTGACGGTTCACATCGACTATCACATCGAGATCGATAAACATCGCTACAGCGTTCCGCACGCGCTTGTCGGACTCAAGCTCGATGCGCGCATCACAGCGGGTGCCGTCGAATTGTTGCATCGCGGTCGCCGTGTGGCCAGCCATGCGCGCAATGATCGCGTGGGAGGCTACACCACCGTCGTCGAGCACATGCCGGCGGCACACCGCGCCCATCTCGAATGGACTCCGCAGCGGCTTATCCACTGGGGTCAGCAGATTGGCGGCGCCACCGGCGCGCTCGTCGCGCGGCTTCTGCAGGAACAGCGCCATCCCGAGCACGGCTATCGGGCATGCCTTGGCTTGCTTTCGCTCTCACGTCGCTATGGTCGCGACCGTCTCGAAGCGGCATGTGCATTGGCGCTCGAATTGGGTGTGCATCGTTACCGCCACGTGCGCGACATCTTGGTCAACAAGCGCGACCGCGCGGCAGCGACCACGCCTGCCGAATGGGTCAGTCCGAGTCACGCGCATGTACGCGGCCCCAGCTACTATCAATAAGGAGAATCGGTCATGATGATGCACCAAACCTTGACGCAACTACGCACCCTGAAGCTGGACGGATTCGCCAACGGATTGGAAGAGCAACTGACGCAGCCCGGCACGGCGACTCTGAGCTTCGAGGAACGCCTGTCGTTGCTGGTCGACAGGGAAGCAAGTTGGCGCGATGATCGTCGCCGCACCCGACTGCTCAAGCAAGCGCGCCTGAAGTATCCGCAGGCCACCATCGAAGATCTCGACACCCGCGCTGGTCGAGGCGTGGACCCGCGTTCTCTCACAAGCCTGGCTCTCGGCGACTGGGTCGAGGCGGGATACAGCCTGCTCATTAGCGGCCCAACCGGTGCCGGTAAGTCATGGCTCGCTTGTGCCCTCGCGCAGTATGCATGCCGACGCGGGCACTCCGCGTTGTACCTGCGCGTGCCGCGTCTCAGCGAGGAACTGCGTGTCCTCCACGGCAACGGCGGCTTCACCAAATGGCTGCTGCAGGTTGCTCGCGTTGATGTTCTTCTGCTGGACGATTGGGGAATGGCTCCGCTCGACTCGATGGTCCGAAACGATTTGCTCGAGATGATTGATGACCGATCTGCCGGAAAAGCCACGATCGTCACCAGTCAGCTACCAATCGAACACTGGCATGGCTGGATAGGCGACGAGTCGATCGCCGACGCAATGCTCGATCGCCTTATGCAGCGACATCACCGCATCAAACTGACGGGCGAATCTCTTAGAAAACCATCTCCGAAACCAAGCGTGCTCGAACCAGAACTCGACCAGAACTAGCAAGGAAATCTACAATCGACACCGCGCAACGCCCGACCTTGCCGAATCGGTCACGTTCCCGAAATCGGCGGTCACGTTCGCCGAAATACGCATTTCGGTATGCTCGCAGCTCTAACATCTGGGGGGACGACTGATACTTGACGGCTAGATCTGGGAAAGAGACGTTGTAGCCATCGACCCGTGAGATGGCGTAGTCAACTCTAGTAAGTTGAAGATAATAGTTATTGAGAGCTTCCAGCTTCGCCGGATCGCTCACCTTTTCCTTTACGCCGAAAACTGTGTTGGGCACCAGCAGATATCCGACGGGCGCCGAAGTAGTTTGAGTGAACGACGTCCCAATAGTCGTTAATGTTGACAAGATCGAATTGATGTTTTCGGGGTCAGCGGAAACAGCGACTTTGAGCGCATCGGAAATCCCAGCTCCTCCGCGAGATTCAAAGTCGATCTTTATTTTTCCAAGACGCTCTGCAGTCTCAACGATCGTCTTCCAGCGCGTTCCCATCTCAACGTTTCCGGAAACTCCGACTGCGTTTATGGTAGCTTTTCCTTCAAATGCGGTTTTATAGGTGGCTTCGATGCTCTTCTTGGACGCTGCTGACGAAGCTGAAATGAGCAGGACTACTGCGACCATGGATTGATTGTGCTGCGCTACGACGGTATGAGTCCCACATGCTGTGCGAAACTCATCAAACTTCTTGTCATCGATAAGGTGTCTAAATTTTTCATCGAGTGAATATTGAGTCAAGCCTCGTCTTCCGTAGTCGCTGAAAGCTTTCACAACAATTGCGAGGTTTCGATTTTCATCTTTCGCAAACGAGTCATACTTGATGTTGAGCGACGAACTGGCACCCGCTTTTAGCGCGGCAAAATTAACATCTGCCTTTGATTTGTAATCGACCTCAAGATTCAATGTCTTTGCAAGTGACGTGTAATCACTTACCAATTCGATGGTTGCGTTGGTCTGCACTGCACCTGCGCCGTCCAGCCACGCTACATCCGAGTCCTTATAATTTAGGCATGCGGATCTTTGTTGATTTACTAGGTCAACGTCGATGCCCGACCCGATTGTTATTGCGTTGTTGTTGCTTCGGGGGATGGAGAGCGATCTGTAGTCGTCCGTGCCATGCGCGAGTGGCACTAGCAGACAACAAGCTATGACCATGAAAAGGCGCCGTGCTACGCAGTGCGGGTACACTTCAGTGACCTCCCTTTTCCACGACAAAGCCGATGTTCCAGTCACCGGGACGGCCGGGGTCGCCGTCTCGCCCCCATTTTCCGGTCGGCCCCGGTTCGCCATCTCTACCATCTTTGCCGTGGGGCCCTTGGCCCGCGCATGCCCCGCTAGGGTGAAATACGATCGGACCTAAGTTCGATCCATTGCCTCCGCACCCGCCGAAGCCACCTTTTGCACCTATCCCTTTTGCTCCCGGCGCCCCTCCTATTCCTGGTTCTCCGCCTCCGCCACCATTAAGCGTGTATTTGAAATCGGACGGGGGGTTCCCTTTATGTTCTGCGTCTTCCGCAATGATGTACACGTTCAAGTCGCCGCCTCTTCCGCCGTTTCCGCCGTCGCCGCCCGGCCCTCCCCAACCTCCGTTTCCACCATCTCCGCCAGCACCGCCGACGCCTCCAGTTGCAGCAGTGCGTCCAACAGCCGCATCTCCCCCCTTACCGCCAGTTCCGCCCGTTCCGCCGTCTCCGCCGTCAATGCCGCGGCCTCCATGACCGCCTGCACCGCCTTTCCCTCCAATGGCACTCAGCACTACCGTCGTTGCAGGGCTGTAAGTACGCGCTTTCAGAGTAATCGCGGCGGCGGCAGAACCGTCACGCCCGTCGGAGGCATCGCTTCCACGCCCTCCATCTTGCCCACGGATGCCGTTGCCCCCTGCGTGACCGGTTTCTGCATTGCGCCCAAGCGGATACTTAATCGAAGTATCTTCAGCATCGTCTCCATTTTGTCCCGGTGGACCATCCGGACCGTTCGGCGCTCTTCTAACGACGTCCGCGTTTGGATCGAATAGGCCATCAGCGCCCTGCGCCCCGCGGCGATTCTCTATGTTGATGGCACCGCCAATTGATGTCTCGCCCCTTATATACAGCGCCGCCATGGTGACCACCTTCGAATTTGGCGCGAACATAATCTTGTCACAATCGATAAATATCTCGGGCGGAGGAGACAATCCAGGCTTATCATCAGGATGCACAAGTTCTATTGTTCCCTGGATCAAAATCAACTGCACATTATTTTCTTTGCAATCGTAGCTACCAATTTTATACGGTGACTTTTCCGGGCCCCAGCTTACCAACGCATTTTGCGAACTTGCCGTGCCAATCGCAAAACAAAAGATCAGTGTCAAGATCAGGAGCCTTCCTTTCGAACTGAATAATCTCATTCCAAGCTCCGACTGTGGCAAGCTAACCTATTGTTGAGGGAAATATCTTGCTTCCATCAGCGCGCCTGTGTCGCATTCCACATCAACGTTAATGAGTGCGTTCACGGCACCGACGTGGGAGAAGAGGACAATCCACGGCCCCCAAGCTTGCGGAGGCGCAGCGTACGCAATTGTATTTCCTTCGCCAGTGACCATAACGCTGCAAAACCCTAGGCCGATAGATTTTCCTCGAACATCGACATTCGCAATAGAGTCGCTCGTTTTGATAGAGACGCCGTCAACTAGTGGGATGATTTGTTTTTTTTCTGCATGAACGTCTGTTGCCAATAACGTAAAAGCGACGATTGCGCGGTATACCAAATGGAGGCAAGTCTGAGAAGCCACAGTTTAACCCCCGCTTGATATTCGGTGATTGCCAGCAGCGTTCCGATCCGATCCGATCCGATCCGATCCGATCCGATCCGATCAAATATAGGTATTAATGAAGGGATGTAAAAATCATCGTTTACCCCCGGCGAGAGGTTGTGTGCCTCCATTGAAGTAATTCCGACTGTCGAAACCGCACGTAAGCTTTCGGTTCTCGCAGCGTCTTCATTAATCACATGTTAGAAACGGCCACCATTCTTCCCATTGAATCTGTCGGCACAAACCGACGTTTTGGCGTCCGACAAATAAGACGCGCGAGCGATACGTATCGCGACCGGCTGTCGCTTGATGCGTTCTACATTAACCAAGTGGCATCGACGTAGGTGTCGAGCGCCCGACTGAGCGCGACACCTAACGGCCGGTTCAGCAGAAATTGCTGGGACGGCAGCCGTCGGATGCGTGTCGGTAGTGAACATCTGCAATGGCCGATAACCGCGTGTTGAGCGTCGGGCGGATTTCGGATGTAGACCAGCCGTTCGGGTGACCGCCCTATGACTCAGGCGAGCGGCAGAAACTGGCCGGATTGAGGCTGTGCCCTCGGTGATTTGCTCGCCGCAAAGCGGCCATTGAGCGACAGGAAACGAGAGCTTGGCTAGTCGAACTGGATGTCGACCTCGACCGGCGGCTCCTGGCCGATCAGGTGAGGTCGCCAACGACCGCTTTATGGCACTGCAACTCGCGCAACGTCGATCCGACTGACCACTTCAGAGGCGACCGTGTGACCGCAGGGTCGACTTGAGATATTTGAAGGGTACAAAATCAATAGAAGTTGCGGCTTATGCGGTATGCCCGTTGAGACGATGCGGAATATCAGAATATCTACGAGCCGCTGGGCGACCATCTAAATGCATGGAGCGCGTCATTAGCCGTATTTTCAATAAGTTCCAGCCACGCCGTGACTGCATAAGCTTTCCGCTTACACCGACTCGCACGGGATTAAGCGTTCAACATCCCACTAAGCCGTCGATTGCAATACTCTGTCATGGAGGATGCAGACATCCTCTTCTGAGAATAAGCGAAAAAGTTCAGCGGTCGATGCCACGCCAAGCTTAAGCATCGCGTTCGTTTTGTGGGTGCAGATGGTGTGCTTCGAGCGGTGGCGCGCTAACGCGATCTCCTTCAGCGACTGACCGGCTAGCGTCGCCTTGAGAACGTCGATTTCGCACGCGCTTAGAGGCTGAAAACTCTGGCCGCGTCTAGGCAGCGTCGCCGCGTACTTGGCAAGCGTGGACGATACAAATTTTTGGCGGGCGTACGCGGCATCGATCGCTGACTTCAGATGCTCGCCGACTTCATCCCGGTCCAGCACTGCGTGAACGGCGCTCAGGGCCGACAGCGTGGCGAGGTAAGCGGGATTCTTGATACACGAATGCAGCACCAAACCCACGTCAATATGTCCCGCCCGTATGCGGGTCAACAAAGGTTCGCGAGCGGAGTTTTGCCTCGACGAGACGCTCTGCAGGTCCGCGACAATCACATCACACTCACTCGCGAGCTTGGCCAGCGTATCACCGCAGCAGGTCGTGGCCACGGTTGTGACCCCTGCGCATTGCCTGACGGCCGCCTCGGTACCCAGTGCGCTTATGAGATGGCTACCAGCACAAACAACCCTTAACGACATCGTGACCTCGCAGATAGATACGAAGCAACGAGCCTACCGAGGGCGTGGGCCTCGGACAATCGGATGGATACGAACAGGCGATCTTCAGACAGCCGTCGCAATTGCTTTCAATAAGCTGTCGTCGATATCGAGTCGAGTTTTCCCCCACTCTATAGGTACACAAAACTCACTGCCAACACTGCCAAACTGCCAACAGCGGCCTCAAACCCTTACTGGGTAAGGGTTTCGCTGTTGGCAGTGGGCAGCGCTTTGATGCCAATTGTTGGCAGTCGACTGCCCACACCCCGCTATCAGGGATTCCGTCATGCGAAACACTGCCAACACTGCCAACACACTGCCAACAGCAAAAGCTATATAACATAAGGGTTTGAATAGGGTAGTTGGCAGTTGGCAGTGTTGGCAGTGAGATTTCCCTACACGGGAATTTTGTGAAGGCAGAGAAATCAGTCGAAAGCCATTAGAAAGCGTTTAACGTGATCCTGACAAAGCTTTCATGTTCATGTGTTCCGTTTGGCCATAAAAAAACCTCGCGCGGTGGCGAGGTCAAAAGATAGAAGCGCGACGTGCTGCTACTGATCGTCGTCAGCTTTCCAATCAGCGTGATTTTTACGTGGGTAGAGCACGTAGACCTGCCCCAAGCCACGCCCACCGTTTCTCGTCCAGCCCTTGCGTCCTGTGGGACGCAATAGGATGCGAGCTTTGTGAAGGGCCTTGCAGGCGTGCTTCAGGTCATAACCGACGACGAACACCCCCTTGAAGGTTGCGGGCGGCACGTACACGGTGATCTTGCCGTCGGCGTCGGCCCGGATGAAGCCCAGCGAGTTGTGCACCACGGGCATGTTTTCAGTAAGCGGCAGGCGAACGAATCTCGAGTGCTCATGCTGCTCGATGAGACCTTCGACCTGCTCGATCAAACGCTCATCGTCGCGGTCGCCCGTCCCGAACACATCAAGCCACCGCCGCCAGACGGTATCGACCGCCTGCTGCGATTCTTCGGCGGTCCACCCCGTCAAGCCCGCCTGCGTTGCCATCACCAAGGCAGCGGCTAGCAGGGCGAACTTGCGTGTCGCGCGCCGCACGGGTGGCGCGGCATCCGGCGGCACCATCGACGCCATACGGATACGCTCGCGCCCGATCTGCTCGCGCGCGTCACTCCACCTTGGCAGAAGCCATTCCACGAACGCGGGCCCAAGCGTGCCATGCTGTGCGCGACCAGCAGCCGTCAGTGCGTCAGAGAAAGCTTCGGCGCTCGCGTAGCCGTGCAGTTCGTCAAATGCGCGATGCAGGCCCGCGTCGGCGGGCACATCAAGCAAGCGCACCTCCTGCCCGCCACGCGGCTTTAGACCGCCTTCGGCGAGATACTGACTCATCGCGACTTCGCCCGTCGAAATGAGCGTCAACCTCCACGACCGAGAAGCGACGGTGCCGCCGTCACGCGCTCCTTGTACCTTCGAAATGCCATTGAGCATCTGGTAGATCGCCGGGCCGATTTTGCGCGCATCGCCCGAGCCGATCTCGTCCAGATACAACAATCGATCGTTGGCTGACTCCGACATCAGCGCCAGACCTAGGGACGTACCATTCCAGCTCGCCTTGCTGCGGTCTGGGTCTCCCCAGACGCTAGCAGCCACATCGCCGCAGGTGCTCTTACCCGCTGTCGAGTTGGTATAGAGATGCAAACCAATGCCGTCCTTCTCTCCGGCGATGGAAAGCAGCGGCCCGGCCAGCGCGCATGCCACGCTCGTCATAGCGAGGGCATTGCCTTGCGTTAGGCGACCTACCTGCTCTCGCCAATCGCCAAGCGTGCCACGCGCCTTATAGGCGCTCGGATTGTCCGGTTTGCCGTTGAAGTGCATACGAGCATTGGGTTGCCCAACGACTTCCCCGGTCGGCAATACGAAAGCGCCGTGCTGCCAACCGGTCATGCTGACGATCTCATACCACGCGTCGCGGTTCTCGGTCTGAAGCCAGTACGCAAGTCGCTCACGAGCCGCGCGATCGGTTGCGACCGCCAGCCCGCCGCTACGCAATCGCGCCCAACCGTCGCGCTCACCAATCTCTGCATTGGGCATGGCTTCGATTACCTCTTCGCCGCAACCCGCGCGCCGCCAGCGCAACACGCGCATCTGACGGCCTGAGCTGTCGCGGCCGCTTCCCAACGCCTCCAGCGAGTCACAGAGCCATCGAGGCGCGAGATAAACCGTCTTGCCGCTGTCGCGATCGACTTTCACGCCCACAAAGTACAAGCCGTCTTGACGGCGCTCGTAATACGCTTCTAGTTCGCCTCCGCTGGCAGTTGTCGCTCCTGCGCCGCTACGGTCCGGCTCATCGCCGCCATCGGGCTTCGCAGCCTTCCTGATCTGCCTGGCCACCGCGGCCGCTCCAAAACGTGTGTGCATGTCGTTGAAGTCCGTTTCGTCGTCACCACGCTTGTCGCCGAACTCCGGGAGGGCAACGGCGCCACCGACGGATCGCGCCGCCTCCACCGCCTTCTGCTGTCCGTTACCGAGGTCAGCCAGTACAGTGATTTCGGCATCGGGATAGGCCGCGCGCATCGTCTGTGCAACCTTCGTGAGGTTGCCCGCCGAGAGCGCCGCCACTGCCGCATCACCCGTACAGAGGTGAGCCGACAGCGCTGTAGCGACACCTTCGGCGATGAGGATGCGTTTGCACTCTTCGGGCGCGGCGGCGAACCAGCAGCCGCCCGCCTTCTCCCCATTGGCCAAGGCCGACTTGCGCCCGAGTTCATCGATCATCTCGATGGTGGTCACAGCGCCCCCGACCTGCACAGGTGCGATGAGAACGCGCCCCTCGAGCTGCGCGCCGCCCGATTGCGGCCGGTAGCCGATCAGCTTCTGAAGCTTCGCGGCGTCCATTTCGCGCAGGGTGTCAACCGCACTGACACCCTTGCGCATCAGGTACGGATGATCGTCGCGAGCGGGGTGAGCTTTCTCAATGACGGCGATGGCAAGCGAGGCCGCGTGCTTACGGGCCTTCGTTCGTTTCTGCGCCTCTTGTTCCGTGCGTGCGTCGCGCTCGACACGACGGCGCTCGACCTCTGCCGGGTCGATAACCGTTGCGGCGGTCGAACGCGGCTTGTAGCCGTACTTCTTCGCGATCGCGAACAGCGTGCCGATGGTGATACCGGCGTCGGGACGAATTGAGCGCCACGTATCCCGAACGTCAGCCGCCACGTAGTTCGGGCTTCCCTGACTCCAGTTGTCAAACATCACAAAGCCAGCTTCGCCCTCGCTATGCTTGAGCGATGCAGCGACACGAAACCATACGTCGCGCTCAACGTCCGGCGGAATGTACGAGAGTGCTTCAAGGATCCGCTGATGATCATCAAAGACGGTGCTCATTGCTTACCTCCTGCAATCGAGCCTGCTCGGGCAATCACACGAGCGAAGGCAAGGTTGTCGCCGATCGCCGCCGTCGCTTGCCCCGCGAGAACGCGCATGCGCGGCGATGGTTCACGCTTGGACATCATGGTTTCAAGCAGATCGGCGCGGCGAAATCCTTTCTCGGCCGCTGCGGCGAACACCACGTCGAGCACGCGGCGCGCGAACTGGCGCACATCGGGATCAGCCTTCTTTGCATGAAACACAAGGAAGCCGCACATGAGAACGCACTCAGTCGGGCTCGCGTACTCGCCTTCAGCGATTGGGATGCCGAGTTTGTAGTTCTCGTTCATACGACCTCCCGCGCGGCCAGCGTCAGCCCCTGAATGATCTGCGGCAGTAGTTCCGGGCGCAGCATGATGCCCTTCTGCGTCGGCACGAACTCACCCGCTGCATTGGCGACCACAAGCCGGACATCGACGTACTCGCGGCCTTTGTACCAACGATGAATGATCCGGATGCGCTGCGTCGCGCTCTTCTGGATATCCATCACCACCTTGTCCTGATCGACCGTACTCATACATCCTCCTTCGAACCGATCGCGCACTGACCGTGGCGTACGCAATCTGCGTCCACGTATTCATGCAACTGTTCTGCGACGCCAGCAGACTGATCGATCAACATGCGAACGACACCGTATACAGGGTGGTCGTCGCTCACAGGAAGGTCTGCAATGGCGATCAGCAACATCTGCAAGACATCGTGGAACTGCTGAACCTTCGCCGCCATCTCGAGGTGCCTAACCATGGTTTCCCTCCTGTAAGGAGTACTCATCGCTGTGAGCACGACTAGAGCGCTCTAATTTGAGACGGTCGATCAATCGCTGTCGAAGGACGCACTCGGCCTCAGACGCGGTCTCGACGATCTGACCGATGAGCTCGATTTCACTGGCGATGCGATAGAGCAAAAGAGGGTGTTCGGCTTCCTGTAACGCGCCGGAGCGCACTGGTTTGAGTTCAGGGCTTCGGTCATTGGTGATCAAGCATCCGATGGCTGATACGACGGTGGCTAACGACGACGCGGAATCGCCCGCCACGGTTAGGCAGTCCGCGAGGAATTGCAGTTCGCTGTCCGAGGCGTTCGCCATGTCGAAGCGCTCTGCGAAAAACGCGAGCAGGCTTGCTGCCGAAGGTATTTGCTGGATAGCGGTGCGTGTTGTCTTAGTCATGGCGCACCTCCGCACGGGCGAGCTCGGCAAGCTCGAGGAGTGCATCTGCGCAGCAGTCAAGCGCGTCGTTCGCGCTCGGCGCGAGCGCTGCGTCGCGCAGGGCGCGATTGATGATCTGAAGTTGAAGCGGAGATTGCGTTTGCTCAGGACGAGCGAGAGTAGTGCCATGCATGGCTTTGCTCCTTGTAGTGAGACTAGGCCCGTTTTTGAGACGGGTGGGCAGGAGCTCAAAACCGCTACAAGACGGCGGGCATATTCCCCTTGCGGGTCTTTTATTAGCCGCACTCCCGCCCATAGGCGCAAAACCAATAGGCGAAACAAAAGCCACAGACTGACGGGGTGGCTTGACCGCTTGTAGAGGTGTTTTGAGCACCGTTCCCGGAGGATAGTCGAGCAATTCGCCGTCCGTCAAGTTGTTCGCGAAATCGTACCTAACCGATGGCGCCTGTAAGCGCTCCGATCTAGCATCTCTATTTGGGTTGTTTGATTGACTGGCCTTCGAGCCAGCTATTTTCTTATCTGTCATGCGGACTCTCCGAGCAGGACCGCACGCAGCTCGCCGACGTTCCACAAGGCGTGGCCGCCGATGTTGCGGGGTTTCGGGAGGTCGCCGCGCTTGGAACGATTCCAGACGGCAGAGACGCTGCAGGAGCAGAGCGCAGCAACGGTTTGAACTCTGACGCCTGCCGCAGCGGGCAGGCTGTCGAAGTTGCGGACTTCAATGTTGAGCATCGTATCGACTCGAAAGCGTGCGGAATTGCACGGGTCGGTACGGATTAAATACCCCAAGAGTCTAAGAAAATAGCCGCCCGCCGACTGCGCGTAACCGCGTAGTCGCTCGTCGTATACGCCTGCCAAGCAAACCTACTAGGCAGACCTTTCTTTACGCAGATCGAGGACCCATTCATAAATGGTCGTGGATGCTCTGTCTTCGCTCAGGCCGCATCGGTGTCGAAGGTTAATTTCTAGTGCGCAGGCCTCGAGAGCTTTTGCCGTTTGTCGAGAAGACTTGCCGTCCCACGCGCCCGTATCGAGTTGGTCACGGAGCCAATTCTTGATTGGCTGGTAACGCTCTGCGCGGGCAAATCCCCCATTCGACGAACGCTCCAGCAGATCTACCCGGGCTGCTTCGCGTGCCTTTTGGGCGGCATACTCGCGCCCAGCCGCCTCACTCGCGACCACGAGGCTGCTATTCGAATTCGATAGATGCTTAAGCGCTTTCGTGACTTCGCCTTGTCGGAGACATGCGCCGGCACGGTCTATCTCTGATAATGCCTGCGCGGCCAGCATCATCAAAACAGCCGGCTGATGAAGGAAGGCCGTCACTGGATCGGTGCAGCCTCTGAATGGAGACGGAAGCTCGTCTAGATCGCCTTCCCTGATCTGAGATAGCAAGAGGGAAGTGACGCCATGCTCTGGCGTATATGTCCAGCCGTGCTCCACGGCTTCTTGTTGGCCCAAGGAATTCCATCGATCCTCGACCGTTTCCACCACTTTCGAGAGCGCGAATATCTCGCTTACGTTCGCGGCGCCCGCATACCCGTGCCAGCGCGGAAAACACCATTTCCTCGCGTTCTCAACGAAACCGGTTAGCCCAAGATCTGCGGCCCGACGATCGTCTGGGTCGTCGAACTCCCCGATGATTTCAAACATTGCTCGCCCTGTTGCAGAGCCCTATTTGGGAGACGTGCCAGCCGGGAAGGGCACCCGGTTTTCGCCTCGTCGGGCTAGGCACGGCAAACTTTCACGCCTGATTGTTCATCGGGATGACTGTCCCTTCATCAATGACCTTGTCACAGAACGCGGCCCAGTCATCCATCAGCCGTCGGCGCTTTTGCAGCACGTCGGAGCGCCAGTAGGCCGCCTCGGTCGCATCGCCCTTGATATGTGCGAGCGCTACCTCGGCCAGCTCGCGAGGATAGTTTGTGTACTCGCTCGCCCAATCCCTGAACGTCGATCGGAAGCCGTGCGGCGTGGCCTCCAAACCTTGCCGGCGCATGATCGCAAGCAGAGACATATCAGACAGCGCGCCGCTCGCCCGCGGGCTGGGAAACACGAGACAGACATCGTCTTGGCGCTTGATTGCCTTCAGCAGCCGCACGGCCGCCGTGGGCAGGGGCACGCGATGTTCCTTCCGTGCCTTCATCTTCTCGGCCGGCACCGTCCAAATACGTTTTTCGAGGTCTATCTCGCGCCAGTCAGCAGCCCGCGCTTCCCCGGATCGCGCCGCGGTCAATATCGAGAACTCCAGGCACCGCGCGCTAATGCCTTCAATGGCGCGCAACCTTTTCATAAACGCGCCCATCTGTGCGATCGACAAGGCGGGGTGATTGCGAACGCGCTTGGTCTTCTTCGGGGCGCTCAATAGCTTGTCGAGGTTGCCCCGCCACGCGGCCGGGTTGACACCTTCATCCCGGAAACCCTTCACGCGCGCATAGTCGAGAATGGCCTCAATCCGGCCGCGCAGGCGGCTAGCAGTTTCGGTCTTGGACTGCCAAATGGGTTCAAGGATCTCTAGTACGTGAGAGCGCGTCACATGGCGGATTTGCATTTTGCCGATGACCGGGTGAGCGTACTCGGCGAGGGTATATGTCCACTGCGCGCCGTGCTTAAGGTTGCGCCACTCGACTTCCTTCGCAGCGATGTACCGCTCTGCGGTCTTCTCGAAGGTCATCTCCAGCGCGTGGCCCGCGCGCAGTCGGCTCGCCGCTTCCTTCCGCTGCATCACAGGGTCGATACCGCGCTTGATGTCCTCCCGGAGGGCGAGGGCCTTCTCGCGCGCTTCGGCGACGCCCATCCCCTTCTGCGAGTAGGCCTCGATGCCAATCTCGCGACGCTTGCCGGCGACAACCACGCGAAGCACCCAGTAGCCCGCCCCAGTGTCCGAGACGTCAAGGTACAAGCCAGCGACGCCCCCCACCGCGTATCGGCCTGGTTCCTTCAGTCTGCTGACCGCCAACGGTCCAAGTTCCTTCGCTTTCTTTGGCATCGCCGATCGTCGAAGTTTCCACAAGCTGTGAGAGCCTTAGATGGAGCCGCGAGCAATCTACCCACCAGCCCCTCCACCATCAGCCCTCCACCATCCCATCCACCATAAAATTTACGACTGAACGCGTCGAAACGCAATGAGTCGAGACGCTCCGACGGAGCTGAATTGGGCTGGAAGTCTTGCTGGACGGGGATTTGCGCGATCAAGCGCGACGAAACGAGACGAGAAAAAACAGGCGGGGTGGCGGAGGCGGTGAGATTCGAACTCACGGAAGGATCGCTCCTTCGCCGGTTTTCAAGACCGGTGCCTTAAACCGCTCGGCCACACCTCCAGCAAGGCGCGTATTGTAGCGCAAGTCATCGGCGCGAAGTTGCGCTCAGCCGTCGAGCGATTTCGTCGCCCGGAGCGCGGGAAAAAGGCGCATCCACAGCAACGCGACGACGATCGTCCCGACGCCGCCAATCAGCACCGCCGGCACCGCGCCGAACAACCCCGCCGTCATCCCCGACTCGAATTCGCCAAGCTGATTCGACGTCCCGATGAACAGCGAGTTGATGGCCCCGACGCGCCCGCGCATCTCGTCGGGCGTCTGCAACTGCACGAGCGACGAGCGCACGACCACGCTGATCACATCCGATGCGCCCAGCGCCGCAAGCGCAATCAGCGACAGCACGATATTGCGCGACAACCCGAAGCAGATCGTCGCGATGCCGAACGCGATCACGCCGCCGAACAGCGCCGTGCCCGCGCGCTGCCGCAACGGAAAGTGTGCGAGGTAAACGGAGCCGGTGAGCGCGCCCACGGCAGGCGCCGCGCGCAACACGCCGAGTCCCCACGGACCGGTATGCAGGATGTCGCGCGCGTACACCGGCAGAAGCGCGGTCGCGCCGCCGAGCAGCACGGCGAACAGATCGAGCGACAGCGCGCCGAAAATCACCGGCTTGCTCTTGATGAACCCGATGCCCGAGAACAGCGCCGCGAACGACAACGGCGCGCGCATGCGCACGGCTTCATCGATCTTGATGGCCGCGACCGAGAACGCCGCCGCCAGAAACGCAATCGTCACCGCGCCGTACACCGTCAGCGCGCCCAGGCCGTACAAGAGGCCGCCCATCGCGGGGCCGAGAATCATCGCGGTCTGGTTCGCGGATGTCGACCACGCCGTCGCCTGCTGCAATTGCGAGCGCGCGACGAGATTCGGCAGGAGCGCCGCCATCGACGGCGATTCGAATGCGCGCGCAGCGCCCGTGATCATCGCGATGACGTAGATCGGGCCGACGTTGCCCCAGCCATGCCACGCGCCGAGACACAAGGCGAGCGCGCCGACGCCCTCGATCGAATGGCAGATGTACGCGATCGTGCGCCGGTCGTAACGATCCGCGACATGGCCGACGACGAGCGTCAGCACGAACATCGGCACGAACTGCGCGAGGCCGACGAGACCCAGCGCGTACGCGCTATGCGTGATCGAATAGACCTGCCAGCCGATCGCGACCGACATCATCTGAAACGCCACCGAAGACATCACCCGCCCGGCCCAGAAAAGCGCGAACGGGCGATTTCGCATGACGGAGCCGGGCGCCATCGTGGGCGCGCTCAATTTTTCACGTCCTTCAAGAACAGCTCCTGCAGATCGTTGAGAAAACGCTGGCCGAGTTCCGTCGGCGCAATCCGTTCGATGCTGCGCGTGATGAGTCCGCGCTTCTCCGCCTCGACAAGCGCGGGTTCGATCGCCGACAGCGCGAGACCCGTGCGCTCGACGAACGCATGCACCGGAAAGCCTTCGACGAGACGCAGCGTGTTCAGCATGAATTCGAACGGCAGATCGCGCGGGCCGACGTCGCGCTCTTCTTGAATCGCGCTTCCGGCTGCCGAAGAAAGCGCCTGGTCCATGTAGCTCGCGGGATGCTTGAAGCGCGCCTGACGCAAGATCTTCGACGGAAACGACAGCTTCGTGTGCGCGCCCGCGCCGATGCCGAGGTAATCGCCGAAGCGCCAGTAATTGAGGTTGTGGCGGCTTTTGTGATGCGGCTTCGCATACGCCGAGACTTCGTAGCGTTCGTAGCCCGCCGCGCGCGTGCGGTCGTGAATCCAGTCCTGCATGTCGGCGGCGGCATCGTCGTCGGGAAGGGCGGGCGGATACTTGGCGAAGAGCGTGTTCGGCTCCATCGTCAGGTGATACAGCGACAGATGCGGCGGCGCGAACGACAGCGCCGTCTCGATGTCCCGGCCGCATTCCTCGAGCGACTGCTGCGGCAGCGCGAACATGAGATCGAGATTGAAGTTGTCGAAATGCTTCGCCGCAATCTCGACGGCTTTGCGCGCCTGCGTGGCATCGTGGATGCGGCCGAGCGCCTTCAGATGCGCTTCGTCGAAACTCTGGATGCCGATCGACAAACGGTTCACGCCGCTCGCACGAAACGACGCGAACTTCGCGGCCTCGAACGTGCCGGGATTGGCTTCGAGCGTGATCTCGGCATCGGCATCGATGGGCAGCAGCGCGCGCGCATCGGACAGCAGCCGGTCGAGCCCTTTCGCCGACAGCAGCGAAGGCGTGCCCCCGCCGATGAAGATCGTATGCACCTGCCGTCCCCACACGAGCGGCAACGCGCTTTCCAGATCGGCGCGCAATGCGTCGAGATAGCGTTCTTCAGGGAAGGCGTCGTCTTTCCATTCGTGCGAGTTGAAATCGCAATACGGACACTTGCGCACGCACCACGGGAAATGCACGTACAGCGAGAGCGGCGGCAGCGACGTCAGCCGGATGCTGCCCGGCGACGTGAACGCCTGCACGACGTTGATTGTCTTCGGTCCGGCGCTCACGCAAGTTCCCTCAGTCGTTGCAACAGGTCGCGCAAGGCGAGCGCGCGATGGCTCAGCGCGTTCTTGCGCGCGGGATCGAGTTCGGCGGCGCTCGCACCGAGCGGCGGCAGATAGAAATACGGGTCGTAACCGAAGCCGTTCTCGCCGCGCGGCGCGTCGAGCACTTCGCCGTGCCAGCGGCCTTCCGCGATGAGCGGCTCGGGGTCGTCCGCGTGACGCACGAGCACCAGCACGCAGAAGTAATACGCGCGGCGCTCGGCGACGCCCGCCAGCGCGGCGACGAGGCGCGCGTTGTTCGCGGCATCGCTCTTCTCGCCGCCGTCCATCGACGCATAGCGCGCCGAATACACGCCCGGCGCGCCGTTCAGCGCGCGCACGCAGAGGCCGGAATCGTCGGCGAGTGCGGGCAGGCCGGTGAGCGCCGACGCGTGCCGCGCCTTCGCGAGCGCGTTCTCGACGAAGGTCGCGTGCGGCTCGGGCGCCTCGGGCACGCCGAGTTCGCCCTGCGCGATCAGTTCGATGCCCGCCGCATCCAGCAGCGACGCAAATTCGCGCAGCTTGCCCGCATTGTTCGATGCGAGCACGACCCGCCCGAGCCCTCCGGGAGATTGCGCGTCAGACACCTTGAATCCCCAGCGCTTCTTTTTGTTTCAGGACGAGCGCCTTGATGCCGCCGTCGGCAAGCGCGATGAGTTCGTTCATCTCTTCGCGCGAGAACGGCGCGCCTTCCGCCGTGCCCTGCACCTCGACGAAACCGCCCGATCCCGTCATCACGACGTTCATGTCGGTGTCGCACTGCGAGTCTTCGTCGTAGTCGAGATCGAGCACCGGAGAACCTTCGAAAACGCCGACCGAAATCGCCGCGACGAAATCTTTCACCGGCGATTTCGCGATCTTGCCGGTGGCGAGCAGTTTGCCGACCGCATCGTGTGCGGCGACGAACGCGCCCGTGATGCTTGCCGTGCGCGTGCCGCCGTCGGCCTGGATGACGTCGCAATCGATATGCAGCGTGCGCGCGCCGAGCGCGTTGAGATCGAACACCGAACGCAGCGCGCGGCCGATCAGGCGCTGAATCTCCTGGGTGCGGCCCGTCTGTTTGCCGCGCGCGGCTTCGCGGTCGCTGCGCGTATGCGTGGCGCGCGGCAGCATACCGTATTCCGCGGTGAGCCAGCCTTGCTCGCGTCCGCGCAGGAATTCGGGCACGCGTTCGGCGATGCTCGCCGTGCAGATCACCTTGGTATCGCCGAATTCGACGAGCACCGAGCCTTCCGCGTGCCTCGTGTAATTCCGCGTGATGCGCACGTCGCGCAACTGATTCGCGCGGCGGCCGCTCGGGCGCGGGGGAGAAGACTTGAGCAGGGGAGAGTCGGTCATGGATGTCGAAGGATGAGATGGAAGGCGCGCCGTTGAAGCGGAATCCGCGCGACAACGCAGGATTTTATCGCCAATCCCATGGGGGCGTTGCGCGCGCGGTGCAGGATCGCCGCAGCCGCAAGCAGCGGGAACCGCCGCATGGGCGGGCCTCGCGCCAAAAATGGGATAATGCGGATTCCACGTCCGGCGGCCAAACGCGTGCCACTCCCAAGGCACTTTCGAGAGCGCCGGGCGCTCCGTATCGAACAGGCCTTCGCAACGAAGGCTTCATATCGCGAGACGTACCATGATCTACAGCATGACAGGCTATGCCAGCGCGACGCGCGAAGTCGTCGCGGCGGGCGCCGGACCCAATGGCGCGGGCGGTTCGGGCGTCGGTGTATCGGTTGAATTGCGCACGGTGAATTCGCGCTTTCTCGACCTGAATTTCCGCATGCCCGAAGACGTGCGCGCAACAGAGCCGCAATTGCGCGAAATGCTGATGAACAAGCTCTCGCGCGGCAAGGTCGATATCCGCATCAACCTGAATCGCGTCGAGCAGACGGCCAACGCGGGCGCGCTCAATCGCGAGGCGCTCACGCAACTCGCCACGCTCGAGCGCGCCGTGCTCGACGTATTCCCCGACTCCGAACGCATGCGCACCGGCGAAATCCTGCGCTGGCCGGGCGTGCTCGCGGAAAGCTCGGTGTCGCAGGACACGCTGCGCGAAGCCGTGCTCGCGTGCGGCAAGCAGGCGATCGCGGATCTCATCGATGTGCGCGCGCGTGAAGGCGCGGCGCTCGGCGCGGTGCTCATCAACAACGTGACGGAGATGGAAACCATCGTCGCGCGCATCACGCCGCTTGTGCCGGAACTGATCGCGAAGCATCAGCAGAAGATCGTCGAGCGCCTGCAGGACGCACTCGGCATCGCGACGTCCGACGGCGCCCATACAACGATCGCGACCAGCGTGCCGCGCGAGGAAATCGCCGAGCGCATCCGCCAGGAAGTGACGATGTACGGTATCCGCATCGATATCGCCGAGGAATTGCAACGTCTCACCGCGCATCTGACCGAGACGCGCCACGTGCTGCAAAAGGGCGGCAAGGTCGGCAAGCGGCTCGACTTCATGATGCAGGAGCTCAACCGCGAAGCCAACACGCTCGGCTCGAAGGCCGCCGCGAAGGAACTCGCCGATGCCTCGATGACGCTCAAGCTGCTCATCGAGCAGATGCGCGAACAAGTTCAGAATCTGGAGTAACGCAACATCATGCCGAACACTACGCACCGCTCGCACAGCCACTACACGGGCATTTATCCGGGCAATCTGTTCATGGTGGTCGCGCCGTCGGGCGCGGGCAAGTCCACGCTCGTGAACGCGCTGCTCGCCGAGGACGAAGCCATTCGCCTGTCGGTTTCGTACACGACGCGCGAGGCGCGCTCGAAGGAAACCAACGGCGTGCAGTATCACTTCGTATCCGTCGACGAGTTCATGGAGCGGCACAAGAAAGGCGAGTTCCTCGAAAGCGCCGAAGTGCACGGCAACTACTACGCGACCTCGAAGGTGTGGATCGAGGACCAGATGACGAACGGCCATGACGTGCTGCTCGAAATCGACTGGCAAGGCGCGCAGCAGGTGAAGAAACAGTTCCGCAATGCGGTGGAGATTTTCATTCTGCCGCCGTCGCTGGATGCGCTCGAAGACCGCCTGAAGAAACGCGGCCAGGATTCCGAAAAGGTCATCGTGCGGCGTCTGCTCGCGGCGGGTAGCGAGATGGCGCATGCATCGGAAGCGGAGTATGTCGTGATCAACGAGAACTTCGATCGCGCGCTCACGGAGTTGCGCTGTCTCGTGGCCGCGACGCGTTTGCGCTTCACGTCGCAATACGCACGCAACACGCAGCTTTTCGTGGACCTGGGAATTCACTCCACGCCGCAGGCATGACGCACCGCCGTGGCCGGGTCATAGCGGTCACATAAGGTAGAATAAAACCCATATCGAGAAGGAAACAAACATGGCCCGCATCACTGTCGAAGACTGCCTGAAACAAATCCCGAATCGCTTCGAGCTCGCGCTCGCGGCAACGTACCGTGCGCGCCAGCTCGCGCAAGGCCATACGCCGAAGATCGAAAGCCGTGACAAGCCCACCGTCGTCGCGCTGCGCGAGATCGCGGCCGGTCAGGTTGGCATCGAAATGTTGAAGAAGGTGCCCGTCTAACGGCGCCGTTTTTTATCGTCTACCCGTTTCACTTTTTGCAACCGACGTATCAGCGCGTCGCACCAACACGGAGGCGAGGATGAGTCAGACACCATTGCCCATCTCCGCTTCCGTGGATCCGGACATCGAAATCGATCAGGATTCGATGCTCGATGCGGACAAGCCGCACGCGGCGCGCAAATATATCGACGCGGTCCTCGAACAGTCGTTTCGACATTTGTTCGGCCCGACCGCAACGCCTGAACAGCCGCGCAAGCACGACGTCGTTTCCATCGCGAAGCTCACCAACGGGCTCGCGAACTACATCTCCGCCGAGGAGATCAAGGAAGTCAAGTCGGCGTTCCACTTCAGCGACGAAGCGCATCTCGGGCAATATCGCCAGAGCGGCGAGCCGTACATCACGCATCCGGTGGCCGTCGCGGAAATTTGCGCGGGCTGGAAACTGGATGCGCAATCGATCATGGCGGCGCTGCTGCACGACGTGATCGAGGACCAGGGCGTCACCAAGGCCGAGATCGCGGAGCGCTTCGGCGCGAAGGTCGCGGAACTCGTCGACGGCCTGTCCAAGCTGGACAAGATGGAATTCCGCAATCGCGAGGAAGCGCAGGCGGAAAACTTCCGCAAGATGCTGCTCGCGATGGCGCGCGACGTGCGCGTCATTCTCGTCAAGCTGGCCGACCGGCTGCACAACATGCGCACGCTCGGCGCGGTGCCGCCGGAGAAACGCCGGCGTGTCGCGCGCGAGACGCTCGACATTTACGCGCCGATCGCGCATCGGCTCGGTCTGAACAATACCTATCGCGAACTGCAGGATCTGAGCTTCGCGAATTTCAATCCGACCCGTTACGCCACGCTCGAAAAGGCGGTGAAGGCGGCGCGCGGCAACCGGCGCGAAGTGGTCGGCAAGATTCTCGAAGCAGTGCAGCGCACCATTGCAGATGCGAAGATCAACGCCGAAGTCACCGGCCGCGAGAAAACCATCTACAGCATCTATAAAAAGATGCGCGACAAACAGTTGTCGTTCTCGCAGGTGCTCGACGTGTACGGGTTCCGTGTCGTCGTCGAGAGCGCGCTCGAATGCTATACGTGTATCGGCGCGCTGCATGCGCTCTATAAGCCGGTGCCGGGCAAGTTCAAGGATTACATCGCGATTCCGAAGGTCAACGGCTATCAGTCGTTGCACACCACGCTGGTCGGCCCGTTCGGTGCGCCGATCGAGTTCCAGATCCGCACGCGCAAGATGCACGAGATCGCCGAGGCCGGCGTCGCGGCGCATTGGCTCTACAAGAACGGCGGCGCGGATCTGAACGACGTGCAGAAGCGCGCGCATCAATGGCTCAAGTCGCTGCTCGACATTCAAAGCGAAGCGGGCGATTCGAGCGAATTCCTCGAACACGTCAAGATCGACCTGTTCCCGGACGCGGTCTACGTTTTCACGCCGAAGTCGAAGATCATGCCGCTGCCGCGCGGCGCAACCGCGCTCGACTTCGCGTATTCGATCCACAGCGACCTGGGCAACCAGTGCGTCGCGGTGAAGATCAACAACGAGCTTCTGCCGCTGCGCACGGAGCTGAAGAGCGGCGATATCGTCGAAGTGATCACCGCGCCGTATTCGAAGCCGAATCCCGCGTGGCTCGGTTTCGTGCGCACCGGCAAGGCGCGCTCGGCCATCCGTCACTATCTGAAGACGATGCGCCTGAACGAGTCCGTGCAACTGGGCGAGCGGCTCGTCGACCAGAGTCTGAAGGGCTACGGCCTCGCGCTGTCGGAGGTTACGCCGGAAGTGTGGGAAAAGCTCGTGCAGTGGACCGGCAACAAGACGCGTCAGGAAATTTTCGCGGACATCGGTCTCGGCCGGCGCGTGGCGGCGGTCATGGCCAAGCGCATCGAAGTGCTGATGAACGGCCGCGACGACGAAGACCATCCGCGCGAGCACACGAACACCAATACCGCGCCGCCGGTGGTCATCACGGGCACGGAAGGCATGTCGGTGCAGTTGTCGCCGTGCTGCCGTCCCATTCCCGGCGACGACATCATGGGCTATATCGGCATCGGGCTCGGCATGGCGATTCACACCACCGAGTGCCGCGTCGCGCAACGCATTCACCGGCGCGATCCGGGCCGCTGGATCGACGTCGCGTGGGCGCCGCAGCCGGGCCGCCTGTTCGATGTCGCCGTGAAGGTGCTCGTCAAGAACACCAAGGGCGTGTTCGCGCGCGTGGCGGCGGACATCACGTCGGCGGACGCGAACATCGTGCATATCGCGATGGACGAAGACGTATCGCAGGAAGCGAAGCTGCTGCGCTTCGTCATTCAGGTGAGCGACCGCGTGCATCTCGCCAACGTCATGCGCCGCGTAAGAACCAATCCGGACGTGATGCGCATTGCGCGCGAGCGTCCGAGTGACGAACCGCATCATCGCAATCAGGACGGCGGCATGCGCATCGACCGGGAACGCGCCGACTACTGATCCGGCGCGGGAACGCGGCGTGCATGGCCGTCGTCAATCGACGAGGAGAGCGCCGCAATGAACACATCTGATCTCGAAGGTCCCACGCTCGACTACTGGGTCGCGCGCGGGCTGCACGACTTCGTCCGCGAAATCCACTTCACCGACAGCGGAGAGACGCTCTCCATCCGCGGCAACGACCGCGGCAAGCCTTGGGATGGACGGTTCCTGCCGTCGACGTCATGGGAGGCGGCCGCCGTCGTGCTGGAGCGCGCCTGCAAGCTCGAAATGCACGATCACGGGCGCGGCGAGGTGGTGTGCAGCGTGAGCTTCGGCAAGGACGGCGCGGCTGTGGAAGGGCGCGGGCCGTCGCTGCGCATCGCGCTGTTGCGGGCGTTCGTGCGGCAGGCGTTTGGCGACACCGTGGAAGAGGAATTCCTGCGCCGTCCGCAATCGCTGCTGGGCGTGCGCGCCGAAGCGATCGGGGAATCGAGCGCGGTGACGTCGGTGGAGGATATGCCGACGCCCGACCAGCATATTGGCGACATCGGCTCTACGCCGCGGGTATAGACGCGAAACGGGCGAAGAAGTTGAGGACAAACAAAAAGGGCCTTCCGTATGGAAGGCCCTTCGAAAGATGGCGCGGCTGGCAGGATTCGAACCCACGACCCCTTGGTTCGTAGCCAAGTACTCTATCCAACTGAGCTACAGCCGCACGCAAACTGGTACTGCTTTGTGACGTCATGCGCTTATGGTTAAGCGCGGCGACATTGTCATGTTTGACAACATCGCGAAGAAGTGGCGCGGCTGGCAGGATTCGAACCCACGACCCCTTGGTTCGTAGCCAAGTACTCTATCCAACTGAGCTACAGCCGCACGCAGAAGCGGAATTATAGCCAAGCCTGTTCCAAAAAGGAAGGGTTTTCGGTCGAATTCTCGATGCTTCTTCGACGAAGACAGCGTCCGGCGTGGTAACTTGATGTTTTGAAAGCGTGACTTTCCGGAAATTCCAAGAAGATTCGCATCATGAATAAGGCATTTGTCAAAGAGTCGGACGACAGCGACGACGACCTCGAACTCGGCCAGCCTGATGTCCCGGCAGGAACGAAAAACTACATCACGCCGGCCGGTCATCAGCGCCTGCGTGACGAACTCCTGCAACTGCTCGACAACGAGCGGCCGGAGGTGGTCAGGCTCGTTTCGTGGGCGGCATCGAACGGGGATCGATCGGAGAATGGCGACTATATCTACGGCAAGCGGCGGCTGCGCGAAATCGACCGGCGCATCCGCTTTCTCGGCAAGCGCCTGGATCTCGCGGAAGTGGTGGACAGCAGCAAGCAGGAGAACGTCGATCAGGTCTTCTTCGGTGCGACGGTGGACTATGCCGCCGACGATGGCGACGTGAAGACGGTGACGATCGTGGGCGTCGACGAGGTGGATCTCGATCGCGGCTTCGTGAGCTGGATCTCGCCGGTCGCGCGGGCGCTGCTGAAGGCGAAGATCGGCGATACCGTCGCGCTGCATACGCCCGCGGGCGTGCAGCAGATCGATATCCTCGATGTGCGGTATCCGCCGCATTGAGCTAGTCGCAACGCATCGCGCAGACGAAAAAAAGCCGCTCCGAAGAGCGGCTTTTCTACAACTGAACTGCCTGTAAAGCTCGAAGCCAGTCTTAGAAGCGGTGACGCACGCCAACCGTTGCCGAAACCTGGTTCGACGACGACGACATACCCACGCCGTTGATCGTCGCGCCGATCGGCAGATTGTCGTCGTCCGTCATGTGCTGATATTCGCCTTGCAGGTACACGTCGGTACGCTTCGACAGCGCGTACGCCGTTTGCAGGCTGACCTGGTGGAACTTCGGCTTTTCGCCTGCGATACGGCTGTCGGTGTAGGTGTAAGCCCCTGCGATCGACAGAGCCGGCGTCAGGTTGTAACGGCCGTTGACTTCGTAGTTCGTGAAGCGAACGTGGCTGTCGCCCAGGTTGATGTTGCCTGCGTTCGTTGCCACGTTGTTCAGCGACGTAGCGTCGTCCAGCATCGTCTGCGTGAAGACGAAGCCGACCGTCGCCGGGCCGAACGCGTAGTTGATGCCGCCGCCGAAGATGCGCTGACGGCCAGCCGAGAACGGCGTGTTGTCGGTCGTGACCGCGCCGTTGACGTTGTTGGTCGGCGAGCCGACGTTGTTCAGTTGCATGTACGCGCCTGCAATGTTCAACGGGCCGTAGTTGTACGATGCGCCGATGCTGTAAGCACGGTTATCCGCAAAGCCGCCTGCTTCGTTCGAGAAGCCGTACATCGCGCCCAGCTTGAAGCCAGCGTAGTTCGCGCTCGTGTACTTGATCGAGTTGTTGACGCGGAACGTGTTGTCCAGGTTGTCGTTGTCGAACGGGTGGGCGAACTGCGTGCCGCCGTATTGCGTGCCGGTCAGGGCCAGCGGGCCGATGAAGTCCACCACGGAGTCATACTGACGGCCGAGGGTCACGGCACCGAACTGCGTGCTCGACAGACCGACGAACGCCTGACGGCCGAACTCGCGACCACCTTGGCCGTTCGTGCCGTTCATGATGTTGAAGCCGTTTTCCAACGTGAAGATTGCCTTCAGGCCGCCGCCGAGGTCTTCAGCGCCGCGCAGGCCCCAACGGCTGCCGTTGACGGAACCGCTCGTCGCCTTCCAGTTGCTGTGACCGTCGCCGCCTGCGACCGCCACGTTGTTGTTCGTGTACGTGATGCCTGCATCGATCAGGCCGTACAGCGTGACGCTGCTTTGTGCATGGGCTGCGGTGGCAAAAACGCCCGTCAGGGCTGCGACCATGAGAGTCTTTTTCATCTTTGTAACTCCGAGAGCAGAATGGGCCCGAGACCCAGCTTTGAGGAAACCTCGCTCCGATGCGCTGCGAGAGGCGCGGGCGGAGGAGCAATGCATCGGGCACCGACACATTTGTTTCCGGACCAGACGAAGTGTAAAGACGGTGTTACAGACGGGAGGTTCCGATTTCCGCAATAAACCATTCTTCTGGCCGCAATGATTGCGGCGGCACATATTCTTCTTTATTTACAACGGTTTATGTGCGAATAAAGGCGTAAGGCGGAAGGTGTCAACCAATTAGCGTTGCGCATGCGCGACAACAAATGACGGGGAAAAGCAACACCAGGATTCTGAAAATCGGATTGTTGAGATTTTAGAAACAGAAGTTTGCGATTTTCGTGAGTAATTTATACGGGACGTATCGTTATACTGGCGTCTCTGCTTTCCGAAGCAGACTTTTTCGTTGACGGAAAAGATCTCCAAACTTTGTCAGCGCGACTTCCCGGTCGCGCTTTTTTTTTGCCGCGCGCCTATGCGGATCTAGCCTTCGGAATGGGCGCTCGCGGGCTCGGTTTCCGGCGCGACGAGATCGTCATCCAGCGGCGTCGACCAGTCTTCCATCACGTAGTGACGGGCATCCATGGGCGACGAGAGAAGGTTCTGCCAGTGATCGCCGTGCCAGGCAGGATCGAATTCCAGCACTGAAGCGACTTGCGTATCCGATGTAATGGACGGCGCGGCGAACGATTTGAACCACTGCGTGACGCGCTTGAGATGAGTCATCAGAATCGGCCTCCCTTACATTTTAATAGCGATTATGTCTTCATATTGCTTAATGTCGTAGGATCGGGCAAGGCGAGTAAACACTTACGATTCGAATAATTCAGTTACGAACGTAATGTTATTCGGGCGGGCAATGCGCGTCGTTGGTGCGAATAAATCGGAAAAATCTGAGTGCGGGGATTAATTAATTTCCAATCAGCTTTGGACAAATCCTTGAAAGCGGTATTAATATTGCCGACGATCAGGCGATTCTATTTGTTTAACTCGTCGCCGCCGATTCAATCACTCTTTCTGTGCTGAGGATGACGGCGTGGCGCCGCGCCTCGCCCACGGTGCTTGGCGGGCTGCCGCGTGGGCGGCGACTGCAATATTTCCTGGTTCGCCAGCGCGCGCAGGCGCTTGAAGACAGTGGAAACGCGGCCCAAAGTTAATTAGGGAAAAATATTACGGGTTAGTCACTATTGCAGCGCGACTTGTGTTTTGACCTCTCAAATACGCGAGGTCGCAAAACCGACTAGTTCGATTTGGCTGGTAATCTCCGCGCGCAGACAAGAAAAAGCAGGCCGAGAAATAGAATCGCGCCAATTTTCCATCCCAGCCCGTTCAGTCACGCTGCGTTAGAATGGGCAATCCGTCCGCCATCGCGCAATTACTTCTCCGCGGCCCCTCGCGCCGATTCATCCGCCGTTCATGATGCACCTCGAATCTTCATCCAGCTTCGCGTACCCCTCCGAGCCCGTCGTATTCGTAGACCTCGAAACCACGGGCGGGACATTCGGCGTCGACCGCATCACCGAAATCGGCATTGTCGAGGTTGGTCCGCAGGGCGTGTCGCAGTGGACGTCGCTCGTCAACCCGCAGAAGCCGATTCCCGCGTTCATCCAGCAACTCACCGGCATCGACGACGCGATGGTCCGCGACGCTCCCACCTTCGAGCAACTCGCCGCGAGCCTGCTCGAACGCATGACCGGCCGCTTGTTCATCGCGCACAACGCGCATTTCGATCACGGCTTCCTGAAGGGCGAGTTCAAGCGTGTCGGTCTGCGTTTCGTGCCCGACGTGCTGTGCACGGTGCAACTCTCGCGTGCCGTGTATCCGGCCGAGAGCCGTCACGGTCTCGATGCGCTCGTGCAGCGGCACGCGCTCGTGCCCTCGGCGCGGCACCGCGCGCTCGCCGACGCCGATCTCCTCTGGCAGTTCTGGCAGCACCTGCATCGCGCGCACGCGCCGGACATCATGCAGGCGCATCTCGAACGCGTGACGCGCCGGTTCCAGCTCGCCGCGCATATCGATGAAGACACGATCGAGCGCATTCCCGCGGGCTGCGGCGTCTATCTGTTTTACGGCGACGACGACACACCGCTCTACGCCGGACGAAGCGTGCGGCTGCGTCAGCGCGTGCGCTCGCATCTTGTCGGTCCGCGTCGATCGGCGAAGGATTTGCGTTTGGCGGCGCTGGTTCGCCGCGTCGAGTGGATGGCGACTGGCGGCGAAATCGGCGCATTGCTGGCCGAAGCGCAATGGGTCGCGGCGAAGCGTCCGGCGCATAATCGCGCGCCGAAGACGCGTGCCGTCGAGTTGCGCGGCGCGCCTTGGCCTTATGCGGGCGCGATTGCCATTGAAGAGCGCGACGCGGCGTCGGCGCAACGCGTGTGGCACATCATCGACAACTGGCAGTATCTTGGCTCCGTCGATACGCTCGCGCAGGCCGGCGCTTTGCGCGCGGGCATCGCGGCGCCGGCGTTCGAGCTATCGACGTATCGGATATTGAGCGAGCGTCTCGCACGCGGTCTGGCCGTCACGCCGCTCACAGTCGATACACTCGCGGGCGCCGTTTAGCCCGAAAGCTCATCAGCAAACTCAGCCGACAGCGCCCACACCGCCGCTCGCGCAGACATGCGACAGCGCGTGTGCAAGCGGCGCGTTCATCGACGAGTCGTAGCGCGTCAGATGCTTCCATCGCGCGACGCTTTCCGCGAGGCGCATCGGGCAATCGTCCCCGTGGCGAATCGGCTCGACTCGTGCAAGCGCCGATACGAGCGACTCCGTCAGGCGATCGAGCTTCGGCCGAGTGTCTTTCGCGAGATCCGGCGGCGCGCCTTCGGGCGCCGCTTTCAACGCGCGCCAGTTGGCGAAGAGTGCGTTTTGCACGTCCTTGCTCGCTTCGATCTGATCGCGGAAAAACTGCCGCGCGAACTCGGGATCGACCTGCGCGGCGCGCGCCTTGTCCCCGACGTGCTTGAGCAATGCGTCTTCGCGCGGCGCATCGGTGACCGGCTCCTGATGCGCCCACTTCCAGCGTGCGACCGGTTCCGCGAGCGCGAGCCGCTGCGAGACGAGGGCGATGAGGTTGGTGAACGCGGTGTCGTCGCCATCGGCGCGGGCGGAGGCGGGCGCCGCAAGCGTGAGTACGCACGCGCAGGCGACGGAGGCGAGGAGGGAAGAGTTCGATCGGCGGCGCATCGGTATCCGGGCAAAAGCGCCAGAATAGCGCACTGCTCAGACCCGGCGGGGAAAGATCGGATGAAGGGACGAGCCGCTACGCACGACTCGCCCGAATACGGTCATGAAGGACGGACGCGACGCATCCTGGCGTAAGCCATTTGCGGACCGTGCGGTCCGCGTGCGCCGCGCGCGGCGGGCGTCGTTCTCACGACGACGGGGTGATCCAGCGTGTCCGCCTGTTATTTCGACTTCGCAGCGCTATGCTGTTCGTCGAAAAAGGCCCGGACGTGCTCGGGCAACTCGCTCGCGAGAAACTCGACGCCAACCGGTTCCGGATCCGGACAGAACACCTTGTCGGGCGTCGGGATTTTCGTCGGTTTCGCGTCCATGATTTCTCTCCTCTATGACTGCACACAATTGCGCCAACTGGCCGATGCGGCTATTGCACCGCCGCACGCGGCCGGAATTACGAATACAGATCCCTCTTCAAATGCGTTATCGGATTTCTGCCGATTCGACTTGAGCAAAATCGGCAGGTATATCGCCTGACGCATGATCGTTCGTGTTTTGGGACAACAAGCATCGGTAATGTATTACCGTCCCTCAATTCTCCCGCTGCAAAAACTGCAGAATATCCAGTGTGATGACCCGGCTTCGGAGCGGCGCCCAGTGTGGCTTGCCGGTCGATGGAGTCATCGCGCACTTAAACTCTAGCGTTTCCTCTATGGATATAACGATACCGGGAAACCATCGTTGACGCTTGATGGTGCAGAGCGGAAAATGGTTCGTTGTTGTACGAAAGCGCACATAACGCGCAAATCAGACAGGCGGCGGTGCGTAACGTGAAATCGCTGACGGCGATTGGTGAATTCGCACGCAGGGTGTGAATGGTTCGGGCGACCGTTGTATGAGCGCAAATGATTTGCGCGATCAGCCGCCGATAAGCTGATTTCGAACGGATTCGGAAGATTGTTTCGGCGCGAGCGTAGCTTTAGTCGTGCGAGGGTTGCCGCAATCGTATTTCGAGCGCCCAAAGCAAAAACCCGCGTCACTTGCGTGAACGCGGGTTTTTTTTGCCTGAATCTTGATGGTGCCGGAAAGAGGAATCGAACCCCCGACCTTCGCATTACGAATGCGCTGCTCTACCGTCTGAGCTATTCCGGCATCAGAGAAACAAGATTATAGCGACCGTTTTCTCATTTGCGCAAGACCCTGAATCAATTTTTCTTTTCGAGATGATATCGGGTCACACGGTCCACTTCACTCTTCGAACCGAGGAACACCGCGACGCGCTGGTGCAGGCTCGTCGGAACGATATCGAGGATGCGCTGTTCGCCGTTGGTCGCGGCGCCGCCCGCCTGTTCGACGATGAACGCCATCGGGTTCGCTTCGTACATCAGGCGCAGTTTGCCGGGCTTCGACGGATCGCGGCGATCGGCCGGATACATGAAGATGCCGCCGCGCGTGAGAATACGGTGCACGTCCGCGACCATCGACGCGATCCAGCGCATGTTGAAATCTTCTTTGCGCGGGCCGTCCTGGCCGGCGTTCAGCTCGCCGATGTACTGTTGCACCGGCTCGTACCAGTGGCGGCTGTTCGACGCGTTGATCGCGTATTCGCGCGTCTCGGCCGGAACCTGCATGTCGCGCTGCGTGAGCACCCAAGAACCGAGTTCGCGATCGAGCGTGAAGCAGTTCACGCCGTTGCCGGTGGTCAGCACGAGCACCGTTTGCGGGCCGTACACTGCATAGCCCGCGGCCACCTGCTGCGAGCCCGGCTGCATGAACGCCTGCTCGCTCGGCTCGACGCCGTCGGGGCAGCGCAACACCGAGAAGATCGTGCCGATCGACACGTTCACGTCGATGTTCGACGAGCCGTCGAGCGGATCGAACGTCAGCAGATAATTGCCCTTCGGATAGCGGTTAGGGATCGGGAAGATCTTTTCCATTTCTTCCGATGCCATCGCGGCGAGGTTGCCGCCCCATTCGTTGGCTTCGAGCAGAATTTCGTTCGAGAGCACATCGAGCTTTTTCTGGACTTCGCCCTGCACGTTTTCGCTGCCGGCGCTGCCGAGCGCTTCGCCGAGCGCGCCTTTGCTCACGTGATAGCCGATTTGCTTGCAAGCCCGCGCGACGACTTCGAGCAACAGGCGAAGATCGGCGGGCAGGTTCTGGTGCTCGCGCTGCTGCTCGATCAGATACTTGGTGAGCGTAGTGCGACTGGAGATGGAGGACATACGGGACTCCGTGAGCGTTAGACGAATTTCACGATTCTAACCGCTCGACCCGGCGGCTCCGTATGACAGCGCCTCGCACAACCGTTGCGCTTTCGCCAAAAGAACGACGGCCGCAGCGCGAACCCTTCGCACCGCGGCCGTGAGATGGCGAAAACTTCAGGCGAAACCGCGCTTAAGCGGCGAGCGCCTTTTCGACCACCTCGCGCACATCCCGCGATTTTGCCTCCGATGCCACTTCGCTCAGCGCCGCATGCATCTTTTCGCGCAACTGCGGCGTGAAACGGCGCCACAGTTCGAGGCCGCGCGCGAGGCGGGCGGCGACTTGCGGATTGAGCGCGTCGAGCGCGATCACCTGTTCGGCCCAGAAGGCGTAGCCGGACCCGTCAGCGGCGTGGAACTGCGCCGGGTTGCCGCTGCAGAAACTGAAAATTAGCGAGCGCGCGCGGTTCGGATTCTTCAGCGTGAACGCGGGATGCTGCATCAGCCCGCGCACGATCTCGATGACCTTGCGATCCGGCCCGCCGCGCTGCGTGGCCTGAAGCGCGAACCATTTGTCGATGACGAGCGCCTCGTTCTCGAAGCGGCGATAGAAATCCGCGAGCGCCGCGTCGGCTGCGGCCGGGTCGGCGCCGTTAGTCGCGCTTGCCAGCAGCAGGGCGGCGAGGGCGGCCGAGCGGTCGGTCATGTTGTCGGCGACGTCGTACTGGGCCTGCGCGAGCCTGACGGCGTCGGCCGGATCGTCGAGCTGGCTCAGGTAGGCGAGCGCGAGATTCTTGAGGCCGCGCTTGCCGGCGTCTTCCGGCGTCGGACGATATCCGCCCGGCGTGCGGTTCGCCTCGTAAGCCGCGAGCCACTTGTCGCGCAATTGCGACGCCAGGCGCCGGCTCATGAAGACGCGCGCCGCGTGCACGGCGGCGGGATCGGACACGCTCATCTGCTCGGCGAGATAGCTTTCCGACGGCAGCATCAGCGCGAGTTCGCGGAAGGCCGGCGTGAGCGTGGTGTCGTCGAGGACGCGGGCGAACGCGGCGATCGTCTGATCGTCGATAGAAAGCGCCTCGCCCTTTGCCGCCCGCCCGGCGAGCGCGAGCAGTTCGCGCGTGGCGAGCCGCTGGCCGGCTTCCCAGCGGTTGAACGGATCGCTGTCGTGGGCGAGCAGAAACGCGAGTTCTTCGTTCGTATAGTCGTATTCGACGATCACCGGCGCCGAGAAATTGCGCAGCAGCGACGGCAGCGGCGCTTCAGTCACATCGACGAAAGTGAACGACTGCTCGCGCTCCGTGAATTCGAGCACGCGCGTCGTACCGTTCGGCTCCTTCTCGCCTTCGAGGCGCAACGGCAGGTCCGCGCCGTTGCTGCCGATCAGGCCGACCGAGAACGGAATCAGGAGCGGCGTCTTTTGCGTGTCGCGCGCGGCGTCGGACGTGTCGCCATAGCCCTGCGTGAGGGTGAGCGTGTAGCGCCGGTTCGCGGCGTCGTACTTCGCGCGCACGGACACGCGCGGCGTGCCCGCCTGGCTGTACCAGCCTTCGAACTGCGCCAGATCGCGCTGGTTGGCGTCGGCGAGGGCGTGGCGGAAGTCGTCGCAGGTCACGGCCTGGCCGTCGAAGCGCTTGAAGTACAGGTCCATGCCGCGCCGGAAGCCGTCGCGGCCGAACAGTGTCTGATACATCCGCACGACTTCCGAGCCTTTCTCGTAGACGGTCATCGTGTAGAAATTGTTGATCTCGACGTAGCTCTCCGGGCGCACCGGATGCGCCATCGGGCCGGCGTCCTCGGCGAACTGCATCTGGCGCAGCACGCGCACATCCTCGATGCGCTTGGTCGCGCGCGCTGCCGCGCTCGCGGCGCCTTCCACGTCGCCCGCGGCCATGTCGGCGGAAAATTCCTGATCGCGGAATACCGTGAGGCCTTCCTTCAGGCTCAGCTGGAACCAGTCGCGGCAAGTCACGCGGTTGCCGGTCCAGTTGTGGAAGTATTCGTGGCCGACCACGGCCTCGATGTTCGAGAAGTCGGTGTCGGTCGCGGTTTCGGGATTGGCCAGCACGTACTTCGTGTTGAAGATGTTGAGGCCCTTGTTCTCCATCGCGCCCATGTTGAAGTCGCTCACCGCGACGATCATGAAACGGTCCAGATCCAGTTCCAGCCCGAAGCGCTTCTCGTCCCAGCGAATCGAGTGGATGAGCGAGTCCATGGCGTGGCGCGTCTTGTCGAGATCGTGCGGCTCGACCCACACCTGCAGCAGTTTTTCCTTGCCCGAGCCCGATTTGATGCGCTCCTCGATGCACACCAGCTTGCCCGCGACCAGCGCGAATAGATAGCTCGGTTTCTTGAACGGGTCTTCCCAGCGGGCGAAATGGCGGCCGTCGGGCAGATCGCCTTCCTCGATCAGATTGCCGTTCGACAGCAGCACCGGATACGCGGCCTTGTCGGCGCGAAGGGTCACGACGTAAGTCGCCATCACGTCCGGGCGATCGAGGAAATACGTGATGCGCCGGAAGCCCTCGGCCTCGCACTGCGTGAAGAAGTTGCCGCTTGAGACATAAAGTCCGGAGAGCGTCGTGTTCTCGGCCGGATTGCAGATGCTCTCGATGCTAAGCTCGAAAGCACCGGCAGGAAGACTGCCGATCGACAGGCCGTTCTCGTTGACGCGGACATCCGCGTGCGGAACGCCGTCTATCGTGGCGCTCACGAATTCGAGTTGCTCGCCCATCAGTTCGAGCCGGGGCGCGTCGCCTTGCGCCTCGGGATTGCGGCGCAGCTTCATCGTGTTCTTAACGACCGTGCGCGCCGGCACGAGATCGAACTCGAGCGCGACGGAGTCGATCAGAAAGGCCGGCGGCGTGTAGTCCAGGCGGCGAATCACAGCGGATGCGGTCGTGGTAGACATGGCAAGATCTTCATTGTTGGATTGAGCGGCGCCGCGTTTCGTGCGTGCACAATGAGCGCACCGACGCGCGTGCGCCTGGTCGAACCATTGTACAAGCCGTCCGGAGATCGTGAATCGGGCGGCGCAACGCGTCGTGGACCCCACAATAAAGAACGCCGCCGGGCAAGGCTCGCCGGTGCTGTCTATAACTGAGAAGGGTGCGGAACGAAGTGAGGACGACCATGAATTTCCCGATCAAAACACTGGGCGGATCGCTCGGCAAATGGGCGCTGCTGATGCTGGCGGCGCTCTGGCTCACGGGCTGCACGACCTACGTTCAGACGCAGGTCACGGCTTTCTCCGACTGGACCGGCAGCGACACGACGCGCACCTACGCATTCGCGCGCAAGAACGAGCAGCAGAACAGCATCGAACAGACGACTTACGAGACGCTCGTCGCCAATGAACTCGCGAAGTACAACTTCCGCCAGGTGCCCGACGCGAGCGCGAACTATCAGGTGGCGATCGGCTATTCGGTCCGCGGCGACACGATGACCGTGCGCCAGCCAATCTATTACGATCCGTGGCCGATGTACGGCGGTCCGTGGGGTGGACCTTACTGGGGCGGACCGTGGGGCGGCGGCTGGGGCGGCTACGGTCCGTGGGGGCCGACGGGCTACGTCGATCAGACCTACCCGGTCTACACTCACGCGCTGCAAATCCGCATGACCGAGCGCAAAACCGGCCGCGAGACCTATAAGGTCACGGCAGTCAATTCGACGGGCGACCCGTCGCTCTATCTGGCGATGCCGTATCTCGTGCGCAGCGCGCTCACGAACTTCCCGCTCGGCAACGGAACGGTGCGCACGGTGACGCTTCCGGTGGACACGAACGGCGGCATGTCGAACGAAACGGCGGCGTCGCTCAATTCGAACGAGCGCAGCGCGGCGCCGCCGGCGGCGTCGAAGTCGGTGGACTGAACGGCTCGATTCGGGGCGGCGGCTTTGCTGCGCGAAGCCGCTTTTGGCGCGGGTGAAGGCATCGGAAAATATTTCCTGAGCCCGCTGCTCCCGATTTCGTTCAGGTCGATGAGCAAAGTTTTAAAAACGCCCGATCGCCTTGACTAAACAGGGAATTACCGTCGCGCGGGGAAGCCGCAATATATGCAGTTTCGGCGAATAAGCGATATATTCGCGGGATGACAAAATCGTGTCCGCCCAATCTCAAAGCCGTTCCCGAGCCCGCTACCTGGGACGCGCGACTTGCCCGCCGTCTCGTCACACCGCTCGTCGGAACTCCCGTCACGCCTAATCATCTGACGACGCTGCGCCTCGCCATCGGTTTGGGCGGGGCGTATTATCTGTCGCTCGGTCAGTTCTGGATGTGCACGCTCGGCGCGTTGCTGATCGCGCTGTCGAATCTCGTCGACCACACGGACGGCGAACTCGCGCGCATCAGCGGGCAGTCGAGCAAGATCGGCCACTTTTATGACCTCGCGTGCGATGCGCTCGTCACCGTGCTGCTGTTCGTCGGCATCGGCTTTTACGTGGCCGTGCATCATCCGTCGATGATCGTGCCCGCGCAATGGCTCGGCGCGCTCGCGGGCGTGGCGGTCGCGCTGATCTTTTTCCTGCGCATGCGCATCGAGTCGATGGTCGGCAAGTCGGGCACGAAACAGGCATCGATGGCCGGCTTCGAAACCGAAGACGTGCTGTACCTGCTGCCGGTCGTGACCATCCTGAACGGCATGACGCCTTTTCTGATCGCAGCGGCCATCGGCGCGCCGCTCTTCGCCGTGTATGTGGCGGTGGATCATCAGCGCGTCGCGCAGCGGATGCGTCGCGCGCAGGCGTCGCACGCAAAAGACGGCAACGATTTTCAGGCGGTGAGATGAGCGATACGGCAACTCCGGACAACACGCTGACCCAGGCGGCGCAAGAGGCGCACGGGGCGCATACGACGCCGAGCGCGCGCCCGTCGAAGCGCGACATCGACTCGACGTTGAGCGCGCGCTTGGCCGCGCTGCCGACGCCGAAACTGCGCGACGAATACGGCCAGCAGAGTTCGTTTCTGTATATCGAAGACTTCCTGCCGCGCGATTTCACCGAGCGCCTGATCGCCGCCGTGCACGACGTGACACCGGCCGTGAACCGCAACTATCTGCCGGGTCACAAGGCGGGCGGCAGCGTGAGCCGCCATACGCTCGACAAGCTCGCGCCGTTCATCGCGGACCTGTACCGGTCGGAGGCGCTCATCAAGTGGCTGGAGGCGCTCACCGGCGACCGGTTGCAGCTCTCGCCGGAAGACGATCCGCACGCCTACGCGCTGTATTTCTATACGCGTCCGGGCGATCACATAGGCTGGCATTACGACACCTCCTATTACGAAGGCCGCCGCTACACGCTGCTGCTCGGCGTGATCGACGACTCGTCCTGCGCGCTCGAATACGAACTGCACACGAAGACGCCCGGCGTGCCCGACGAGCCGGGTTCCGTGCGCTATCCGCCCGGCGCGTTCGTGTTCTTCGACGGCGACAAGCTGCGCCATCGCGTCACGCCGCTCGGCGAAAACGAAATGCGCGTGTCGCTCACGTTCGAGTACGTGACCAACCCCAACATGCGGCCGTTCCAGCGTTTCATTTCGAACATGAAAGACTCGATCGCGTATTTCGGATTCAGGCAGGTCTTTCGCCGCAACCGCGGCAAGAACGGACAGGCATGAGCCGCGCCGGCACGTTCCTGCTGTCCGCCGGTGTGGTGCTGTTCGTCGCGCTGCTCGGCTGGCAAGGTTTCGGCTCCGTCGCGGCCACGCTCGCCGCGGCCGGCTGGGGCTTGCTCGCGGTGGCGGCGTTTCACTTCGTGCCGCTTTTCGTCGATGCTATCGCGATCAGCGTGCTGTTCTCCGAGAAGGAACGCAACGTCTCCCTGCGCGACGCGTTGCTCGCGCGCTGGGCCGGCGAATCCGTGAACAGCCTGATGCCCGCCGGGCAGATCGGCGGGCCGATGCTGATGGTCCGCTATCTCGCGCAACGCGGCATGCGCGCGCGCGACGCAGCCGCCGTCATCACCATCAGCACGACGATGCAGACCATCGCGCAACTGCTTTTCGCGCTGGCGGGCGTCGTGCTGCTCACCGGTTACGCGGCGGGCGGCTCGTCGTCGGCGTTGCTGATCGCGGTGCTCGCGGTCATCGGCGTGATCGGCGTCATGATCTTCGGCTTCTATCTGGCGCAGCGGCGCGGGCTCTTTGGCCGCGCGATGCGCTTTGCCTCCGGCATCGCCGCGCGCTTTTCGGCCAAGCGCGACTGGTCCTCGCTCGTCACGCGCGCCGAAGCCGTCGATGCAGCCGTGCACGATCTCTACCGCGAGCGCGGCAAGGTGGCGGCGAGCTTCGGGTTGAGCCTCGTCGGCTGGATCGTCGGCACGGGCGAAGTGTGGCTCGCGCTGCATCTGCTCGGCCATCCGGTCGGCTGGACCGAAGCGCTGCTGCTGGAGAGCCTCGGCCAGGCGATTCGCGGCGCCGCTTTCGCCATTCCCGGCTCGCTCGGCGTGCAGGAGGGCGGCTATCTGCTGCTCGCGCGCATGATCGGCCTGCCGCCCGAAGCGGCGCTTGCGCTGTCGCTCGCCAAGCGCGCGCGCGAATTGCTGCTCGGCGTGCCGGGCATCGTCTATCTGCATTTCGTTGAAAAAGGCTGGCAGCGCCGCCGTCTCGCGCGTGTGCCGGATATCGACTGACTCACCCACGAAGGGAACACAACCATGCGCGCAATTATTCTTGCGGCCGGGATGGGCTTGCGCCTCGTTCAGCCCGAAGGCCAGCAAAAGCCGAAATGTCTGCTGCGTTTTGGTGATGCCTCGCTGCTCGAACGTCATCTGCACTTTCTGAAGGCGGCGGGCGTCACCGAAGTCGTCTTCGTGACCGGCTTCAAGAGCGAGCAGATCGAGGCGGAACTCGCGTCGATCGACTGGAAGCCCGCGAGCGAAATCGTCGTCAACGAGGAATTCACGCTGGGCAGCGTGCTGTCCGTGCACACCGCGCGCGAAGCCATGACGCGCGGCGGCGACGTCCTGCTGATGGACGCCGACGTGCTCTACGACGAACGCATCATCGAACCGCTGGTGGCGGGCGGCAGCGTGAACCGTCTCTTGATCGACCGCGATTTCGAAGCAGGCGACGAACCCGTGAAGCTGTGTGTCGAGAACGGCGTTCCGGTGGAGCTGCGCAAGCAGGTCGCCGCGGGCCTCGCGTATGACACCATCGGCGAGTCGGTCGGCTTCTTCCGCTTCGATCACGCGACGGCCACGCGCTTGGCCGAGATCTGCGCGGAGTATGTCGCGACGGGCCGCGCGAAGATGCCGCATGAAGAGGCGGTGCGCGATCTGTTGCTGGAGAATTTGCAGAACCCGTCCCACGCGTTCGATATCGCCGATGTCACCGGCGCGCCGTGGATCGAAATCGATTTTCAGAACGACGTGAAGCGCGCGGCCGACGAAGTGCTGCCGCAATTGAACGCGCTGCGTCAGTTTGCCGGAGCTACAGGAGCACTACAGCGATGAACGCACCAGAACAACTTCCCGTCGGCTTTTCGCGCTCGATGCGCCTGCGCGAGATGCTGCAAAGCAACCGCCTCGAATTCCTGATGGAAGCGCACAATGGCATGTCGGCGCGCATCGCGAAGGAAGCCGGTTTCAAGGCGATCTGGGGATCGGGCCTGTCGATCTCGGCGCAGTTCGGCGTGCGCGACAACAACGAAGCGAGCTGGACGCAGGTCGTCGACAACCTCGAATTCATGGCCGACGCGAGCGATCTGCCGATCCTGCTCGACGGCGACACCGGCTACGGCAACTTCAACAACGTGCGCCGTCTGGTGAAGAAGCTCGAGCAGCGCGGCATCGCGGGCGTGTGCATCGAGGACAAGCAGTTTCCGAAAACCAACAGCTTCATTAACGGCGAAGCGCAGCCGCTCGCCGACATGGACGAGTTCTGCGGCAAGATCAAGGCCGGCAAGGATTCGCAGAGCGATCCGAACTTTTCGATCGTGGCGCGCGTCGAGGCGCTGATCGCGGGCTGGGGCATGGAAGAGGCGTTGAAGCGCGCCGAAGCGTATCGCCAGGCGGGCGCGGACGCGATCCTGATCCACAGCAAGCTGTCGAAGCCGGACGAAATCCTGACGTTCGCGCGTGAATGGGCGGGGCGCGGTCCGCTCGTCATCGTGCCGACGAAGTACTACAGCACGCCGACCGACGCCTTCCGTCAGGCAGGCATCAGCTGCGTGATCTGGGCGAATCATCTGATTCGCGGCGCGGTGTCGGCGATGCAGGCGATCGCCAAGGAAATCCACGACAGCGAGACGCTCGTCAACGTGGAAGACCGCATCGCGTCGGTCAACGAAATCTTCCGTCTGCAGGACGCGGACGAATACTCGGCGGCCGAAAACATCTATCTGAGCGCGGCCAACGAGAAGCGCAGCGCGGTCGTGCTCGCGGCGAGCCGCGGCGCGGGCCTCGAAGCGCTGACTGAAGAACGCCCGAAGGTGATGCTGCCGGTCGCGGGCAAGCCGCTCTTGCGCCATCTCGTCGAGGCGTTCAAGAAAGAAAGCATCAACGACATCACCGTGGTCGGCGGTTACCGCGCCGATGCGATCGATAAAGGCGGCATCCGGCTCGTCGTCAACGAGCAGCACGCGTCGACCGGCGAACTCGCGTCGCTTGCCTGCGCGGCGGCGCATCTGAACGGCGATACCGTCATCTCCTACGGCGACCTGCTGTTCCGCAGCTACATCCTGCGCGATCTGGTGGATTCCGACAGCGACTTCTGCGTGGTCGTCGATTCGTCGCAGACGCCGCAGGCGGGCGAAGCGGGCACCGACTTCGCCTACTGCTCGACCGCCGACGACCGCGCGCTGTTCGGCCAGAAAGTGTGGCTGGAAAGCGTGGCCGGCGCGGGGCAGGGTATCGACACGGGCCGCGCGCCGCAGGGCCGCTGGATGGGCCTCATCAACGTGCGCGCGGGTGCGCGTGAGCGGCTGCTCGCAACCCTTGCGGAACTGCAGAAGCGCCCGGACTTCGGCAAGCTCGACATGGCCGCGCTGCTGAACGCGCTTATCGCCGCCGGCGAGAAGGTCGAAGTGCAATACGTGCACGGCCACTGGCGCGGCGTGAACGATCTCGACGACTTCCGTCGCGCGGGCGATTTCGCGCACGGCCAGTCGCCGATCGGTTCCGAAGGCATCGACGGCACGGAGACCGCGCGTGATTGAGGCCGCCCAGTTCGTCGAGGCCGCGCGCGAACGCGGTTTCGACTGGTACGCGGGCGTGCCGTGCTCGTATCTCACGCCCTTTATCAACTACGTGCTGCAGGACGAGACGCTTCATTACGTCTCGGCGGCGAACGAAGGCGATGCGGTTGCGCTGATCGCGGGCGTCGCTTTGGGTGCCGCGGGCGGCGACAAAAAACGCCGCGGCATCGCGATGATGCAGAACTCCGGCCTCGGCAACGCGGTGAGCCCGCTCACGTCGCTCACGTGGACGTTCCGTCTGCCGCAATTGCTGATCGTCACGTGGCGCGGCCAGCCGGGCGTCGCCGACGAGCCGCAGCACGCGCTGATGGGCCCGGTCACGCCGCAGATGCTCGACACGATGGAGATTCCGTGGGAGCTGTTCCCGACCGAGGCTGAAGAGATCGGTCCGGCGCTCGATCGCGCGACCGCGCACATGGACAGCACCGGCCGTCCGTATGCGCTCGTCATGCAGAAGGGCAGCGTCGCGCCGTTCGAACTCAAAAAGACCGGGCTGTCGGGCGTGCGCGTTCATGACGAGCGCGCGCCCGTCGCGCGCTTCCAAGGCGAGCGCGTGTCGCGTCACGCGGCGCTCGAACGCGTCATCGCGCGGACGCCGAAGGATTCGACGGTCGTGCTCGCATCCACGGGCTTCTGCGGCCGCGAACTCTACGCAATCGACGACCGCGAGAATCAGCTTTATCTCGTCGGCTCGATGGGCTGCGTCACGCCGATGGCGCTCGGTCTCGCGCTCTCGCGCCCCGATTTGCGCGTCATCGCGCTCGACGGCGACGGCGCCGCGCTCATGCGCATGGGCGTCTTCGCGACGCTCGGCGCGTACGGCCCGTCGAACCTGATTCATCTGTTGCTGGACAACGGCGCGCACGAATCGACCGGCGGCCAGGCCACGGTGTCGCGCGGCGTCGATTTCGCGTCGATCGCGTCGGCGTGCGGTTACGCGCTCGCGCTCGATGGCGACGACATCGGCGTGATCGATCGTCTCTTCGACGCAAAGGATGTCGCGGGCGCACGCTTTGCGCGTCTGTCGATCAAAACGGGCACGCCGGGCGATCTGCCGCGCCCGAAGATCACGCCCGAGGACGTCCGCGCCCGCTTGCAAAAACACATTGGAGGCCGTTGATGCTGCTGCTCAATCCGGGTCCTGTCACGCTGAGCGAACGCGTGCGCAAGAGCCTGCTGCAAACCGACTTGTGCCATCGCGAGCCGGAGTTCTTCGATCTTCAGGACGAGGCGCGCCGCCGTCTCGTCGCGGCTTACGAACTCGATCCGGCCAAGTGGAGCGCCGTGCTCATGACCGGCTCGGGCACGGCGGCCGTCGAGAGCATGATCGCCGGGCTCGTGCCGGAAGGCGGGCGGCTGCTGGTCGTGGAGAACGGCGTGTACGGCGACCGTGTCGCGCAGATCGCGCAGCAGTACGGCATCGAGTATGAAGTCGCGAAGTACGAGTGGATGCAGGCGCCGGATATCGACGCCATCGTCAGGCTGCTCGACACCAAGAAGTTCACGAACGTCGCGATCATCCATCACGAAACCACCACGGGGCGTCTGAACGCCATCGACGCACTGTCGCGCGCCTGCGCGCAGCGTGGCGTGGGCCTTCTGCTCGACGCGGTGAGCAGCTTCGGCGCCGAAGCGATCGATTTCGACGGCGGCGGCATCGCCGCGATCGCCGCGACGGCCAACAAGTGCCTGCACGGCGTGCCGGGCGCGGCGTTCGTGATCGCGCGGCGCGACGCGCTGGCGCAGGCTGCGAGCCGCAACTATTACCTCGGCATCGCGCGTCTCGCGAAGTTGCAGGACGCGCGCAACACGCCGTTCACGCCGTCGGTGCATGCGTATTACGCGCTCGTCGAGGCGCTGCGCGAGTTCGAGGAAGAAGGCGGCTGGCGCGCGCGTCACGCGCGTTACGCGAAGCTCGCGGAGCAAGTGCGCGCGGGTCTGGCCGCGCTCGGCATGGAGAGCGCGTTGCCGCCGGAGGAATCGTCGGTGGTATTGCGGGCGTACCGGCTGCCGGCGGGCGTCACCTACGAGACGCTGCACGACGCGCTGAAGGCCAAGGGCTTCGTGATTTACGCGGGGCAGGGCGGTTTGTCGAAGGAACTGTTCCGCATCTCGACGATGGGCGCGCTCGATGCGAACGACATGGATCGCCTGATTTCGTCGTTCGTGGAATTGCTGCGCTGAACGGCAAGCCCGTCACTGCTTGCAAAAAATCGCCGTGATGAAGGGCGCGACGTGGTGCACGACCGCGTCGCTGCCCGCTTCGCGCACCTTCTGTTCGACTTCGATGTCGCCGCCCCAGACGACCGCACCGTAAGCCGCATCGCTGATCGGCTCGCCCTTGCCCGGCTTGAACAGCGGATCGTCCTTCTGATACGCCACCAGCGCGTAGACCTTGAACCCGTAGGCCGTCAATGCGGCGCCCTTCACCGGCCGGAACGCGTTGATCGAGTTCGCCTCGATACGCATCGGTTTCGCCTCCAGCAGATTGCTGTCCTGCAACGGCGCGATGAAATCGTGCGGCGTCGATTTGCAGTCGAGCTGCGAATCGAGCGCGCGAGCATGGGCGTGAGCGGCGAGCGCGCCGAACGCCATCGGCAAAGACCAGCGAAAAATGCGGCAAGCGAGCGTCAGCGTCATGGCGGCGGGATATCCGTGATAGCCAGCACTTTAACCACATTGCAACAAATGTGCTTGTTTCGTCGAGCGAAAGATCGCGCGGCGCGTGGCGCGCCAAACAAAAAGGCGTCCCTCGCGCGAAGGACGCCCTTTGAATGTTCGACGCGTCGTGCGAAGCGTCAGGCCGCCATTTCGAGCTTCGCCGTGCGCCGGCTTTCCCGCGCATGCACGCGCTTGCCGGCGGCGTAGGTCTCGAACACCGCGCGGTCGTCGCCGAGCAGCGCGAACGCGAACAGCAGTTCTTCCAGCGATTCCGTGCGCGCCATGCGTCGTGCGAGCAGCGGCGTCGCGTTCGGGTCCAGCACAACGAAGTCCGCTTCGCTGCCGGGCTTGAGCGTGCCGATCTTGTCGTCGAGTTCGAGCACCTGGGCGGCGCCGGTCGTCGCGAGCCAGAACATGCGCGTCGCGGTCAGATGATGGCCGGTCAGACGCGCGACCTTGTGCGCTTCGTTCATCGTTTGCAGCATGGAGAACGACGTGCCGCCGCCGACGTCCGTCGCCAGCGCAACCGGCATGTTCGATTCGCCCGCCTTTTCGAAGTCGAACAGTCCGCTGCCGAGAAAGAGGTTCGACGTCGGGCAGTGCGACGCCACCGCGCCGGTTTCCGCCATGCGCTGGCGGTCGCGCTCATCGAGATAGATGCAGTGGCCGTACACCGCGCGGCGGCGCAGCAGATTGTAGTGATCGTAGATGTCGAGATAGCTGCGATGCCCCGGAAACAGGCTTTCGACCCATTTGATCTCGTCCGTGTTCTCCGCGACGTGACTCTGGATGAACACGTCCTGATGCTTCTGCGCGAGCGCGCCGCATGCTTCGAGCTGCGCCTCGGTCGAGGTCGGCGCGAAACGCGGCGTCAGTGCGTAATGCTGGCGTCCGCGGCCGTGCCAGCGCGCGATGAGTTCGGCGCTGTCGTCGTAGCCGGATTGCGCCGTGTCGCGCAGGAATTCGGGGCAATTGCGATCCATCAGCACTTTGCCCGCGACCATGCGCAGATTGCGCGCTTCGCTTTCGGTGAAGAACGCATCGGCGGATTGCTTGTGCACCGTGCAGTACACGAGCGCCGTGGTCGTGCCGCAGGCAAGCAGTTCGTCGATGAAAAAGCTCGCTGTCTCGCGCGCGACCGCGGGATTCTCGAAGCCGCGCTCGGTCGGGAACGTGTACGTGTTGAGCCACGGCAAGAGTCCCGGCGCCGGCGACGCGATCATGTCCGTCTGCGGATAGTGAATGTGCGAGTCGATGAAACCCGGCACGATCAGCTTGTCGCGCATCGTCTGGACGGTCGCGTCGGGGCTGAGCCGGTCGCGAATCGACGCATACGCGCCTGCCGCGACCACTTTCCCGTCCTCGACGATCAGGAGGCCGTCGGCCTCGTAGACCGCGCCGTCAGCGGCATGCGCGGGATCTTCCCGGAAGGTCAGCAACTGGGCGCGGTAGGCGGTTTGAGTCATGATGCAACGTCTCCGATTTCTAGGATTAAAGCTGTGAAAGCAGCACTAAAGAGAAAGCCGCGATGATCCACATCGCCGGTTTGATTTCCTTCGCGCGCCCCGTCGCCGACTTGAGCACGACGAACGCGAGAAAGCCGTACGCGACGCCGTCGGTGATCGAATAGGTCAGCGGAATCAGGATCATCGCGAGGAACGCGGGAATGGCTTCGTCGAAGCGGTGCCATTCGATCTGCGTGATCGCTTCCATCATGAACACGCCGACCAGCACGAGCGCGGGCGCGGTCGCAATCGCGGGCACGAGCGACAGGAGCGGCGAAAGAAACAGGAACGGCAGGAAGCACAGACCCGCGACCACGGCGACAAGCCCCGTGCGCCCGCCCGCCGAAATGCCCGCCGCCGATTCGATATACGCGTTCGCCGGGCTCGTGCCGAGCGGCGCGGAAATCAGCGCGGAGAAGGAGTCGACCATCATCGACTGGCGGATGTTGCGCGGATTGCCGTCTTGATCGTAGAGCTTGCCGGCTTCGGAGATCGCCATGAACGTGGAGAGCGCGTCGAAGAACGACGTGAACAGCATCACGAAGATGAACGGCCAGTAGATGACCTTCAGCGAGCCGACAATGTCCAGTTGTCCGATGGCGGAAAAATCCGGCGCGGAGAAAAGTCCGTTCCAGTTGACGAGCGTTTTCGTGGCGATGGCGGCGGGCCAGTACGCGGTGCCGTCGCCGTAGAAGCGGCCGATCGGAATCGCGATGATCGTCGTGAACACAATGCCGAGCATCAGCGCGCCGGTGACTTTGCGGGCGACGAGAATCGTCGTGACCGCGAGGCCGATCAGGAACGTGATGACCACCGGATTCAGCGACGCCGAATGCACGATCGTGACCGGATCGCCCACCACGAACTTCGCGTTCACGAGGCCGATGAGGCTGATAAACAAGCCGATGCCGCACGACACCGCATGCCGCAGATTGGCGGGAATCGCATCGACAACGAGCTTGCGCGCGTTGAACACCGCGAGCACGGCGAAGATCACGCCGGACCAGAACACGCAGCCGAGCGCGGTCTGCCACGGCATCTTGCCGCCATGAACCATGACGAACGCGAACAGCGCGTTCATGCCCATGCCGGGCGCGACGAGCACCGGATTGCGCGCGTACAGACCCATTGCGCAACTGCCGAGAAAGCTGACGATGACGGTCGCCGTCAGCGCCGCGGGAAAGGGCACGCCCGCCTGCGACAGAATGCCCGGATTGACGACGATGATGTACATCGCCGTGAGAAACGTCGTGATGCCCGCGACGACTTCGGTCTTGGTGCGCGAGCCCGCCGCGCGCACGCCGAAAAAGCGTTCGATGGCGGTCGTGTCTTGTTGGGGAGTTGCGGTCGTTTCCATGCTTGGCTTACTGCTTCCAGTACGTGTCCAGGCGCGCGATCATCGCGGCGCGTTCTTGTTCGGTGACGAAGGAGGCTTCGAGGCTGTTGCGCAGCAGCGTGTACGCTTCGTGATCGGTGAGCTTCAGCGCATCGACGATCGCGAAGTAGTTCGCATTGACGTAGCCGCCGAAGTACGCGGGATCGTCGGAATTGATCATCACCGCGACGCCCTGATCGAGCAGGTCTTTCAGCGTGTGCTTCGCCATGTCGTCGAACACGCAGAGCTTGATGTTCGAGAGCGGACACACGGTCAGCGCGATGCGCGAATCGGCAAGACGCGCGACGAGCGCCGCATCCTCGATGCTGCGCACGCCGTGATCCACGCGATCCACTTTCAGCAGATCGAGCGCTTCGTACACATACGACGGCGGGCCTTCCTCGCCCGCGTGCGCGACGAGCTTCAGGCCGCGCTCGCGCGCCTTCGCGAAGACGCGTTCGAACTTCGACGGCGGATGGCCGCGCTCCGACGAATCCAGCCCGACGCCGATCAGCCGGTGCGCATACTTGTCGAACAAAGGCTGCGCTTCATCGAACGTGGCGAGCGCGTCGTCCTCGGAAAGATGGCGCAGGAAACACAAAATCAGCTTCGACGTGAGGCCGCGCTTTTCGCCGTCGGCCAGCGCCCGCTCGATGCCCGCGACGACCGTTTCGATCGGCACGCCGCGTTCCGTGTGCGTCTGCGGATCGAAGAAAATTTCCGTGTGCGTGACGTGGTCGGCGAGCGCGCGCTCGACATAGGCCATCGTCATGTCGTAGAAATCCTGCTCGTGCAGCAGCACGCTCGCGCCCGCGTAGTAGATGTCGAGAAACGATTGCAGGTCGGTGAACGCGTAAGCGGCGCGCAGTGCGTCGATGGAGTCGTACGCGAGCTGCACGCCGTTGCGCTTCGCGAGCGCGAAGATCAGTTCCGGTTCGAGCGATCCTTCGATATGGATGTGCAGCTCAGCCTTGGGCGCGCGCGCAATCTTGTCGGCGAGTGTGGGATTCATGGGCTTTTTGTGTTGGGGCTTCTGATTCCGTCTGTGGGTCAGACGGTCTGTTGCGATGACGCAGATGAAGACGCATGGGCATTGGCTTCGACCGCCTGCAGCAGCTGGGCGGCCGCTGCAATGGCGATCACTTCGGGCGCCTTGTCGACGATCCCGTCGATGCCGATCGGACACACCATCCGCGCGATGCGTGCGGGGTCGATGCCGCGCGCCGCGAGCCGGTGCTCGAACTGCTTCTTCTTCGTGTACGAGCCGATCATGCCGAAGAACGCGAAGTCGCCGCGCCGCAGGATGCACTCGGCCAGCGCAAGATCCACCGTGTGGTTGTGCGTCATCACGATGAAATACGCGTTGGGCGGCGCGCGGTCGATGGCTTCGTCGGGCGCGTCGTTCGGCTCGATCGTCACGTTTTCCGGCACGAACTGCGGCGGGGGAAATGCCGCGTCGCGCTCGTCGACCCAGGTCACGTGGCAGGGCAGCGTGGCCAGCACGCGCACGAGCGCCGCCCCCACGTGGCCCGCGCCGAACAGCACGACCTGAAAGTCGCGCGGCGCGATGGTTTCGGTCAGGAGCGCGCCGCTCTCGTCGAAACCGGCGCCGTCCCACAGAAGGCAGTCGGCGTCTGTTGCGCCCGGTTCGGGATCGGAGAGCATGACGGCGTCGGGCATCGGCGCGAAGGAAACGCTGCGCACGGTCGACAAACCCTGCGCGGTACGTTTGCCAAGCGTCGTCACCCAGTTCAGATCGCCGACATCGAGCCGTTCGAACGCCAGCACGACCGCGCCGCCGCAGCACTGGCCGAGGCTCGGGCCCAGCGCGAAACGCTCGAGCCTCCTCATGCGCGGGCTGCGCATGCCGTCCTTCAGCACTTGCCGTGCGGTTTCGATGGCCTTCCATTCCAGATGGCCGCCGCCGATCGTGTAGCGCGCGTCTTCACGCGTGACGATCATCTTCGTGCCCGGCTCGCGCGGCGCGGAGCCTTCGACACGCGCGACCGTCACGAGCACGACGGCGTCGCCGTGCGCGAGCAGGTGTTGCAGGTCGTTCAGCCAAACTTGCATCGATGGGGCTCCGAAAAATGATCGTGTTTGCGTCGTCGCAGGCGCTAGTTTACCGGCGCCGGCTCGTCGACTTCGACCGCGAGCGCGCAGAGCGCGTCGAGAATGGCTTCGGGCGTCGCCGGCGCACGCAGTTTCGGCGCATCGGGCGCATCCGGCGTGACCGAGGCGATGGCCGCGCGAATCGCGAGCAGCACCGAAAATCCGAGCAACAGCGGCGGTTCGCCGACGGCCTTCGAGCGGAAAATCGTCGGTTCCACGTTGTCGTTGCCGGCATTGCGATACAGCGCCACATTGAAGCGCGCGGGCGCATCGCTGACGGCGGGAATCTTGTAGGTCGAGGGCGCGTGCGTCATCAGGCGTCCGTCGCGGTTCCACCACAGTTCCTCGGTCGTGAGCCAGCCCATGCCCTGAATGAAGCCGCCTTCCACCTGGCCCAGATCGATGGCCGGATTGATCGAGCGGCCCGCGTCGTGCAGCAGATCGGCGCGCAGGAGCTTCCATTCGCCGGTGAGCGTATCGACGACGACTTCCGACACCGCCGCGCCGTACGCGAAGTAATAGAACGGATGGCCTTGCAGCGTCTTCGCGTCCCAATGCACTTTCGGCGTCGAATAGAAGCCGTCGGACCACAATTGCACGCGCGCGAGATACGCCGCCGCGACGACTTGCTCGAACGGCATCTGCCCGCCGTTCGCCTCCACGACGCCGCCGTGAAAGCGCACATCGGCCGCGCTGCCGCCGAGCTGTTTCGCGACGAGTTCGGCGAGACGCGCGCGGATCGCGAGCGCGGCGGCTTCGGCCGCCTTGCCGTTGAGATCGCTGCCGGTGGATGCCGCCGTCGCCGATGTGTTCGCGACCTTCGAGGTATCGGTGGCCGTCACGCGCACGCGCGCGAGACCGATGCCCAGCACGCTCGCCACGACCTGCGCGACCTTCGTATTGAGCCCCTGGCCCATTTCCGTGCCGCCGTGATTCACGAGCACGGAGCCGTCCTTGTAGACGTGCACGAGCGCGCCCGCCTGATTCAGGAACGGCACGTTGAACGAGATGCCGAACTTGACCGGCGTGAACGCGATGCCGCGTTTGAGCACGCTGTTCTGCGCGTTGAACGCGGCGATCGCCGCGCGGCGCGCCGCATAATCGCTCGATGCGACGAGTTCGTCGGTCAGCGGCGCGATCACGTTGTCCGTGACCGGCTGGCCATACGGCGTGACGTCGCGCTCGCCGATGCCGTAGAAATTCGCGCGCCGCACGTCGAGCGGATCGAGTTTCAGCCGATGCGCGATGTCGTCGAGCATCACTTCCATCACGAGCGCGCCTTGCGGGCCGCCGAAGCCGCGAAACGCCGTGTTCGACTGCGTGTTGGTCTTGCAGCAGAACGCGCGGATATCGACATCGCTCAGAAAGTACGCGTTGTCGAAGTGACAGACCGCGCGCGTTGCGACCGCGCCCGACAAGTCCGCCGAATAGCCCGCGCGCAACGCAATCTCGACACGCGCGCCGACGATGCGCCCGTCGTCGTCGAAGCCGCATTCGTATTCGTAGACGGCGTCGTGGCGCTTGCCGGTGATCATGAAGTCGTCGTCGCGATCGGCGCGCAGCTTGACCGGGCGCTTCAACACATGCGCCGCGAGCGACGCCACGCACGCGAACAGCGCCGATTGCGACTCCTTGCCGCCGAAGCCGCCGCCCATGCGCCGGCATTCGCACAGCACGGCGTGCACCGGCCAGCCGAACATATGCGCGACGACTTGCTGCATCTCGCTCGGATGCTGCGTCGAGCTGTGCACGAGCATGCCGTCCTGCTCCTTTGGCAGCGCGTAGGCGACCTGTCCTTCGAGATAGAACTGTTCCTGCCCGCCGACGTCGAATTCGCCCTTCAGCCGATGTTTCGCGCCCGCGATGCGCTCGGTCGGATCGCCGCGCCGCAGATGCAGCGGCGGCAGCACGAACTGGTTGCGCGCTTTCGCCTCGCGCGGCGTGAGCACGGCTTCCAGCGGCTCGTAGCGCACGACATCCTCGCGCTTCGCGAGCGCGGCGGCGCGGCGCGCGAGATCGTGCGTTTCGGCGATGACCGCGAACACCGGCTGCCCGAGGTACTCCACACGGTCGACCGCGAGGATCGGATCGTCGTGCAGCACCGGGCCGCAATTGTTTTCGCCGGGAATGTCGGCGGCGGTGAGCACCGCGACGACGCCGGGTGCGGCGCGCACCGCGTCCAGATCGAGCGACACGATGCGCGCATGCGCATGCCGCGACAGCCCGAGCGCCGCGTGCAGCGTGCCGCGCGCCTCGGGGATGTCGTCCGTGTAGATCGCCTCGCCGCTCACATGCAGCGCCGCCGATTCGTGCGGCAGCGCGAGTCCCGCGGCATCGGCGGCGGGATCGAAAGCAAGGGGCTCCCGGGCGTGATTCATGGCTGCTCCTCGGCAGACGCGCGCGCGTCGTAGGCGAACGCGTTCACGTCGGCGAGCGCGAGCGGCGCATCGCGACGCGTTTCCAGATAAAAGCGCCACAGCAGATTGCGCGCCACCTTCGCGCGATAGGCGCTCGACGCGCGCATGTCGGTGAGCGGCTGATAGTCGGCGTCGAGCGCGGCCATCGCGGCGCGCGCGTGGGCTTCATTCCATTCGTGGCCGATGAGCGCGTTCTCCGCGCCGGTCGCGCGCTTGGGCGTCGCCGCCATGCCGCCGAACGCGATGCGCGCCGCGCTCACGCGATTGTCGTCGCCGAGCCGGATCGCGAAGGCCGCGCACACGGCGGAAATGTCCTGGTCGTAGCGCTTGGCCACCTTGTACGTGCGAAAGCGCAGCGCGCCGGCCGGACGCGGCACGCGGATCGCCGCGACGAATTCGCCCGCGGCGAGGGCGGTTTTTTGATAGCCGAGATAGAACGCGTCGAGCGGCATCGAGCGGATCTGCGTATCTTTTTGCAGCACGAGTTCCGCATTCAGCGCGATGAGCGCGGGCATCGAATCGCCGATCGGCGAGCCGTTCGCGACGTTGCCGCCGAGCGTGCCGGCGTTGCGGATCGGGCGCGACGCGAAGCGCGTCCAGAGTTCGGCGAGTTCGGGGTGATCGGCGACGAGTGCGGCGTACGCATCTTCGAGCGATGCGGCCGCGCCGATCGTCAGCGTCTGCGCATCGCGCTCGATGGTCTTCAGCTCATCCACGTTGCCGATATACAGGATCTCGCCGAGATCGCGAAACTGCTTCGTGACCCACAAGCCGACATCGGTGCTGCCCGCGAGCAGCCGCGCGTCGGGATGCGCGGCGCGCAGGCGCGCGAACTCGGCGCGCGTGACCGGCGCGTAGAAAGCGGGCGTGCCGAAGGCGGCGCCGCGGGCATCGGGCGCATGGTATTCGAAGGTCTGCGTGCGTTTGAGCGCCGCGAGCTGCTGTTTGAGCGCGAGCGCGGCGGCGTCGAATGGCGGGCGCGGGTAGTCGAACATGCGCGCGGCGGCATCGAGAATCGGGCGATAACCCGTGCAGCGGCACAGATTGCCCGACAGCGCGGCGGCGAGTTCATCGCGCGAAGGCGGCCCCGCGTCGCGCGGATGATGGTGATACAGCGCCCACAGCGACATCACGAAGCCGGGCGTGCAGAAGCCGCATTGAGAGCCGTGACAATCGACGAGCGCCTGCTGCACCGGATGCAGCGTGCCGTCCGGCTGACGCAGGTCTTCGACCGTGACGAGCGCGCGCGAATCGAGCGTCGGCAGAAACTGGATGCAGGCGTTGACGGCCTTCAGAACCAGCTCGCCCGACGCATCCAGCTCGCCGACGACGACCGTGCACGCGCCGCAATCGCCTTCCGCGCAGCCTTCCTTCGTGCCGGTGCAAAGCGCGTTCTCGCGCAGATGCTGAAGCACCGTGCGCGTGGCGGGCGCGTCGCCGATTTCACACACGGCGCCGTGCTGAAGGAAGCGGATGGTTTGCGTTGTCATGGTTGATGAAGACATTGCGGACCGGGCGCGCGTTACGCGGTTTCCGTTCGCTTCGTGGGTTGCCGTGAAAAACCGGAGCTGCCTTTGAGCGGAACGGACTGCGCGCACGTAGATCGCCATCCAGACACGAACATATCACCGCAATATCCTAAAAATATTGTCGGTCCCGTATCAAGATTATGCGGATGCGCTGATGCGCGAAAGGGAAAGCGCGCGGCGAGGCAGAGATGGGGCGGCGGCGACGCGCCGCCCGCGGCGTGATTCGGCGTAAAGCGGGAACAATTACCGGACGGAAGCGCGCAATTTGCGCTTGAAACGCAGACTCGCGGCGACCAGCACGAAGATCACGGCGAACGCGATCAGCGACCATTGCGGCAGCGACAGCCCCAGAATGGGCGGATAAGGCGTCTCGCACAGCCCGGCCACCTTGAACACTTGCGGCAGCCAGCTTGCGGGCGGCAGGCCGTCGACGATCGGCTGCAAAGCATCGAAGCCGCAGCTGAAACCCGGATGCGACTGCACATACACGTGACGCGCGGCCGTGGCGAGACCGCCGAATGCAGAAATCGCGACGAGCATTTCGAGCAGCGCGATGCCGCGCCAGTTATTGAAGCCCGCGCCGAGGAACGCGAAGATCGCGATCAGCACGAAGAAATAGCGCTGGATGATGCACAGCGGGCACGGATCCTCGCCGTGGAAGAACTGGAGGTACAGCGCACCGCCGACGAGTCCGAGACTGACCAGTCCGAGCAGCACGAGCAGGCGTCGCTCGCGGCGCATGACCTGGTCGCCCTGATGCATCGTAAAGTGGTTCAAAGAGTTGTTCATTGTTTCGCAACGATTCGAGAAGGAAGCACCTGAGTTGCGGAGTATCGCGGTGAATTCTAGCGCGAACGCGACATGCGCCATATTAGCAACACATTCGACGCCACATTTGCCGCGTCAAGGTGCCGATTCAGCGCGTCGTATCCAGTACCGCTTCCACCGCGCGCCCGATCGACAGCAATGCGTCGTCCGCGTGCGGCGCGCCCGCGAGCATCAGGCCGACGGGCGCTTCGCCGCGCGGATGGCAGGGCAGCGACAGGCCGCAGGCATCGAGAAAATTGAAGGCTGTCGGATTGCGCAGGATGAGCGCGTTGGTGCGCGTGAAGGCGTCGTCGTCGGCTTGCAGATCGGCGATGCGCGGCGGCAGCACCGGCACCGTCGGGCACACGATGGCGTCGAAGCGCTGCCAGAGCGTCGTGCGCGCTTCGTCGATCATCGCGGCGCGGGCCTCGCACAAGTCGATGTAATCCGCCGCGCTCGCCGCCTCGGCGCGCTTCAGGCGCGCGAGCACGCGCGGATCGTAGTCGCCCGCGTGTTCCGCCATCAACTTACGATGCCACGCATACGCCTCGATCGCGACGAGCGGAAAACGATTGATCTCTGGCAGCCGGTCGAGCGGCGCGAAACGCACGTCTTCGACGAGCGCGCCCGCCGCCGCCAGATGATTGATCGCCGCGGCCACCGCACTCGCTACCGGCGCCTCGACGCCGTCCGTCACGTAGTTCGTGAGCACGCCGAGGCGCACGCCGTCGAGCGGACGCGTCGCGGGCACGCCGGGATCGCGCCCGGCGAGAATGCGATCGACGAGCGCGCAGCACGCCACCGACACGCCGATCGGCCCGAAGGAATCGAGCGTCTTCGACAGCGGCACGCCGCCTTGCTTCGGGATGCGGCTCGCGGTCGGCTTGAAGCCGGTGATGCCGCACAGCGCGGCGGGAATGCGGATCGAGCCGCCGGTGTCGGTGCCGAGCGCCACGGCCGCCATGCCGTCCGCCACCGACGCAGCCGCGCCCGACGACGAGCCGCCCGCGATGCGTTCGTCGCCCGGCACGTCGGCGCGCCACGGCGAATGCGGCGTGCCGTAATGCGGATTGAGACCCAAGCCGGAGAACGCGAACTCGCTCATGTTGGTGCGCCCGACGAGCACCGCGCCCGCACGGCGCAGACGCGCCACGGCGACGGCGTCGGCGCGGGCGGGCGCGGCGCCGTTCAGCACGGTCGAGCCGGCGCGCGTCACCTGGCCTTCGATATCGAATAAATCCTTGATCGAAACGGGAATGCCCGCCAGCGGAGAGAGCACGGTGCCGGCGCGGCGCAGCGCGTCGTGCGCATCGGCGGCGGCGCGGGCGTGCTCGGCATCGACATGGAGAAACACCGTCGAACCTTGGCCCGCGGCATCGGCGATACGTTCGAGCGCCGTCTCGACCAGCGCGCGGCTGGTCGTGCGTCCGGCGCGGAGATCGGCGGCGAGTTGGGCGAGCGGGGCGAACTGCGGCGAAGGAGTCGGCATGGCGTCGGGCAGTGGCGTGGCCGTTCGCGAAACGTCCGGCGCGTGGCCTGCGCTTCGCAACGGCGATGAATGGACGGGCGCGTCGTCCGGGCTAAAGCTCTGAGGCTCGGGCGCCCGAGGTGGCTGTCATTCTAAGCCAGCGAGGTAAGAAATACGCATCGCGGAATGTGCAGGGGACGAACGCGCGCCGAAACGCCGGCTCAGACGGTCCGCGAGAAGCGTTGCAGGCTGGATTGGCCGAGATAGCGATCGAACACGGAGGCGACGTTGCGCACCAGCATGCGGCCGGCGGGCAGCACGCGGATGGCGTCGTGCGTGAGATCGATGAGGCCGTCGTCGGCCATCGGCGCGAGGCGCGCGCATTCGTCGGCGAAAGCGGCGGAAAAGTCGATGCCGTGCGTTATGCCGATGTCATCGAAGCGCAACTCGCCGCCGCACATGAGACGCATGATGACGTCGCGGCGCAAGATGTCGTCGGCGGCGAGGCGCACGCCGCGCGCGATGGCGAGCCGGCCCGCGTCGATCGCCGCGGCATAGCCTTCGAGATCGCGGGCGTTTTGCGCATAGACATCGCCGACCTTGCCGATCGACGACGCGCCGATGCCGATCAGATCGCAATCCGCATGCGTGCTGTAGCCCTGGAAATTGCGTTGCAGCGTGCCCGCGTCCAGCGCGCGCGCGAGCGGATCGTCGGGCAGCGCGAAATGATCCATGCCGATATACACGTAACCCGCCTCGCCCATGCGCGCGATCACGCGCTCCAGAATGGCGAGACGCACGGCGGGCGAGGGCAGCGCGCTCTCGTCGATCTGCCGCTGCATCTTGAAGAGCGACGGCATGTGCGCATAGCCGAACACGGAAACGCGATCCGGCCGCAGCGCGATGATCGCGTCGAGCGTGCGCGCAAAACTCTCCACGCTCTGATGCGGCAGGCCGTAGATCAGATCGACGCTCACCGACCTGAAACCGTGGCGGCGCGCGGCGTCGAGCACGGTTTCGGTCATCGCGCGCGGCTGAATGCGGTTGACCGCGCGTTGCACGCGTTCGTCGAAGTCCTGCACGCCGAGGCTCAGGCGATTGAAGCCGAGCGAGCGCAACAGTGCGATCGTGTCCGCCGATGCCTCGCGCGGATCGACTTCGATCGAATATTCGGCGTGTTCGTCGGGCACGAGGTTGAAGTGCGACGCGGTCTCGGACATCAACTCGGCCATCTCGCCGTGCGAGAGAAACGTCGGCGTGCCGCCGCCCCAGTGAAGTTGCGTGACCGGCCGCGACGGGTCGATGAGCGCGGCCTGCAGCGCCAGTTCGCGTTTCATTCGATCGAGATACGGCCGAGCGTGCGCGCGATTCTTCGTCGCGACCTTGTTGCAGCCGCAATAGAAACAGACGGTGTCGCAGAACGGAATATGGAAGTAGAGCGAGAGCGGGGCGTTCGCCGGGCCGCGGCGCGCGGCATCGCGATAATGTGCGGCGTCGAAAGAGTCGGTGAACTGAATGGCGGTCGGATAGGACGTGTAGCGCGGGCCGTGCGCATCGTAGCGCGCGAGCAGGTCGGGACGGAACAGCGGAGCGGCGGCATTCATGGCGGGCCTCGGGGGATCGTCCGAGTGTAGGGCGAGCGCGCGCGTCCGCATTGCGCGATATGGTCGCAGCCGGTTAGCGGCAGTTTGACGAAACGCAAGATCGAGCGTGGGACCGTGGGACAATACGGCGTTGATTCGCTGTTTTCGTTGTCTTCGCGCCATCCGCTCCAGTCCAGTCATGTCGATCGATTCTTCGCCTCATGCTTGCCGCGAGGCTTGCGGCGCCTGCTGCATCGCGCCTTCCATTTCGAGCCCGATTCCGGGGATGCCGGACGGGAAGCGCGCGGGCGAACGCTGCATCCAGCTCGGCGACGATCTGCGCTGCATGATTTTCGGCGACCCGCGCAGGCCGGCGTGCTGCGGCGGATTGCAGCCTGCGGGCGAGATGTGCGGTGAGACGCGCGAATATGCGTTGACGTGGATCGCGCGGTTGGAGCACGAAACAGCGCCGCAACCATCACAACGACTGCAACAACCGCAGCAACCGCAACTGTAATGACGATCGACGGTCCAAATCCCGGACCGCGCCGCTCGGCGCCGAACTGACGAACTCAAGAACACGCTTTGGAGGATCACGCATGACGGAACCCGTCGCGCCGCTGCGGCGCCGGATCGTGCTGACAGGACTGCTGTCGCTGCCCGCACTCGCACTTTCATCGATCGCGCAAGCTGCGTCGAATTCGATATTTCCTTTTATTCCGGACCACTACACATTCTCGACGCAGCAAGTCCAGGACGCGGTCGGCCGCAAATTCCCGCTGCAGCGCACGGCCTCGCAGATCTTCGATATCGTCCTGAGCAATCCTGTCGTGGGCATGGCGGCGGAGCGCAATCGCGTGACGGTGCGCGTCGATGCACGTCTCGCGACGCCTTTCATGCCGAAACCCGTAAATGGCGCATTCACGCTCTCCACGCAACTCGGCTATGACGCGGCGAGCCGCTCCGTCATTCTCGTTTCGCCGACTGTTGACGACGCGCAGTTCACCGGTGACGCCGCGCAGTACAACCAACAGATTGCCGGGGTCGGCGCGCAACTCGCGGCGCAACTGCTCGATCGCTACCCGATCCACACCTTCAAGCCCGAAGAACTCCAGTTCGCCGGCGTTTCTTACGAACCCGGTACAATCACAGTCCTTACAAACGGCATACGTGTGCAGATCGTAGAGAAGTAACTCGAAAACCCCGCGCGCGATGCTTTACAAACAACGGCTATAACGGCGAATAAGGGCTGCGGATGGACTGGATACTGATGGTGAAGGCGCTCATTCTGGGCATCGTCGAAGGCTTGACCGAATTTCTGCCGGTGTCGAGCACGGGGCATCTGATCGTCGCGGGCAGTCTCCTGAATTTCACTGATGCCCAGTCGAAAACTTTCGACGTCGTCATTCAGTTCGGCGCGATTCTCGCGATCTGCTGGGAATATCGCGCGAAGATCGGCTCGATCGTGACCGGGCTGCCCTCGCGCCCGGATGCGCGGCGCTTCACGCTCAACGTGATCATCGCGACGATTCCGGCTATCGTGCTCGGGCTGATGTTCGAGAAGAGCATCAAGTCGGTGCTGTTTTCGCCGGTGCCGGTGTCGGTGGCGCTGATTATCGGCGGGATCGTGATTCTCTGGGCCGAGGCGCGTCAACGCGATCGTGCCGTGCCGCCGCGCGTGACCTCCGTCGACGACCTTTCCTATTCGGACGCCTTCAAGGTCGGACTCGCGCAATGCTTCGCGCTGATTCCCGGCACCTCGCGTTCCGGCGCGACGATCATCGGCGGCATGCTGTTCGGGCTGGAGCGGCGCGTCGCCACGGAGTTCTCGTTCTTTCTCGCGATTCCGATCATCTTCGGCGCGACGCTCTACGAAATGGCGAAGTACTGGCGCACGCTCACCGTCGACGATATCAGCCTGTTCGCGATCGGGCTCGTGGCCGCGTTCGTCTCCGCCTTCGTGTGTGTGCGCTGGCTGCTGCGCTACGTCGCGTCGCACGATTTCACGGCGTTTGCGTGGTATCGGATCGGCTTCGGCTTGCTGATTCTGATCGTCGGATATAGCGGCGGTCTGAGCTGGGCTGACTGACTCTCACATCGCCACAGACGACAACGCCACGGCATGCCGTGGCGTTTTTCTTTGCGTGTGCTGCGCTTCAGCGGCGACGGAACATCAAATCCCACACGCCGTGTCCGAGGCGCAAGCCGCGTCGCTCGAACTTCGTGACCGGACGAAAATCCGGGCGCGGCGCGTAGCCGTCGGCGGTGTTTTCCAGCGCGGGCTCTGCCGAGAGCACCTCGAGCATCTGCTCGGCGTAGTTCTGCCAGTCCGTCGCCAGATGGATATAGCCGCCCGGCCTGATGCGCGCGACGAGTTGCGCGACGAATTTCGGCTGAATCAGGCGCCGCTTGTGATGCCGCGCCTTGTGCCACGGATCGGGAAAATAGATGTGCACGCCGTCGAGGCTGTCGGGCGCGATCATGTGTTCGAGCACTTCCACGGCGTCGTGCTGAAGGATGCGGATATTGCCGAGCCCTTGCTCGCCGATCAGCTTCAGCAGCGCGCCCACTCCCGGCTCGTGCACTTCCACGCCGATGAAATCGTCGCCCGGACGCGCGGCAGCGATTTCAGCCGTGGTCGCGCCCATGCCGAAGCCGATCTCCAGCACGCGCGGCGCCTGACGGCCGAAGACAGCGTCCCAGTCGGCGTGTTGCGGAGCGTAGGGCAGGACAAAGCGCGGACCGAGTTCGTCGATGGCGCGTTGCTGCCCCACCGAGACGCGCCCCGCGCGCGTGACGAAACTGCGAATGCGGCGATGACGCAGGGCGGCGTTTTCGCCTGCATTTTCGTTGGAATTTTCGCTTGCGCCGGCGTCGTGGGCGTCGGCGGCTTCGTCGAGGGGATCGTGGTTCATGGCGCGGCGGTGCGGGTGACTGCGGGAAACTAAAAAGCCGCCTCGAAGGCGGCTTTCACGGGAATTCTGCGGTGCTTCTGCGTTCATTCTGGAGCGGGCGATGGGAATCGAACCCACGTCTGTAGCTTGGGAAGCTACGGTAATGGCCATTATACGACGCCCGCGTGAGCCGCATATTGTAAGCGCAACGCGCCCGCAGGCGCAATTGCACGGGGTTCGCGCCTCAGATGCCGAACAGCGTCATCGATACGGCGAGCCGCGTCACCACCATCAACAGCACCTGCACGATCACGAACAGCAAAATCGGCGAGAGGTCGATGCCGCCCAGACGCGGCAGAATGCGCCGCAGCGGATCGAGGAAGGGCGCGGTGATCTGATAGAGCAGCGGCATCGCCGGCGATTGCGGGTTGAGCCACGACAAAAGCGCCATCAGGATCGTCATCCAGATGATCAGATTCAGCGCCCATTTGACGACGGTCAGCACCGCGACCAGCAGGAGCATCGGCAGCATGAGCATCGGATCGACGCCTGCAAGTACGACCATCAACGTGACATACACCGCCGACGCGATGAACGCCGCGAGAATGCTCGCCCAGTCGACCTTGCCGCCGGGCAGGATCTTGCGCAGCGGCAGCACGATCCAGTTGGTCGCCTGCATCACGGCATTGGAAACCGGGTTGTACGGCGGCATGCGCACGACCTGCATCCATGCGCGCAGCAGGAGCGCGGCGCCGAACAGGGTGAAAACGGTGTTGAGCAGAAAACGGGCGATATCGCCGAACATCTCGGGTCCTCTTGGATGCATGCGCAGCGTCGCGACTGCGGCGGGTCGAATGAGCGAAGCTTGAAACGGAATACGGCGGACTAGCAGGCGACGCGTCGCCCTCGTTCAACACGGGCGTCGCGGGCAGGGACGAGGCGCTCGCTTGCGCGGCGCGCTGCGTGAAATCTGATCTCGATCATTGTCGGTTCTCTTGACTGGACTTCTTCTTCACGAAGGCATCGCGGCGCGCGCGGCAATGCACCGGACGCTGCGTCGAGCGATTGCGCTTCGCGTTTTTCTTGGCGGCTGCCTGGAATCCCCGCCCACCGGGGCTGCTCGGTGGGGCGCCGGTCGTCACCATAACACGGCTTGGCGGCGGCTTGGGGGCGCTGTCGCACGCGGCGCCGGCGTTGGCCGCATCCCCATGCCGCGAATATGCCGCGAGACGAATGAAAGTGGCTCGTAAGGGACGCGCCGTGTGAAACGCCAGCATCGGAAAACCCTAGTGTTGTCATTTTGAGACGAACGCGAAAAGCGCATTTCCCGCAAAACTGGCAGGATATAAATACGGAAAGAGAGAAGGCAAGACACCAGAGCGCGCGTGCGTGGGCGAATCGCATGCGGGAAGCGGAGTCGCCGGGAATACGGGCTCGATTAGCGAGGATTATTTCTGCGCCAGGCGTTTTCGGGCCGAAACGGCATGTTTGATGCTGAATGTGGTTAAAGCCACATCGATGCCGCGGTTTGGTTCCCTTGCGCACAAAGATGAACGAACTCAGCGCGAAATACTAAAGAGAACACGGATTCGACGGAGAAGATCGGCAGGCAGGACTTCCGGTCTTTTCATGAGGTTTCATTCGCTACGTTCGGAGGTCGCCATGAGCATTTTCTCTTATCGAAAGCATCTGCGATTCTTGAGTCAGGCCCAGCGGCGACGCTGGTGGGACCAGAAAAAGCGTCTGACGCCGCGGGTCGTGATCGGCGGCGCTTATGTACCGCCGAATGTCACGCGCGAATTCGCCTATGTGAAAGTAGGCTGAAAACGAATCTCTCAAAAGTCTCCAGTAATACTTTAAAAGCCCCGCCGGTCAGCCAGTCCGGCGGGGCTTTTATGTTCAATTGTAAATAGTCGTTACGCCTCGGAGCCGGTCGCTTACCACGCGCGACACGTGCCGGTCGCGGAGGCGCGTCGAATGGTCGTTCGCCGCCGGTTCGGAAGCCGCGCCTGGCTTTCAGATTCGAAGGCGCGTTAAGGAACTTGCAATTTGCAACAAATGGTCCCTGCGTCCGATGGCCTTTTTCGCTAAATTAAGTCTATACCGTCGCTCATCTGCCTCATGGACAGGCATCGTGCGAAGCGGCGAGGAGAACTAAAGTGAAAAAGCTCGGTGGTTTGTTGGTGGCAGGCGCGCTCGGCGCCGGTCTGATGGGCGCCGCACAGGCGCATGTTTCGGTAGGCGTCGGGATCGGGGTTCCGGCGTATCCGGTGTATGCCGCGCCGCCGCAGCCGGTGTACGTTGCGCCGCCGCAGCCGGTGTATGTCGCGCCGCCGCCGCCCGTGGTCTATGCGCCGCCGCCCGCGGTGGTTGTCGGCGGGTATGGCGGTTACGGTGGGTATGGTTATTACGGCCGGCCGTATTATCGTCACCACGGCTACTATCGTCATGGGCCGGGTTACTGGCGTCATTGACCGGCCGGGCCGGCGAAGAGAAGGCGATGCACATGTGCATCGCCTTTTTGTTTGGGAGTGACTAGTCCAGACGTTTGTGCGTTCCGCCGTGGAACTGGGAAAATGGTGCTTCCCTTCACCTTTCCCCGACTCCGATGTCCCCACTTCCCGCCCCGACTTTCGATGACGTCGCCGATGCCGCCCGGCGCATCGAAGGCTTTGCACACCGCACGCCCGTCCTGACCTCCCGCACCGCCGACGAAATCGCCGGCGCATCGCTGTTCTTCAAGTGCGAGAACTTCCAGCGCATGGGCGCCTTCAAGTTTCGCGGCGCCTACAACGCAATCTCTCATTTCGACGACCGCCAGCGCGCCGCCGGCGTCATCACGTATTCATCGGGCAATCATGCGCAGGCGATCGCGTTGTCCGCGAAGCTCGCCGGTATCCGCGCGACGATCGTCATGCCCGAGGACGCGCCCGCCGCGAAGATGGAAGCGACACGCGGTTACGGCGGCGAAGTGATCACCTACGACCGCTACACGCAGAACCGCGAGGAAATCGGCCGCAAGCTCGCCGAAGAGCGCGGCATGACGCTGATTCCGCCGTACGATCATCCGCACGTCATCGCGGGGCAGGGCACGGCGGCGAAGGAACTGATCGAGGAAGCCGGTCCGCTCGACTATCTTTTCGTGTGTCTGGGCGGCGGCGGGCTTATCGGCGGATGCGCGCTCGCGGCGGCGACGCTCGCGCCCGATTGCAAGGTCATCGGCGTGGAGCCGGAAGCGGGCAACGACGCGCAGCAATCGCTCGCGCGCGGTGAAATCGTGCATATCGACGTGCCGCGCACCATCGCCGATGGCGCCGCGTCCACGCATGTCGGCGAATACAACTTCCCGATCATCCAGCGCCATGTGGACCGCATCGTCACCGTGAGCGATCCGCAGCTTGTCGAGACGCTGCGCTTCTTCGCGCAACGCATGAAGATGGTCGTCGAGCCGACCGGCTGTCTCGCGGCGGCGGCGGTGCTGCAGAAGATCGTGCCGGTCGAGGGCAAGCGCGTCGGCGTGATCGTGTCGGGCGGCAATGTGGATCTGGCGAAGCTGTCGCAGTACCTGGCTTGAGCGCAGGCATTGCTACGATGCCGCGTGCACGATCAGATCGCGGTAGCCGTTGACGATCACGCTGTACGCGAAGTACGCGAACAGCACGGCGGACATCACATGGCAGGCGCGCAGGAGTTTGGTTCCGGCGCGCTTCCTGCCGTGGCTCGCGAGCGTGCAGATGAAGAGCGTCCAGCCGAGCCCGCCGCAGAAAAAGCCGGTCAGAAACACGGATGCGCTCACGGCATTCGTCGCACCGGCTTTCGCGATGAGCGCGCCGCCCACCGCCGCGAACCACAAAATCGCGCTCGGCGACGACACCGCGAGCAGGCAGCCGCGCACGAAGCTTTTCCAGTGGTTCGGACGTGGCGTGCTGAAGTCCGCTTCGCCTTCGACGGGCGGCGCGGACGCCGGATTGAGCGCCTCGCGCGCCATCTTCCAGGTGAGAAGCAGCAGCACGATGGCGCCGCCGATCCACACGACCCAGCGCACCGCGGAGAACTGCAGCAGCGCCGACATGCCCGCGAGCGCGAGCGCCGCATAGAACAGATCGCCGAAACAGGTGCCGAGGCCCAGCACGAGCCCGGGCTTGAAACCATGCGACAACGCCAGCGAAATGATCGCAACGTTGGCGATGCCGATATCCAGACACAGCGACAGCGACAGGAAAAACCCGTCAGACAGCAACGACCACGAATGCATTTTTATTGTTGGTGATGATGTAACGTGAAGTTCACGTCGAGACGGCCGGTCGGCACGCCCATCGTGTTGCGTGTGGCCGGATTGCGATACGCGGCGAGCGCGTCGCGCTGTTGCTGCGTGCCGATACCAAGCAGATCGAGCACATGCACGACGACCGCATTGAGCACCGACGTGTTGCCGTCTTCCACCTTGACCGCGATGCCAAGCGTGCGTTGTGCCGCTTGCCCGGGCCGCACGCCGATCGCGTAGCTCGCATCCGCGCCAGTCTTGCCGACGAGCGCGCCGCCGAACGCCTGCATCAGCAGCGTGCAGAAGCGTCCTTCGCCCGCGACGAGTTCGGGGTGCGTCGTCATCGCCCGATGAATCCGCGCGAGCGGCGAGCCTTCAGGCGCAGCGGCGATCGTCATATAGAGCCGGGCCAAGCGTTCCAGCGCGAAGGCGGGCGTCGGCAGATTGCAGCCGTCGATGGCCCATTGCACCGCATCGTCCGGCAGGTCGAGCGCGCGCGCCAGGGTGCGCTTCACATGCGTCTGCAGCGGATGCTCGGGCAAGTGATAGCCGTCGAGCGGCGCATTCATGGCGCGCGCGCCCGCGAGCATGCCGGCGTGCTTGCCGGAGCAGTTGCTGCACACGGCAGTCGGCGTGAAATCGCGTTTGATCCAGTCGCGATACACGGCGTCGGAAATCGGCGGATGGCCGCCGCAGCGCAGATCGTCCTCGCTTGCGTGCGCCTTCGCGAGCATCGCGCGGGCGCGCTCGATGTGGCGCGGCTCGCTGCTGTGCGAACCGCACATGAGCGCGAGGTCTTCGTCGGTGAAGCCGAAACGTTCGAGCGCGCCGGTCTCGATGACGGCAAGCGCCTGCGCGGGCTTCGCCGCCGAGCGCGGCAGCGTCACGCGATACGGGTCGCCTAAGGAATGCACGAGCCGGCCGTCCGCATCCACGACGGCAACGTGCGCCGCATGCGCGTTCTCGATGACATCGCCTCGATAGAGCGTGGCCGCGATCATGATTGCTTGTCCAGTCCGAGTTCGCTCCACAGGGCATCGACGCGGCGCTTCACGGCCTCGTCCATCACGATGGGGCGGCCCCATTCGCGATTCGTCTCGCCGGGCCATTTGTTGGTCGCGTCGAGCCCCATTTTCGAGCCGAGTCCGGCGACGGGCGACGCGAAATCGAGATAGTCGATCGGCGTGTTGTCGACCATCACGGTGTCGCGCACGGGATCGACGCGCGTCGTGATTGCCCAGATGACTTCGTTCCAGTCGCGCACGTTCACGTCCTCATCCACGACGACGATGAACTTCGTGTACATGAACTGCCGCAGGAAACTCCACACGCCGAACATCACGCGTTTGGCGTGGCCGGCGTAGCTCTTCTTCATCTGCACGATCGCCATGCGATAGCTGCAGCCCTCGGGCGGCAGATAGAAGTCGGTGATCTCGGTGAATTGCTTCTGCAGGAGCGGCACGAACACTTCGTTCAGCGCGACGCCGAGCACGGCGGGTTCGTCGGGCGGCTTGCCGGTGTAGGTCGAGTGGAAGAGGGCGTCGCGGCGCATCGTGATCTTCTCGACGGTGAAGACGGGAAACCACTCCTGCTCGTTGTAATAGCCGGTGTGATCGCCGTACGGTCCTTCGAGCGCGTGTTCATACTGCGCGGCGGCGGAGTTCGACGGTCGCGGCGGCGCGCCTACCGGTGCAGGCGGCACCGTGCCTTCCTGCGCGCTTTCCTGCGGATAGATGAAGCCTTCGAGCACGATCTCCGCGCGCGCGGGCACCTGGAGCGTATCGACGCCCGGCGTCAGGCACTTGGCAAGCTCGGTACGCGAGCCGCGCAGCAGCCCGGCGAACTGATACTCGGAGAGCGAATCCGGCACGGGCGTCACGGCGCCGAGAATGGTTGCGGGGTCGGCGCCCAGCACGACCGCGACCGGATACGGCTTGCCCGGATTGGCGAGCGCGAATTCGCGAAAATCGAGCGCGCCGCCGCGATGCGCGAGCCAGCGCATGATGAGCTTGTTGCGTCCGATGAGCTGTTGCCGATAGATGCCGAGATTCTGACGCGGCTTGTTGGGCCCGCGCGTGACGGTGAGCCCCCACGTGAGCAGCGGTCCGGCGTCGCCGGGCCAGCATGTCTGAATCGGCAGCCGGTTAAGATCGACGTCTTTGCCTTCCCATACGACTTCCTGGCAAGGCGGCGCGCTGACCGCTTTCGGCGCCATGTCCCACACGGCCTTCGCGAGCGAAAGCAGCTTGCCGGCGTCTTTCAGGCCGCGCGGCGGCTCGGGTTCCTTGAGCGCCGACAGCAATCGCCCAACATCGCGCAATGAACTCAGCGCGGCGACATCGCTGTTGAGGTTGACGCTGGCGCCAACATCGCTGCTCTGCTGCGCGTCCGTTTCGATGCCCATGCCGAGGGCCACGCGCCGGGTCGTGCCGAAGAGATTCGCGAGCACGGGCATCGTGTGACCGGTGGGAGCTTCGAAGAGCAACGCCGGGCCACCCGCGCGCAACACGCGATCGGAGATTTCGGTGATTTCGAGAACGGGAGAGACGGGCTGCCGAATGCGGCGGAGTTCACCCAGCGCCTCCAGGCGAGCGGTGAAGTCGCGCAGATCTTTGTATTTCATCGATGGTCGTAGTTGGACTCGAAGACGCCCGAAGCGCAAGACGCAAACAAGGATGCAAGGAACGGGACGGCTGCGCGCTAGGCGATTGTCGATTTTACCTGCGTCAGCGTCCGTGCGTTTGGAGACATTCAGCAAAATCCGCTGGGAATGGCCCATGAGCCGTGCGTTTCCGATACTGAACAGTGTTCATTATTACTGTAAGTAATTGAAACGATTGTCTATAGCATTGACGGATCATTTAACCCTGTTAGAATCCGTTGGCATCAATTGCAGGTTTTGAAACTTTTTACCTCTGCCTCAGGCTTTTTGGACGCCTCTGCGTCGCCTGCGCCGTTCCTGCCCGGCGACTCACGGCTGTTGGTTGTCATGGCCGGCGTTTCTTACGCCGGTTTTTCGCGTGGAAAGCCATCTGCGCACCCAGGGCATGTACTTCGTGCCGCGCAACCCGGCGCTTTGCCGGACCGGCTTTCCCGACGGCGCATGCCGTATCCCCGATGCCGCTTATGCTTGCCAAGCGCGAGCGGTGTCTGATTTGTGCATTGAATATGGGTTTTATTTGTATTCATCTGCGCAAATTATGCAAAATTGGGAGCACAGATGAACGCTTGGTTATCGTGGGGTTCCGACACCCGCATCGCGCAGATCGTGCGCATCGGGCTGCGTCGCGGACGCCGTTTGAGTCACCATCTCTTCAGCGTGGTTGGCTGCGTGGCCGTGGTCACAGCCGTCGCGCTCTGGTTGCTGCCTTCGTGGCGCACCACATTCGCCGCACGGATCATGCCGTTCGTGTCCGCCGCGGTTCAGGCCGGACCGGCGCGCCTGCTCGCAGGCCAGCCGCTGCCACCGTTTTCGGCCGTGCATCATCCGTCCAGCGACCCGATGCTGCCGGCGAATCTCGCGTCGAACACGGTGTCGGCTCAGTCGAAGGCGGCCAGTGCAAACGTGCCGTCGCTCGGCGCGGCCAAGTCCGACGATGAAAGCACGCGTCACCTGACCGGCGGGATCAGCCTCGCCGTGTCGCCGAACGGGCTCGATCCGCGCACGATGCCGTCCGTCGGCATGCTGGCGAGCATGATTCCGGCGCAGCGCGTTGTCGCCGATGCGCGCGACGACCGCGTCCTCGTCTCCACGCGTGAGCAGAAGCTGGTCGCGAACTTCATCGCGCGTCGTTATCGCGTGGCAGAAGATCCGGTGGCCGATCTCGTGCGCGCCGCGTTCGACACGGGCCGCGAAGTCGGGCTCGATCCGCTGCTGCTGCTCTCCGTGATGGCGATCGAATCGGGCTTCAATCCGTATGCGGAAAGCGGCGTCGGCGCACAGGGCCTGATGCAGGTGATGTCGAAAGTTCATTCCGACAAATTCCAGTACTTCGGCGGCTCGCACGCGGCGCTCGATCCGCTCGCGAACATCAAGGTCGGCGCGCTCGTGCTGAAGGACTGCATTGCGCGCGGCGGCTCGGTGGCGGGCGGCCTGCGCTATTACGTCGGCTCGACGACGCAGGACGACGGCGGCTACGGCGCCAAGGTGCTGGCCGAGCGCTCGCGTCTGCGCGATGTCGCGCGCGGCCGCAACGTGCCGATCAACGCACCGCAGGCGCCGGTTCAGGCCGCGCCGAAGCAGGTGCTGGCGTCGACGTCGAGTTCGACCCTGACAGACGGCGGCAAGCGCGTGCATATGACGATCGATTCGTCGAAGAAGTCGGGCTCGCAGGATGAAGGCGACACTGAATCGAAGCACGTTGTATCGGCGGAATTCGGCGCTTGAGTTTGGCGCTGAAGCCGCGCGAAAGCGTCGCATGAATGAGAAAAGGGCACCCTCGGGTGCCCTTTTTGTTGGTCCGGCGCGTGAGAAAACTAGCGGCTGAACAACGAACCCAACCGCTGAACCGCTTCCTCCAGCTTCGAAAACGCCGTCGCATACGAAAGACGGATATAACGCTCCGGCGCATGAAAGCCGAAATCCGCGCCCGGCACGAGCACGACGCCGGCGTCGTGAAGCATCGAATGGGTCAGGGCGTCGCTGTCGCCGGCGGCGGGGTGGCGGACAGTGGTCGTGTCCGCGTAGACGTAGAACGCGCCGTCGGGGACGACCGGCACGCCGAAGCCGAGCGAACGCAGCGCCGGCACGATGTAATCGCGCCGCCGCTTGAATTCGAGCCGGCGCGCTTCGTAGATCGCAATCGTCGCGGGTTCGAAACACGCAAGCGCCGCGTGCTGCGCGAGCGCCGACGCGCAGATGAACAGATTCTGCGACAGCTTCTCGACGGCCGCGATCATGGAGCGCGGCACGACGAGCCAGCCGAGCCGCCAGCCGGTCATGTTGAAATACTTCGAAAAGCTGTTGACCGTGACGACGTCCTCGCCGAAAGAGAGCGCGGAAACGGGCTTCGCGTCGTAGCTCAGGCCCTGATAGATTTCGTCGACGATCGTAAAGCCGCCGCGCGTGCGCACCGTATCCACGATGCGCCGTAATTCGGCCGGCTCGATAGACGTTCCCGTCGGGTTCGACGGCGACGCCAGCAGCACGCCGCGCGTGGCCGGTCCCCAATACGCTTCGACTTGCTCCGCCGTCAGCTGAAAACGCTCGGCCGGACCGCTTGGAATCAGCACCGGCTTGCCATCGGCTGCGGACACGAAGTGCCGGTTGCACGGATAGCAGGGGTCGGGCATCAGGACTTCATCGCCGTGATCGACGAGCGCCATGCACGCGAGCAGCAGCGCCGCCGACGCGCCCGCCGTCACCACGATGCGCTCCGGCTCGATGTTCAGCCCGAACACGTCGCGATAATGCCGCGCAATCGCCTCGCGCAGCGGCGTGATGCCGAGGGCGTTGGTGTACTGCGTGACGCCGCGGGTCAGGGCGTCGGCGGCGGCGCGGGTCACCGGCTCGGGCGCGGTGAAATCCGGCTCGCCGATGCTCATGTGGATGACGTCGCGCCCGGCGCGTTCGAGCGCCTGCGCTTCTTTCATCAACTCCATCACGTAGAACGGCTCGATCGCGTTCACGCGCGAGGCGAGCCTGACGAGCGGTTCCGACGCGTGGTTCATTCAGGCACCGCGTCCGCGCGCCTGCGCTTCGGTGGGACGCATCGCGACGGCGAGCTTGTCGAGCACGCCGTTCACATACTTGTAGCCGTCCGAGCCGCCGAAGGTTTTCGTCAGTTCCACCGCTTCGTTGATGACGACGCGATACGGCACGTCGATGTGATGCTTGAACTCGAACGCGGCGACCAGCAGCACGGCGCGCTCGACCGGCGACAACTGCTCGATCGGACGATCCAGACACGGCTGCAACTGCGCGGAGAGCGCGTCGGCTTCGTTGATCACGCCGCGCAGGATCGCATCGAGATGCGTCTGATCGGCCTTGTCGAAGCCTTGCGCGTTGCGCAACTGCGCTTCGATTTCGCCGGCGGGCGCACCCGACAGCAGCCACTGATAAAGCCCTTGCGTCGCGAGTTCGCGCGAACGGCGTCGTGCGCTCTTCATGCGCGGTCCTCGTCTTCTTCGTCTTCGTCTTCGTCTTCATCGTCGCCGCCCAACTGCTCGAGCGCGACGGACAGATTCGCCATTTCGACCGCCACGCGTGCGGCGTCGCGGCCTTTTTCGGTCATGCGGGCGACGGCTTGCTCGTCGTTCTCGGTGGTCAGCACGGCGTTGGCCACCGGAATGCCGAAGTCGAGCGCGATGCGCGACACGCCCGCGCCGCTTTCGTTCGACACCAGTTCGAAGTGATACGTCTCGCCGCGAACCACGGCGCCGAGCGCGATGAGCGCGTCGAACTGGCCGGATTCCGCGAGCTTTTGCAGCGCGAGCGGAATTTCGAGCGCGCCGGGCACGGTCACGAGCAGCACGTCCTGGCCGATCACGCCGAGGCGCTCCAGCTCTTCGATGCATGCGTCGGCGAGGCCGTTGCACACCGGTTCGTTGAAGCGCGACTGCACGATGCCGATGCGCAAGCCGTCACCGTCGAGGTTCGGCTGATATTGTCCGATTTCCATGAATAGGGTCCTTCGCCTGGAATTGTCTGGGAATGATTGAGGCTGTCTCGCTGCCTTATGTCTTATGCCTTGCTGCCTATGCCTTGAAGGCTCAGGCCGAGCGCAACTGGGTGACGCCCGGCTCGCTCGGCGCGGCGGTCGCGGGGCAGCCGGGCATCGGCACGAAGCCGGTCACTTCGAGTCCGTAGCCCGACATGCTGCCGAGCTTGCGCGGATTCGCGAGCACCTGCATCTTGCCGACGCCCAGATCGCGCAGAATCTGCGCGCCGATGCCGTAAGTCTTGAAGTCGATCGGGCGGCGTTGCAGCACCGCCGCCTTTTCCTTCTGATCGAACGCGCGGAACACGTCGACGAGATGTTCCTTCGTGTCGCCGCAATTGAGCATGACGACCACGCCGAGATCGCTCGCGGCGATTTCCTTCATGGCGGCGTCGATGGTCCACGAGTGCGTCGACGAATCGATTTCGAGCAGATCCAGCACCGACAGCGGTTCGTGCACGCGCACCGGCGTCTCGCGATCCGGGCGCGGCGTGCCGCGCACCAGCGCGATATGCGGCGAATGCGTCGGCTCGTCGCGATACAGCACGGCGCGGAACGGACCGTGCGCGGTCTGCATCGTGCGCTCGCATACCTTCTCGATGATCGATTCGGTGCGGCTGCGGTAGTGGATCAGATCGGCGATGGTCCCGATCTTGATGCCGTGCTGCGCGCCGAATTCGATGAGATCGGGCAGGCGCGCCATCTCGCCGTCGTCCTTGATGATTTCGCAGATCACGGCGGCGGGCGTCAAACCCGCGAGCGCCGTGAAGTCGCAGCCCGCTTCGGTGTGGCCGGCGCGCACGAGCACGCCGCCCGGCTGCGCCATGATCGGGAACACGTGACCCGGCTGGACGATATGCTCGGGACGCGCGTCGTGCGCGACCGCCGCCGCGATGGTTTTCGCGCGGTCGGCGGCGGAAATGCCGGTGGTCACGCCTTCGGCCGCCTCGATGCTCACGGTGAACGCCGTGCCGTATTGCGTGCCGTTGCGATGCGTCATGAGCGGCAGGTTCAACTGCCGGCAGCGTTCCTGCGTGAGCGTGAGGCAGATCAGCCCGCGCCCGAACTTCGCCATGAAGTTGATGGCTTCCGGCGTGACGAACTCGGCGGCGATCACGAGATCGCCTTCGTTTTCGCGGTCTTCTTCGTCGACGAGGATCACCATCCGGCCGGCTTTCAGTTCAGCGATGATCTCGGGAGTGGCGGCGAGCGACATGATGACGTCCCGTACGGGGTCCGGTTTGGGGAAAGCGCGTATTTTACGCCACGGCCGATGCCCGGTCGGAGAAATCGGCGGCTTGTCTGATGCAGGGCCGGTCTAGGTCTTTCGGACGGCTGTGCGGGAGCGGCGCGCCGGCGCCCCGCACCCGGATAACGGCCTACGACGCGCTCATCATCCGCTCGACATACCGCGCAATCAGATCGATTTCCAGATTGACCTTCGACCCGGCCCTGAGCGCGCGCAGCGTCGTGACTTCGACGGTATGCGGAATCAGGTTGATGGAGAATTCGCAGCCATCGCTGCTATCGGTGACGGAATTCACGGTGAGACTTACGCCGTTGACCGTGACCGAGCCCTTGTAGGCCAGATATTTGCCGATGTCTTTCGGCGCGACGATGCGCAGTTCGTGCGATTCGCCCACCGGCTCGAACTTCGAGACAACGCCCAAACCGTCGACGTGACCCGAGACAAGGTGGCCGCCCAGCCGGTCGTGCGCGCGCAACGCCTTTTCCAGATTCACGTCCGCGCTCGCGTCGCTCAAGCCGACGGTCTTGTTAAGGCTTTCGCGCGACACGTCGACATCGAACGCGGTGGCGGACTTTTGAATCACCGTCATGCATGCGCCCTGAATGGCGATGCTGTCGCCGAGCTCGACATCGGCGAGATCGAGGCCGCCCGCGGCGATCGTCAGGCGCACGCCCGCTTGCGGTTCCGAACCGAGCGGGACGATTTTTTCGATGCGGCCCACCGCCGCGACAATTCCGGTAAACATCTCGAGCGTTTCCTTTAAGTCCAGACGTGAATCAGCGCAATTCGCTGGCGACGTTCGCCTCGGCGAAGCGCGCGAGAATGCGCAGATCGTCGCCGAGCCGGTCGATGCGATGAAACTTCAGATGCGGCCGCGCATCGAGGGTCGCGGGCGGCGCGAAGTCGAACATGCCGGGCGAGCTGCCGAGCAGGCTCGGCGCGAGATAGACCAGCAATTCGTCGACGCAGCCTTCGCGCAGCAGCGAGCCGTTCAGCTTGTGACCCGCTTCCACATGCAATTCGTTGATGCCGCGATCGGCGAGCGCCGTGAGCATCGCGGGCAAATCGACCTTGCCGTGTTCGTTCGATAGCTCGACCAGATCCGCGCCTTTGTCGCGCAGTGCGTCGATGCGCGCGGGATCGGCGTCGGCCGCGTGGAAGATCCACGGCGGCGCGCCATCGAGAATGCGCGCGTGCATCGGCACGTCGAGACGGCTGTCGATCAGCACGCGTTGCGGCTGACGCGGCGTGTCCACCGCGCGCACGGTCAGTTGCGGATCGTCCTCGCGCACCGTGCCGATGCCCGTCAGGATCGCGCAGGCGCGGGCACGCCACGCGTGGCCATCCGCGCGCGCGTCCTCGCCGGTGATCCACTGGCTCTCGCCGGAGGGCAGACCCGTGCGGCCGTCGAGCGTCGCGGCGACCTTCATGCGCACCCACGGCCGCCTGCGCGTCATGCGAGACACGAAGCCGATGTTCATCTCATGCGCTTCGTTCGCGAGCAGGCCGCAGCGCACGTCGACGCCCGCGTCGCGCAGCATCGTGAGACCGCGCCCCGATACCGCCGGGTTCGGATCTTCCATCGCGGCGATCACCTTCTCGACGCGCGCGTCGATGAGCGCGTGCGCGCACGGCGGCGTGCGCCCGAAATGGCTGCACGGTTCGAGCGTCACGTATGCGGTCGCGCCGCGCGGGTCCTTGCCGCGTGCGCGGGCGTCCTTCAGCGCGCGCACTTCGGCGTGATCCTGGCCGGCCGGCTGCGTGAAGCCCATGCCGATCACTTCGCCGTTCTTGACGAGCACGCAGCCGACGCGCGGGTTTGGCGTCGTCGTGTACATGCCGCGCGAGGCCAACGCCAGCGCGCGTTCCATGTGGGTGAAGTCGGTTTGCGAGAACATCGGCGGGGCCCGGGCGCGTCAGGCCGCGAGCGACGCGAACGCGCCGCGCGCCGCATCGAGCGTCGCGCCGATCACGTCGTCGTCATGCGCGCTCGACACGAAACCCGCTTCGAACGCGGACGGCGCGAAGTACACGCCCGCATCGAGCATCGCGTGGAAGAACGCGTTGAAGCGCTTCGTGTCGCCCTGCGTGACCTGCGCGAAGCTCGCGGGCACCTGCTCGGCGAAGTACAGGCCGAACATGCCGCCGATCGAATCGGCGGAGAAGGGCACTTTTGCTTCGCGCGCGGCGGCGGTGAGACCATCGACGAGCTTGCGGGTTTGTTTCGCCAGATCGTCATAGAAACCGGGGCGCTGGATCAGTTGCAGCGTCTTGAGGCCGGCCGCGACGGCAATCGGATTGCCCGAGAGCGTGCCCGCCTGATAAACGCCGCCGAGCGGCGCGAGATGCGCCATGATGTCGCGCCGTCCGCCGAACGCCGCCGCGGGCATGCCGCCGCCGATCACTTTGCCGAGACACGTGAGATCCGGCTTGATGCCGTAGACCTGCTGCGCGCCGCCGAGCGCGACGCGAAAGCCGCACATCACTTCGTCGAAAATCAGCACCGCGCCGTACTCGCTGCAGCGATCGCGCAGCGCGTTCAGGAACTCGGGCGTGGCGCGTACGAGATTCATGTTGCCGGCGACCGGCTCGACGATCACCGACGCGATCTCCGCGCCGAACGCCTGGAACGCCTCGTTCAGTTGCTCGACGTTGTTGTATTCGAGTACGGTCGTGTGCTTCGCGATGTCCGCCGGGACGCCCGCCGAGGTCGGATTGCCGAACGTGAGCAGGCCCGAGCCCGCTTTCACGAGCAAGCTGTCCGCGTGGCCGTGGTAGCAGCCTTCAAACTTGATGATCCGGCTGCGGCCCGTAAAGCCGCGCGCGAGGCGCAGCGCGCTCATCGTCGCTTCGGTGCCGGACGACACCATGCGCACCTGTTCGATCGACGGCACGAGCTTGCAGATTTCCTCGGCGATCTCGATTTCCGCCTCGGTCGGCGCGCCGAACGAGAAACCGTGGGCGAGCACGCGCTGCACGGCGTCGAGCACTTCGGGGTGAACGTGGCCGAGGATCATCGGCCCCCATGAGCCGATGTAGTCGATATAGCGCTTGCCGTCCGCATCCCAGAAATACGGACCTTCCGCCCGCTCGATGAAGCGCGGCGTGCCGCCGACCGAGCGGAACGCCCGCACCGGCGAGTTCACGCCGCCGGGAATGGTTCGCTGGGCGCGTTCGAAGAGTGCTTGATTCTTGGACATGGATTGAGGCCTGCGCAGAAAAGGAATGCGGGAGTCGCGAGGGACGGGCACAAGGCCCGGGAGCGAGAAGCGCGGCGAAAAAGCGCGGCGCGCAAGACGCACGGTCCGACGCGAGAATCGTTGCTGAAATTGTACCGGAGTCGTTGGGAACGGGCCGCGTCGGGCCTAGGTCGCGTTCGGCAGCCTGGCGGCCCCGGCGGACGCACGCCGCCCCGTGCGGGCGGTCCAGAGCTTTTCGAGCGCGCCTTCGGCGACCGGCTTGATGAGCGTGCCGGACATCTGCGCGTCCCACGTCTGCACCGAAAACGGATGCGCCCGCAGTTCGTCGCGCGTCACGACGACGTGCTCGTGCGCATCGACGAGCCAGTCGTACACGAAGTCGATGCACAGCCGATAGCCGCGTTTGCTGCCCGCGTCGGGCACTTCATACGGCGCGCGCGTCACCCAGCCCGACGCGAACACGCCCTTCGGCTCCTGCGACACGCGATGCACGAACACACGATCGCCCGGCATGAGCCCGCGCGCCGTGCCGCAGCCCCACGCATCGGCGACGGCTTCGCCCGCGGCCACTCGCCGCGCGATGTCGGGGAGTTCGGGCCACGGCCATTTCTTGGGGCTCCAGATCAGCAGGAAGGCGGTCATCGGATCGGCGTGACAGGTCTCGAGGAAAGCGCCGAGCTTAGCAAAACACGGCCGTCAGGGCCGGATCGCGGCGGGGCGTCGCGTACAATGGTCGTTCGCTTGCGTCGCCTTCGCCACTCACGGGTCGTTCACGAACGGGTCGTTCACGATCGCGGCGCGCAGCCTCCACTTATCCCCGTCTTGCGAACTCCATGCCCGATTCCACCCGGCGCCGGCCCGATGGCCGGCTGATCCTGTTGCTCGGCGCACTCGCCGCGTGCGGCCCGCTGTCGATCGACATGTATCTGCCGAGCCTGCCCGCGCTCGCGGCCTCGTTCGGCACCAGCCCGGCCGCCGCCCAGACCACGCTGACGAGCTTCATGTTCGGCTTTTCGTTCGGCATGCTGCTCTACGGTCCGCTTTCCGATGCCTACGGCCGCCGGCCGGTCCTGCTCGGCGGCATTCTGCTGTACGCGGTCGCGAGCATCGGCTGCGTGGCGGCGTTCTCCATCGACGCGCTCGTCTTCGTGCGTTTTCTGCAGGCGCTCGGCGCGGGCGCGGCGTCGGTGCTCGCGCGCGCCATTGCCCGTGACGCGCACGCGCCGTCCGACGCCGCCCGCGTACTGTCGATGCTGTCCATCGTCACCTCGATCGGCCCGCTGCTCGCGCCGCTGATCGGCGGGCAATTGCTGCTCTTGGGCGGCTGGCGCGTGGTGTTCGTCGCGCTGACGCTGTTCGGCATCACGTGCGCGGTGACCGCCTATTTGCGCGTGCCGGAAACCTGGCCGAAGGAGAAGCGCGCGAGCGCGGCAGTGGGCAAATCGTTCGCCGCGTACGGGCATCTGCTGACCGATCCGGTCACGTGGGGCCACATGATGTGCGGCGGCATGGCATTCGCGTCGATGTTCGCCTATATCACCGCGACGCCGTTCGTCTACATCGACTACTTTCATGTGAAGCCGCAGCACTACGGGCTGCTGTTCGGGCTGAATATCGTCGGCATCATCGCGGGGAACGTGCTCAACACGAAGTTCGTCGGGCGTCTGGGCGCCATGAAGATGATCTCGGCCGCGTCGTTCGTGAGCGTCGTGGCGGCGCTCGCGGTCGCGCTCGTCGCGCTGACGGGCTGGGGCGGACTGTGGTCGATCGTCGTGTGCCTGTTCTTCGTGGTCGGCGTGGTCGGCCTGCTGTCGGCCAATTGCACGACCGAACTCATGCACCGCTATCCGCGCAACGCGGGCGCGGCCGCCGCCGTGTTCGGGGCGATGCAGCTCGCGCTCGGCGCGCTGTCGAGCCTCGCCGTGGGCTTCTTCCACGATGTCTCGCCGCACGGCATGGGCATCGTGATCGGCGTGTGCGGGGTGCTGACCTTCGCCGGGCGCACGCTGGTGCTGCGCTCGCATGCGGCGCCCGTGAAGGTCTGAATCAGGCGAGCGGTCCGATCGTCGTGGCGAGAAAGGTGAAGGCCGCCGCTTCCGCCTGCGCGATCGCTCCCGGCTCCACGCCCGCGCCGTGTCCGCCTTCGCCGGTTTCCTGATACCAGACCTGGCCGTGGCCCTGCGCCTGCATCTTCGCGGCCATCTTGCGCGCGTGGCCGGGATGCACGCGGTCATCGCTCGTCGATGACGTGAACAGCGCCGGCGGATACGCAACCTCCGCCTTCACGTTCTGATACGGCGAATAGCCGAGGAGATGGCGCAGATCGTCGGCGTCGTCGGGGTCGCCGTATTCGTCGATCCACGAAGCTCCCTGCAGCAGCATGTGAAAGCGCGCCATGTCGAGCAGCGGAACTTCCGAAAGCACCGCGCCGAACAGGTCCGGGCGCTGCACCATGCATGCGCCGGTCAGCAGGCCGCCGTTGCTGCCGCCGCGAATCGCGAGTTGCTTCGGTGTGGTGACGCCGGTGTCGACGAGCGCCTGCGCCACCGCGATGAAGTCATCGAACGATATCTGGCGATTTTCGCGCAGCGCCGCCTGATGCCACGCCGGCCCGAATTCGCCGCCGCCGCGGATGTTGCCGACCGCGTAAAGCCCGCCGCGTTCGAGCCAGGCGATGCCGGTTGTCGCCTCGTAGCCGGGATCGAGCGCCACTTCGAAGCCGCCGTAGCCGTAGAGCAGGCAAGCGCGCGCGGCCGTGTTCGTTTCGATGTCCCGTCCAATCAGCCAGTACGGAATGCGCTCGCCGTCCGGCGCGACGGCGTGGCGGCGCACGGCGGAAAGGCCGGTTGCGTCGAATTGCGCGGGCAGGCGTGCGAGCAGTTGCCACGGTGCATCGCTCGCGAGATCGGCGTGATACAGCGTCGGCGGCATCAGAAAGTGTTCGACGTGGATGAGCACGGTGTCGTCGCGCTCGCTGTCGATCGAATCGACGTACGACTGGCTCGCCTCGGGCAGCGCGAATTCGCGTTGCTGCCACGCGTCATCGAATGCGGCGGGCGGGCGCAGCAGCGTGACGCGCGGCGCGCCGTCGTCCATCTGCGAGACGATCAGCCAGTGTTTCGTGAAGTCGATGCCCGCAAGCACGAGCCGCTCCGACGGCGTGAACAACGCAGTGAACTGGCGTGAGCCGGCGAGGAACGCGTCGCGCCGGATGACCGTCAGCGTGCCGGGCGCGTGGCGGCGGCCGCCCGCGTTCCAGTGCTTGCGCGGCGTGACGAAGAGCCAGCCGTTCCAGTGCTCGATCTCCGCGTGCGACGGCAGGTCGTACTGGCGCCATTCGTTGACCGTTTCGTCGAGCCAGTAGTTGAGCGTGTCATAAAACGTCACCGCGCGCGAGGCGAGATGCAGCTTTTCGATGGGATCGTAGTCCACGCCCGCCGACACGTCGCGCCGTTGGCCGTCGAACACGACGGGCGCATCGGCGAGCGGCGTGCCGCGCTTCCAGCGCCGCGCCTGGCGCGGGAAGCCGGACGTGGTGAGCGCGGGGCGCGGGTTCGTCTTGCTGTCGTCCCAGCCGACATAGACCGTGTCGCGATCGATCCACGAGATGTCGTGCTTGCCGACATCGGGCAGCACGAAGCCATCCGCGACGAAACGCTTGGTCGCGATATCGAACTCGCGCACCATGCACGCGTCCGAGCCGCCCGGCGACAGGCTCACGAGCGCGCGGTCGTAGCCGGGGTAGAGCAGGTCGAAGTCGGCGAGCGCCCAGCGGGTGTCGTCGCCGGTGCGGGTGTTGAGGTCGAGCGCGTCGACGTCGAGGATCGTGTCCCATTCGGGCGCGCCGGTGAGCCACGCGTTCCAAGGCGTGCGGCGGACGATGCCGAGCGGATGCGCGTCGTCGTGCCAAATGTTGTAGGCCCAGTCGCCGTAACGCGAGCAGGTGACGATGCGATCCTTCGACGTGTACGCTTTTTCGAGCCTCGCGGCGAGCGCGCGGGCGTCGGCGGTACTGCCGAACGCGGCCTCGGTGCGGCGGTTCTGGGCATCGACCCAGGCTTGCGTTTTCGGGTCGTCGAGCGCTTCGAGGCCGATGAAGGGATCGGGACCGTCGGCGGGTGTCCAGGCGAGTTCGGGATGCGAGGAGAGAAAGCTCATGCGAGGCGGGCAATTCCAAAGTGCAAAACGCCGATTGTGCCCTGTAATGGCCCCGCCATGAAAAACGCCACGGCTCACCGTGGCGTCGGAACTCGATCGGACAGCAAGCTTACGCCAGCCGCTCCTCCGTCTGCGGATCGAACAGCACGGCTTTCGACACATCGAACAACAGCGTCATGGTCGACGTCGGCTGCGGATTGGACGCCGGATGCACGCGCGACACGATGCGTTTGCCGTTCACCTGCGCGAACACGAGCGTGTCCGGGCCGGTCGGCTCGATCACATCGACGCGCACATCGACCGGTTGCAGGCTCGTATCGGAGACATCGTGGGCGCTGCGCGAATCGGTGATGCGTTCCGGGCGCAGGCCGAGAATCACGTCCTGACCGACCTTGGCGCGCAGACGGCCCGCATCGAACGGCAGATTCAGCACTTTCTGCGCGACGCCCGTATTCAGTTGCAGACCTACGCCCGCGCCCGACTCGACCAGCTTGCCGCTGATGAAGTTCATCGGCGGCGCGCCGATAAAGCCCGCCACGAACAGGTTCGACGGCGAATCGTAGATTTCCTGCGGCGCGCCGAACTGCTGCACGATGCCGTCTTTCATCACCGCGATGCGGTCGCCGAGCGTCATCGCTTCGATCTGATCGTGCGTCACGTAGACGATCGTCGTGCCAAGGCGCTGATGCAGCAGCTTGATCTCCGAACGCATCTCGATACGCAGCTTCGCGTCGAGGTTCGAGAGCGGCTCGTCGAACAGGAACATCACCGGATCGCGTGCGAGCGCGCGGCCCATCGCGACGCGCTGACGCTGCCCGCCCGACAGTTGCCCCGGCTTGCGGTCCAGCAGATGGCCGATCTGCAGCGTTTCCGACACGCGATCGACGATCTTCTTCTGTTCGTCCTTCGGCACCTTGCGGATGTTGAGGCCGAACGAGATGTTCTCGCGCACGCTCATCGAAGGGTAGAGCGCGTAGGACTGGAACACCATCGCGATGTCGCGGTCCTTAGGCGAAAGGTTGTTCACCGTCTTGCCGTCGATCATGATGTCGCCCTGCGTCACGGTCTCCAGCCCCGCGATCATGTTGAGCAAGGTCGACTTGCCGCAGCCCGAGCCGCCGACGAGGATCAGGAACTGACCGTCCTCGATTTCGATGTTGACGCCCTTGAGAACCGGCACCCCGTTCGGGTAGGTCTTGTACACGTCACGGATGGAAAGGCTTGCCATGTGAATCCTCTATGTGGTCTTTGCCGAAAGGGGAGCGCGTCGCGCGCGATCAACCCTTCACCGCGCCGGCCGTCAGCCCGCGCACGAAATAACGTCCCGCAATCATGTAGACGAGAATGGTCGGCATGGCGGCGATGATCGCGCCCGCCATGTCCACGTTGTATTCCTTCACGCCCGTCGACGTGTTCACGAGGTTGTTCAGCGCCACTGTGATCGGCATGGAATCCACGCCCGAAAACACGATACCGAACAGGAAGTCGTTCCAGATCTGCGTGAATTGCCAGATCAGGCACACCATGAAGATCGGCAGCGACACGGGCAGCAGAATCTTCGTGAAGATCGTGAAGAAGCCCGCACCGTCGATACGCGCCGCCTTCACGAGCTCCGCCGGAATGCTCACGTAGAAGTTGCGGAAGAACATCGTCGTGAACGCAATGCCGTAGATCACGTGAACCAGCACGAGGCCGGTCGTGGTGTTCGAGAGGCCGAGCAAGCCTTGCAGACGCGCCATCGGCAGCAGAATCGCCTGGAACGGGATGAAGCAGCCGACCAGGAGCACCGTGAACATTGCGTCCGCGCCGCGGAAGCGCCAGTGCGTGAGCACGTAACCGTTGAACGCGCCGATGAACGACGAGATCAGCACGGCCGGAATCACCATGCGCACCGAGTTCATGAAGAACGGCTCCATGCCGTCGCAGCGCACGCCGGTACAGGCTTCCTGCCATGCCTTGACCCACGGCGCGAAGGTGAAGTGCGTGGGCGGCGTGAGCAGGTTGCCCGTGCGCAGCTGGTCGAGATCCTTGAAGGAGGTCGACAGCATCACGTAGATCGGGAACAGGAAGTAAAGCGCGAAAAGAATCAGCACCGCGTAAATGACGGCGCGGCTGATCGTCATCTTAGGCTGCATTGCGGGTGCTCCTCGATTCCAGATACATGAGCGGCACGAGTACCGCGACGACCGTGGCGAGCATCATCATCGACGATGCGGCGCCGACACCCAACTGGCCACGATTGAACGAGAACGTGTACATGAAGATCGCGGGCAGCGAAGAGGAAGTGCCCGGACCGCCCGCCGTCAGCGCGACGACGAGGTCGAAGGTCTTGATCGTGATGTGGCACAGAATCAGCAACACGGAGAAGAACACCGGCCGCATGCTCGGAATCACGATCTTGCGGTAGATGGTCGGCAAGCCCGCGCCGTCCATCTGCGCGGCCTTGAAGATTTCGCTGTCGACGCCGCGCAAACCGGCGAGAAACAGCGCCATCACGAAGCCGGTCGATTGCCACACCGCGGCGATCACGACGCAGAAGATTGCCTTGTCCGGGTCGCCCAGCCAGTTGAACGAGAAACTCGTCCAGCCCCAGTCGTGGAACACCTTTTCGAGGCCGAGGCTCGGGTTCAGGATCCACTGCCAGGCGGTGCCGGTGACGATGAACGACAGCGCCATCGGATAGAGGAAGATCGCGCGCAATGCGCCTTCGTTGCGGATCTTCTGGTCCAGAAGGATCGCGAGGAAGAGGCCGAGGAACACGCAGATTCCGATGAACGGAATGCCGAACCAGCCGAGGTTGGCGGCGGACGTCCACCAGACGTCGTTGGCGAAGAGTTGCCGGTAGCGGTCGAGGCCGGCGAAATCGTAGCGCGGCATGAGCCGCGATTCCGAGAGCGACAGATAGCCCGTAATGGCAATAAAGCCGTACACGAAAATGAGCGCGATCACGACGCTGGGCGCGAGCACCAGCTTCGGAATCCAGCGATCGGCGAGCGCCGACGTCGGTGAGGCGCGACGCGGCGGGTTTTGCGGTTTCTTGTCCGCGGTGATGGAGGCAGTCACGACTCGACTCCTGGAAGATGTCGCCGACGCTTTCAAATGCATTTAGTTGCACTGACTTGCGCGTTGGTGGCGATGGCTGCGGGCGCCGGCTGCGGCGGGCGCTGGATGAAGCGACGTTGCAGTTGTTGGCTCGACTGGCCGCGCAGGCGCCCGAAGACGCGCTGCGCGGCGTACTGCCTTGCTTACTTCGCTTACTTCGTCTTGGCGGCGTTCGCGAGTGCGGCGACCGCGCTCTTCGAATCCTGCGACGAATTCATGAACTTCGTGACGACGTCGGTCATGGCGCCGGCGACGGCGTCGCCCTGTGCCATGCCGTGCGCGAGCGACGGAACGTAGCCGCCCGATTTGATCGCCGTCTGTTCATCAGAGTAGGACTTCTTGGCGCAGTCGTCGAACTTGTCCATCGGCACGCCGAGACGGACCGGGATCGAGCCCTTGTTCAGGCTGAACTGCTCCTGGAATTCCGGCGTCATGATGGTCTTCGCGAGCGCGAGCTGGCCCGGCGTCGCGGTCTTTTGACCCTTCTGCTGGAAGAACACGAACGAGTCGACGTTGAAGGTGTAGGCCTTTTCCGTGCCCGGCACCGCGGCGCAGATGTAGTCCGTGCCCGCCTTCTTGTTCGCGCCGGCGAATTCGCCCTTCGCCCAGTCGCCCATGAACTGCATGCCGGCCTTGCCGTTGATGACCATGGCCGTGGCGAGGTTCCAGTCACGACCGGTGCGGCCGCTGTCGAAATAGCCCTGGATCTTGCGGACCGTATCGAACACCTGAACCATCTTCTCCGACGTGAGCGTCTTCTGGTCGAGATCGACGATGGCCTTCTTGTAGAAGTCCGCGCCCTGCGACAGCACGACGTCTTCCCACAGCGTCAGGTCCTGCCACGGCTGGCCGCCCATTGCGATCGGCATGATGCCCGCGGCCTTCATCTTGTCGGCGACCTGGAAGAACTCGGCCCAGGTGGTCGGCACTTTGCCGCCGGCCTTGTCGAGCGCTGCCTTGTTGATGTACAGCCAGTTCACGCGGTGCACCGAGAACGGCGCGGCCACGTAATGACCGTCCGCGTGGATGATCTTGTCGATTTCAGGCGGCAGGTTCTTCTTCCAGTCGCCGGCGACGGAATCGATCGGCACGAGCACGCCTTGCTCGGCCCATTCCTGGATCAGCGGGCCCTTGATCTGCGCCGCGGACGGCGCGTTGCCCGAGATCACCTGGGTCTTCAGCGCGGTCATGGCGGCCGCGCCCGCGCCGCCCGCGACGGCGAAGTCCTTCCAGGTATAGCCCTGCTTGGTCATGTCGTCCTTGAGCACGCCGACCGCTTTCGATTCGCCGCCGGACGTCCACCAGTGCAGCACCGAAACGGCTTCGGCAGCCTGCACCGCCGACGCCGTCGCACCGCACAGAAGACCTGCGGCGCACAGCGCGCCCATGAGCTTACGGACTTTCATTGTTTATCTCCTCCAGACACCTGAACAAGAAACGATTTGGCTCCCGATGCCGCCAGAAGCATTGTTAAAAAGCGGTGGTTACAAACGGCAAAACTGGATGGCCGGGAATCGGCGGTGTCGGCGGGAAGCGGCAGGCGCGGGCTTGTTGAAGGCGGCGCGCGTGCACGGCCGGCAGACCGATAGTCGGCCGCACGGCGCTCAAGAGATGAGTGGGTTGAATCGCAACTGCTGTCTCCTCTTTTGATTTTTGCCCGGCCCGGCGCGCCCGGCTCCTTGAGCACGGCGGTCGGCGGCGAGGCGCGAGGCTGTACGCATGCGGACCGCAACGACAGTTGCCGTTAAAAGCGGCGAGCCGCGGGCTCCGATAACATGCGTTCAGAAGGCCGCCTCAGGAAACCGCAGGTTGTCCGATTGCTCCGACTGACCGTGCGTTTTTTCCTTCGATGACATTTCCTCTTGATTTGGATTGTAGTTAAACTACAATTCAGTGTCAAAAAAAATTTTATCGGACTACGGCGCGCTTTCCGGCTTGTTCATGGGCGGCTCATGAACAAGCCATGGTCCGATGGGCGATGCGGCCCGATTCGACTCAACATCCGGCTCTGGAATCCACGTTCAGACTCATGCAAAGCGATTCGAACTTCGTCTTCGTACTCTTCGGCGGCACCGGCGACCTCTCCATGCGCAAGATTCTCCCTGCGCTGTTCGAGGCCCACCGCGCGGGCATGCTCAACCCGGCAGGCAGAATCGTCTGCGTCGCGCGCGAGGCCTGGGATCAGGGCGCGTATCGCCGCTGGGTCGAGGAGCACGTCAAACCGCACGTCTCGAAAGACGGCCTCGACGATGCGGTCTGGCGCAGCTTTCTCGAACGCATGCAGTATGTCGGGCTCGATCTCGGCCGCGCGGAAGACTTCGTCCTGTTACGTGACACGCTCGCCCAGTACGACGGCACGCGCGTCTTCTATCTGGCAACGGGTCCGAAGCTGTTCGTGCCCATCTGCCGCGCGCTGTCGGACGTCGGTCTGAACCAGAACGCGCGCATCGTGCTCGAAAAGCCGCTCGGTTACGACCTGAAGTCGTCGAACGCCATTAATGACGCCGTCGGCGAAATCTTTCAGGAAGAGCAGATCTACCGGATCGATCACTATCTCGGCAAGGAGCCGGTGCAGAACCTGCTCGCGCTGCGCTTCTCCAACGTGCTGTTCGAGCCGTTGTGGCGGCGCGAATGGGTCGAGAGCATTCAGATCACCATCGCGGAAGAACTGGGCGTGGAGGCGCGCGGCGATTTCTACGACAATACCGGCGCACTGCGCGACATGGTGCAGAACCATTTGCTGCAACTGCTCTCCATCGTGACGATGGAGCCGCCGCACTCCATGGATTCCGACTCCGTACGCGATGAAAAGCTGCGCGTGCTGCGCGCGTTGAAGCCGATCGACGAGCGCGATATCAGCCGCGTCGCGGTGCGCGGCCAATATCATGCGGGTGTGATCCGCGGCGCGGCAGTGCCCGCGTATGCAACGGAACCGGGAGTGCGCCCCGACAGCACAACCGAAACGTTCGTCGCGCTGAAAGTCGAGATCGATAACTGGCGCTGGGCCGGCGTGCCGTTCTTCCTGCGCACGGGCAAGCGTCTTGCGGACCGCGTCGCCGAGATCGTCGTGAATTTCCGCACGGTGCCGCATTCGGCGCTGGGCGCGAACGCATTGCGCGCGGGCGCGAATCGTCTGGTGATCCGGTTGCAGCCCAACGAGTCCATTCGTCTGTATTGCCTCGCAAAGCAGCCCGGCGAAGGCATGAATCTCGCGAGCGTGCATCTGGATCTCGCCTTCGACCAGTTCTTCAAGGAAGGGCAGATGGAGGCGTATCAGCGCCTGCTGCTGGATGTGATCCACGGCCGGCTCGCGCTGTTCGTGCGGCGCGACGAGCAGGAAGCGGCGTGGCGCTGGGTCGAGCCGATCCTGAACGCGTGGGCCTCGGGCACCAGCAAGCCGAAGCCGTATGCGGCGGGCACATGGGGGCCGGCGGCGTCGAGCGCGATGCTCGCGCAGCATGGCACGTGCTGGCTCGAAGAAGAAAACTGAGCGTTGAATCACGCCCCGCGCCGACGCCGCCCGCAAGAGGCGCGCGGCGCCGGGTGACATACAAGAGACCGCTTGCAGCATCGTTTCGTGATGTCGCAACGAACGAGCGGGTCGATAAATCAGGACAAAGAGGATGGAGGAGCAGTGATCGAGCTTCGCACTTTCGACGATCCGCGCGCCCACTCGGACGCGCTGGCGAAAGCCGTGGGAGACGCGCTGAAGGCGTCGCTCGCGGCGAGGGGCGCGGCCTCGGCCGACGCCGCGGGACAAACCGCTCACGCCACGCTCGCGGTGTCGGGCGGCACGAGCCCGAAGCCTTTCTTGCAGGCGCTGTCGCACGCGCCGCTCGACTGGGCGCATATCGACGTGACGCTCGTCGACGACCGCTGGGTACCCGAAACCGATGCGGCCAGCAACGCGCATTTCCTGCGTGAGACGCTCTTGCAGAACGCGGGCGCATCGGCATATTTCCTGCCGCTCGTCGACACGGGAAAGCCGCTCGAGACGCATATCGCCGAACTGAATGCCGACGCGCGCCGCCGCTTGCCCGATGTCGCCGTGCTCGGCATGGGCGAGGACGGCCACACGGCGTCGATCTTCGCCGACGCCCCCGAATGGGACTTCGCCATCTCGACGCAGGATCGCTACGTGGCCGTGCATCCGGTCGCAGCGCCCCACGCGCGCGTGAGCCTGTCGATGGCGGCGTTGCAGCAGATCGGCCAGTCGGGACAGTTGTATCTGTTCATTTCCGGCCAGAAGAAACTCGACGTACTGAACGCGGCGCTCGCTGCGCCACAAAAGAACGCCATCTCGACGTTGGCCCATGCAGAAGGAGTGAAGCTCGATGTCTACTGGTGTGCATAACAAGGCCGCGTCGGCGGCCAGTCAGCACGCAGACGGACCGCGGCTTCTCGCCGATATCGGCGGCACGAACGCGCGCTTCGCGCTGGAGACCGCGCCCGGCGAGATCGGGCAGATTCGCGTGTATCCGGGCGCCGACTACCCCGGCATCGCGGAAGTGATGCAGCAGTATCTGAAGGACACCAAGGTCGGCCGCGTGAATCATGCGGCAATCGCGATCGCGAATCCGGTCGACGGCGATCACGTGAAGATGACCAATCACGACTGGAGCTTCTCGATCGAGGCGACGCGCCGCGCGCTCGGCTTCGACACGCTCCTGGTCGTCAACGACTTCACCGCGCTGGCGATGGCGCTGCCCGGTCTGACCGACGCACAGCGCGTGCAGGTCGGCGGCGGCGCGCGGCGGCAGAACAGCGTGATCGGCTTGCTCGGGCCGGGCACGGGACTGGGCGTCTCGGGCCTGATTCCGGCGGACGACCGCTGGATCGCGCTCGGCAGCGAAGGCGGCCACGCAACGTTCTCGCCGTTCGACGAACGCGAAGACGTCGTCATGCGCTATGCGCGCCGCAAGTTTCCGCACGTCTCGTTCGAGCGCGTGTGCGCGGGACAAGGGCTCGAACTGATCTATCGCGCGCTGGCGGAGCGGGACAACATCACGGTCGCCGAAACCTTCACGGCCGCGGACGTCACGAACCGCGCCCAGCAAGGCGAAGCGCTCGCGCTCGAAGTGGTGAACTGCTTCTGCGCGATCCTCGGCACGTTCTCCGGCAATATCGCGGTGACGCTGGGCGCGCTGGGCGGCATCTATATCGGCGGCGGCATCGTGCTCAAGCTGGGCGAACTGTTCCACAAGTCGCCGTTTCGCGAGCGCTTCGAGGCAAAAGGGCGCTTCCAGCAATATCTGGCGGGCATTCCAACCTACATCATCACCGCCGAATATCCGGCGTTTCTCGGCGTGTCGGCGATTCTCTCGGAGCAGTTGTCGAACCGCGCGAACAGCGGTTCGTCGGCGGTGTTCGAACGCATCCGGCAGATGCGCGACGCGTTGACGCCCGCCGAGCGGCGCGTCGCCGATCTCGCGCTGAATCATCCGCGCTCGATCATCAACGATCCGATCATCGACATCGCGCGCAAGGCCGACGTGAGCCAGCCGACCGTGATCCGCTTCTGCCGCTCGCTTGGCTGTCAGGGTCTGTCCGACTTCAAGCTCAAGCTCGCGACAGGTCTGACCGGCACGATTCCGGTGAGCCACAGCCAGGTGCATCTCGGCGACACCGCCACCGACTTCGGCGCGAAGGTGCTCGACAACACCGTGTCCGCGATCCTGCAATTGCGCGAGCATCTGAACTTCGAGAACGTCGAGCGCGCGATCGACATTCTCAACGGTGCGCGGCGTATCGAGTTTTACGGGCTCGGCAATTCGAACATCGTCGCGCAGGACGCGCATTACAAGTTCTTCCGCTTCGGCATTCCGACCATCGCTTACGGCGACCTGTACATGCAGGCGGCGTCTGCCGCGCTGCTCGGCAAGGGCGACGTGATCGTGGCCGTGTCGAAATCGGGCAGGGCGCCGGAGTTGCTGCGCGTGCTCGAAGTGGCGATGCAGCAGGGCGCGACGGTCGTCGCGATCACGTCGAGCAACACGCCGCTCGCCAAGCGCGCGACGGTGGCGCTGGAGACCGATCACATCGAAATTCGCGAATCGCAGTTGTCGATGATCTCGCGCATTTTGCATCTGCTGATCATCGATATCCTGGCGGTGGGCGTCGCGATTCGTCGTGCCGCGCCGAAGCCGGGCGCGAAGCTCACGGAGACGGTCGCGAAGGCGCGTCAGGCGGGCGACGATGGCGCCGCCGCGGTGCTCGACTGGCTGAGTCACGGTGCGTCGGGCATGGTGCGGGATTAAGCGCGCTGCGGGTCCGAAACGCAAAACAGGCCGCCGATGCAAATCGGCGGCCTGTTCGTTTGTGCGCGTCGGTGCGCGTTTCGGTTGCGCAGTTCTGCGCGAGCAAAATAACGGCGCGGTGCCCGTCTTGTAACCGGGCACCGCGCCGCTCGCAGCCGCGTGAAAACGCGCCGGAGCGGACTTGCCGTTTAGAACGAGTGCTGGATGCCGGCGTACACGCCCTTCTGGCTGTGGCCGGGAAGCGGATTGTCCGTTCCCGCCGACGTGCCGAAGCTGTTGGCATTCAGGCCGTAATTCGCGGTATTGCTGTTCTTCACGGTGGCGATCTGCAGATCGACCAGGGTGCGCTTGGACAGGTTGTACGAGCCGCCGACCGAGTAGATAGTCGCGTTACCCGCGCCGTTGTTGCCGTTCACGTGATAGACCGCCGCGATCAGCGCCGCAGCCGGCGTCGCCTGCCATGTCACGCCGCCCCATTCGTGATCGAGCGTGGTCGGCTGGCCGGGCAACTGGCCCGTCATGCCGGAGGTGCGGATCGCCTGATACGCGCCCTGAACCTTGAACTGGCCGAGGAACAGGTTGACCATGGCCGTGTATTCGCGCGAGTACCCGTAGACGCCGCTGCCGCCGTTGGCATAAGAGCCGCCGAGCATGCCGTTCGCCGGATTGCGGATTTCGTCATAGAGACCGCGAACCTGGAACAGCGGCGCGGTGTAGGTGATCTGCGCGCCGGCTTCGCGGCCTTGCGGCGTCGTGCCGTTGCCGTTCCAGTTGGTTGCGTTCGAGAGCGCGTACTGGCCGTAGAAGTCGAAGCCCGCGACCTTCGGCGACTGATACGAAATGTTGTTGCTCGATTGCGGCCAGTTCCGGCCACGCACCAACGATGCCGACGACCAGTTCGACTGGCCGAACGGATCGAAGTCCCACACGCCGTTCGAGATGAACAGCTCGCGACCCAGCAGCAGGGTGCCGTACTGGTTGTTGGACATCCCGACCGTTGCCCAGCGGTTGAAGAGACCGCCGCCGCCCGGACCCTGGCCGTTCATCGTGTTGAAGCTGCCTTCCAGCTGGAACACGGCGCGATTCCCGCCGCCCAGATCCTCGGCGCCCTTCATGCCCCACAAGCTCGTGCCCCAGTCGCCGCTTTCCGCGCGGAAGCGATGCGTGCTGCCGGTGGCCGCGCCATTTGCCCCGACGCCCGTCGGCACGCCGCTCATGTATTCGAGTCCGGCATCCAGACGGCCGTACAGCGTCACGCTGCTCTGGGCCTGCGCCACCGCGCTGAAAGTCAGGAGCGCTGCCGCCGCGAGTAAAGCCTTTTTCATCATCTCCTCCATACCCCGTAAAGGTTGAACACTCGATATTCGTAATTTGGTTCGTCTCGAGCGCCCGCGTTCTGATTCGTAGGCGGGCTTCGATTCGAATTCGAAATTTTGTAGGAAAACTAATTATTACGAGCCGTTAATCTGTAGTTTTGTTTGGCGGCTTGAAAAATATATTCGGAGTGCGATGGTTCGCTTGCCGCGGTCGCCGGACCCTTGCCGAAAAGCAGCGCGCCCAATAAAAAAAGGTGCGATACCCTTTCGGGCACCGCACCGATACGCGCCTCTCGCAGCAGCGTGAAAACTCTATAAAGCTCTTTTCTGTTCAGCCCCGCCGATTAGAACGAGTGCTGGATACCAGCGTACACGCCCGTCTGGCTGTGGCCGGGGAACGGGTTGTCCGTCGAGGCCGCCGAGCCATAGTTGTTGGCGTTCAGACCGTAGTTCGCGGTCTTGCTGTTCTGCACCGTGGCAACCTGCAGGTCGAGCAGGGTGCGCTTGGACAGGTTGTACGAGCCGCCGACCGTGTAGATGGTCGCGTTACCCGCGCCGTTGTTGCCGTTCACGTGGTAGACCGCCGCGATCAGTGCCGCTGCCGGCGTTGCCTGCCACGTCACGCCGCCCCATTCGTGGTCGAGCGTGGTCGGCTGGCCGGGCAACTGACCCGTCATGCCGGAGGTGCGGATCGCCTGGTACGCGCCCTGAACCTTGAACTGGCCGAGGAACACGTTGAACATCGCCGTGTACTCACGCGAGTAGCCGTAAGCGCCGTTGCCGCCCGAACCGCCGTCGATCGGGTTGTAGACGCCGCCGAGCGTACCGTTGGCCGGGTTGCGGATTTCGTCGTACATACCGCGGATCTGGAACAGCGGCGAGGTGTACGTGACGTACGCGCCAGCTTCGCGGCCTTGCGGCGTGGTGCCGTTACCGTTCCAGTTCGTTGCGTTCGACAGCGAGTACTGGCCGTAGAAGTCGAAGCCCGCGACCTTCGGCGACTGGTACGAAATGTTGTTGCTCGATTGCGGCCAGTTGCGGCCACGCACCAGCGATGCCGACGACCAGTTCGACTGGCCGAACGGATCGAAGTCCCACACGCCGTTGGCGATGAAGAGCTCGCGACCCAGCAACAGGGTACCGAACTGGTTGTTCGCCATACCGACCGTTGCCCAGCGATTGAAGAGACCGCCGCCGCCCGGGCCCTGACCCGTCATGGTGTTGAAGCTGCCTTCCAACTGGAACACGGCGCGATAGCCGCCGCCCAGATCTTCGACGCCCTTCATCCCCCACAAGCTCGTGCCCCAGTCGCCGCTTTCCGCCTTGAAGCGGTGCGAAGAACCGGTGGCAGGGGCGCCGGCCGGACCGGTCGGCACACCGTTCATATATTCGAGCCCCGCGTCCAGGCGGCCGTACAGCGTCACGCTACTCTGAGCGTGCGCCACCGCGCTGAACGTCAGCAGTGCTGCCGACGCGAGCAAAGCTTTCTTCATCATCTCCTCCAACCCTGTCAAGAAATAGAACCCAAGTGCTGCTGTATGGTTCGATGCGAGCGCACCCAACCGAAAGTCGTTTTCAGAGGAAGGACACGCGCGGGCTGTGGTGCTTCTTGCGATTCGCACGTCGTGGGCGCGAATCTGACGCCGACTCGTCGATCGGTGTCGTTCCTCAGTTTCTTTTGGACTTTTGAAGTAAAACTACTTTTTGCGTACTTCGTTTTGGTACTTTCATTACCAATTTAACAAATTACGATATAACCGCCAAAGAAAAATGACGATCGGCGCTGGTTTGTGTCAAAAATGCAATGCCCATGTGGTAACCATGCGACCCACAGGATGGGAAACATCGCGCAAAGCCTTATGGGGCCGAGGCTTCAGCGCAATGTAAGTTTCAGGGTCAGGTATCTCGCCTATTGACGCGGACGTAGCATGGCGCTAGCTCAGCGCGTCGTGCGAGTCAGGCATGATCGGCCGCGTGCGGACGCAAAAAAAGCGCCTCGCGGGCGCTTTCTCTGGAGTGGAACGTTGCTTCAGGCAATAACCGCGAGGGCTACTTCAGGCTGCCCGACAGGAATTGCTTCAGGCGCTCGCTCTTCGTGTTACCGAAGACGGCTTCGGGATGACCTTCTTCCTCGATGCGCCCCTGATGCAGAAACACTACGTGGTTCGACACATTGCGCGCGAACGCCATCTCGTGCGTGACGACGATCATCGTGCGGCCTTCCTCGGCGAGCGTCTGCATCACTTTCAGCACTTCGCCCACGAGCTCCGGATCGAGCGCGGAAGTCGGTTCGTCGAACAGCATGACGTCGGGATGCATCGCGAGCGCGCGCGCAATCGCCACGCGCTGCTGCTGTCCGCCCGACAGATGCGACGGATACTGCTTCTCCAGACGCGGCGCGAGGCCCACCTTCTCGAGATAAGTGCGCGCGCGTTCCTCGGCTTCCTTCTTCGACAGCCCGAGCACGTTCACGGGCGCCTCGGTCACGTTCTCCAGCACGTTCATGTGCGACCACAGGTTGAAGTGCTGGAAGACCATCGAGAGCTTCGAGCGCATTTGCCGCAGCTGTTTGGGATCGGCGACCTTGAGCGCGCCGCTCTTGTCCTTCATCGTGCGCACTTCGTTGCCGTCGACGAAGATGCGCCCCTGGTTCGGCTGCTCCAGAAAGTTGATACAGCGCAGCATCGTGCTCTTGCCCGAGCCCGACGAGCCGATGATGCTGATCACGTCGCCGGCTTTTGCCTTGAGCGAAACGCCCTTCAGAACTTCGTTGCTGCCGTACTGCTTGTGAATGTCGTCGACGAAAAGCTTGTGCATCTGGGAATTCATGAACGGTCCTTGAGCCTGCGATGGACTTATTTGCGCTTATTTGCCTTGCGGCCGCAAGAACGCCAGCCAACGATGCTCGGCGCGGCGGAACAGCCACACGAGCGCGAACGAAATGCAGAGATAGAGCAGGGCGGCGATGCCGAACGCCTCGAACGACTGATACGTCGCCGAATTGACGTCGCGCGCGATCTTGAGGATGTCCGGCACGGTCGCCGTGAACGCGACGGTGGTCGCGTGCAGCATCAGGATCACTTCGTTGCTGTAGTACGGCAACGCGCGGCGCAGCGCCGACGGCAAGATCACCCGCCGATACAGCGTGAAGCCCGACATGCCGTACGCGCGCGCGGCTTCGATCTCGCCGTAGGGCGTCGCCTTGATCGCGCCGGCGAAGATTTCGGTGGTGTACGCACAAGTGTTCAGCGTGAACGCGAGCAGTGTGCAGTTCATGCCGTTGCGGAAGAATTCATTCAGCAACATGTGATCGCGCACGACCTGCAAGCTGTACAGACCCGTATAGCAGAGCAGCAGCTGGACGTAGAGCGGCGTGCCGCGAAAGATATACGTATAGAGCCAGACCCCGCGCGAGAGCAGCTTGTTTTTCGACACGCGCGCCACGGCGAGCGGTATCGAAAGACAAAAGCCCAGGCCGATGGAGATGACCAGCAGCCACATCGTGATGGCAAGCCCGGTGATGCGGTAGCCGTCAGTAAAGAGGTAGTTCTTCCAGTATTCCTGGATGATTTCGATCATGGGATCCGCCGCTCGTTATAGGTCAGCCTTGCGCACGCCGATGGAATAGCGCCGCTCCAGCCAGATCAGCACCAGATTCGAGATCGTGGTGATCGCGAGATAGATCGCGCCTGCGAGAAGCGTGAAGAAGAAGAAACGCAGCGTGCCCTTGCCCGCATCCTGCGAGGCCTTGACCACGTCCGCGAGCCCGATGATCGAGACGAGCGCCGTCGCCTTGACCATCACCTGCCAGTTGTTGCCGATGCCGGGCAGCGCGAAACGCATCATCTGCGGGAACATGATGCGTGTGAAGGTCTGCCACAGCGTCATGCCATAGGCCGCGCCCGCTTCGAGCTGGCCGCGCGGCACCGAAAGAAACGCGCCGCGGAAGGTTTCGGTGAAATACGCGCCGTAGATGAAGCCGAGCACGAGAATGCCGGCGAGGAACGGATCGATATCGATCTGATCCCAGTTGAACAGGTCGGTCAGCTGGTTCAGCCAGATTTGTATGCTGTAAAAGAGCAGCAGCATCAGGACCAGATCAGGAACGCCGCGAATCAACGTCGTGTAGACCGTGCCGACGGTAGACGCCACGCGATTTTTCGAGAGCTTCGCCGCAGCGCCGATCAGGCCGATCACGAAGGCGAACGCGAGCGACAGCACCGCCAGCTTGACGGTCTGCCAGGTGCCCGCGAGGATCAGCGGACCGTAGCCTTGCAACATGGTGAATCCTTGGTAAGGTGCCTAAGGTGCAGACGCACGATGAACGCTACGCGCGGCGGTCGTTCGCGCGGTGCGTCCGGACGGCCGTGCCTGTGGATGAAGGCGCGGCGCGCAATGCGAACGTACTCATCTTTTTCTCCTCAGCCGGCGGCGCATTCGCGCGCGATCGGCTGTCCTGCTCCAGCCGTTCCGGCGTCGGGGCCAGCGGTCGGTATTCTAGGTGGCCAAAATTGCGCGCTGCCGTCTTTGCCGGCGCCGTTGCGACCTTCGTTGCTGCCCTGTCGCCCCGCCGCCGCGCGATTCCCGCGCCGCCATCCTGAAAAGCGCGGTATTTTACCCGAACCCGGTCCGCGCGCGGTCGGCGATGCGCACGCGCGCGATTACATGCATCAGCAGAACGATGTAGTGCCGCCGTGCGCGTTGTTCTGAAGGGGCCGCGCCCTTACATTCTGTTCATCGCAAAACAACGCCTTGGGCGGGAGCAAACATCATGATCGAGATTCGCCGCAGCAACGAACGGGGTCACGCCAACCACGGCTGGCTCGACTCGTATCACAGCTTCTCCTTCGCCGATTACTACGATCCGGAGCACATGCACTTCGGCGCGCTGCGGGTCATCAACGAAGACCGCGTCGCAGGCGGGCAGGGCTTCGGCACGCACGGCCACCGCGACATGGAAATCGTGAGCTACGTGCTCGAAGGCGCGCTCGCGCACCGCGACAGCATGGGCAACGGCTCGACCATCCGTCCCGGCGACGTGCAGCGCATGAGCGCCGGCACGGGCGTGCGCCATAGCGAGTTCAACGGTTCGCCGACGGAAACCGCGCATTTCCTGCAGATCTGGATCATTCCGGATGCGCCGGGCGGTGCGCCGGGCTACGAGGAAAAGCGCTTCGGCAACGAGGAAAAGCGCGGCCGGCTGCGCGTGATCGCGTCGCCTGAAGGCATCGACGGTTCGGTGAAGATCGGCGCGAACGCACGAATCCACGCAGGCCTCTTCGACGGCGACGAACGCGCGGACTTCGACGTGCCCGCGGGCCGCCGCGTGTATGTGCACGTGGCGCGCGGTTCGGTGACGGTCAACGGCGAGGCGCTCGGCGCCGGCGACGCCGCGATGATGGAGGATCTGTCGAAGGTCACGCTGGAAAAGGGCGACGACGCGGAAGTGCTGCTGTTCGATCTCGCGTAAAGCCGCTGTCAGCGGGACAAATCGCTGGACGAGCGATGTGAAAAAGGCCGCGGAGCGTGATGCTCCGCGGCCTTCGCATTTACGGCTTGGCCGTGGCCGATGCCCCAGCCGCCGCGCCCGGCGCGCCGTGTTGCTTGCCCCAGCGCTCGTGCATCTTCTGCTCGTGCTCATGCATCTTCGCGAAATGCTTCTTGAGCGCGGTGCTGACGGTCGTCTTTTGCTGATCGTTCAGCCCGTTGTAGAAGTTCAGCCACGCGGTCGCGGTCTGCTCGCGCAACTGCGTGTTCTGCTCGTCGAGCTTCTGGTGCGCCGCGTGCATCGCGTTCAGATCGAGGATCGGCTGGTTTTCCATCGACTTGAACTGATCGCGCATCTGCTTGTGGCTCTCGCGCATCGCCTGATGGTTCTGCTTCATCGTGGTGAGTGCCGTCTGCCAGAGCTTTTCCTGATCCGCGTTGAGCTTGAGCTGGCCGTGCAGTTCGTCCAGTTGCTTCTGCATGCGCATTTCCATGCGATGTCCGCCCGGGCCGCCAGGGCCGCCCATCATGGCCTGGCCACCGGGAGGCGGAGGCGGCGCGTCGTTCGTGGCGGCGTGTGCGGCGCCGAAGCTCAGCGCGATTGCGGCAGCGGCGGCAGTAAGAATGCGGTATTGCTTGCCCATTGTGATACTCCCTTGATTGTTGTCGATGCCGAAGCGGCGAGGCCCATTACAACGTTTCGCGACGTGTCCGGAAGTGCGTCGAGGTCTTGCCCTTGTCGGTGAGACACAGCGTAGGGCCTGGCAACGGCGCGCGTGTTACGGCAAGGTTCAGGGTTGTTACGCCGGTTTACGTGCTGCTTTCGTCGTAACACCCCGTAACCCTTCTCGCACGGTCGTCATCAAATGCGGCCGGAATCACGCGCTAAACTTCGTTCCATGACTACGCAAATACTTGTCGTCGACGACGACGCCGAACTGCGCGACCTTCTGCGCGACTATCTGGTCCGGCAGGGCATCGAGGTATCGGTGCTGCATGACGCCGGCGGCCTCGAACGTCGCATCGAACGCGAGCGTCCCGATCTGATCGTGCTCGATCTGATGATGCCGGGCGTTGACGGACTGACCGCGCTCAAGCAACTGCGCGCGTCCGGCGACGACATCCCCGTCATCATGCTGACCGCGCGCGCGGACGACGTGGATCGCATCGTCGGTCTGGAACTCGGCGCGGACGACTACCTGGGCAAGCCGTTCAACCCGCGTGAACTGCTCGCGCGCGTGCAGGCCGTGCTGCGCCGCCGCCGCACGATTCCGTCCGCCGCGCCCGAGCAGCGCGAGCCGTATTCGTTCGGCCGTTTCCGGCTGGATTTCCAGTCGCGCACGCTGCAACACGACGACAAGCCGATCACGCTGTCCGGCAGCGAATTCGCGCTGCTCAAGATCTTCGTGAACAATCCCATGCGCACGCTGACCCGCGAGCGTCTGCTGGAACTGCTGCACGGCCCGGAATACGACGGCACCGACCGCGGCATCGACGTTCAGGTGTGGCGTCTGCGGCGCATTCTGGAGACCGATCCGTCGGCGCCGCGCTTCATCCAGACGGTGCGTGGGCGCGGCTATGTATTCGTGCCGGACGGCGAGCAAAATGCGCCGGGCAATTGATACGCTGTTCGGGCGGCTTGTCGTAATCGTCATCGGCATGCTGGTGCTGTCGCATGTCGCGTGGTTCGCCATCATCCGCTTCGAGCGCGACAACGTGCAGACGCGCTTCGCCGTCGAGGAGGCCGCGTTTCTCGTCGAGGCAGTGCGCCAGCACATCACCAACACGCCGGATCAGCCGCTGCCGCCGCGCGTGCGCGTGGTCGCGCTCAATAGCGCCGAAGTGCCGAAAGCGCTCGACGAGGACACGCCTCCGCCGCTGCAGCGCTTTGTCGAAGATCTGAAGGATCGCCTGCCCGACGGCACCGACGTACGCCTGAACGAGCCGGGCGGGCCGCCCAGCGTGTGGGTGCACGGCGCGAAGGACGCGGGCTGGATCGTGGTTCCGGTACAGCCGCTGCGGCCGCCGCGCTCGCGCGACCGGATGGTCGTCTGGCTCGCCGTCATTTTCACGGCGGCGGTGCTCGCGGCTCTATTCGGCGCGTGGCAGCTGCAATATCCGCTGCGCGCGCTGGCGCAGGCGGTGCAGCGTTTCGGACGCGGCCAGCCGACGCCCGTCGTGCCCGAACGCGGCCCGCGCGAACTGCGGCAGCTCACGCACGGCTTCAACCAGATGGTGCAAGAAGTGTCGCAGACCGATAACGACCGCGCCGTGATGCTCGCGGGCGTCGCGCACGACCTGAAGACGCCGCTCGCCCGCCTGCGTCTGCGGGCCGAAATGATGGACGACGAAAAAATGCGCGACGGCGTCGTGCGAGACGTCGATTCCATGGCGCATATCGTCGATCAGTTCCTCGTATTCGCACACGATCGTCCGGACGGCAGCGAGCCGGTCGCGGTGGATCACCAGTGCGAGCGCATCGCACGGGCGTATCGGGCGGTGTCGCCCGGTGGCGAGCCAATACGCCTGAGCCTGGACGCCGGTCCGAGCTTCGCGCTGCCCGCGGCAACGCTCGATCGCATTCTGTCGAACCTGCTCGACAACGCGCATGCCTACGGCGCGCCGCCGATCGTCATTGAGACGCAGCGCGGCGCCCATGGCTGGGTGTTGCGGGTGTCGGATCACGGCAAGGGCATTGCGCCGGACGATCTCATCAAGGCGAGCCGGCCGTTCGTGCGGCTCGATCCGGCGCGCGGCGGCAGCGGCCATAGCGGGTTGGGGCTTGCGATCGTGGAGCGGCTCGCGCGGCGCGCGGGCGGCGAGTGCGAAGTCGGCAATCGCGCCGACGGCGGCCTGCAGATCGAGATGACTTTTCCGTTCGATGTCGCCACGCGGCCGGTGGCCGAGCGCCGCCCCGGCTCGCAGCAGGAAGAGCGCGCGCTGTAACGGCGCGCTTTTTCAGGCAGAAAACGCCGGCGCTCAGTCGAACAGTGTTTCGAGCGCCGACGCCGCTTCGCTGTCCACCGTGTTGTACGTGACCGTCGACGCCTCGAAGATGTAATGCGTCGTGTATTTGCCGAGTCGCGAGAGGATCTCGTCCTGAATCACTTCCGGCGCGAGATCGATCTTAAGGAACCACGTCGTCGACGAAAGCCGCGTCTGGAACGAGCCGTACTCCGCCAGCAAATGGTCGAACGTTTCAGCGTCCTGATCGCGACACACGATGACCAGATTTCCCTTCATGCAATTCTCCCGATAGGCCCAGCGGCATTCGATTGCGAATGTCGATGATACCTGCCGGATGCGCCTGCGTCGCCAAGTGCGCATGAACGCGCGGTGATGTGACGCGCTCATTTCCCCGCGAGCGAGTCTTCCGTGTGGCGCGCGGGCGGCGTCGGGTCGGCGGGGCGCACTTCGCTGCGGTCGCGTCCGCGCGATTTCGCCTCGTAGAGCGCCAGATCGGCGCGCGAAAGGATCCACTCGAGCGCGTCGTCGGGCGCGAGTTCCGTGATGCCGATGCTTACCGACAGCGCCGCGTCCTCCGGCAAATGCGCGCAGTGTTCGTGGTGAAAGCGCTTGCGCAGCCGCTCCAGCACCGCTTGCGCGTCGGCGAGCGAGGTTTGCGGCAGCAGAATGCCGAATTCCTCGCCGCCGAGCCGGCCGATCGCATCGCTCGGACGAAGCTGCGCGCGGCAGACCTCGACGAAATGTTCGAGCGCCCGGTCGCCGGACGCGTGGCCGAAGCGGTCGTTGATCTGCTTGAAGTGATCCAGATCGGCGATCGCCACCGAAAGCGGCGTGCCGACCGAGCGCGCCAGTTCCACTTCGTGACGGAGCGTATCGAGGAAATAGCGCCGCGAGAGGGCGCCCGTCAGCGCGTCGTGGCGTGCTTCGGCCGACAGCAACGTATTGGCCGACTGCAATTGCTCGGCGAGATCGCGCGTGGCGCGGTGCAGACGCCGTTCGCGCGAATACGAAGTCGCGATCACGATAGCCAGCGTCACGATACCCAGCATCGTCAAAAACACGAGAAAGCGGTCGCGGCTGTGGTTGCGGCTGATTTCCGGCCAGCTCGTCAGCGGATGGACGATATGCGCCGACAGCCCCGAATTCAGGCCCGTGCGCTCGTCGTAGAGCGACGGCGTGTTGCTGCCGTTGGCCGCGTAAAAGCTTTGCGCGAGCGCGGGCGCGAGCCACTGCTCGGAGGCGCGCATCTGCTCGCCGATGTGCGACACGCGCAGCTCCGGAAACGACTCGCGCCGGTAATGCTCGACGCGTTCGCGCTCGGTCATGCGGGCGACGGGCGCATCGGGCATGGCTTCGTATTCGAGCCTGCCGTCGTGCGCCATCACGACGACGCCGTTTTCGTCGGTCACGAAGGTGCCGGCGCGCGACACCCAGTGCCGCAGCCGGTCGATGCTCACCTTGGCGATCACCGCGCCCACGAGAATGCCGTCCTCATAGGCCGGCGCCGCGATGAAAATGCCGGGCTCGCCCGACAGCCGTCCGACGCCGTACATTTCGACGAATCCGCCGAGCAGCGCGCGAGAGACGTAGGCGCGCGCGCTCATGTCGTAGCCGATGAAGCTGTCGTCGTCGGCCGCATTGCTGGACGCAATGCAATAGCCGCGGTCGTTGACGAGCCAGATCGAATCGAGACCGGAAAAGCCCTGCGCCTCGTGCAGGAAGTGATTCACCTTGGCGAGCGCGGGGTGGGCGGTCCAGTCGCTGCGTCGTTCGAGTTCCGTCTCGCCCGGGTTCGAGGCATAATTCCGCGACTCCGCCAGGGCGCGCTGCGTGAGGTCCATCTGGGCGAGCGTGGCGGGAATGGCGCGCGACATTGCCAGATCGCTCGCGATGATCTGCGCCATGTTGTCGACGATCGACGCCGCCATCTGGCGCTCGGTGCGCACCGTCGCCGTCATCTCCTGTTGTACCATTCGGTCCGACAGCAAGCCGGCGGCTATCCAGCACGCAAATGCCAGCACCGCGAGGCCAAGCGTCGCGATCACACGGTGCAGGATGAGCTTTTTCATCGGTCTCGTGCAGGGTTATAGGTCACGCCGTGCGCGAGCGGCATGCTGCACGCCGCGCGTCACGCCGTGGCTCACGCCGATCATGCAGGTCCGCCTGTCTGGCGATGCGGGCCGGGCGCGCGGATTGCAGCGGCGGCAGGCCCGCCGTTGCGCGGCCCGCGCACGCAGCGGGGCAGCGAACGTGGCACAGGCGGTCTTTCGGCTCGGATCTGGCGTCTCGCATCGCATCGGCGCTCAATTATTGTTCGTGACAAGCCAAGATTGGACGATGTTTTTTGCCGCCTATCAAGCGCCTTGTTGCGGCGCGCGACGTGCGTCCACCACAGGGAACGCGCGACGCTGAACGTATTGCCCGCTTCGCCGCCTGGCGCGGGTGAATTGCAGCCAAACTGAAAGGAAGCGAAAGCGCGCGGACATTGATCTTATTCGATTGCAGTCCGCCCCTTCATTTTGCCTCCGCCGTGCCGAAGAGCAACAGAAACATCGCACGAATGGCGCGCGCGGGCACCTTGAGGTTGTGCCTGTCACGTCGCTTGGTGTAGTGTCCCTCGGTTCGGCGCGGGCAATGCGTGAGGGCGCCGGACGTGTCGTCGAAATGACTGCCGCGTGCGTTGAACAGGGCAGCATGGGGCCGGGCAGAGGCTGCTGGTCTGCCGGACGGTTCGAGTGCCGTCTCAAAGCAATATGCCGCGCTCGCGCGGTCGGAACAAAGCCTTACGGGGAGGGCCTTGCATGGAATTTGGTTTCAATCTGAAGCGCACGGCGAATGCGTCGGCCTGGCGGCTCCTGCCCAACCGCTGGGACTTCGTCGCATTCCCAATGATCATTTGCGTGATCGCGCTTGCCGCCGTCGGTTTCCATGAAACCCTGGCGCCGATCTCGACGCTGCAAACGCAGGCGATTTCGCTCGACCCCGCGAATCTCCCCGAATACGCCTTGCGCACGACGCTGCGCATGCTCGCCGCGATGGTCGCCTCGCTTATCTTCACGCTCGTCTACGGCACGCTCGCGGCGAAGAGCCGGCGCGCGTCGCTCGTGCTCGTGCCGATTCTCGACATCCTCCAGTCGGTGCCGGTGCTGGGCTACATCTCGTTTACCGTCACGTTCTTTCTCGCGCTGTTTCCCGGCCGCGTGATCGGCGCGGAGTGCGCCGCGATCTTCGCGATCTTCACGAGCCAGGCGTGGAACATGACGTTCAGCTTCTACCAGTCGCTGCGCACGGTGCCGCGCGATCTGGACGAAGTCTCGCGCGGCTTTCATCTCACCAATTGGCAGCGCTTCTGGAAGCTCGAAGTGCCGTTCTCGATGCCTGGCCTCGTCTGGAACATGATGATGTCGATGTCGGGCGGCTGGTTCTTCGTCGTCGCCTCCGAGGCAATCACGGTCGGCAACCGCACGATCGTGCTGCCGGGCATCGGCGCGTATCTGGCCGCGGCGATCGGCGAGCGCAACCTGGGCGCGATCGGCTGGGTGATTCTCGCGATGATCGTCGTCATCCTCGCGTACGACCAGCTGATGTTCCGTCCGCTCGTCGCGTGGGCGGACAAGTTCCGCATGGAAAACACCAGTTCCGGCGACGAACCCAGTTCGTGGCTGCTCGACCTGATCCGCCGCACGCGCCTGATTCACCGTCTGCTCGTGCCGGCGGGCTGGATTCTTGCGAAGGTGGCGCGCGTGCCGATCCGGCTGCCGTCGCTGCAGGGGGCGTTCGAGAATGTCGGGCTGCCGCTGCGCGCGAAGGCGCCGTCCACGCGCACCGGCGATATCGCCTGGGCCGCGGCCGTGCTGCTGATCACGGTGTTCGTCGTATGGAAGGTCGCCGCGTTCGTGTCGACGGGCGTGACGTGGGGCGAAGTCGGTCATGTCTTCGTGCTCGGCTTCATCACGCTGCTGCGCGTGGTCGTGCTGATCGCCATCGCCTCGGTGATCTGGGTGCCTGCCGGCGTGCTGATCGGTCTGCGCCCGGCGCTTGCCGAGAAAATTCAGCCGGTCGCGCAGTTCCTCGCCGCGTTCCCGGCGAACCTGCTGTTTCCGGTGTTCGTCGTGGCGATCGTGCGCTGGAATCTGAACCCGGATATCTGGCTGTCGCCGCTCATCGTGCTCGGCACGCAGTGGTATATCCTCTTCAACGTGATCGCGGGCGCGTCCTCCTATCCGAACGATTATCGCGAGGCGGCGACCAACTTTCAGATCCGTGGCTGGCAGTGGTGGAAGAAGTGCATGCTGCCAGGCATCTTCCCTTATTACATCACGGGCGCCATCACCGCGTCGGGCGGCGCGTGGAACGCGAGCATCGTCGCGGAAGCGGTCTCGTGGGGCAAGACGGAGGTCGTCGCGCACGGCCTCGGCGCCTACATTGCCCAGACCACGGCTGCGGGCGATTACCCGAAAATCATTCTCGGCATCGCCGTGATGTCGCTGTTCGTCACGCTGTTCAACCGACTGTTGTGGCGCCCGCTATACGCCTATGCCGAAGCAAGACTCCGGCTGGATTGAGGACGAGTTTCGATGCAGAACCTGAAAAATACGCAGACGTCCGCGGCGACGGGCTTCCAGCGCCCGGCCGGCACGCCGCCGCGTCTCGGCGCGGAAATCCTGCGCGTGCAGAACGTGAGCCGCGGTTTCAACAAGACGCAGGGCGAACTGCTCGTGCTCGACGACGCCAATCTCGCGCTGCGCGAAGGGGAAATCGTCGGGCTGCTCGGGCGCTCGGGCTCCGGCAAATCGACGCTGTTGCGCATCATCGCCGGCCTGATCGAGCCGACGGGCGGCGAAGTCACTTATCTGAGCGAGCCTTTGCGCGGTCCGGCGAAGGGCGTCGCGATGGTGTTCCAGACCTTCGCGCTGTTTCCGTGGCTGACCGTGATGCAGAACGTGGAAGCCGGTCTGGAAGCGCAGGGCGTGGGCGCGCGCGAGCGGCGCGAGCGCGCGCTTGCCGCCATCGACCTGATCGGTCTCGACGGCTTCGAGAACGCCTATCCGCGCGAGTTGTCGGGCGGCATGCGTCAGCGTGTGGGCTTCGCGCGCGCGCTGGTCGTCGATCCGACGCTGCTGCTCATGGACGAGCCGTTTTCCGCGCTCGACGTGCTCACCGCCGAAAACCTGCGCACTGATTTACTCGACCTGTGGACGCAAGGGCGCATGCCGATCAAGTCGGTGCTGATCGTCACGCACAACATCGAGGAAGCGGTGTTCATGTGCGACCGCATTCTGGTGCTGTCGTCCAATCCGGGCCGCGTGATGGCCGAGATCAAGGTGCCGTTCAAGCATCCGCGCAATCGTCTCGATCCGGCATTCCGCCGTCTCGTCGACGATATCTACGCGAAAATGACCGCGCGCCAGCTCGACGAATCGAAGAAGAAGGGTCTCGAACTCGGCAGCTGGCTGCCGTCGGTGTCGACCAACCTGATGGCGGGTCTCATCGAAACGCTGGCCACCGAGCCGTATCACGGCCGCGCGGACATGCCGGAAATCGCCCGCACGCTGCATCTGGAGGTGGACGAGCTGTTTCCGATCGCCGAAGTGCTGCAGCATCTCGGTTTCGCGGACGTGCGCGAGGGCGATATTTTTCTGACGCCGCAGGCGCGCGTCTTCGCTGAATTCGGCACGCAGGAACGCAAGATGATGTTCGCCGAGCACTTGCTGCGGCATGTGCCGCTGGCCGCGCGGATCAAGAAGGTGTTGAACGAACGGCCGGGACATCGTGCGCCGCGCGTGCGTTTCGAGCAGGAACTGGAAGACTTCCTCTCCGACAAGGCCGCGCAGGAGACGCTCGATGCGGTCATCGACTGGGGTCGCTACGGCGAAATTTTCTCGTACAACGATCAGACGGAAATGCTGAGTCTGGAGGATGTCGAGGGCTGACGCCTTCCGCGTGCATCGGGCGAAGCGCATGCGGCGTTCGCCCCGAGCACGAACGCTTCGAGCACAAAAAAGCGCGGTCCGCCCCAGGCGAAACCGCGCTTTTTCACGTTCGTACGACGCCGCTTTACTGCAGATTGCCCCATCGTTCGACGGCAGGTTCCGCCGACGCCCACTTCCATCCGCTCGGCTGCTGGCAGGCAGTTGCGACAAACCAGTCGGCGGGTGCTTTGGCGTCGTCGCCATCGACGACGGAGAACGCGAACTCCTTGCAGCTCGCAAGCGCGCTGTTGAACTCGCGCAGCACGCGCACTTCGCCGTGGCCGTTCTCGACCGGCAGCGTGTGCTTCACCATCCACGGCCGCGTCTCGCCGACCTGCGCCATGCCCGCCGTCACCGCGATCATCACCTGCTGATCCTGATGCAGCGACTTCATCGTGCGTTTCACGACTTCGTCGGTTGCGGCCTGCACCGCGATACCCACGCCGAGGCCGATGGCCGGATTCGTCGTGATCGCGCCCGTTGCCACGCCTGCGACCGCGCCCGTCGCCGCGCCGATCGATGCGCAACCGCTCATCGACACGCAAAGCGCTGCGCCCGCCGCGATCGCACCGAGCCGCAGCGCCGGCAATACATCGATTCGCAGCGTCATTGCAACGAGCCCCAGCGCGGCGTTGCGGGTTCGGCCGATGCCCACTTCCACTTGTTGCCGTCGCGGCAGACCGATGCCACGTAGAAGGCGCTGGCGGCGGCGCGGTCCTGGGTCGCGTCGTGGTCGACGGAGAACACGATCTCCTTGCACTCGAGCACGCCGCTGCTGATCGTGCGGCTTACCGTCACGCGGCCTTTTTCGTCGTCTTCGATCGGCACCGAATGCACGATTTTCCACGGCGCCACTGCGCCGACCGCAAGCGGTCCCGCAACGGAAGCGATCTGATCCTGCGTGTTGGTGTGAACGACGCGCTGCGTGTATTGCACGCCGGTCTTGGCCGCCGCGACCGCGCCGAGGCCGATGCCCGTGGCCACCGCCGCATTGCTGGTGACGGCGCCGGCAATGGCCGCGCCGCCGATACCGGCGCCTGCTACCGCGCCTTCGCTATAGAGGGAGTTGCATCCCGAGAGGCTCGCGCAGGCGATGACGCCCGTAATGAGCGCGGCGAGCGCAGCGGTGCGCGGGCCACGTGCCTGAACCCAGATCTGCATGTTGCTGTTCCTTCGTCTACCGGTTCCCGATGCTTGTCATCGGATTCTTGAATCTGCCTAAGGTTTGGCCAACAGGTGCTTGCTCGGCAGCGCGAAGAAGGCGCGCGAACTCGACCGTTGTGCGCCTGTTTCACGGGCTTCGCGCATTTTGAAGCATGCATCTAATTACCGGGCTGTGAAAATTGCAAGAAATTGCAAGCGGGCGGAACAGGTTGACAAGTGCGCTTAGATCGGACGCAAAAAAAAGCGAGCCGGCGTGTGCTGGCTCGCTTCGATCATCGTCGGGAAAAATCAGATTATGCCGAGTCAGTTCTCGCTGCTCGGCGACGGATTGCCTGCGTCGGCTTCCTCGTTCTCATAAGCGCCGAGGCGGTTGTACAGGGTCTTCAGGCTCACGCCGAGCGCCTTGGCCGCGCGCCGCTTGTCGCCGCCGCAATGCTTGAGGGTGCCGAGAATGATCTGCTTTTGCGCATCGGCGAGCGGCGTGCCGACCCAGACGTTCATCGCATCGCCCTGAGTCACCGGCTTCTTCACCCGAGACGCGAGATGCGGATGCGGAATCTCCACCGACTTCTCCGCGAGAATGAACGCGCGGTAGATCGTGTTCTTGAGTTCGCGCACGTTGCCGGGCCACGAATACGTGCGCAGCACGTCGAGCGCGCGCTTGCTAAAAACCTTGCTCGTGCCTTCCTGCGCGTTCATTTCGGCGAGGAAATGCTGCGCGAGCAGTTCGCGATCCGCGTCGCGTTCGCGCAAGGGCGGCGCGCGCAGCGGAAACACGGCGAGGCGGTACATCAGGTCTTCGCGCAGGCCGTTTTCCTTCACGGCCGTCACCGGATCGCGATTGGTCGCGGCGATCACACGCACGTCCGAACTGATGAGATCGTTGCCGCCGACGCGAAAGAACGTGCCCGTCTCCAGCGCCCGCAGCAGCTTGACCTGCCGCACGGGCGACATCTCGGTCACTTCGTCGAGAAACAGCGTGCCGCCGTTCGCGTGCTCGAAGTAGCCGATGCGCCCCTGCACCGCGCCGGTGAAGCTGCCTTTCTCGTGGCCGAACAACTCGGCCTCGATGAGATTGTCGGGAATCGCGCCGCAGTTCACGGCGATAAACGGCGCATCCTTGCGCGCGCTCTGGTCGTGGATGGTCCGGGCGACGAGCTCCTTGCCCGTACCCGATTCGCCGATGATGAGCGCCGTTGCGTCGGTGCCGGCGACGCGCTCGATCTGCGAGTACAACTCCTGCATCACGGGCGACGAGCCGTATAGCAGCCCGTACGATTTCAAGCCCGGCACTTCCCCCGCGTGGCGCTTTTTCTGCGCCGGCGTATTGCCGGCTGCAACGGGCGGCGGATCCAGATCGGTTGACGCCATGTGTCCTGATGTGTCCTGAGTGCTTGCGAATGTGATGGTCGGGCGACGGCCTCTGGCGCGTCGACGGGACCCGGTGGCGCAGGTTCGGGCGCGGTATCTGACTCTGGCGCGTGCGAGCGGCGCGCGGGTGGATGAACGCCCGCATCGGTATTTGACAGGGCGCGTGCGCGCTTGTCTGCCCAATGTGCCCACGATGCGGCGGGCCGCGCTTCCTTCGCCGTGCGTCGGTTCAGGTCGTCTGCCCGGCGCGGCCGGAAAGCTGGCGACGAACCTGTCTCATAAACGCTATTTAACCATTCGCAACGACTTTGCGGCAATGCGCGCCATGTGTAGCGCGCCAATTTGTCTGACTCGGGCGGGGTGCGATGGACGCTACCGGAAAGGTTCGCCGCATGCGCCGAGAAATTACAACGCGATGCTGCAAATGTTACCCGTCGGCTGGCCGCCTTAAGCGCGCGGCAGTGCGTATTGTCCGGCCTGAACATTCCGCGACTGCGACGGAATCGTCTTGGCACGGAAACTGCATGGTGTAGGCAAATCTTATTCGAAAGTGCCGTCATCGAGACGATATCGACGACGCCAACACGAGGACGGTCGAGAGAGGCAACGCATCATGGAAGACTTTTTCAATTTCGAAGCCGTGGCGTACGAACGCGCAAAACCCGCGCGACAGGTGCGTGCATCGTCGACACGCGGATCGCGGGGCGACCGGCCGGAACTCGCGACGGGCGAGCCGATCGACATCTATCACTGGGCCGCCGTCGCGCTCGTGACCGCGCTCATGTGCGCGGTGCTAGGCTATGCGGCAGGCACGCCCGCGCTGTCCCGCGCCGCGAACGTGACGAGTTTCGTGTTCGGTGCAATGGGCATGGCGTTGATGGCGAGCGGCGTCGTACGCAGCCTGCGCACGCGCATCGCGACGGGCGAGCGGCTCGTCGTGCCCGTCGTCAAGACGCATTGAGGTCGCCTGCGCGCGTGACGGCCGATCATGGCGCGCGTGCATCGTCCCACTCATCCGTCCATTCATCCACCCACAAGGCGAGGACTCCACTAAATGACTCAGACGACTGTCCAGCTTGCGTTGGGCAAGCAAAAGATCATCGAAGACATCAAGGTGCTGCTGAACGATTCGGAAGAATTGCTGCGGCTCTCCGCGACGCTGCCGGGCGAGGGCGTCGAAGCATTGCGCTCGAAGCTTCGCGATCATGTCGAATCGGCGCGCGGTGCGCTGGAAGACGCGCAGGCGAGTGCGCAGACCCGTTATCGCGCGGGCGTCGATTGCACGGAAAAGTACGTGAAGGACAATCCGTGGCAATCGCTCGGCATTGCGGCGGGCGTCGGCTTTCTCTTTGGGCTGATCGTGTCCCGCTGATTTTATTTGGCTTAGAAGCAAAGCCTTAGAAGCAACGCCTTTGACGCAGCGCATTTGACGCGGCAAATGGCGACGGCCGCCGTCACGGGCGGCATCGAATTTTCATGATGATGGGAGAGAACACAAATGGCACGTCCTTCGATTGGAATTTTCGGCGCGTTGTTCGCAGTCGGCAGCGTGCTTGCATGGAAATGGGTGCAGTCGCAGGATGCCGGGCGGCGCACGGCGCGCGATCTGAATCGCTGGGAAGACGAAGGCGGCAAAGTGCTGACGCCCGCCAGCGGCGCGAGCGCGCGCGTCGTCAATGGCCATGGCACGGTAGGCGGCACCGCCGACGCGTGGCACTTCCCGCGTAGTTGAGGACGAGTTAGCGGCGGCCGTAGAACCTCGCCGCGTCGTTTCAACAGACCCGGTCAATTCGCCCATTCGAGGAAACGCACGCCTTGCCGGCGTGCGTTTCTATCTTGATAAACGCTTATAATCACCGAAATTCCGCCATAAGTTGCCTAAATGGAAAAACTTACGGTGAGCTCAGGGTAAGTGCGCATGATCGGAAATAATTATATTTTCACGGATTAGACAAGCGGCCGATAATCGAATTGGCGCGCCGTGAATCCACCGGCCCGCGCGGCACCGGCCGCACGGAGAAGACCACGCCGTTCCCCGGCGTGTGACCCTGAAATGTTTTGCAAGAATTCGAGACGCGATGCCACACGTATTGATTGTCGATGACGATCCCAGTACCCGCGAGGCGCTAGCCGCGATCATCGGCGAAGACGGACTGACGACAGCCACAGCCGGCGACTTGCGCGAAGCGCGCATTCAGCTTGTGCGTCAGACGCCTGACGTCGTGTTCACCGACCTGAAGCTGCCGGACGGCTCGGGCGTCGATCTGTTCGAAGACCTCGATCCGCGCTCGGGCGTCGAGTTCATCGTCATTACCGGTCACGCGACCGTGGAATCCGCGGTCAGCGCGCTCAAGATGGGCGCCGCCGACTATCTGGTCAAGCCGATCAACATGCAGCGCGTGAAGGCGATTCTTTCGCGCCTGCCGCGCGCCGGCGACCTGAAGGCGGAGATCGGCACCTTGCGCGGCGAATTGCGCCGCATGGGCCGCTTCGGCCTCATGCTTGGCAATTCCCCGGCAATGCAGACGGTCTACGATCAGATCGGCCGCGTGGCGCCGACTGCGGCGTCGGTGCTGCTGATCGGCGAATCCGGCACCGGCAAGGAAGTCGCCGCTCAGACGCTGCACGAGCTGAGCCTGCGTCGCAAGCACTCGTTCATCGCGGTGAACTGCGGCGCGATTTCGCCGAATTTGATTGAATCGGAGATGTTCGGCCATGAACGCGGCTCGTTCACGGGCGCGGACCGGCAGCACAAAGGCTATTTCGAGCGCGCGAACGGCGGCACGCTGTTCCTCGACGAAATCACCGAAATGCCGATCGAACTTCAGGTGAAGCTTTTGCGCGTGCTGGAGACGGGCATGTTCATGCGCGTCGGCACGACGAAGGAACTCGAAACGGACGTGCGTCTGATCGCCGCGACCAATCGCGATCCGGAGCAGGCGGTGCTCGAAGGCAAACTGCGCCTCGATCTCTATCACCGGCTGAACGTGTTCCCGATCAACCTGCCGCCGCTGCACGAGCGCGGCAAGGACGTCGAACTGCTCGCGCAAGCGTTCCTCGATGAACTGAACAGCCGCTACAACACGAAAAAGGGCTTCCCGCAGGCCGTGCGCGAGATGCTCGGATCGTACAACTGGCCCGGCAACGTACGCGAACTGAAGAACTATGTGCAGCGCGCGTACATCATGTCGTCGTCCGATTCGGACAGCACGGCAACCGTGCCGCTGCAGATCTCGCTGTCGAAGCCCTCGGCGGGTACGGCCGTGACGATTCCGTTCGGCACGTCGCTAGCACAGGCCGACCGCCAACTCATCCTCGCAACGCTCGACCAGTGCGGCGGCGTGAAGACGCGCGCGGCAGAGATCCTCGGCATCAGCCTGAAAACGCTCTATAACCGGCTTGTCGAATACGGTGAGGATGCGAGCAAGGCAGCGGTCGGCGAGGGCGGGGAAGTCAGCGAGTCTGACCACGAAAATCCCTGAACATCGCTTATCTTTAGACGAAAACGACGCCTGCAGCTTTTAAAAGCGCAGGCGTTTTTCATTGGCAGGCGCGTTTTTCACGCCGATAATGTGACAGGAGGAAACGAACCGGAAGCGCGGGTGCGAGCCGAGGGGCATGCCCCTTGCGAGGGTCAAGGTGACACTCCGGGCGCGACACGACTTTCGTGAGAAGCAGGCGCCGGAGTGCGGGAAAGTACGATCACAAGACCGCAAGGAGCCCGTCATGCCCGATTCCGCCTCCACACGTGCACGTATCGAAGCGCAGACCCCGCAGCCGCCGGATCCGCCGGTGACGCCGCCCGATCAGCCGCCGCCCGTTCCGATTCCGCCCGACACGAATCCGGACCCGACGCGCGAGCCGCCGGTGCCGCCGTCTCAGCCGATCGGCGATCCGCCGCCGGGACCGAACGAGACGCCGCACGTTTATTGAGATTTGCAGATGCTGGCCCGCAGGCGTTAGACGATGCCCAGAATTCGTGCAAGGTTTGAATAACTTTCCATCCCGTACGTAGGGATTACAACGGATGACGCAATAATGACCGGCGACACGCTCTGTCGCCGGTCGTTTTTTCTGAAGCTGCGCTCCTGAGGCGCAACGGGTCCGACGCCGCCGACGTCACAATCGCGACGGCCTTCTTTCTGGAGGCATCATGAGGCATCCCGCACTCCGACGCTCCGCGCGTCATTCTTCCAAGCGCGAAGCGCGTGCCGAAGCCGCCAAGGCTGCCGGCGCGCAGGCAGCGTCCGCACCGCCGGCGGACCACGATCCCGCCGGTCAGAACCGCCCTGCGCCTGACGCGCCGCCGGACGGCGAGCACAACCAGGGCGGCGTGCGGCGCGAAGGAATCGACTATCAGCGCGACCTGGGTTCAGAGCAGGACTCGTGATTTCGGCCGGCTTACCATCCGGCGAAAAAGAACAAAAATTTCTACGCGGTGAGCGATCGCCGCGTGTTTTCGTTCGTCCGTAACATCTTCATACAAATTTTAATTCACGCCGGATCACAAAAAGGCACAGCTTTTGCATACCCTTGATCGCCAATTCGAGCATGCAACGACAACTGATGAGGTGATGCTGTAATGAGCAGATTGATCGTGGTATCGAATCGCGTCGCACCGATCCAGGAAGGCAAGCCCAGCGCGGGCGGTCTTGCGATCGGCGTTCTGGACGCGCTCAAGGAGACTGGGGGCGTGTGGTTCGGGTGGAGCGGCGAGATCGTCGGCGAGGCGGGCGCGCCTGTCCTGGAAAAGGCCGGGAATGTGACCTATGCAACCGTCGGGCTCACGCGCCGGGATTACGACCAGTATTACCGCGGCTTCTCGAACGCGACGCTGTGGCCGACCTTCCACTACCGCAATGACCTGTCGCGCTTCGATCGCGAAGAATACGCGGGCTACATGCGCGTCAACGCGAGCCTTGCCGCGAAGCTGAAGCTGCTTCTCAAGCCCGATGACATCATCTGGGTGCACGACTACCACATGCTCCCGTTTGCGCAGGAGCTAAGAAAGCTGGGCGTCGAGAATCCGATCGGCTTCTTCCTGCATATTCCGTTTCCGGTGCCGGAAATGATGCGCACCGTGCCGCCGCACGAGGAATTGATCGCCGCGATGTGCCAGTACGATGTCGTCGGCTTCCAGACGCAAAGCGACCAGCAGTCGTTCACCGATTACGTGGAGCGCACCGGACGCGGCCATTTCAGCGACGACGGCATGCTCCAGGCCTTCGGCCGCATGCTCAAAGTGGGCGCGTATCCGATCGGCATCTATCCGGATGCGATCGCCAAGGCCGCCGAGCAGTTCTCCAATCGCAAGCCGGTCCGCAGCCTGCGCGACAGCATGCATGGGCGCAAGCTCATCATGAGCGTGGATCGTCTCGATTACTCGAAGGGTCTCGTCGAGCGTTTTCAGGCGTTCGAGCGCTTTTTGCTGAACGCGCCGGGCTGGCACGGCCGCGTATCGCTCGTGCAGATCGCGCCGCCGACGCGCGCCGACGTGCAGACGTATCAGCGCATTCGTCAGAATCTGGAGGGCGAGGCGGGGCGCATCAACGGGCGCTTTGCGCAGCTCGACTGGACGCCGATCCAGTATCTCAACCGCAAGTACGAGCGCAATCTGCTGATGGCGCTGTTCCGTCTCTCGCAGGTCGGCTATGTGACGCCGCTGCGCGACGGCATGAATCTGGTGGCGAAGGAATACGTCGCGTCGCAGGATCCGGCCGATCCGGGCGCGCTTGTGCTGTCGCAGTTCGCGGGCGCGGCGGATCAGTTGCCGGGCGCGCTCGTCGTCAATCCGTTCGATCTGTCGCAGATGTCCGAAGCGCTGGAGCGCGCGCTGTCGATGCCGCTCGCCGAGCGCCAGGCGCGTCACACCGACATGATGGCGCCGCTGCGCGAGAACAACCTCTCGGTCTGGCGCGATTCCTTCCTCTCCGACCTGCGCAGCGTCGCGACGGCGACCTCGGTCACGGAGAAGACCGTGAAGACGGTGAAGCAGGGCGCAAGCGAGGCACGCCGTCCGTCGGCGAAAGCCTGAGCGACGCGCAAGCCTTACCCGCTTCCCCAAAGCACGGCCCGCGTTTCGCGAGAACGCGGGCTTTTTTATGCCGATTTTCACGTCGATGCCGGCGGCTGCGGAACGAGATTTGCGGACTCGTCATGGACACGAACCCAGGAGGTCATGATGAGCGGAAGCACCCTGAACCCGCCGGAAGACGACGGCGCAGAATACGGCAAGGGACACGGCACGGGCGCGCTGGGCCCGAGCGATTCATCCGACAGCGGCTCGGACGTGCAAGGGGAAAAGCGCTATCCGGGCGAGATCGAGAGCGAACTCGACGCGCATGCGCTCGGCCAGTCCGAAGCCGAACTCAATAGCGACACCGACCGTTACGGCACGGGCGAAGCCGCATCCGCCGACGGCGACAATCATCTCCAGCCGGACGGCGATATCCTCCCCGACGAGATCGAGGACGAAACGCGCAACATCGAAGACGAGGACAGAGACGAAGACGCCGACCTGTCCTGAAGCACCCGCAGTCCGAAAGCCGCGCGCTCCACACCCGGAGCGCGCGGCTTTTTTACACGTACTTTTTGTCGCCGGGCTAACATGATCGGTCGATGACTACCCGCCGCATTCACGCTTCCGCCGATGGACCAGGACGTTCCCGCCACTCAACCCGCACCGATCGCCTCCGGCCGCACGACGCGCTTCGGCTGGCTTTCGTGGATCGTCGATCCGGTCACGCAATGGACACAGGACCATTGCCTGATGTTCTCCGCGTCGATCTCGTTCTTCGCCGCGTTTTCGCTCGCGCCGACGCTCGTCATCGTGATTTCGGTGGCGAGCGTGTTCTTCGGCGCGGATGCCGTGCAGGGCCGTCTCTTCGACGAAATCAGCGGCGTCGTGGGCGCGGATGCGGCGCATGCGCTGGAAGCGATCGTCGCGAACGCGTGGCACGCGGATATCGCGCGCAGTACCGCGATCCTCTCGCTCGCGGGCGTGCTGATCGGCGCGTCGGCGACGTTTTCGTCGCTGCACAGCGCGCTCAATGTGATCTGGCCGACGCCCGCCGTGAGCGCGCGCGAGAGCATCGTCACCTTGCTGCGCGTGCGGTTGATGTCGTTCGGTCTGGTGGTGGGCGCGGGCTTGCTGGTGGCCGCGCTGCTCGTGCTCGATGCGCTCGTCGAGATCCTCGGGCATTGGGTGCTCGGCGACGGCAGCCCGTTTATCGTGCTGTCGGATTTGTCGCGGCGGGCGCTCTCGCTGGCCGTGCTGATGCTCGCCTTCACGGTGCTGCTCAAGTTTTTACCGACGACGCGCATGCTCTGGCGCGACGCGGCGCTCGGCGCAGCGGCGGCAGCGATGCTCTTCGAAGGCGGCAAGCGGCTTTTTGCGTTCTATCTCGCGCATGCGGGCACGGCCAACATGTTCGGCGCGGCGGGATCGCTCGCGATCATCCTCATGTGGCTCTATTACTCGGCTGCCGTGTTTCTGCTCGGCGCGGAGCTTTCCGCGACCGCGGCGAGAAAGCGCACGCACCGCGCATCGGGCTGGCGCTGATCTTTCGATCGATAGCGCAAAAAAAGGCCGTCCGCGAACGGACGGCCTGTCGGCTACGCTTCATGTGGCTCAGGCGCCTCGCTTGACCGGGTCGTCGCCGAGAGCGTTCGGAAGCGTGATTAAACGCTGCGTGCCTGCGCCTCAGCTCGCCTGACGGCGCAACTCGGCGGGCGGCACCTTCATCAGATGCCGATACTTCGCCACCGTGCGGCGCGCGACGATCACGCCCTGATCCGCGAGCATCTTCGCGAGGCTCACGTCGGACAGCGGATCGCGCGTGTTTTCCTTCGAGATCATTTCCTTCAGCAGCGCACGCACCGCAGCGGCCGAGCAGGTGCCGCCGCTCTCCGTCGAGAGTTCGCGGGGGAAGAAGTGCTTGAACTCGAAGATGCCACGCGGCGTCGCCATGTACTTGTTGCCCGTCGCGCGCGAGATGGTCGATTCGTGCAGGCCGAGTTCATCGGCGACATCGCGCAGCACGAGCGGCTTGAGTGCAATTTCGCCGTAGTCGAAAAACGCCTTCTGATGCGAGACGATGCATTCGGCCACGCGCTGAATCGTGGTGAAACGCTGCTGCGCGTTGCGGATCAGCCAACGCGCTTCCTGCAATTGCTGCGCGAGCGGCGAGCGGCTCGCGCCGGCCGACTGCGCGAACAACTCCGCGTACATGCGATGGATGCGCGCGCGCGGCAGCACAGCCGGGTTGATCGTGACGATCCACTGCTTCTTCATCGGACGCACGATGACGTCCGGCACCACGTAGTTGTCCTCGCTCGCGCCGTAGTTCTCGCCCGGCTTGGGATCGAGACGGCGGATCAGCGCACAGGCGATGCGCAGGTCGTCCGCGCTGCAGCCGATCTTCTTTTGCAACTCGGCCTGTTCGCGACGCGCGAGCCGTTCCAGATGATGCGCGACGATCTCCAGCGCGACTTCGCGTCCCGGCGTGTCTTCTTCCATCGCCTCGAGTTGCAGCGACAAACATTCGGAGAGATTGCGCGCGCCGACGCCCGGCTTGTCGAGCGACTGCACGAGCTTGAGCGCAATGTTGAGTTCGTCCTCGCTGAGCGCCGGTTCGATATCGACGACGTTCGCAAGCTCGCTGAGTTCCTGGCGCAGATAACCGTCGTCGTCCAGTGCTTCGATGATGAGCTGTGCGATCGCGCGATCGCGCTCGTTCAGTTGATAGAGCCGCAGGCCCTCGTGCAGCGTGTCGTGCAGCGACGGCTCAATGCGCACCCAGTCTGCGGGATCGGAGCCTTCGCCGTCGCCGCTGTTGCGCGAGGCGCTGCGGCCGAACGGATCGGACGAGTACTCGCTCGAATATTCGTTCGAGTATTCGTTCATTGAATCTTCGCGCGAGACGTTGTCGGTGCTTTGCTCGCTGTCCATGCTCGACATGCTCGATTCGGACGCAAGCGGCGCTTCAGCCGACGATTCCGACGACGCGCCGGACAAGGATGTTTCGCTCATCGAATTGCCGTTGTCGGCGCCGAGCGCGTTGTCTTCGGTTTGCGACTCGTCGTATTCGAGGAACGGATTGGTGTCGAGCGCGTTGCGCAGTTCTTGCTGGAATTCGAGCGACGAAAGCTGCAGAAGACGGACCGACTGCTGCAGGCGCGGCGTGAGCGCGAGACTTTGCTTTGCGCGGAGTTCGAGTGTAGGCGGCATTGCTTGCTAATCCTCGATTGTTCTGAACTGGATGGACTGATTTGCCGACTACTAAAGCAACGGCTGTGCCAGCCTTAGTTAAGCTCGCGCTGTGACTACGTTTTTTGCTATCGCGCCGAGGATGCGGACGCTCTGCACCGACCCATTTCACGCAGTTTTTACACGCGCTCAGACAAAAGCACTGCGCATGCCGTATCCGTTCGAATGCTGGTTTAACACGGTACTTTGCGACGTCGAAGATTTGTTCGGGTGCGCGCGAACCCCTTGATCCGACAGTGTTTTATCGCCCGCGCGTGCTTGAGCCAAATGTATGACGATGCCCTCGGCACGCAAGTTGCGGTAACGGTTCTGCGTTCGCGTGCTACGGTGCGTTGCGCGATCGAAGAGCCGCCTCTCGCATTTATGTCGCGAAGCGACCTGGCGAACGGGGCGCGCCAGACCAAAATCGAAAAAATGGGAGTATTGCCATGAAGACGACTCAAATCCTGAAGGCAGCCGGTGGTATCGCGTGTGTGGTGTTTGCGCTGAATGTGAGTGCTCAAACCAACTCGGCATCGTCGACCAGTTCGGACACGACGGTCGGCCAGAAGGTCGATGACAGCGCGATCACGACGAAGGTCAAGGCCGAATTGCTCGGCGCGAAGAACGTCAAGTCCACGCATATCCACGTGAAGACGCACTCCGGCGTGGTGTCGCTGACCGGCACGGTGCCGTCGGCGGAAGACAAGACGGCTGCGGAAGACGTCGTTTCGAAGGTCTCCGGTGTTGCTTCCGTGAAGAACCATCTTAAAATTGCGGCGAAGTAATGGCATAGTTCGTATGCCCGGCTCGCCACGGCGGGCCGCGGTCGACTGCCGGCAGACCCAAACCCGCGCGGGGTTCGACGATTCGCCATCACACGGCGATGAATCGGACGATGCGCGGGTTTGCGCATGAGGGCGTCGTGGTTCGTGTCGCTCGAACCTGTTTCCTGTTTTTCGTAGCAGCTTCAGCTTGATGCTTCACGTAGTGCGCAAGACCTCGCAGCACTTCGAAACCTAAAACGAAGTACGGCCGTTCAAAACGGTACTTACACAGGTGGCTTACGAACAGGCTCCGCGCCGTTCAAAGGCCCCGACAAAAGGAGCTCTTCATGAAGACGAAAAAGATGGCATTGATCGGCGCTCTGGCGCTGGCGTTCTCCTCGGCTGCATTCGCGCAGGCGGCGTCGGATGCCGCAGCAACGGGCGCGAACGCGGGCACTCATGCGAAAAAGAGCAAGGGCACCTACCTGCATCAGCAAGACAAGGCGCACAAGCTGAAGGGCGCATCGGCTGCGGCAGCGGCTTCGGCGCTCGGCACCAATGACAAGGGCGCACCGCAGTAAGTCGCGCGCTTCAAACCCGCACGTACAAACGGCCGCTCAGTGTGAACTGAGCGGCCGTTTGTTTTATCGCGCGACATCAAGCAGTTGCGCGAATGGAAATGCCTCAGGACTTCGCGGCGGCGTACTGATCACGCAGATCGCGAATGCGGTCGTGATTTTGCAGCACACCTTGGTATTGGCGCTCCACCACCGCGCGGACATCGGCGGGCAGGTCCTTGTCCAGCGCCTCGCGATAATTCTTCTTCGCCGCATCTTCGCCGCGCTCGCACTCGGCGAGAATCGCATGATCGCTATGGCCGCTCACGGCCGACTTCACATCGACCCAGCCGCGATGCAGCGCGCCCGCCATGGAGCCGCCCGTTTCGGGCTTGCCGCCCAGTCGCTGAACGATGTCCTGTAGCTCGCGTGCACCTTGCGCGCAGTCTTCGGCGCGATTCTGGAACAGCAGCTTGAGGCTAGGATCACGCGTGTCCTCGGCTGCCTTCAGGAAGCCCTTCTGCCCGTCATTCGAGATTTCGACGAGATCATTGAGTACCGATACGACGTTCGTGCTCATGTAATACCTCCTGTAGCGTTCAACGTTGCGACTTGCCTGCCTTTTGCTGTTGTGTCTTGCTGAAGGCGGCTCGTGTGTACATTGCGCACGCGGCGTGCCCGCTTCTCCGAGCGATGAGAGGCTCAGGCAGGTTAAGCAGATTCGGCAGGAACATGTTTTGCACTTCGATCGCCACTACAGCGCGCGTATCTACGGAACGCGCGCACGACCCGGCAATAGGAGAGTGCAATGAAGTATTTCAACCGGCTCGCCAATCGCGAGTTTTTAATCCTTGTGGCGCTCGTCGCTTCGGCTATGACGATGCATGTAAAGCAGCACATCACCGAGAAGCAAGCGCAGCCCGTACAGTCGTCCCAGCGTATGTGCGAGCCGTCGGTCGCCAGTCTGAATAAGGCGCGTGCAATGCCCGCGGATTGCGGTATGCGGGCGAAGGTGAGGTCGGTGCGTTCGACCGTGAGTTGGGTCTGATGGCCAGCGTCTGATTCATACACACATCAAGCAAAAACGCCCGCAGCAGCGGGCGTTTTGTCTTGCATCAGTCGAGTCACTCGAGCACGCACTCAAGCGCGCGTATGCGCATACTCGCCCGTCGGTTCGTTGACAGGATGCGGCGGCTGCAGCGGATCGAAATCGCTCCAGCGGCCTTGCCGCCAGCGGCCCGATGCGCGTTCGAGATCCATGCCGCCCGCTTCGCGCAGAATCGTCGTGGCTTGGTCCTGCATCTCGGGCGATACGTGCACCGCGAGGAGCACGCCCGCGTGACGCGTGGGCGCTTCGGCATGAGTCGCGAGCTTGGGCTTTTTGGTATGCGACATCGCGCCGGCGAGCGACCCGATATACGCGCCGACCCCGGCCGCGATCGCCGATACGAACAGCGGCGCCTGAAACACGGCAAATACCGCCGCGCCCACCACCGCGCCGACGACCGCACCGATCGTCACGCCCTTGCCGGCGCCCTTGGGCGAATCACTTGCGCCGGCATCGGTGCCGACGTCGCCGCCAATCGGATGGCGCGCGTGCTGGCCGCTCGGATTGACGAAGAAAAGCGTCACGTCTTCTTCCACGAAGCCGCGCGCAAACAGACGCTGGGCCGCCGATTCGGCCGCGGGAAAGGTCTGGAATCGGCCCGCAATGATCAGGGACATGTTCCCTCCTTGAAGACTAAAAGTTGCGTTCGGTTGCTGCAGTGTCATCAGGAAACGCGCTTGTCGTTCCTCGGCTTCACTCCGGTTCGAGTCCGGCGACGCGAAACAAACCGCTTCTCAGCACGACCGGCTTGCCGCCGTTTTCGTCGAGCGCTTCGGCGCACACGGCGCGAATGCGCGCGATGCCGCCGGCGAAGGCATCGAGCAAATCTTCCTCGCGCGGCGATGGCGCGCCGAAGTGGTCTTCGAGCGCCTCGGCGCTGATCGAGCACACGACCGGCTCGCCATCGACGAGTGCCGCGAAGTGAATCGCGAGATCGTCGCCGTCGTAAGTCGGGGCTTCTTCTGCAAACGTGATGTGCATGGTCGAGTCCTCATAAGCGGGACGAAAACGAAAAGAGGCGACGCGCCCGGCGACGTTCGCGGTACTCATGACGCGGCCTTTGCGCGGGCAAGTTGCTGGGCCATCGCATAGTGATGGCTGATGACCGGCAGCGCCTTGGTCGCGGCCGCCTTGAGCGCCGTGTCATTGCCGCTTTCGCTTTCCTTCTTGAAGAGCGCCACGGCCTTCTGATGGCCGTCGACCGCCACCTTTTCAATATAGGCCTTGTCGAACTCCGCGCCCTGGAGATTTTCCAGACTGCCGATCACGGCCGAATCTGCCGTGGGTGCCGCCGTGATGCCGTGGCGTTTCGCGATTACGTCGAGATTGCGGGCGAGTTTCGTATGGTCCGCGACCATGCGCTGCGCAAACTCCTTCACCTGTCGGCCGCTTGCATGCGTGAGCGCGAGTTTGCTCGCCGCGATTTCGGTCGCGCCCGCCTGGCCCGCGTCCTGGAGGAATTGCTGATCGGCGGCGGACAGCTTCTGCGCATTTGCCGCGCTCGGCGTTGCGCTGGCGCTTTCCTGTGCGTGAGCGTGGGCAAACGGTAGCAGCGCGGCGAGCACGAAGGCACCCGCACGCAGGTTCGATGGGAAGGTTCGCGAGGGCATCGGCGTCGGCTCCGGTTGCGGTCGTGCGGATCGTGTGAAAGCGCTCACGCCGCACGCGTCTTGGAAAGGGCCTCGATCAATGCACGATTGAACGCGGGCAGATCGTCGGGCTTGCGGCTCGTGATGAGATTGCCGTCGATCTGCACTTCCTGATCGACCCAGGTGCCGCCGGCGTTGCGCACGTCGTCCTGCAGGCTCGGCCAGCTCGTCATCGTGCGGCCCGCGACGATACCCGCCGAAATCGGCAGCCAGCCGCCATGGCAGATCACGGCGATCGGCTTCTGCGCCTTGTCCGCTTCCTTGACAAAGCGTTGTGCTTTCGCATCGAGCCGGATCGCATCGCCATTAACGACGCCGCCGGGAAGCACGAGCGCGTCGTAATCCGCGGCGCTGGCGGCGTCGAAAGTCACGTCGACATCGACCTTATCGCCCTTGTCGACGTGCTTGAACCCCTGAATCTGGCCCGCTTGCTGCGACACGACATCGACCTGCGCGCCGGCTTCTTTCAGCGCGCGCTGCGGCTCGACGAGTTCAGCCTGTTCGAAGCCATCCAGCGCGAGAATCGCGACCTTGCAGCCGCTTAAGGAAACAGCCATGAACACACTCCTTGTTGCTGATTTCGAACGTTCCGCATTGGCGGAATCCATGTTCGAGAGTTCAGCAAGGGGTGTGCCCAGCGCGTGATTCGAGGATGAAGGCTCGGGCAGCCCTCAGGCAGCCCTCAGGCAGCCCTCAGGCAGCCCGCTCAGGCAGGCTCGACGCTGCGCTTCCCCGTCAGACGCAACATGCTGACGACGGCGGCCACCGCCGCGAATACCGCCGCGACTGCGATCGCGATCGTCGCGCCTTCCTTGGGCGCGATGCCGAAGATCAGCGCAACGATCGCGGCGCCCAGCGTCTGTCCGGTGAGGCGCGCGGTGCCGAGCATGCCGCTTGCGCCGCCGCTGCGATGACGCGGTGCGGAAGACAGCATCTGACGATTGTTCGGCGACTGGAACAGGCCGAAACCGAGCCCGCACACGGCCATACGCCACGCGATGTCGAATGCGCCCGGATGCGCGCCGACGGTCGCGAGCAGCACGAGCCCGATCGTCAGAATCGCAAGCCCGATGCCGCCGAGCAGACCGGCCGAATAGCGGTCCGCGAGCACGCCCGAGAGCGGCGCCACGAACACGATGACGAGCGGCCACGGCGTCATCAGAAAGCCGGTTTCAACCTGGCTCATGCCGAAGCTGTCCTGCAGCAGAAACGGCAGCGACACGAACGCGAGCATCTGCGCGCAGAACGAGCACACCGAAGTGCCGACCGAGAGCGCAAACACGGGAATGCGCATCAGGTCGATCGGCAGGAGCGGCGCACTCTGTGTGAGCTGGCGCTTGACGAAGAAATAGCCGATCACCACGGTGGCCGCGAACTCGGCAATGAGCCACGGCCGATGCTCGCCGTGCCCGATGCCGTCCACCGCCACGATCGCGATGCCGAAGAACAGCGCGTTCATGATCGCGCTGATGTAGTCGTAGGGCTGACGGTGTCCCGGCGTGCGCGGCAGCGACGTCCAGCCGATCGCGAAGGCGGCGAGACCGATCGGCACGTTGATCGCGAAGAGCCACGGCCACGGCGCGATGGCGAGCACACCGGAGGCGATCGTCGGGCCGATCACGGACGAAATGGCGACGACCGTCGCGTTGATGGAGACGCCGCGTCCGAGTTGATCGTGCGGATAGATGATGCGCACGAGCGCCGTGTTGACGCTCATGATTCCGGCCGCGCCGAAGCCCTGCACGACGCGCGCGACGGTGAGCGCGACGAGCGAGCCGGACAGCGCACACGCAAACGACGACACCGTGAAGAGCGCGAGCCCGGCCATGTACACGCGCCGGTAGCCGATGCGGTCGCCGAGCGAGGCGAGCGGCAGCAGCGAAATGGTGATCGCCAGTTGATACGCGTTGACGATCCAGATGGAATCGGCCGGTGAGGCGTCGAGATTGCGCGCGATGGTCGGCAGCGCGACGTTGGCGATAGCGCCGTCGAGCACCGCGAGCGTGATGCCGAGCGCGACGACGGCAATGGCCCAGTATCGCTGGGGCAGCGGCAAACCTTGTTCGGAATCCATCGATGGGCGGGAAGTGGCAGCGGCGCATTGTAGGCCGCGCCGATTTCAAATTGCTTGTGAGCGGCGCGGGGTTGGACGGCGTGCCGGGCGCCGCGCCGTCCAATCGCGTTTATTTCAGTTCGTACAGGCCGGTGTAAGTGGCCGAATCGATTTCGTTCAGATGCGTCATGAAGCGCGCCACCGCGTTGGTGGTGTTCACATCGAGCGGCAGGCTTTCCGCGGAAAGCGCGTGAATGCGGAAGATATAGCGATGCGGCTTGTCGCCACGCGGCGGCGCGGCGCCGCCGAACCCGACGGTGCCGTAGTCGTTGCGAAGCTGCAGCGCGCCTTGCGGCAGAAGACTGCCGTCGGCCTTGCCGGCGTTGCGCGGCAGCGAGCGCGCGTCAGGCGGAATATTGACCACGATCCAGTGCCAGAAGCCGCTGCCCGTGGGCGCGTCGGGATCGTAGACGGTCAGCGCCAGACTGCGCGTGTCGGCGGGCGGGGCGTCCCATTGCAGCGCCGGGGAGATGTTCTCGCCCGAGACGCCGAAGGCTTGCTGGTCGAATTCCTGCGCGCGCGTCATAAAGCCGTTCGCTGGAAATTCGTCGGACCAGATACGGAAATCAGCCATGAGAGTCGTGCCTCCTTGTTGCAGTGAATATGAATGCGGGCCGTGGCGGCTCGTGCGCGCGGCGGCCGGCTTGTGAATCGGGTGCAGCAAACGTGCCCGAGCGGCGTCCGACACGGCAGGTATATGCGTCGTCGAGTTTAGCATCTGCCCCCGATAGATCGAGCGCGCAACCCGCGCCTGAGCATTTCCATCGAACGGCGATTCGGCCCCTCAAATATGTCGCGCTACAATAATGAGATGAATCCAGGGGTGAACCGTGAGCCGGCGCGAGCCGAAAGGATGACCATGCCAAACGACCCGCGCCGCGCCGCCGGGCAATTCACGCCGGCGGGCCTTCCGGCGGACGATGCCGACATGTTCGACCTCGCGCCCGTATCGCTGTGGCTTGAAGATTTCAGCGCCGTTCGCGAGCAGTTCGAACGCTGGCGCGCGGCGGGCGTCACCGATCTGCGCGCGTTTCTCGCCGAGAATCCGGCGCGCGTGGCCGAATGCTCGACGCGCATTCGCGTCGTGAAGGTCAATCGGCGCACGCTGTCGCTGTTCAACGCGAAGGACGTCGATCATCTCGTGCAGAACCTGGATCGCGTGTTTCGCGACGACATGCTCACGACTCACGTCGACGAACTCGAACAGCTCTGGTCCGGCAAGCCGAGTTTCGTGAGCCAGACGGTCAACTACACGCTCGACGGCAAGCGCCTCGACGTGCTGCTCAAGGCGGTCATCCTGCCGGGGCATGAAGACACGTGGAGCCGCGTGCTCGTCACGATCGAGGACATCACCGAACTCGAAGCGGTGCGGCGCACGGCCGCCGCGAGCGAACTTTACGCGCGCGGGCTGTTCGAGCATTCGCCGGTGTCGCTGTGGGTCGAGGACTTCAGTTCGGTCAAGGCGCTGCTCGACGACGTGCGCGAGCGCGGCATCGTCGACTTTCGCACGTTCACGAACGTGCATCCGGAATTTGTCGAACGCTGCATGCAGGAGATTCACGTGCTCGACGTGAATCAGCACACCCTGCGCATGTTCGCGGCGCCCGACAAGGCGATGCTGCTCTCGCGCCTGCCCGACATTTTCCGCGACGACATGCAGCAGCACTTTCAGGAACAGTTGATCGACCTGTGGGAAGGCAAGCTGTTTCATCAGCGCGAGGTGCTCAACTATTCGCTCGAAGGCAGCGAGGTGCACGTGCATCTGCAGTTCTCGGTGTTTCCGGGACACGAGGCGCGCTGGGATCTCGTGCTCGTCGCGCTGACGGACATCACCGCGCGCAAGAAGGCCGAGGCGTATCTGGAGTTCCTCGGCAAGCATGATGTGCTCACGAAGCTCAAGAACCGCTCGTTCTATATCGACGAAATCAACCGCCTCGAACGCAAGGGCCCGTTCCCGGTGACGGCGATCGCGGTCGACGTGAACGGTCTGAAAGCGGTGAACGATCAGCTCGGCCACGCCGCCGGCGATGCGCTTTTGCGGCGCGCGGGCGAAGTGCTTGGCAAGGCGGTGGAAAAGCCGTTTCAGGTGGCGCGTATCGGTGGCGATGAGTTCATGGTGATGTTGCCCGGCACCGACGAGCGCGGCGGCGAAACGGTCATGGACAGCATTCGCCAGTTGCTCGAAGTGAACAACCAGTTCTACTCGGGCATGCCGCTATCTTTCGCGATGGGCGCGGCCACCGCGCACGACGGCGAACGGCTCGAAGCGATGCTCCAACGCGCCGATGCCGTGATGTACGCCGAAAAGCGCGCGCATTACGAGGAAAGCCAGCGCGAGGGCCAGCGTGAAGGCCAGCGCAAGGACGGCTAGTTCTGCGGCGCCGTGACTTCGTCGATGCCGCGATCGAGCGCCGGACACGCCTCGCTGATCTGCTTCTTGTACTCCGCGGGATTGCTCGTTTTGAGCTTCTCGAAGCGATCGACGCTCGGCTGCGCCTGAGCCAGTCCGAGCTTCCATTCGCCGTCGAAATCGGGTGCATCGGGGAAATTGGCGCGGACCGCGTCCTTGAAGCGCGCGATCTTCGCGGCATCGAGATGACATACGTCTGCGGCGCCGCGCGCGATGTTGGCGCTCGTCATCACGCCTTCCGCGGCCATGCCTTGTTTCGTGGGCGGATGACCCGGCGGCAGCGCGGTTTGCGCCGCGGTGCTCAGGCACCATGCGAGCAGAACGGCGAAAACGGGCAGGTTCGAACGCGTTGTGCGCATGGTTTCGTATTGTTATGCGGGGAGAAAAAATTATAGGCGAACGCGCGTGAATTGAATGCCTGACGCGGGAAAGTTGGGTATTTGGCGCGTGCTAGAATCGATTTTCAATGCCGTTCTCAGACAGAAAAATGAAAAAAGGAAGCAAGGCCGCTAGTACTGCGCCCTCGTCGACCACAACGGAAGGGCGGCGCAAGTACGATCCGGAGGAGACCAAGCGGAACATTCTCGACATCGCCACGCAGGAGTTCTCGGCGATGGGACTCGCAGGCGCACGCGTCGATGCCATCGCGGAGCGCACCAACACCACCAAGCGCATGCTGTACTACTACTTCGGCAGCAAGGAAGGGTTGTACGAGGCGGTGCTGGAACAGGTCTACAGCGACATTCGCGCGCTCGAGCAGGAACTGCAACTCGCCGAAATGGAGCCGGAAGAAGCGCTGCGCGAATTCGTCGGCTTCACGTTCGATTATCACGACAAGCACCGCGATTTCGTGCGCCTCGTGACCATCGAAAACATTCACGCGGCAAAGTACATCGAGCTCTCTAAGACCTTCAAGTCGCGCAATTCGACGGTCGTGAAGACCATCGAGGATCTCATCGCGCGCGGCGTGGCGGCGGGCAAGTTTCGCGAAGACGTCGATCCCATCGACCTGCATCTGATGATCAGCTCGTTCTGCTTTCATCGCGTGGCGAACCGGCACACATGGGGCGCGGCGTTCGGGCGCGATCCGTCGGGTCCGCGCTTGCGGGCGCGGCATCGCGAGATGATCGTCGATGCCGTGTTGCGGTTCATGCGGCGCGAAGGCTGAACGGCGCGCGAGCGACAACGCACCGGGCAAACGACAAAACGGCGGCGCTCTTTCGAGGCCGCCGTTTTGTATTGCGCTCGCCGTATCAGCGTTCGAGCAGCGTTTGGAAATGCGCGAACATGCGCTCGGCATCCGGCTCGCGGCCGGTGAAGATGCGCAATGCGTCGACGGCCTGACACACGGCCATGCCGCCGCCGCTGACGGTGCGGCAGCCGATCGCCTTCGCCGCTTTCAGCAGCGCCGTTTCGAGCGGGAAATAAACGATTTCCGCGACCCACAGTTCAGGGTGCAGATACTCCGCCGGGAGCGGCAGACCGGGCAGCTTCGCCATGCCGGTCGGCGTGGCGTGGATCAGGCCGCTCGCCGCCTGCAAGGTCGCGCGCAAATCGCCGCCGCTTTTCACGACGCGATCCGGAAAGCGCGCCGCGAGTTCGGCGGCAAGCGACGCCGCGCGGGCATCGTCGGAATCGAATAGCGTGAGTTCGCGCGCGCCCATCGTGAGGGCCGCATGCGCGACGGCCGCGCCCGCGCCGCCCGCGCCGAGCTGCACGACGCGCGCAAGCGGCGCGCCCGGCAGACCGCGCTCGAACGCGCGCGCGAAGCCCGACCAGTCCGTGTTGTAGCCGATACGCCGGCCGTCCTTCAGCACCACCGTATTGACCGCGCCGAGCGCGCGCGCGTCGGGATCGAGCTCGTCGAGCAGCGGAATCACGCTTTGTTTGCACGGATAGGTGATATTCAGGCCGTCGTAGCCCATGCGCTCGGCCGCGACGAGCAGATCGGGCAGGGCCGCGGGTTCGAGTTGCAGCGCCTGCAGGTCAATGCGGCGATACACGTAATTGAGCCCGAGAACGCGGCCCTCCTGTTCGTGCATGGCGGGCGTCAGCGACCCGCCGATACCCGAGCCGATCAGGCCGATGAGATACGAAGTCTTGTTGGTCATGCGAGCGCTCCGGCGAGGATTAGGGTCTGTTCATATACAAAACGCGCATGTGAACGTCCGAAATCGGCTAGGTGCAAAGAGCGCGTCGGGGCCGTTTGGCCACTCCGAACAAGCGATGCGTGACGCCGCAATGCGGCCGATTTCGGACGTTCCCAAAGGTAAGTTCACAGTCAGGGGTTGCCCCGTAAAGGGCCGCTCGCGGCGTCATGCTCCTTGCGAGCGGCCCTTTGCGTGGCAACGCATGCGCGTTTTGTATGTGAACAGACCCTGACACCGCGATGCCGCAGTGCGATATTGAGTACGTCGCAGTGTGACCGTGCGCGCGAGCCTTGTCGGTTCGTGTTTTCACTAATTTGTACGGTCTAGTTAGTTTGTTATTATCTCGCAGAATGAGATGGATTGCGTGTGTTCTCCATCCGTCCCCGGCGCGGACGTCCTACACTGACAGCAACCGCACCCGATCCATCCGCATCTGCAATCAGGAGGCAGCGATGCTGCGTTCAATCCGGACATCCATCGCGACGGTATCCATCAGCGGCACGCTTCCCGAGAAGCTGCAGGCCATCAAGGCGGCCGGTTTCGATGGCGTGGAGATCTTCGAGAACGACTTGCTGTACTTCGACGGCACGCCCGGCGACGTGCGCCGCATGTGCGCGGATCTCGGCCTCGAGATCTATCTGTTCCAGCCATTCCGCGATTTCGAAGGCGTGAGCGCCGAGCGGCTCGCGAAGAACGTCGAGCGGGCGAAGCGCAAGTTCGAGCTGATGCACGAACTCGGCACGGACCGCATCCTCGCGTGCAGCAACGTGTCGCCGGACACGATCCGCGACGATGCCCTGATCGCCGATCAACTCGGCGTGCTCGCGAAGACCGCGAAGGAGGCGGGCGTGATCGTCGCGTACGAGGCGCTCGCGTGGGGCCGCTACGTGAACTCGTACAAGCACGCATGGAAGCTCGTCGATGCGGTGAATCATCCGAGCCTGGGACTTGCGCTCGATACCTTCCATACGCTGTCGATCCGCGATTCCGTCGATGAAATCGCGTCGATTCCGGGCGAGCGCATCGCGTTCGTGCAGATCGCCGATGCGCCCGTGCTCGCAATGGACGTGCTCGAATGGAGCCGTCACTATCGCTGCTTTCCGGGGCAGGGCGCGTTCGATGTCGCCGGCTTCACGGCGCGCGTGCTCGAAGCGGGCTACAAGGGCCCGCTGTCGCTGGAAATTTTCAACGACGGTTTCCGCGCCGCGCCGACCGCGATCACCGCCGCCGACGGCTATCGCTCGCTGCGGTTTCTGGAGGAGCAGACGCGCGAACGGATGGGAGACAAGGCGCCGCCGGAGCTGTTCAATCCGCCCGCGCCGCCGGAGCATATCGGCTTCCAGTTCCTCGAATTCGCCGTCGACGACGCCACGCGCGAACACGTCGCGCAATGGCTCGGCAGGCTCGGTTTTCGGCTCGCGGGCAAACATCGCTCGAAAGATGTGCGGCTGTACCGGCACGGCGCGGGCTCGATCGTGCTCAACGCCGAAGCCGATTCGTTCGCGAGCGCGTTCTTCCAGCAGCATGGTTTGTCGCTGTGCGCGTCGGCGTTTCATGTCGATGACGCGAAGCTCGCCTTCGAGCGCGCCGCCGCTTACGGGTCGAAGCCGTTTTCGGGCAGCGTCGGCCCGAACGAGCGCGTGGTGCCGGGCGTGCAGTCGCCTGATGGCAGCCTCGACTATTTCGTCGATGAAGCGCCCGGCGGCCCGACGCTGTGGGAGTCCGACTTCGTTCTGACCGATATCGACGGCCCTTACGAAGTCGGGCCGCTCGCGCGCATCGATCACGTGTGTCTGTCGCTGCCCGCCGATGCGCTCGATACGTGGGTGCTGTTCTTCCGCAGCGCATTCGGCTTCGAGACCGAGGCCGCCGTGCTCGTGCCGGACCCGTACGGACTCGTGCGCAGCCGTGCCGTGCGCAGCCGCGACGGCTCGGTGCGCATCGCGCTGAACGCGTCGGTGGATCGCTACACGGCGGTGTCGGAGTCGCTCTCGATGTATCGCGGCTCGGGGCTGAACCACGTCGCGTTCAGCACGCCGGATATCTTCGATGCGATTCCGCGCCTGGAGACCGACGGCGTCAAGTTCCTGCGCATTCCGGGCAATTACTACGACGATCTCGTCGCGCGATTCGGCCTGCCCGACGAGCAGATCGACCAGATGCGCGAGCACAACATCCTCTACGATCGCGACGAGCGCGGCGGCGAGTTTTTCCATGCGTACACGGAACAGCTCGATCAGCGCTTCTTCCTCGAAGTGATCGAGCGGCGCGGCGGTTACGACGGCTACGGCGCGGCGAACGCGGCGGTGCGGCTCGCGGCGCACGCGCAACAGCAGCAGCGGGCGCGCCGGGCGAAGTGAAGTCGCGCGGGGCGTGACCTATGATTGAAGCGTGGCGGCATCGTGAAACGGGAGGGCGCCATGTTCGACATCTCGAGTATGCTCGTCGGCCTGGCGGGGCTGGCGGCCATCGGCATCGTGCTGCTCGCGCACGACTGGCGCGACGAACATCGCGCGCGCATGGCGGCACGCGAGCGCGCGCATCGGCATCCGTTGCGCGAATGGTGGCTGCGGCATCGTCATTGAAGCGCGTGGTTTAAGCGAAGCACGTGGTTCAAGCGCCCTGCGTCTTCGGCACCGGGACGCGCTCGCGTTCCTCTTTGAGTTCGTCGTCCCGCTTGCGCGCGGTGGCTTCGAACGCGTCGATATGCAGATACAGCCGGTGCACGGTCTGAATCTGCGTATGCGAAAGATGCGACCGGCGCGTGATGGATGCGAGCCGCTCGCGCCAGTACGAGGGCGGCAGCAACGGACCGCCGAGATCGCACGACAATGAACGACGCAGCACCAGTTCGAGGTGCGTCAAGTCTTGGTCTGCCAGCAACGCCGAAAACGCGCCCTGCGGCTTGGTATCGGGGAAATGGTCCATTACTCCGATGGCGGCACGCTTTTGCAAAACTTGATAGGTGAAAACCCGGAATCGTCAGTTTTTTGGACGCATCGGGCAAGCGGGTTTTTCTTCTCGACGAATCCCGATGCCGCGAGGCGCGTTTGCTATACTCTGCGCTCGTTTCGCCGACGCATCGGCGAGCCGCGGTCCGCTCCCCGTAGTTCAATGGATAGAACGAGTGCCTCCTAAGCGCTAGATGCAGGTTCGATTCCTGCCGGGGGGACCACGATCCCCGCGCCGCAGTCCGCGGCCTTTTTTCTCTTCGCCCCCTCCCGTCCCGCATTGAACCGTAAGCGGTTTCCCGCCGATAATGCGACCACTCCGGTCACGCCATCACGGCTCGCGCGCTCATGACGGAAATCGAATCCGCAGTGGTCGTTTTCATTCTCCTGCTGGCCAGTACCGGCATCGGCGCGATCGTCCGGCCGCTCTTGCCCGAGGAACACAAGGCGCGGGAAACGGTGCAACTGGTCCAGTTGCTCGTCGGCATGCTCGTGACTTTCGCGGCGCTCGTGCTCGGTCTTCTGACCGCATCGGCAAAAACCATCTTCGACACCACCAATAACGACGTGCGCAGCTACGCGACGTCGATCATCGAACTCGACCGCGCCATGCGCGACTACGGCGCCGATACCGCGCAGCCGCGCGCGCTGTTGCGCTCGTACACCGCTGCGGCGATCGCGAGCACGTGGCCGAACGAACCGCGTCCGCCCGGCGACTACTATCCGGCGATCGAGCCGTCGAAAAAGGGCGACGATCTCGCGAGCAGCGCACTCGGCGCGCTCCTGAGCCGCGCGCAGCAAGACGTGCGCATGCTCGCACCGACCGACGCCTATCATCGACAACTCGCGACCGAGGCCGCCGCGCGCTTCGAGCAACTGATCGCGCTGCGCTGGAAGCTGATCGAAGAAGCGCACGGTTCCATCTCTTATCCGTTCGACCGGATTCTCGTCGGCTGGCTGCTCATCATTTTTCTGTGCTTCGGGCTGATCGCGCCGCGCAATGCGCTCTCGCTCGTGACGATCATGCTCGGCGCGCTTTCAATCGCCTCCGCCGTGCTGGTGATCCTCGATCTCGATACGCCGTTTACCGGCCCGATCATGATCGGCAGCCAGCCGATGCGCGATGCCCTCTACTATCAAAGCCGCTGATGTCCTATCACGATCCGCGCCTGGTCGCGCTCTACGACACGCTCAATCCATTCGCCGCCGACACGGCGTTCTATCTCGCGCTGACCGATGGGGCCGGGCATGTCGTCGATCTCGGCTGCGGCACGGGTTTGCTCGCATGCGAACTGGCGCAACGGGGACAGCGCGTGACGGGCATCGATCCGTCGCCGGAGATGCTGCGCATTGCGCGGGCGCGTCCGGCGGGCGACAAGGTGACGTGGATCGAAGGCGATGCGGGCGCGCTGCCGTTCGTCGGCGCGGCGGACTGGCTCCTGATGACGGGCCACGTCGCGCAAGTATTTCTCGACGACGAAGCGCTCCTCTCGACGCTCGTGGCCGCGCGCCGCGCCGTGCGCCCGGGCGGGCGGATCGCGTTCGAGAGCCGCAATCCGGCGGCGCGGGCGTGGGACGCCTGGACGCCGGAACAGTCGATGAAACGCATCGAAGCGCCGGACGGGTGCGTGGTCGAAGTGTGGCAGGAACGGCACGCGCAGCCCGACCCGGCGACAACGGGGCGCGTCGCGTTCACGACGCACTATCGCTTCATGCCGAAGCCCGGCGCGCGCGCCGTCGAAGAGACGCTGTCGGCCACGAGCGAACTGCGCTTTCGCACGCTCGACGAACTGACGCGTCTGCTGAACCGCGCGGGATTCGCGCAAATCGACTGGTATGGAGACTGGGGCCGCGCACCCGTGGATGAAACGAGCCGCGAACTGATCGCGGTGGCGCAGTGAGCGCCGCAAAAGTGCGCCGGCCGGATCAGAATTCGACGACGACGAAATCCGCCTTGCCCACGTCGCACAGCGGACAGCGCCAGTCATCGGGGATCTCGCCGAAACGGGTGCCGGCTGCGATGCCGTCTTCCGGCAGGCCGTCTTCCTCGTTGTAGATCCAGCCGCAAATCAGGCAGACCCAGCTTTTGTATTCGATCACTTCGCTCACGACAGACTCTTGATTCGAAAAGGATAAACGGATTGCGTGCGCGCGCTGGACACGCGCGGCGCGGCGACCCGGCATCTTACAGGAACGGGCGAAAACGGACCGGAATGACCCGGCAAGCGACGCATCGCACGAGCCGCAGGATGGTCCCGATACGTGTATCAGAACGCCCGGTGTATGCTTTTTCGAGTTTCCGGCGCTGATTTTCGCGCCATCGACCGGTTTCCCTCACATGGAGAAGACGATGCTGAAAAAAACACTCTTGGGTGCGACGCTGTCGGGTGCGGTCCTGCTTTCCTACGGCGGCGCGGCGCATGCGCAGGCGCGCGTCTATTTCGTCCAGCCGAAGGACGGCGCGACCGTGACGAGCCCCGTCCACGTGAAATTCGGCGTCGACGGCATGTCGATCGCACCGGCCGGCACGATGACCGACGGCACGGGGCATCATCATCTTCTGATCGACGGCAAGGCGCTCCCGAAGGGTACGGTGATTCCGGCCAACGACACGTCGCTGCACTTCGGCAAGGGCCAGACCGAAGCCGATGTGCCGCTGCCGCCCGGCGATCACACGCTGACGATGCAGTTCGGCGACGGTGCGCATCGTTCGTATGGCCCGGAAATGAGCCAGACGATCAAGGTGCACGTGAAGCAGTGATGTGAAGCAGTGCCGCCGCGCGTGCGTCATGTGTCATGCGTCATGTGCGCGGCGGCCTATGCCATCCGGCCGATGCACGGTACCGCGCCCTCGACCGGTAGAATGGCAGCTTCCGTAGGTGTCACGTCAGTGCCACCGGTCGCCATTCATCCGGTTCTCCCATGTCGCTCTATTCCATTTCGGACGCGCAGCTCGCGTTCGGCCACGTCGCATTGCTCGACCACGCCGATTTCTCGCTCGAAGCGGGTGAACGCGTCGGACTGATCGGCCGCAACGGCGCGGGCAAGTCGTCGCTGCTGAAGATCGTCGCGGGTCTCGCCGCGCCCGACGACGGCCTCGTCACGCGTCAGGCCGAACTCACGACCGTGTACGTGCCGCAGGAGCCCGAGTTCGATCTCGACGCTTCCGTGTTCGATGTCGTCGCCTCCGGTCTCACCGAAGCGCGCGCGCTGCTCGACGAGTACGACGCCGTCGCGCACGCGCTCGCGGACACGCCCGAGGGCGCGCAGCACGACGAATTGCTCGCGCGCATGAACGCGCTGCAATCTTCGCTCGACATGCACGACGCCTGGAACTGGCGCACGCGCGTCGCAACCACGCTCGCGCAGATCGGCCTCGACGGCGACGCGCGCACGGGCGCCCTGTCCGGCGGCATGAAAAAGCGCGTTGCGCTGGCGCGCGCGCTCGTTGTTCAGCCGGACGTGCTGTTGCTCGACGAACCGACCAACCATCTCGATTTCGAAGGCATTCGCTGGCTGGAAGACCTGCTCGTCACGTTGCGAACCGGCCTGCTGTTCATCACGCACGATCGCGCGTTTCTGGATCGCGTGGCGACACGCATCGTCGAACTGGATCGCGGGCGGTTGCTGTCGTATCCCGGCAATTTCAGCGCCTATCAGACGCGCAAGGCGCAGCAGCTCGAAGTCGAACAGGTTGAACAAGCCAAGTTCGACAAGCTGCTCGCGCAGGAAGAAGTGTGGATTCGCAAAGGCGTCGAGGCGCGGCGCACGCGCAGCGTCGGGCGCATTGCGCGGCTCGTCGAAATGCGCAACGAACGCGCCGAGCGCCGCAACGTGCAGGGCAACGTCAAGCTCGACGTCGGGCAGGGCGAGAAGTCCGGCAAGATCGTCGCCGAACTGACCGATGTCACCAAGCGCTTCGGCGAACGCACGATCGTCGACCGCTTTACGGCCACGGTCATGCGCGGCGACAAGATCGGTCTCGTCGGCCCGAACGGCGCGGGCAAGACCACGCTCCTGAAACTCATTCTCGGCGAACTGCAGCCCGACGAAGGCCGCGTGCGCACCGGCACCAACATCCAGGCCGCGTATTTCGATCAGATGCGCGCGCAGCTCGATCTCGACAAGTCGCTCGCCGACACCATCAGTCCCGGCAGCGAGTGGGTCGAAGTCAACGGCGTGAAGAAGCACGTGATGAGTTATCTCGGCGACTTCCTGTTCGCGCCCGAACGTGCGCGCTCGCCCGTGCAGTCGCTGTCGGGCGGCGAGCGCAACCGGCTGCTGCTCGCGCGTCTGTTCGCGCGCCCGGCGAACGTGCTCGTGCTGGACGAACCGACCAACGATCTCGACATTCCCACGCTCGAACTGCTCGAAGAACTGCTTGCGGATTACGACGGCACCGTGTTGCTCGTGAGCCACGACCGCGCGTTTCTCGATAACGTCGTGACCTCGGTGTTCGCGGCGGAGGGCGGCGGCAAGTGGCGCGAGTATGTCGGCGGCTTCTCCGACTGGCAGATTCAGCGCGAACGTTCGGAGCGCATCGCGGAAGAAGCGGTGCGTCAGAGCGCGAAGGAAGCCCCGAAGGACGATCTCCCCAAGGACAGCGCGGCCGGCCGCAACGCACAGCGCACCGTCAAGCTCTCGTTCAAGGAGCAGCGCGAACTGGAGGCGCTGCCGGCGCGCATCGCCGAACTGGAAGAAGAGCAGAAGACCATCGGCGCGCAACTCGAAGACGGCTCGATCTTCGCGAAGGACGCCAAGGAAGGCGCGCGGCTTTCGGAGCGTCACGCGGCGATCGAAGAGGAATTGCTCGTCGCGCTGGAGCGTTGGGAAGAACTGGAAGCGAAGCGCAAATAAGCGCCCGAGGTGGGCGCGGCGCGCGAAAACCGCTATTCTCTCAGCGCGGCCGAGGGCGGCGGTCGAGGCGAACGCCTTGCCCGACGCGCCTTCGGCCACGCACATCAAGCAGAATTCAGGCATTCGACGGCGCTCGGGTGTTACGCCGTAGCATTTTTCCGCGAGACGCACCCGACGCCGGATCAACGTTCAACTATGTCCACGAAAAAATCCAGCGCATTGGCCACAGGCACGCAACGACGCACGCGCACGGTCATGAACGCCAAGGCCGCCGGCTACAGCGAAGCGTCGATCAAGGTGCTGAAGGGCCTCGAGCCCGTCAAGCAGCGGCCCGGCATGTACACGCGCACGGAGAATCCGCTGCACATCATCCAGGAAGTCATCGACAACGCTTCGGACGAAGCGCTCGGCGGCTTCGGCAAGCAGATCGTCGTGACGCTGCATACGGATAACTCCGTGTCCGTCGAGGACGACGGGCGCGGCATTCCTTTCGGCATGCATCCGGAAGAAGGCGTGCCGGTCGTCGAGATCGTGTTCACGCGGCTGCACGCGGGCGGCAAGTTCGACAAGGCCGCCGGCGGCGCCTATACGTTTTCGGGCGGGCTGCACGGCGTCGGCGTTTCGGTGACGAACGCGCTTGCCACGCGCCTCGAAGTGACCGTCTGGCGCGACAACAAGATCGCGCAACTCGCATTCGCAAACGGCGATGTCGTCGAACAACTCACGACGCGCGCGGGCGAACGCGGCGCCAAGAAAAGCGGCACGCGCGTGCGTGCGTGGCCGAATCCGAAGTACTTCGATTCCGCCAATCTGCCGCTCGGCGAATTGCAGCGCCTGCTGCGCTCGAAAGCCGTGCTGCTGCCGGGCGTCGAAGTGGCACTCGTCATCGAGAAAACTGGCGAGCGTCAGACCTGGAAATACGAAGACGGTCTGCGCGGCTATTTGCTCGAAGGCATGGGCGGCAGCGACCTGCTGATTCCGCTTTTCGAGGGCGAACGCTACGCGGAAAGCTCGCGCAATACCGAGGAAACCTTCGCGGAAGGCGAGGGCGCGTCGTGGGTCGTCGCGTGGAGCGAGGAAGGGCCGCTCTTGCGCGAATCGTATGTGAACCTCATCCCGACGCCCGCGGGCGGCACGCACGAATCCGGCTTGCGCGACGGCCTGTTTCAGGCGGTCAAGAATTTCGTCGAGATACACAACTTGCAGCCGAAGGGCGTGAAACTGCTCGCGGAAGACGTGTTCGCGCGCGTGTCCTTCGTGCTTTCGGCGAAGGTGCTCGATCCGCAGTTCCAGGGGCAGATCAAGGAGCGTCTCAACAGCCGCGACGCGGTGAAGCTCGTATCGTCGTTCACGCGGCCGGCGCTGGAGCTGTGGCTGAATCAGCACGTCGAATACGGAAAGAAGCTCGCTGAACTCGTGATCCGTCAGGCGCAGGCGCGCACGCGCGCCGGCCAGAAAGTCGAGAAGAAGAAGAGTTCGGGCGTGGCCGTGCTGCCGGGCAAGCTGACCGATTGCGAATCCACTGACATTGCCCGCAACGAACTGTTTCTCGTTGAGGGCGACTCGGCGGGCGGCTCCGCGAAAATGGGCCGCGACAAGGAATTCCAGGCCATCCTGCCGTTGCGCGGCAAGGTGCTGAACACGTGGGAAACCGAGCGCGACCGGCTCTTTGCGAACAACGAAGTGCACGACATCGCGGTGGCGATCGGCGTCGATCCGCATAGCCCCGACGATCAGATCGATCTCTCGAATCTGCGCTACGGCAAGATCTGCATTTTGTCGGACGCGGATGTCGACGGCGCGCACATTCAGGTTCTGCTGCTCACGCTCTTCTTCAAGCATTTTCCGCAACTGATCGAGCGCGGCCACGTGTGCGTCGCGCGTCCGCCGCTGTTTCGCGTCGATGCGCCCGCGCGCGGCAAAAAGCCCGCGCAAAAGCTCTACGCGCTCGACGAAGGCGAGCTCGAAGCGATCCTCGACAAATTGCGCAAGGACGGCGTGCGCGAAACGGCCTGGACCATCAGCCGCTTCAAGGGCCTGGGCGAAATGAGCGCGGAACAGCTCTGGGACACGACGATGAACCCCGACACGCGCCGCCTGCTGCCTATCGGTCTCGGCGATCTCGGTTTCGATCTCACCGTCTCGCGCATGACGATGCTCATGGGCAAGGGCGAAGCCGCATCGCGCCGCAGCTGGCTCGAAGAGAAGGGCAACGAAGTCGAAGCGGACATCTGAGCTCGACTTAAGCAACGCACAACGGATATCGACATTCGATGGGAATCACAGACGATCTCTTCGCCGAGCAGACCGCACCTGACGGCGAACAACTGACGCTCGGCGATTACGCCGAACGCGCTTATCTCGACTACGCGGTGAGCGTGGTCAAGGGCCGCGCGCTGCCCGATGTCTGCGACGGGCAGAAGCCCGTGCAGCGCCGCATTCTTTACGCGATGAGCGAGATGGGTCTCGCCAGCAACGCGAAGCCGGTGAAGTCGGCGCGCGTGGTGGGCGACGTGCTCGGCAAATATCACCCGCACGGCGATCAATCCGCGTACGACGCGCTCGTGCGTCTCGCGCAGGACTTTTCGATGCGCTATCCGCTCATCGACGGTCAGGGCAACTTCGGCTCGCGCGATGGCGACGGCGCCGCGGCCATGCGTTACACGGAGGCGCGCCTCACACCGATCGCGCGCCTGCTGCTCGATGAAATCGATCAGGGCACGGTCGATTTCATGCCGAACTACGACGGCTCGTTCGAAGAGCCGAAGCTACTGCCCGCGCGCCTGCCGTTCCTGTTGCTGAACGGCGCATCGGGTATTGCGGTGGGGCTTGCGACCGAGATTCCGTCGCACAATCTGCGCGAAGTCGCGCATGCGGCCGTCGCGATGATCCGCGATCCGAAGATCGGTCACGCGGGCCTGATGGAAAAGCTGCCCGGACCGGACTTCCCGGGCGGTGGCCAGATCATCTCGTCGCAGGCGGAAATTTCGGCGGCGTACGAGACGGGACGCGGCAGCCTGAAAGTGCGCGCGCGCTGGAAGATCGAAGATCTCGCGCGCGGGCAATGGCAACTCGTCATCACCGAATTGCCGCCGAGCACGTCGGGCCAGAAGGTGCTGGAGGAGATCGAGGAACTCACCAACCCGAAGATCAAGCTCGGCAAGAAGACGCTCACGCCCGAGCAGATCCAGACCAAGCAATCGATGCTCGCGCTGCTCGACGCCGTGCGCGACGAATCCGGCCGGGATTCGCCGGTACGTCTCGTGTTCGAGCCGAAGTCGAGCCGCATCGACCAGACCGAGTTCGTCAATTCGCTGCTCGCGCATACGAGCCTCGAATCGAACGCGGCGATCAATCTCGTGATGATCGGCGCGGATGGACGTCCGCGTCAGAAAGGCATCGTCGATATCCTGCACGAGTGGATCGGCTTTCGCTTCGTCACGGTGACGCGGCGCACGCAGCATCGTCTCGGCAAGGTCAACGACCGCATCCATATTCTCGAAGGGCGGATGATCGTCTTTCTGAATATCGATGAAGTCATCCGCATCATTCGCGAAGCCGACGACCCGAAACAGGCGCTGATCGCGCGATTCAATCTCTCCGACCGGCAGGCGGAAGACATCCTCGAAATCCGGCTGCGCCAACTCGCGCGCCTGGAAGCGATCAAGATCGAGCAGGAGCTGTCCGACCTGCGCGACGAGAAGACCAAACTCGAAGAGCTGCTCAACAGCGACGCCGCGATGAAGCGCGTGCTCATCAAGGAAATCGAAGGGGACGCGAAGCAGTTCGGCGACGATCGCCGCACGCTCATCCAGCAGGAGAAGCGCGCGACGTTCGAGGCGCGGGTTGTGGATGAGCCGGTGACGGTCGTCGTGTCGCAGAAGGGCTGGGTGCGCGCGTTGAAGGGCCACGGGCTCGACCCGGCCAGCTTCACGTTCAAACAGGGCGACGGGCTCTATGCCGCGTTCCTGGCGCGCACGCCGGATTCACTGATCGCGTGGGGCAGCAAGGGGCGCGTGTATTCGGTGCCGGTGGCGGCGTTGCCGGGCGGGCGCGGCGACGGCGTGCCGGTGACATCGCTCATCGAACTCGAATCGGGCACGCATCTGCTGCATTACTTCGCGGCGAATGCAGAGCAGCAGTTGCTGCTGGCGTCGAGCAACGGCTTCGGCTTCATCGCGAAGCTGGGCGATCTGGTGAGCCGCCAGAAGGCGGGCAAGGCGTTCATGACCATCGACGAAGGCGCCGTGCCGCTCGCGCCGATGCCCGTGGTGCCGGGCGCCACGTATGTCGCGTGTCTGTCGAGCGCGGGGCGTCTGCTTGTCTTCGGCATGGACGAGATGAAGACGCTGTCGGGCGGCGGCCGCGGCGTCATCCTGATGGGCCTCGATCCGAAGGAAACCTTGCGGCAGGCGCTCGCCATCGATGCGCGCGGCGTCGTGATGATCGGCACCGGGCGCGGCGGCAAGGTGCGCGACGAAAAGCTCTCGGGCTCGCAGTTGCAATTGCATCTGGGCAAGCGGTCCAGGAAGGGCCGCGCGCCGGATTCGTCGTTGAAGGTGACGGATTTGCGGCCGGTTTTCTCGGAGTGAGCCTCAACCGGCCGTGACGCGCTGCCGATATTACGGTAGCGCGTAGACGAAACGAGCGGGAAGAACGCCTCGTCGCGAACATGCGGCGAGGCGTTTGTTTTTGCGCTCGTCGCAAGCGGTCGGAACTGATGGGCAATGCTTCAGTCGAACGCGCAACCTTTTAGTCAACGAAGTCAGCCCGGGAACACAATGAACAAAGCCATCGAAGCGGCGCTCTTTCTGCATTTGCTCGGCGTAGCCGTATGGATCGGCGGGATGGTCTTTGCGCATTTCTGCCTGCGCCCGGCACTCGGCGATCTCGCGCCGCAATTGCGTCTGCCGCTGTGGGAGTCGGTCTTTGCGCGGTTCTTCAACTGGGTCGCGGCGTCGGTGCTCGTAATTCTGCTCACCGGCGGCTTTCTGCTGATGCAGTTCGGCGGCGGTCACGCGGCCTGGCCGCTGCATGCAATGGCCGGTCTCGGCATCGTGATGATGCTGATCTTCGGGCATATCCGCTTCGGGGTGTTTCCGCGCATTCGCCGCGCGGTGCAGGCGCAGAACTGGCCCGACGGCGCGCGCGCAGTGGGCACGGTGCGCCGGCTCGTGGTGATCAATCTGGTGCTCGGTGTCGTGACGATCGGCACGGCGGTGTTGTCGCGCGGATTCTGATCAGCCGCCGCGTTCGTCGCTGAGCGCGGTACTCGACTCCCGCCCCGCGTCCTTGTGCGTGCGCGGCAGTTGTCCGCGCGGCCAGCCGCATACGCCGAAGCGATCGAGCAGCGTCTGCACGCCGTCCGCCGGAACGGGACGCGAAAACAGGAAGCCTTGCGCTTCCACCGGCCCGAGCGCCGCAAGCCACGCGATCTGCTCCTCGCGCTCGGTGCCTTCCACGACGACCGTCAGCCCCAGCGAGCGCGCCAGATTGACGATCGCCGACACCATCACGCAGACGCTCCGATCTTCCGGAATGGCCTGGATGAACGAGCGATCGACCTTCAGCGTATCGACCGAGAAGCGGTTCAGATACGACAGCGACGAATAGCCCGTGCCGAAATCGTCCAGCGCGATGCGCACGCCCAGCCGCTTCAACGCGACGATCTTCTCCTGCACCAGTTCCGGATATTCGACCATCACGGTTTCGGTGATTTCGAGTTCGAGCTTGTCGGACGGAATGCCGCTCGCTTCGATCGCCCGTGCGACCGTCTCCAGCAAATCGCCGCGCCAGAACTGCACGGCCGAGATGTTCACGGCGAGCGACAAGCCCGTGTAACCGTCGCGCTGCCATTGCGCGAGCTGCATGCAAGCGGTGTGAATGACGAAATCGCCGACGGCCACGATGAGCCCCGTCGACTCCGCCACCGGAATGAACTCGTTGGCCGGAATGAGCCCGTGCTGCGGATGATTCCAGCGCACGAGCGCCTCGAAACCGGTGATGCAGCGGCGCGTCAGGTCGATCTTCGGCTGATAGACGAGGAACAGTTGTTCCTCCGTCAGCGCGACGCGCAGTTGCTGCTCCCACTTCATCAAATGATCCGCGCGATGCGACAACTGCGGCGAATAGAACTGATAGCAGTTGCGGCCCGCGTCCTTCGCGCTGTACATCGCGAGATCGGCCTTCTTGAGCAGATCGATCTCGCTTTCGTTCGACACCGAAAACAGCGCGATGCCGATGCTCGCATGCAGCACGAACGCGCTGCCGCGCACGTCGAAGGGCGTGGCGAACATCGTGGCGATATCGTCGGCGAGCGTGACGGCGCGTTGCTCGACATCGTCGCCCTTGACGACGACCACGAACTCGTCGCCGCCGATGCGCGACAGCGTGCCGCTGTGGCCGACGGTTTCCGCGAGCCGCGAGGCCGTCATCTGCAGCACGATGTCGCCCGCGTTGTGGCCGAGCGTGTCGTTGACGGTCTTGAAATTGTCGAGGTCGATGAACAGCAGCGCGAGTCTCCCGATGTTCTCCGGCTGCGCCACGTCCTGCCGCAACGCGCGCAGCGTGGAATAGCGGTTGCGCAAGCCCGTGAGCAGATCGTATTCGACGAGATGCGTCATCTCGCGCTCGCGTCCGAGCAGCTTGCCGATGAGGCCCGTGGCGACCGCGAAGAAGCCGAGCATCGCGAGCGAGATGAAGCTCGCCATCAGCAGATAGACGTTGCGCGTGTGGTTGTAGTCGGTCATCTCCTCGCGCTCGGAGAGGCCGACGAGCACGCCGAGCGGATAACCGTCGATATGCCGGTAGGAGACGATGCGCTTCACGTGATCGATCGGATCGACATAGATGCCCGACGCGTGCTCGGACGTCGGATAGATGCCGCTCGCGCTGAATTCTCCGTGCACGCGATCGGGCGCGCCGTTGCGCGTGCCGCCTCGCGCAACGCCGTTGGCCGCGCCATTTTCGGACAGTCCGCCGCCGGTGCTGCGCGCGAGCACCGAGCCGTTATCCGACACGACGGCGATCACGCCCTCGCGGCCAATCGACGCGACGTTATAGAAGTCGCTCGTGAAATACACCGGGTCTTCGGACACCACCACGACGCCTGCGAACGAGCCGTCCGCGTGATTGAGCCGGCGCGTGATCTGCAAGGTCCACAGGCCCGACACGCGCCCGCGAACCGGACGGCTGATGTAGAGGAGATCGTCGTTGGAATGTGCGTGCACTTTGAAGTGCTCGCGGTCGGAGAGATCGATCGGTTTCGGATGCGGATCCGACGTATTGGCGACGAGCGTGCCGTATTCGTCGATCAGCGACACCTGCACGAGCGTGTCGCTCTGCACGACGCCTTTCTCGACGGTCGCGATCAGGTCGAAATTGTCCGGCGATTTCTCGTACTCGTATTTGACGAAGCGCGTGATCTGGTCGACCTGATGGATCGCCTTGATGGTGTGCTGTTCGAGCGCCGAGGACAGAATGGCGGCGGATGCCATGGACTCGTGCGTGGTCGCCTCGCGTTCCACCGACAGCCGCGCGAAGATCACCGCCCACAGCAGCACCAGCACGAACGAACCGAGCACCGGAATGGCCAGCAGCGCGCGCCGGCGCCGCACGGTTGGCGCGCCAAACAGTGTGCCGCTGACGCCGTGCGGGCGCATGCGCTTCATGGCGCGTCCTGCAATGCGCAATCGCGTAGCGCCGGGCGTGCTGCGAACTGCGCGAGGTGAGTGAAGCGATGCATGTTCTGAGGCGTTCCGCCGAAACAAGTGACTATACCGCGCGCGGCGCACAGTGGTTGACCGCCGAACAGGCCGTACGGACCGGGTTCCGCGGCGCGGTCTGCATCGACGCGCGCCTCGACGGCCGTTCGGCGAGCCGTGTCGTACGAGCAGCACAGTGGCCCGCCGTGCATGCAGGCGCGGGCGTTCGATTGATTAGGCTGCATACGTTTGCGCCGCGGCGCAGGCGGCTCGTTCGCACGATCGAGCGCCGCCGTTGTGAACCACGGCATATTTCTGTTCCCCGATTGTTCAGATATTAGCGAAGGCTCGGGGTTTAAGAAAGGGGCGGAACTTGGGGGTATACGCGCGGGCCTCGGCCGCGCGCAGGTCATTGTTTCAGATGCGGAAAGTGCCGTCGATCACAGTTACCGAATGGCCTCCGATCCACACCGGCGCGCCGTCCGCGAGATCGTCGTAGGCGATGCTCACGCGGCCGTCGCGACCGAGCGCAGTCCCTTGCCGCACGGTGTATGACGCACCCGGGCGCCGGCCTTGCGCGCTCAGCAAAGTCGCGAGCGCGGCGTTCGCGCTGCCCGTAACCGGATCTTCCATATTCTCAGCGCCCAGCAGGATCACGCGCAGCTCGAAGGTCGCAGGGCCGCCCGGCGCGTGCGGCCCGTACACGGCGATGCCATGCATGCCCGTTTCCGCGACCAGCGTTGCAATCGATGCGCGCGCCTCGCCTCGCAGCGACATCGCGAGACATTGCGACGCGTCCTGCACGCGCACGACAAGCCACGGCGCGCCGTTGTTCACGGCCGCAGGCGGTGCGCTGAAATCGATTACGGCGGGTGCGAGCGATGCGGCAAGACGCGCGTTCTGCGCATCGGTCAGCGGCACGATGGTCGCGGGCGGGGCGGCGAACGCCCACTCGCCATCGGCGCGCTCGGCAAGCGACACGAGCCCGACGCCGCATTCCTGCACGAGCCGGCCGGGCGTCTTCGGCGTGTAGCCGCTGTCGATCAGCGCGTGCGCGCTGCCGAGCGTCGGATGGCCCGCGAACGGCAATTCGACTGCCGTCGTAAAGATGCGCACGCGATAGTCGGCGCGCGGATCGGTCGGCGGCGACAGAAACGCCGTCTCGGAGAGATTGGTCCAGCGCGCGATTTCCTGCATGCGCGCGCTCGACAGACCTTCGGCGTCGAAGATCACGGCGAGCGGATTGCCCTTGAACGGAACCGACGTGAAGACGTCGACCTGCTTGAACTGGACAGTGCGTGAAGACATGAAATGAGGTCTGTTTTTTTGAGGCATAAAAAAACCCGGCGCGGGCGCGTCGGGTTTCGTGTGCGGGCGAAAGACGCGCTTGCGTAAATTAAGCGACTTCCGCGATCAGCTCGATTTCGACGCACGCGCCAAGCGGAATCTGCGCGACGCCGAACGCCGAACGCGCATGCTTGCCGGCATCGCCGAAGACTTCCGCGATGAGTTCCGACGCGCCGTTGGTTACGATGTGCTGCTCGGTGAAATCGAACGTCGAGTTCACGAGGCTCATCACCTTGACGATGCGCGTCACGCGGTTCAGATCGCCGACGTGCGCATGCAGCGTCGCGATCAGGTCGATCGCCACGTTGCGCGCGGCGGCCTTGCCTTCTTCGGTCGTGAGGCTGTCGCCGAGCTTGCCGGTGTGAACCTTGCCGTCCTTCTTCGCGATATGCCCCGACAGATACACGGTGTTGCCGCTCTGCGCGCTCATCACGTAGGCGGCGGCGGGCGCGCCGGCGACCGGCAGCTCGATGCCGAGTGCCTTCAGCTTGTCGTACACATTGGATGCCATCGGTTGCTCCTCATGACTGAATGGGATGAAGGGGCGCCCGAGTTCGGGCGGGCGCCCCGAAGAATCAGATGCTCGCGCGAATCAGCGCGCCGAGCTTGCTCACGCCTTCCTCGATCTTCGCCGGCGGAACCGTCACGAAGGACAGGCGCAGCGTGTTGTGCTCGGCGTCGTTGGCGTAGAACGGACCGCCCGGCACGAAGGCCACATTCTGCGCGATGGATTGTTCGAGCAGCTTCATCGTATTGACGTGCTTCGGCAGCGTCAGCCACACGAACATGCCGCCTTCCGGCCGGTTCCATTCGACGCCGGCGGGCATGTGGCGGTCCAGCGCGTCGAGCATCGCCTGACACTGATCGCGATAGAGCGCGCGGATGGTCGGCACGTGCTGATCGAGGAAGCCGTCCTTGACGACTTCGTACACGATGCGCTGCGTGAGGCTCGGCGTGTGCAGATCGGTTGCCTGCTTGGCCTGCACGAGCTTGAAGTGCAGTTCCTCGGGCGCGATGATGTAGCCCACGCGCAGGCCCGGCGCCAGCACCTTCGAGAACGAGCCGAGATGCACGATGTGATCGGGCGCCATGGAGAGCATCGTCGGCAGCGGGGCGCCTGCGTAGTCGAGCGCGCCGTAGGGATCGTCCTCGATCACAGGAAACGACGCCTTCTGCGCGAACGCGGCAAGCGCCTGGCGGCGCGCGAGCGGCAGGCGGCGGCCGGTCGGATTCTGGAAGTTCGGCTGTGCGTACAGCAGACGCGCGTTTGCGATGAGCGCGCCGTCGAGCCGCTCGGGAATCAGGCCGGATTCGTCGGTCGGGACCTGCACGTAGTGCGGCTCGAAGAGTGAGAACGACTGGAGCGCGCCGAGGTAAGTCGGCGTTTCGACGAGCACGCGGCTGCCCGGATCGACGAGCGTCTTGCCGAGCAGATCGAGCGCCTGCTGCGAGCCGGTCGTGATGAGCACCTGCGTCGGACGGATCTGCGCGCCGTTCACCGAATAGCGCGCCGCGACCCATTCGCGCAGCGGCAGATAGCCTTCGGTCGCGCTGTACTGAAGCGCCGCGGCGGGCTGGTCGCGCAGGATGCGCTCCGAGGCATGGCGCATTTCCTCGACGGGAAACGTCGCGGGCGAGGGCAGACCGCCCGCGAAGGAAATGACCTCGGGCCGCTCCGTGACCTTCAGGATTTCGCGAATCGCCGAACTGGTGAGCTTGCGTGCGCGTTCGGAGAGTTGCCACGGCGTGGCGCGGAGATCGGCTTGATTCATGAAATGCCTCGGTTGTCTCTGGGGTTATGTCTCGCGCGGCGCGGGCCGCGTGTTTTCAAACTGGGCTGACGACGAACTGCAATCCGTGATTATCGCGCGGGCGCGTCATCTTGCGTGCGTCGTGCGGGCGGCGCCCGGTGCAACCACGGCCGGCGTCGGCGCGGGACGCACGGCGGCGCGCCGGCCGAGCACGACGGTCACGATGACGGCGGCCGCATACAGCCACGTCGATGCGCTCACGTGCTCGCCGAAGAACAGCGCGGACAACGCCATCGTGAAGAAGATCTGCAGCAACTGAACCTGCCCGACGCGCGCGATGCCGCCCATCGCGAGTCCCGCGTACCACGCGAAAAAGCCGATGAACTGCGAGAACAGCGTCACGTAGCCGAACGCGAGCCAGGTCTTGAGCGACAGCGCTTCGGGATGCGTCGCATGGCTGCCGAACAATTGCGCCCACGCGAGCCAGCCGACCGGCAGCACCAGAAACGGCGCGGAGAGCACGAGCGCCCAGCAGATCACCTGCCAGCCGCCCATCTGCCGCGCGAGCCGCGCGCCTTCGGCGTAACCGAGCGCGCCGATGCCGACCGCGACGAGCATCAGCAGGTCGCCCGCCTGCAATCCGCCGCCGCCCGACTGCAGCGCGAACGCGACGACAATCGCGCTGCCCGCAATCGCGCTCGCCCAGAACGCCTTCGACGGCCGCTCGTGCGAGAGCCACGCCGCATAAATCGCGACGCACAGTGGCTGCAACCCGTTGACGACGGCGCCGTGCGAGGCGGGCACGGTTTTCATGGCCCACGCCGAAAACACCGGAAACGCGATGATGACGCCCAGCGCGACGATCGCCAGGCTCTTGACCTGCGGCCACGTCGGCAGCTTTTCGCGGCGCCAGGCGAGCAGCGCGGCGGCCGGAATCGCGGCGACGAGCGCGCGTCCGAGGCCGTTCAGCAGCGGATGCACCTCCGCGACGACGATGCGCGTCATCGGCAGCGTCAGACTGAAAATGACGACGCCGATCAGGCCGAGCAACATGCCTTCGGTTTCGCGGGACTTCATCGTGAGGTGTCTCCTGGTTGGCCTGCGCTTACGCGTCGGGCGGGGTATCGGGTGCTTCCTGCGGCTCGGGCTTTTTCGTCCGGCGGCGTTTGGCCGCCTGCTGCGCGTCTTCTTCGCGCGCCCGCGCCTGTTCCGCCGATTCGCCGAGCGTGAGCACGGAGCCATCCGGCAGATCGAACTGCGCGACGAGCACGGGCGCGCCCGCCGTCGCCTGAACCTGCATCAGATGCGACGCGCCGAGCCATTCGAGCTGAGCGGCGAGCGCCGCCGCGTCCGGATGAAAACCCGTCAGCGATTTCAGCGCGATGCCCGTTTGCGGCAGCGTGTCGCTCGGATGGCGCGGCGTGTCCCACTGGATCAGCGACGGCAGCACACCGTCGCCGGCGCCTTGCCACGCGGGGAACGCGCCGTCGTCCGGCACGGTCAGGCCCCACGAATTGCCGCCGCGCGACATGGCCGCGACGGGCGCGATGCGTTCGGGATACTGCTCGCGCCAACGCACGAGCGACTTCGGCCGCTCCACGCGCACGGCCCAGTGCACGAGCTGCGGGCCGTTTTCTTCGAGACGGCGCTGCATCGCCGGATCGTCGAGCGCGAACAGGCGCGGGCGCGGCGAAGCGACGGGCGCCGCGTGCGGATCGATCGCGATCACTTCCAGATACGCGCCGCCCCACAGATTCAGCAGACGGTTGTGCGTGCGCATCAGCGGATGCGCTCCGCCCGCCGCCATCTCCACGCCGAATTTCGTGGCGACGAAGCGCGCGCCTTCTTCAAGCGTCAGGGCGTTGATTATGAGGTGATCGAGTTTGAGTCGACGGTCGGTCATGAGAGGGGCAAAGGGGGCGCAAAAAACGGTTCAAAGGCCGAAAGCATAACGCTTCCCCGCCGCGCTTCTGAAAGCCCGAAAGCAGAATGTAGCCGCTATCACCGTAACAGTAACGGTACAATCGGCCCCATACTATTCGATACAGTTTCTCCAACGCCGCCGCGCGTTCGCCGAACATCGGAGGTCCGCATGTCCGTCCCGCTCGAACAGATTCCCGCCCCGCACGACGCCCCGCAGCTCACGCTCGTCGATCAGCTCGTGCAATGGGGACGCCGCCGTATCGACGAACGCGTGTTCCGTCCCGGCATGCGCATGCCGTCGATCCGCAAGCTGGCGCTCGACAAGGGCGTGTCGCGGTTCACGGTGGTCGAGGCGTACGAGCGGCTGGTCGCGCACGGTTATCTCGATTCGCGGCGCGGCTCCGGTTTCTACGTGCGCGAGCGCAGCGCGCCGGCATTGGTCGCGAAGGGCGAGACATCGGCGATGGCGGCGCTCGCGGCGGAGCGCGAGCCGGTGCGGAACACCATCGACGTGGTCTGGCTGCTGCGCAACATGCTGCATACGTCCAGCCCGGAAAAAGGGCCGGGTCTCGGTTACCTGCCGGGCCGCTGGCTCGACGGCGAACTCATTACGAACGCGCTGCGTTCGCTGTCGCGGCAGAGCGGCGCGCAGATGCTCGGCTTCGGCACGCCGCAAGGCTTTTTGCCGTTGCGCCAGCAGTTGCAGACGCGGCTGGAGGAACTGGAAATCGGCGCGTCGGCGGCGCGGCAGATCGTGCTCGTGTCGGGCATCACGCAAGCGATCGACCTGATCGCGCGCCTCTACGTCAAACCGGGCGACGCGGTGATCGTAGGCGATCCGGCGTGGTTCCAGATGTTCGGCCGTTTCGCGTCGCAGGGCGCGCGGCTCCTCGGCATGCCGTACACGCCCGACGGTCCCGACCTCGACGCGCTCGAGACGCTCGTCGCGACCTGGCGTCCAAAGATGCTGATCATCAACTCCGTCCTGCAGAACCCGACCGGCACCTCGCTCACCGCCGCGCAGGCGTTCCGTATCCTGCAACTGGCGCAGGAGTACGACTTCATCGTCGTCGAGGACGATGTGTACGGCGATTTCTGTCCAGCGGGCTTTCCCGCGACGCGCCTGGCTTCGCTCGATCAGCTAAAGCGCGTGATCTTTCTCGGCAGTTTTTCGAAGACGCTCGCGGCGAATCTGCGCGTCGGCTATATCGCGGCGTCGGCCGACGTGGCGAAGGCGCTCGCCGACCAGAAGATGCTCGTCGGCATGACGAGCCCGGAACTCAACGAGCGCGTCGTCTACAAGGTGCTGACCGAAGGGCACTACCGGCGGCACGTCGAGCGGCTGCGCGCGCGGCTCGACGGCGTGCGCGAAAAGACCGCGCGCATGCTGGAGAAGACCGGCCTCAGGCTTTTCGCGACGCCCCCCGCGGCAGGCATGTTCCTGTGGGCGGACGCGGGCGTCGACTCCGACGGTCTCGCGGCGGCCGGACACGAAGCGGGCTTTCTGCTCACGCCCGGCAGCCTGTTTTCCCCGCATCAATCGCCGACAACCTGGATGCGCTTCAACATCGCCAATTGCGGCGATCCGGCGCTGCCCGAACTGCTGTCGAACTGTCTGGAAAAGGCGTCGCGGCGAAGCGCCTAGCGCGCGTTTCCGTGGACGTGCTTGCGTCCGGGCAAATTGCGCCGTTCGGCCGGCGCGCGGATGAAGTCGCTCAGCACGGCTTCGAAGAACGCGAGCGCGCCGGGCATTCGCCGGTAGCGATGTTCGTAGAGGCTGCCTTGCGCGTCGCAGAATCTGAGCGCGAAATAGTCCGCGAGCAGGTTGCCTTGCGCTTCCATGTTGTAATCGCACAGACGCTTGCCGTCTGCGAGCGTGTAGGCATACGGCAGACCGACGCGGATCGCGCCGCGCAGCCTGACCGGATAGCCGAGCTGGAATTGCCAGACGTGCGTCATCTCGTGGATGAACCACATGCGGTCGGCGAGGCTACTGCGGGAGAAATCGTCCTGAAAACAGCCGCGCGGAAAATACAGGTTGCCGTTGGGCGCCATCGCCGTGCGCGACGGCTGCAGGCCGAACGGCAGATAGCCGCAGGCATAGACCGAGACTTTCGCGTAGTCGATTGCGTCCCGGAACACGAGCCGGGCTATCGCGGCTTCGCCGTCCGTGAGCGGACGCGCGTGGCGCTTTCGATTTGAAAGAAACGGCATGACGGCTTCATGAGCGAGGGCGGGGCGATGATCTTAGCCGGGCGCGCTGGCTCTTGAAAGATCGAGTGCCGCCCTCATATCCGACGAATTGTCCGCGCGGGCGTGCACGCGAAAGCATGCAAAAGCACGCGACGGACCGAACAGACCCACGAATTCAACACCAGAGGACCCGACCATGGCGCAAGAAACCATGAGCTTTCAGGCGGAAGTGAAGCAGCTTCTGCACCTGATGATCCATTCGCTCTACAGCAACAAGGAAATTTTCCTGCGCGAGCTGATTTCCAACGCATCGGATGCTGCGGACAAACTGCGCTTCGAAGCGATCGAAAACAGCGCGCTGTACGAAAACGATCCGGATCTGCGCATCCGCATATCGTTCGATAAAGCCGCGCGCACCGTCACGATCGACGACAACGGTATCGGCATGAGCCGCGAAGAAGCCATTTCGCATCTCGGCACCATCGCGCGTTCGGGCACCAAGGAATTCTTCTCGAAGCTCTCCGGCGATCAGCAGAAGGATGCGGCGCTTATTGGCCAGTTCGGCGTCGGCTTCTATTCGGGCTTCATCGTCGCGGACAAGATCACCGTGGAAACGCGCCGCGCCGGTTTGCCGGCAGCGCAAGGCGTGCGCTGGACGAGCGCGGGCGAGGGCGATTTCGAAGTCGAGGACATCGAGCGCGCGCAACGCGGCACGACCATCACGCTGCATCTGCGTGCGGACGAGGACGAGCTGCTGTCCACGCACAAACTGAAGTCGATCATCCAGAAGTATTCGGACCACGTCGCGCTGCCGATCCTCATGAAGCAGGAAGAGTGGGACGCCGAGAAGAGCGAGATGGTCGTGAAGGACGAGGACGAGACCGTCAATCAGGCGAGCGCGTTGTGGACGCGGCCGAAGAGCGACGTGAGCGACGAGCAGTACAAGCAGTTCTACCAGCACATCTCGCACGATCACGACGAACCGCTCGCGTGGACGCACAACCGTGTCGAGGGCCGCAGCGAATACACGCAACTGCTGTATGTGCCGAAGCACGCGCCGTTCGACCTGTGGAACCGCGAGCATCGCGGCGGGCTCAAGCTGTATGTGAAGCGCGTGTTCATCATGGACGATGCCGAGCAACTGCTGCCCGCGTATCTGCGTTTCGTGAAGGGCGTGGTCGATTCGGCGGATCTGCCGCTCAATGTGTCGCGCGAGATTCTGCAGGAAAGCCGCGACGTGAAGGCGATTCGCGAAGGCGTCACCAAGCGCGTGCTGTCGATGCTTGAAGACATTGCCGCTTCATCGGCCGAGGCCACCGACGACGCCGAAAAGCAGAAATACGCGACCTTCTGGAGCGAGTTCGGCCAGGTGCTGAAGGAAGGCATCGGCGAGGACTTCGGCAATCGCGAGCGCATCGCGAAGCTGGTGCGTTTCGCATCGACGCATAGCGACGTCAACGAGCAGAACGTGTCGCTCGCCGACTACGTCGCGCGCATGAAGCCCGAGCAGACGAAGATCTATTACGTCACCGCCGATAGCTGGCAGGCCGCGAAGAACAGCCCGCATCTGGAAGTGTTCCGCAAGAAGGGCGTCGAGGTGCTGTTGCTGACGGATCGCGTCGACGAGTGGATGCTGTCCTTCCTCAACGAATTCGACGGCAAACCGCTCGCGAGCGTCGCGCGCGGCGACCTCGACCTGGGCGCGCTCAACGACGAAGAAAAGCAGCAGCAGGAAAAGGTCGGCGAGGAGATGAAGCCGCTCGTCGAGAAGATGAAGGAAGCGCTCGAAGGCAAGGCGAAGGACGTGCGTCTGACGTTCCGGCTGACGGATTCGCCGAGCTGCCTCGTGGCCGATGAAGGCGACATGAGCGGCTATCTGCAGCGCATGCTGAAGGCAGCGGGCCAGAACGCGCCGCAGATGCAGCCGATTCTGGAAGTGAATCCGGAGCATCCGCTGGTGAAGGCCCTGAGCGCGGACAACGCCAATTTCGCGGACTGGTGCCATCTGCTCTTCGACCAGGCAATGCTGGCCGAAGGCGGCGCGCTGGAAGATCCGGCGAGCTTCGTGAAGCGCACGAACGCGCTGTTGCTGGCGCGCTGAATCTCCCGCGAGTAGGTCTATGAAAAACGCGCTGCCGGGTTGGTCCGGCAGCGCGTTTTTATTTGAGCTTTCGCTCCTTGTTGGACTGCGCCAGTACCGATCCGGCAAGCGCCTTGGTGTCCTGCGAATACTTCGAGCTCTGCAGCACTTCGCTCGCCTTGTGCTCCATTGCCGCGCTGGTCTGCTTGCCGGTATGCGACTGCGCCAGGGCGGAGGCCGCGAGACTCTTGGCGATTGCCGACGCTTTGGGGTTATGCAGCGTTTCCGCTGCCAGATGTGCCACTTTCTTGGACGTCTGCTTTTTGTTTTCCGACATTCGATCGACTCCGTTGAGTCGCCGAGCTTAACGAGCACGGCGCGCAGCACAGTCTGAGCGCCGCGACGCGTTCGCTCCGTACGAATCTTCCTAACTGACGCTATCTCCCGCGCCGAGCGCCGCAAGCGCCGCACGCAACTCATCGACGACCGGCGACCAGTCGCCCAACGTGTGCTGTCTGAAAAGGCGTGCGCTTGGATACCACGGGTTGTCGACGCGGCCGATCATCCAGCGCCAGTCGGCCTGTGCGGGCAGCATGATCCACACCGGCTTGCCGAGCGCGCCCGCCAGATGCGCGACGGACGTATCGACCGTGACGACCAGATCAAGCGCTTCGATCGCGGCCGCGGTGGCGACGAAGCTGTCCAGTTGCGCATCGAGCGGCGTGATCGGCCATCGGTCGGCGCATTCGGCGAGCTGCCGCGTGGCCACGCCTTTTTGCAAGGCGAACCATGCGAGGCCGGGCAACTCGGCAAGCGGCAACAGGCGGTCGAGCGGAATCGATCTGAAGCGATCGAGATGATGACCGGGATTGCCCGCCCACACGATGCCGACCTTGCGACGCTGTCCCGCCGCCCGATCGAAACGCTCGCGCCAGATCGCGGCGAGGGCTGCATCGGCCGAGAGATAAGGCACGCGGGCAGGAATCGCCTCGTCCGCTAGACGATGAGGCACGCTCATCACGGGGCAGTAGTAGTCGTATCCGTCGCGAGGCATTTCCGTAATCGCGCGGTCGATGCCATCGGCGCGGGCGAGCAGCGGCGCAAGCGCTTCGGTTGCCCATACGTCGACGGTCGCGCCCATCGCGCGTAGCACGCCGGCGTAGCGGATGAACTGGAACTGGTCTCCGGCGCCCTGTTCGCGATTCAGGACGATGCGTTTGCCCGCGAGCGGTTCGCCTTGCCATTCCGGGATGTCGAGCGCCGGATAACCGCCCGCCTCGCCGCCCGCCTTGCGGAACTCGTACATTGCCCAGCCCGCGCGGTAGTGGCCGCGCCGCAGCTCCGACATGCCCAGAACCTTGTTCGCATCCGGCATATCGGGTTTCAACTGGATGGTGCGGCGCAAGTGCTCGTCCGCTTCGTCGTAGCGCGCGAGGCACGTCAGCATGAAGCCGACATTGTTGTGCACGGAGGCGTTGTCCGGCACGAGTGCGAGCGCGCGCCCATAGACTTCGAGCGCATCCTCGAAGCGCAGTTGCGATCCGAGCGTGAGTGCCAGGCCGAAGACGGCGTGAATATTGTCGGGTTCTCGTTGCGCCGCTTGCCGGAACATGGCCTCGGCATCGACATGACGCTTCATCGCGTTCAGGGCGTACCCCTCGCCGAGCAGCCCGCGCATGTCGTCCGGAGCGATGTTGCGTGCGTCCCGATAAGCAACGAGCGCGTCGTGCGGCCGGCCCAGTTGCTCGAGCAATTCGGCGTTCGCGAGGACCGCGTCGAGCATGCGCGGATCGAGTTCGAGCGCGCGCGCGAAATGCGGCAGCGCGTCTTCGCGACGCCCGGCATCGCGCATGGCGTTGCCGAGGTTGCAGTGCAGCCGCGCGTTGTCCGGCGTGCATCGAATCGCGTGCCGGAAGCGGTCTATTGCGCCGTCGTAATCGGCGAGCATGAGCGCGGCAATGGCGCGATCGTTCAGCAGGTCCGCATTGTCTGGCGCGAGCGCGAGTGCGGCATCGAGACGCTCGATCGCGCGCGTCGGGTTGTGCTGCCGAAGATGCAGGCGACCGAGCGCGCAGAGCCGGTCGGCGTCGCCGGAAAGCGGGGCTTGCTCGGCGAGGTGAGCGAGTTCGGCTTCGTCGAATTCCTGATGGGAGCGAGGCGCGGGCTCGGCCGCAGCCGGATGAGTCGAAAGGATTTCTGCAGTCACGAAGCGAATGAATGAAGGAGCGCGGCGGTAGCGAACCCATGCCGGCCTTGGCCGGTTGCGCACGCAGCGCCGCTTCTGAGGGCGTCGTTCAGAATAGGAGTGCGACCCCGAAAGGTCTATCCGACCTTTCCCATTTGGGCGTGCCGAATCGACGCGCATTTATGCTCGGCGCCATGCCGACGCTCATCGATCCCACCGGCGCCCGCTGGCGCGTCGTCCCGCTTCCCACGCTCATCGACGCTCAAAAAGACTGGCTCGAGCAACGAAGATTTATTACGTCACCGCCGACAGTTGGCAGGCGCGAAGAACAGCCCGCATCAGGAAGCGTTCCGTAAGAAGGGCGTCGAGGTGCTGTTGCTGACGGATCGCGTCGACGAGTGGGTGCTTTCTTTCCTCAAAGATTAAGGCGACATGAGCGGCTATCTGCAGCACATGCTGAAGGCGGCGGGCCAGAACGCGCCGCAGCGCAGATGCAGCCGATTCTGGAAGTGAATCCGGAGCATCCGCTGGTGAAGGCCCTGAGCGCGGACAACGCCAATTTTGCGGACTGGCGCCATCTGCTCTTCGATCAGGCGATGCTGGCTGAAGGCGGCGCGCTGGAAGATCCGGCGAGCTTCGTGAAACGTACGAACGCGCTACCGGGTTGCACCGGCGGCGCGTTTTTTTGTTGAGCCTTGGCAGACTGCGCCAGGACTTACATGACGGCATCTCTCGCGCCGAACTCCGCAAGCGCCGCACGCAACTCCTCGATGACGGGCGACCAGTCGCCCAACGTGTGCTGCCTGAAAAGCCGCGCGGTCGGATACCAGGGGTTGTCGACGCGGCCGATCATCCAGCGCCAGTCGGCCTGTGCGGGCAGCATGATCCACACCGGCTTGCCGAGCGCGCCCGCCAGATGCGCGACGGACGTATCGACCGTGATGACCAGATCCAGTGCTTCGATCGCGGCCGCGGTGGTGGTGAAGCTGTCCAGTTGCGCGTCGAGCAACTCGATCGGCCAGCGGCCGGCGCAGTCGGCGAGTTGCCGCGTGGCCTCGCCTTTCTGCAAGGCGAACCATGCGAGGCCGGGCAGGTCGGCGAGCGGCAGCAGAGCGGCGAGCGGAATCGATCTGAAGCGATCGAGTTGGTGACCGGGATTGCCTGCCCACACGATACCGATCTTGCGACGCTGTCCCGCCGCCTGATCGAGACGCTCGCGCCATGTTCCGGCGAGGGCTGCATCGGCCGAGAGATAAGGCACGCTGGCGGGAATCGGTTCGTCCGGCAGGTGATGCGGCACGCTCATCACGGGGCAGTAATAGTCGTATTCGTTGCCGGGCGTGTGCGTGATCGCGCGGTTGACGCCATCGGCGCGGGCGAGCATCGGCGCAAGCGTTTCGTTCGCCCATACGTCGACGGTCGCGCCCATTGCGCGCAGCACGCGGGCGTAGCGGATGAACTGGAACTGGTCTCCGGCGCCCTGTTCGCGGTTCAGGACGATGCGTTTGCCCGCGAGCGGTTCGCCTCGCCATTCCGGGATATCGAGGGCCGGATAACCGCGCGCCACGCCGCCCGCCTTGCGAAATTCGTACATTGCCCGGCCCACGCGGTAGTTGCCGCGCCGCAGCTCGGACATGCCCAGGATCTTGTTCGAATCCGGCATATTGGGCTCCAACTGGATCGCGCGGCGCAAGTATTTGTCCGCGTCGTCGTAACGCCCAAGACACGTCAGCATGAAGCCCATATTGTGGTGCACGCTGACTTTGTCCGGCGCGAGCGCGAGCGCGCGCCCATAGGCCTCGAGCGAATCCTCGAAGCGCAGTTGCGCTCCGAGCGAAAGCGCGAGACCGAACACGGCGCGGGTATTACCGGGTTCCAGTTGCACCGCTTGCCGGAAAATGGCCTCCGCTTCAGTGTGACGCTTCAGCGCGACGGTCAGGACGTAACCCTCGCCGAGCAGCGCGCGCGTGTCGTCTTGAGCCAAACTGTGTGCGTTCCGATAGGCCACAAGCGCGTCGTGCGGCCGGCCCAGTTCGTCGAGCACTTCGGCGCTCGCGAGGCACGCTTCGAACATGCGCGGATCGAGTTCGAAGGCGCGCGCGAAAGGCGGCAGCGCGTCTTCGCGACGCCCGGCATCGCGCATGGCGTTGCCGAGGTTGCAGTGGAGCCGCGCATTGTCCGGCGTGCATCGGATCGCGTGTTGGAACCGGTCTATTGCGCCGTCATAGTCAGCGAGCATGAGCGCGGCAATGGCGCGATCGGTCAGACAGTCCGCGTTGTCCGGTGCAAGCGCGAGGGCGGCATCGAGACGCTCGATTGCGCGCGTCGGGTTGCGCTGCTGAATGTGCAGACGACCGAGCGCGCTGAGCTGGCCGGCGTCGCCGGAGAGCGGGCTGGGAAGCGGGCTAAGCAGCAGACCATGCGCGGCGAGGTGAGCAAGCTCGGCTTCGTCGAATTCCCGATAAGGGCGAGTGGAGAGGGTTTCTGCAGTCACGAAGCGAATAAAGAAATGAGCGCGGCGGTGGCGTACCCATGCCGGCCTGTCCGGATGCGCACGCAGAGCCGCTTTGAGAGCATCGCTCAGAATAGAAGTGCGACCCTGAAAGGTCTATGCGACGTTTCCCATTTGGACGTGCGGCATCGACGCGCATTTATAATCGGCGCCATGCCGACGCCCATCGATCCGACCGACGCCCACTGGCGCGTCGCCCCGCTTCCCACGCTCATCGACGCTCAAAAAGACTGGCTCACGCGCGGCGGCTCGCTGACCGCGCATTTGCGCACGCTCGGCGCGGTAAGCGTCGATGTGACGCGCGAAGCCGTCGATCTTCCGTGGCGCGACGAAGCGCGTGCCCTCGGCATCACGCCGCGCACGCCGGTGTGGGTGCGCGAAGTCGCGCTCAACGTGGAAGGCGTGCCGTTCGTCGTGGCGCATAGTATCGTCGCGCTCGCGCACAGCATCGGCGTGTGGCAGTCGATGCGCCGTCTGCGCACGCGTCCGCTCGCCGAACTGCTCTATAGCGACAGCAGCGTCTCGCGCTCGGCGCTCGCGAGCCGGCGCATCACGGCGCGGCATCCGCTGCATCGGCTTGCATCCGTGCAAACGAATCAGCCGGCGCACACGCTCGTCGCGCGACGTTCCGTGTTCGAGCGCCACGGCGCGCCGCTGATGGTCACGGAATGCATGCTCGATACGCTCTGGGCCAGGCTCGCGCCGATGCACGGCCCGCGCCGTCGCGATCACGCGCGTGCCTTTGAGCATCTGCGTTCGCATGCGACGCGCGTCGCGCACGGCGAAGCCACATGAAGCTCGCGGGATTCGCACCGATCGGCGACGAGGGCACGCACACGCTCATCCTGGGCAGCTTTCCGGGCGTAGCGTCGCTCGCGGCGACGCAGTACTACGCGCATCCGCGCAATCAGTTCTGGCGGCTGGTGGGCGCGGTCATCGGCGAGAATCTGCACGAACTCGCCTACGAAGATCGTTTGACGCGGCTCGTGGCGCACGGCATCGGCCTGTGGGACGTGCTCGCCGCGTGCGAGCGCGAAGGCAGTCTCGACAGCGCGATCCGCCACGCATCGCCCAACGACTTCGCCGAATTCCACGTGCGTTTTCCGCGGCTGCGGCGCGTCTGCTTCAACGGCAAGACCTCGGGCCGGTTCGCGCCGGTCCTCGGCGCCGCGGGCTACGAAACGCTCGTGTTGCCGTCGTCGAGCGCGGCCAATGCTATCCTCTCGTTCGATCAAAAATTGCGCATCTGGCGCGACATCCTCACTCATGACGAATCTGATCAGGCGCGCGTCCGCTGAAGCCCGCGCGTTCGGCCGTAAGAAAGACAACAGCAAATCGAAGAAGCGCGAGCGCGCCGCCGACGACGATCGCGACGACCTCGCGAATGCGCCGCGCATCGAAGCGCCCCGCAAGCCGCGCTTCGCGCCCGTGACGTTCTCGGAAGAGGGCGGCGTGCGCTATCTGCATTTCGGCACCGAATGGGTGCAGGGCGCGATGCGGCTCAAGAAGCCCGATCACATCGAGCTCGAATATGCGCAGCAGATGATGGCGTGGCTGCTGTTCGTCGAGACGCCCGAGCGCATCGTGCAGCTCGGCCTCGGCGCGGCGGCGCTCACCAAGTTCTGCTATCGCTTCCTGAAGCGCGCGAAAGTGGAGGCGGTCGAGTTGAATCCCGCTGTCGTGATCGCCGCGCGCGCGATGTTCGAACTGCCTTACGACGACGCGCGTCTCACCGTCACCGAGCGCGACGCGTGGGAATTCGTCAACGATCGCGCGAACCACGGCACGATCGGCGCGCTGCAGATCGATATCTACGACGCCACCGCGCGCGGCCCCGTGCTCGACAGCGTGTCGTTCTATCGCGCCTGCCGCGCGTGTCTCACGCCCGAGGCGGGCGTCGTCACGATCAACCTGTTCGGCGATCATCCGAGCTTCGTGCGCAACATGCGCCATCTCAACGAAGCGTTCGATCGTCGCGTGATTGCGCTGCCCGAAGTGCACGACGGCAATCGTGTGGCGCTTGCGTTCGCCGGTCCCGCGCTCGATGTGCCGTTCGCCGCGCTCGAAGCGCGTGCGAAGCTGATCGAGGCGGAACTCGGCCTGCCCGCGCGCAAGTGGGTCAAGGGCCTTGCCGAAAGCGCGGGCGTGGCGACGAGCGGTTCGTTCTCGATCTGATCGACGCGTGACACACCAAGGCCGGAACACGCGTTCTGGCCTATTCCCAAAATCCTTTCAAATCAGCGGAATAGTCGGGATTCCCCCTGCTTGACCCGCTTTTAACGGTCCCTATACTCCCTCTGTTATTTCGGGGCGCTTTCAGCGACACGTCTACCCGACGACCGGCATCCCGCCGGACTCGCGATAATCCAACGAATCAAAACAAGAGGAGACCGTTCATGGCTCACGAAGCTGCGACCGGCACCGGACAACCGCGCAACAAGCACTGGCTTTGGCTTTTGATCCTTCCCTGGATCGGTGTGGTATGGGTGCCGTTTTACAACAAGATCGAGCCCGTTTTGTGGGGCTTTCCGTACTTCTACTGGTATCAGCTTCTGTGGGTGCTGATCAGCGCGGTCATCACGGCCATCGTCTACAAGAAGACCAAAGCGCTGCCCTCGGGCCGCAAAAATAATAATCAAGGAGGTGCGCGATGATGAACGGCACCGCAACCTTCGTCTTCGTTCTCTTCTTCGTCGGCGTCACGATTCTCGGCTTCATCGCCGCGCACTGGCGTAAAGGCGATCTCGCACAACTCGACGAATGGGGCCTGGGCGGCCGCCGCTTCGGCACCATCGTCACGTGGTTCCTGCTCGGCGGCGATCTCTACACCGCGTACACGTTCGTCGCCGTTCCGGCGCTCGTGTTCGGCGCGGGCGCGACCGGCTTCTTCGCGTTGCCGTACACCATCCTCATCTATCCGTTCGCGTTCGTCGTGTTTCCGAAGCTGTGGAGCATCGCGAAGCGTCACGGTTACGTGACCGCCGCCGACTTCGTGCACGCGCGCTACAACAGCCGCATGCTGGCGCTCGCCGTCGCGTTGACGGGCATCGTCGCGACCATGCCGTATATCGCGCTGCAACTGGTCGGCATCGAAGTGGTGATCGGCGCGCTCGGTTTCTCGACGCAAGGCTTCGTCGGCGATTTGCCGCTCATCATCGCGTTCGCGATTCTCGCCGCCTACACGTACACGTCGGGCCTGCGCGCGCCGGCGATGATCGCCGTGGTGAAGGACGTGCTGATCTACATCACCATCATCGCCGCGATGATCGTGATTCCGGCGCAGCTCGGCGGCTTCGGCCATATCTTCAGCGTCGTGCCGCCTGAAAAGCTGCTGCTGAAAGCGCCGGATGCAGCGAGCCTGAACGGCTACAGCGCCTACGCGACGCTCGCGGTGGGTTCGGCGCTCGCGCTGTTCCTGTATCCGCACTCGGTGACGGCGATTCTCTCGTCGAATTCGGGCAACACGATCCGCCGCAACATGGCGCTGCTGCCGGCGTATTCGCTCGTGCTCGGCCTGCTCGCGCTGCTCGGCTACATGGCGCTCGCCTCGGGCGTGAAGGACATGCCGGAATTCGCGTCGTACTTCAAGGCCTACGGCGCGAACTTCGCCGTGCCGGCGCTGTTCCTGCACTACTTCCCGTCGTGGTTCGTGGGCGTGGCGTTCGCGGCTATCGGCATCGGCGCGCTGGTGCCGGCGGCGATCATGTCGATCGCGGCGGCGAACCTCTACACGCGCAACGTGCATCGCGAGTTCGTCAACAAGTCGATGACGCCGGAGCAGGAGACCAACGTCGCCAAGCTCGTGTCGCTGATCGTGAAGGTCGGCGCGGTGGTCTTCATTCTCGCGCTGCCGCTCACGTACGCCATTCAGCTGCAACTGCTCGGCGGCATCTGGATCATCCAGACACTGCCCGCGCTCGTGCTCGGCCTCTATACGCGCGTGCTCGATCATCGCGGCCTCCTGATCGGCTGGGCGGTGGGCATCGGCGTCGGAACGTGGATGGCCGTGTCGCTGCAATTGAAGGGCTCGATCTATCCGCTGCATCTGTTCGGCTATGTCGTGCCGGGCTACGCGGCGGTGTGGGCGCTGATCGCCAACCTGATCGTCGCGGTGGCCGTGAGTCTGCTCGTGCGCGTGCTGGGGCTGAAGCGCTCGGACGACCGTACGCGTCCGGAAGACTATCTGGACATCGTGGAAGGCTGATCCAGCCCGTGCGACGACGCGCCGTGCTGGCGCCCGACGCGTCGCGCGAAAAGCTGGTAAAACGCCCGTAACAGCCGCTGGCCGTTGCGGGCGTTTTCGTTTGGCGGCACCGTCCAGTGCGGCGGACCGTATTCACCGACGCGAGCGAACCATGCTTTCTCCGACATCGACGTCACCCCGGCGCGGCCATCTCGCGCGCATCCTGCACTGGATTGCGTCGCCGTACTTCCGCTACCGGCATGCAAACGCGATCCACGCGGTGCGCGTCGCGCTCGCCATGGCGACGTCGTTCATCGTCACGACAGGCGTCGACGTGCCGCACGGCCCGTGGGCATCGGTGTCGGTGCTGGTCGTGGTGGGCGGGCTGCAGCATTACGGCAATATCCGCAAGAAGGCGACCGAGCGCGCGGTCGGCACCATGCTCGGCGCGCTCTTCGGGCTCTTCCTGATTCTCGTGACGACGTTCTCCGGCTCGCAGATGCTGTTTTTCGTCCTGATGTGCCTGATCGCCGGCGGCTGCGCGTATTACGCGATCGGCAAGGCGGGCTACGTCGCGCTGCTCACCGCGATCACGATGGTCATCGTCTCCGGCCACGGCGACCTGCCGCTTTCCACCGGCTTGTGGCGCACGGCGAATGTGCTGATCGGCGTGGTGATCGCGCTCGGGTTCTCGTTCGTGCTGCCGCAATACGCGACGTATTCGTGGCGCTACCGGCTCGCGGACAATCTGCGCGAATGCGCGAGGTTCTACGGCGCCTTGCTCGACGGCACGCCGCTCATCGCGGAAGAAACCGCCCGGCGTTTCTTCGCGATGAGCCAGCGGCTCGTGCAGGCGCGCGCGTTGATGGAATCGGTCGCGAAGGAGACGGACGTGCCGCTCGCGCAACTCGAAGAAATCCAGCGCCTGCACCGCTCGATTCTCGCGGCGCTCGAAATGCTGATCACGTCGATGCCGGAAGTCGCGGCGGGCGGCAGCCGCTTTGCGATTGCGTGCTCGCCGCGCGAATACGCCGTGCGGCAGCAGCTTTTGCAGATGGCGCGCGCGCTGCGCTTCGGGCGCGTGGGGCTCCTGTACCGCGCGGTGGACACGTCGGCGTTCGTGTCGCACGCATGCGACGGCGAAGACGAAAACGATCGCGCCACGCAAGGCATGCACTGGCTCGCGATGCGCTTCGTCGAACAGGTGGACCGGCTGCGGCTGCGGCTGTCGGAAATCGAGCGGCAGTGGAATATCGAAGGCGCGCGGCCGCTCAACGACTGACGTCCCGACGCCGCAGCGAAGCCGCGAAACTCAGGCCGCCTTGGCTTCGCTCTCGACGGCGACGTTGACCATCCACGGCACGCCGAAGCGGTCGGTCAGCATGCCGAAGCCGCGCGTCCAGAAGGTGGATTGCCATGGCGTGAGCACCTGTCCGCCTTCGGCGAGCCTGGCGAAAATGCGCTGGCCGGCTGCCGCGTCATCGGCGACGATCGACAGCGTGAACCCGGTGTAGGCCTTGCGCGGCTGCTCGTCGCGGCCATCGGACGCCATGACGTCGTTCTGACCGACGCGAAAAATCGCGTGCATGATCTTGTCCTGCCACTCGGGCGGCGCGTCGCCGCCGTTCGGCATGTCACGGAAGCGAATCAGCGCGATGATCTGCGCGCCGAATGCGGCTCGATAGAGGTCGAGCGCCGCCGCGCAGTCGCCGTTGAAAAAGAGATAGGTATCCAGATGCATGATCGAACGATCCCGTGCGTGAGCAGCCGATGCGCCGCCGAAGCACGAGAGTCTAGTGCTTCGGCATGCCGGGTCAAATCGGAAAAGTTCAAAAGAAGGTGCCGCGCGGCGAAACAAAAAGGACCGCAAATCGAACCCGGCGGGGCCCGATCGCGGTCCTTTTTTCTCGGCTCGGTTACTGCAGCGCGGTGATCAGCTTCTCGAGCTTGACTGCATCGGCGGCGAAGGTGCGGATGCCTTCGGCGAGCTTTTCGGTGGCCATGGCGTCGTCGTTGAGCAGGAAGCGGAAAGTCGGCTCGTCGACGGCGATCTTTTCCACGTTCTCGTTCTTCGCCGACTCCGGCGAAAGCTTGCGCTCGACCGTGTCGTTGCTGTCGGCGAGTTTTTGCAGGAGATCGGGACTGATGGTCAGCAAATCGCAACCGGCGAGCTGGGTGATCTGATTCACCGTGCGGAAGCTCGCGCCCATCACTTCGGTCTTGTAGCCGAACTTCTTGTAGTACGCATAGATGCGCCGCACCGACTGCACGCCCGGATCGTTCGCGCCGCCGTTCTTCGCTTCGTCCCATTCGGCCCCGGCGGACTTCTTGTACCAGTCGTAAATGCGGCCGACGAACGGCGAAATGAGTTGCGCGCCGGCTTCCGCGCACGCCACGGCCTGCGCCAGCGAGAACAGCAGCGTCATGTTGCAGTGGATGCCTTCCTTCTGCAGCACTTCGGCGGCGCGGATGCCTTCCCACGTCGAGGCGAGCTTGATCAGCACGCGGTCGCGGCCGATGCCCGCGTTCTCATACAGCTTGATGATGTCGTGCGCCTTGTCGATCGAACCTTTGGTGTCGAACGAGAGGCGTGCGTCGACTTCGGTGGACACGCGGCCCGGAATGATCTTCAGGATTTCGGTGCCGAACGCGACGAGCAGGTTGTCGATGATCTGCGGCAACGGCTTCTTCGCGTGTTCCTTGACGGTCTTTTCGAGCAGCGGCTTGTAGTCGTCCTTCTGGACGGCCTTCAGGATCAGCGACGGATTGGTCGTCGCGTCGCGCGGCTTGAACGCGACGAATTGCTGGAAGTCGCCCGTGTCGGCGACGACGGTCGTGTATTGCTTGAGCTGGTCGAGAGCGGATGTCATGTCGAGTCTCAGGCGCGTGCGCCTTGTCAAATTGCGGTAACCCGCGGATTAGCCATGAATGCGACGCCGTGCGGCTACTTCGCCCGCCCGGCGCGCCCCTGAATGTCAATCCCTCATTCTAGTCCTGCGCGCGCCAAACGCGCTGAGAGCGTGCGCGGATGCCGGGTTTCGACCGCCCGCAATCGCTCGCGTTCCATGCGGCGCGCAGGCGGTGGCATCGGACGGAATCCGCTGTGGAATGCGCGTCAGGTTCGCCGCGCATTCAGGACGAGATGTGTCGCGACGCCCGCGATCAGCCCCCAGAACGCCGGACCGATCGAGAGCAGCGTCAAACCCGAGGCCGTCACCATGAACGTGACCAGCGCGGGTTCGCGCTGGCGTGCGTCCTGCATCGCGTTGGTGAGGCCGCTCATGATCGAGCCGAACAGCGCCAGCGCCGCGACCGAGACGACCAGCGCCTTCGGAAAGGCCGCAAAGAGCGCGGCGATGGTCGCGCCGAAGGTGCCCGCGATCAGATAGAAGATGCCGCACCAGAGCGCCGCGGTGTAGCGTTTGTCGCGGTTTTCATGGGCTTCGCGGCCGGTGCAGATCGCGGCGGTGATGGCGGCGAGATTCACGCCGTGCGAGCCGAACGGCGCGAGCACGAGCGAGGCGATGCCGGTTGCCGAGATGAGCGGGGCGGAGGGCGTCGTGTAGCCGTCGGCGCGCAGCACGGCGATGCCCGGCACATTCTGCGAGGCCATCGCGACGATGAACAGCGGCACGCCAATGCTGATTGCCGCCGACAAAGAAAAGCTCGGCATCGTGAAAACGGGATGCGCGAGCGCCACATGAAAGCGCGAGAAATCGAGCAGGCCGAGCGCGCCCGCGAGCGCGACGCCGGCCACGAGCGTCGCGGGAATCGCATAGCGCGGCGCGAGCCGCTTGGCCAGGAGATACGTGAAGAACATCACGACGACGAGCGCCGTCTGATACTGCGCCGCGCGAAAGATCTCGATACCGATCTCGAACAGAATGCCCGCAAGCAGCGCGGCGGCGATGCCGGCGGGAATGCGCTTCATCAGCGTATCGAACCAGCCGGTCAGGCCGACGGCGCAGAGCAGCAGCGCGCAGACGACGAATGCGCCGATCGCGTCCGCATACGCCACGTTCGGCAACGACGTGACGAGCAGCGCCGCGCCCGGCGTCGACCACGCGACGACGATCGGCGCGCGATAACGCAGCGACAGCCCGATCGTGCAGACCGCCATGCCGATGGACAGCGCCCAGATCCACGAGGAAATCTGCGCATCGGTGAGATGCGCGGCCTGGCCCGCCTGGAACATCAGCACGAGGGAACTGGTGTAGCCGGTCATCATCGCGACGAAGCCGGCGACAATCGTGGAGACGGAGGAATCGGCGAAGGGGCGCAACGGGACGCGCGCAGTCGGCGCGCCGGGAGAGACTTTCATGCTTGAATCGGTGTGGTGAGTTATTTCGACAGGGCGCGCATCGCGGCTTCGAGGCCTGCCAGCGTGAGCGCATACATGCGATTGCCGAGAACGTGGCGAATTGCCGAGATCGACTGGCGGTATTCCCATAGCCGCTCGGGCTCGGGATTGAGCCACGCGTGATGCGGAAACTGGTCCGCGAGACGGCGCAGCCACACGGCGCCCGCCTCGGCGTTGTTGTACTCGACGGAGCCGCCCGGCTGCATCACTTCGTAGGGACTCATGGTGGCGTCGCCGACGAAGATCAGCTTGTAGTCCGGCGTGAACTTGTGCAGCACGTCGAACGTCGGTGTGCGTTCGGCGTGACGGCGGCGGTTGTTCTTCCACAGGTAGTCATACACGCAGTTGTGGAAGTAGTAGAACTCCAGATGCTTGAATTCGGCCTTCGCGGCGGAAAACAGTTCTTCGACGCGCTTGATGTGATCGTCCATCGAGCCGCCGACATCGAGCAGCATCAGCACCTTCACGTTGTTGTGGCGCTCGGGGACCATCTTCAGGTCGAGCCAGCCCGCGTTGGCGGCCGTGCTGCGAATGGTGTCGGGCAGATCGAGTTCCTCGGCCGCGCCTTCACGCGCGAAGCGACGCAAACGCCGCAAAGCGACCTTGATGTTGCGCGTGCCGATTTCGACCTGGTCGTCGTAATCCTTGTATGCGCGCTCGTCCCAGACTTTCACCGCCGTGCGGTTCCCCGACGATTCCCCGCCGATGCGAATGCCTTCCGGGTTGTAGCCGCCATGTCCGAACGGCGACGTGCCGCCGGTGCCGATCCACTTGTTGCCGCCCTCGTGACGTTCCTTCTGCTCGTCCATCAGTTCCTTGAGGCGTTCCATCAGCTTGTCGAGGCCGCCGAGCGCCTCGATGCGCTTCTTCTCCTCGGGCGTGAAGTCGCGCTCGATGCGTTTTTTGAGCCAGTCGAGCGGAACGGAAAACGCTTCGTCGGGAAGCTGCGTCACGCCGCGGAAGTACGCGCCGAACGCGCGATCGAACTTGTCGAAGTACTTCTCGTCCTTCACGAGCGTCATGCGGGCGAGGAAGTAGAACTCGTCGAGCGACGGCGAAATCACCTGCGCCTTCAGTGCTTCGAGCAGGGTCAGATATTCCTTCACCGAAACGGGCAGCTTCGCGTCGCGCAGCGAGTAGAAGAAGTCGATCAGCATGGCGCGCTCTCCATCGTGACGAATTTCAGCGGTCGAGCCGGTGCTTCAGATGCGTGCGCACGGCCGGCCACTCCGATTCGATGATCGAGAACACGACCGTGTCGCGATACGCGCCGTCTTTGCCGATCTGGTGATTGCGCAGAATGCCGTCCTGCTTGGCACCGAGCCGCGCGATGGCCGCACGCGACTGATGGTTCATGAAATGCGTGCGGAACTCCACCGCGATTGCATTCAGCCGCTCGAACGCATGGCCGAGCAGCAGCAGCTTGGCTTCGGTGTTGAGCGCGGTGCGCTGTACGTGCTTCGCGTACCACGTATGGCCGATTTCCAGACGCCGATGCGCCGCCTCGACATTGAAGTAACGCGTCGAGCCGACGACGTCGCCCGTCTTCGGATCGATCACGGCGAACGGATGCGCGCCGAGCCGGTCACGCATGTCGAGGGCCGTCTCGATGTAGGCGCGCGTCGTGCCCGGCGCGGGCACGCTCGTGTACCACAGCTTCCACAGCTCGCCGTCGGCGGCGGCAGCGGCGAGCGCCGCTTCGTGATCGAGGGTGAGCGGGACGAGCTTGATGTGCTCGCCTTCGAGCGTGACGGGTTCGATCCAGCGGCTCATGCGTCGTGTTCCTTTGGTCTCGTGAGTGATGACTATGGCTTAGCGATGATTGCGGTTCATGAACAGCAGCCGCTCGAACAGCGCGACGTCCTGTTCGTTTTTCAGCAGCGCGCCATGCAGCGGCGGCACGATCTGCTTCTGATCCTGCGAGCGCAGCGCTTCGGGCGGAATGTCCTCGGCGAGCAGCAGCTTGAGCCAGTCGAGCAGTTCGGACGTGGACGGCTTCTTCTTCAGCCCCGACACGCCGCGCAGTTCGAAAAAGCTCTGCATGGCGGCGGCGAGCAGGTCCTGCTTGATGCCCGGAAAATGCACCTCGACGATGGCTTTCATCGTCTCCGCTTCGGGGAACTTGATGTAGTGGAAGAAGCAGCGGCGCAAGAAGGCGTCAGGCAATTCCTTTTCGTTGTTCGACGTGATGATCACGAGCGGCCGATGCTTCGCCTTCACGAGCTCGCGCGTCTCGTAGACATAGAACTCCATGCGGTCGAGTTCGCGCAGCAGATCGTTCGGAAATTCGATGTCCGCCTTGTCGATCTCGTCGATCAGCAGCACCGTTTGCTCGTCCGAATCGAACGCCTGCCACAGCACGCCCTTGACGATGTAATTGCGGATATCCTTGACGCGTTCGTCGCCGAGTTGCGAATCGCGCAGGCGCGAAACCGCGTCGTATTCGTAGAGGCCTTGCTGGGCTTTGGTCGTCGACTTGATGTGCCATTGCAGAAGCGGCATGCCGAGCGCGCCCGCTACTTCCTCCGCGAGCATGGTCTTGCCGGTGCCGGGTTCGCCTTTGATGAGCAGCGGCCGTTGCAGCGTCATCGCGGCGTTCACCGCGAGTTTGAGATCGTCGGTTGCGACGTATTGCGATGAGCCTTCGAAACGCATGACGAAGATCCGGTCGGGAAAAAAATCCCAGTATAAGTCAGAAGCCCTTTCGGCATTGAGGCGCGCCGGGTATCGTTTGAGCCGCTCCATCGGCGGCTCGTGGCGCGGGTCGAGCGTCGCTCTTACGTCGTCCGGTGCGTGTGCGCAGGCGGCTTCATCGCTTGTACAGGGACGGATTGTCGCAGGCTGTGCGCGCGCTTTTCAGCCGATTCCCCTTGTCAGCAGGGCTTCGGCGCGGTTCGCGTGTGGACGGGGGGTAGGTCGCGCGGTACAATTAGCGCGATTTTTTTGGCCTGCGTGGCGCCAGACCCTGTAGCAGCAAACAGTCCCGAGAAGCTTGTATTGCGCTCGGCGCGGGCCGCGGCCTTTGGAGCGCCGGATTTCCCCTCAAGCCAGGTTAGAAGAGCTATGAACAATTTCGTCGGCAAATGTGCCGTGATTGCAGCGCTGTCGGGTCTCGCCGGCTTCGCGACCGAGGCGTCGGCCGATGTCGTCGGCAACGCGAAGGCGGCGGAAGGCAAGGTCGCGATGTGCATCGGCTGCCACGGCATCCCCGGCTATCGCACCGCGTACCCCGAGGTCTACGAAGTGCCGATGTTGGGCGGTCAGAACGCGCAGTACATCGCCAATGCGCTGCACGCGTACAAGAAGGGCGATCGTCATTTCGACACGATGCGCGCCATCGCAACGACGCTGTCGGATCAGGACATCGCCGATATCGCCGCGTACTACGCCGCGCAGACTCCCCAATCGAAGAACAATCCCGACAAGTGATCCGCGCGTGAAATGACCGGCGCCGTGCAAACGGCATCCGACAACGCGGACAGGAGAATTCATGAAGCCCTCTCAGGCACTTCAACACAGCTTCAAGACGGCATGCGCGGCAGCGGCGCTCATCGGCATGACGGCGTTCGGCACGGCGCACGCGGCCGACGCGGGCAACGGCAAGGCGCTCTCCGACAGCCACAACTGCGCGGCCTGCCACGGTCCCGGCCTCAACAAACCGGTGAGCGGGGAGTATCCGCGCCTCGCGGGCCAGCACGCCACCTATATCTACTGGGCGCTGCGCCAATATCAGATCGGCGGCAACAATCCGAACTTCGGACGCAACAACGCCATCATGGCGGCGCAGGTGCAGAGCCTGTCGCAAAGCGATCTGAAGGACCTCGCGGCTTACATCGAATCGCTCGACGGCAGTCTCGTGCTGAAGAAGTAGGCGCTGCTTCGGAAGTCCCGGCAGCCGGTCAACACCCCGCTTCGCAAGCGGGGTGTTTTCGTTTGATGGCGCGGATTCGGTTGCTTAGTTGCTAAGCTGCGCTCAGTCGCGCGATGCACGCCGCTCGATGAGCGCGAGATAGGCGTCGGTGTCGGGCGGGGTGCCTGTGCGCTGCGCGTCCCAGATGACTTCCCCGAGGCAGTCCATGATCGCGTGCTGCGCATCGTGCGGCGAGCCCAGACGCGCGACGAGCCGGTCGTGCGCGCGGCGGATGCCCGGCGGTTGATCGATCGACAACTGCTCGCTGATTGCGAGATGCATCGACAGATGCAGAAACGGATTGGTCTGGCCGCGATCCGGCGAATAGTCGGCCTCGCGCGATCCGGCGTCGACAAGCGCGTCGTGATATTCGGGATGCTCGCCGATCCAGTCGGCGGCCATGCTTTCAAGTGGCGTCAGAATTTCGCCGGCGCGCTCCTTACGCCAGGTTTCGGAAAAGAACTGACGCACTTCGTCGCGACTGGGATTAAACATAAGGTATTGATTCGATTGCGGGTTTCTCAATCCGCCATTGTAGACCGCGCAGCCTTCGGGCGCTCGGACCACGGTTTCATTCGACCGGCGCGGGCGTCTTCGGCCGATATTCGCAAAGCGGCTCGATTGCGCAATGCCAGCACTCCGGCACGCGCGCGCGGCACACATAGCGGCCGTGCAGAATCAGCCAGTGATGCGCGTCGCGCAGGAATTCCTTCGGCGTGAACTTCTCCAGCGCCGTTTCGACTGCGCGCACATCCTTGCCGGGCGCGAGGCCCGTGCGATTGGCGACGCGGAAGATGTGCGTATCGACGGCAATCGTCGGATGCCCGAAGGCCGTATTCAGCACGACGTTCGCTGTCTTGCGTCCGACGCCCGGCAGCGCTTCGAGCGCCTCGCGATCGTCGGGCACCTGGCCGTCGTACTGGTCGATCAGCATGCGGCACGTCGCGATCACGTTCTTCGCCTTCGTGCGATACAGCCCGATCGTGCGGATGTAGTCGGACACGCCCGCCTCGCCGAGCGCGAGCACAGCCGCGGGCGTATTGGCGACGGGAAACATCTTGCGCATCGCTTTGTTGACCGAGACGTCGGTGGCTTGTGCCGAGAGCATCACGGCGATCAGCAGTTCGAAGGGCGTGGTGTATTCGAGTTCGGTCTTCGGATGCGGATTCAGGCTTTGCAGCGTTTCGAAAATCGCGTAGCGCTTTTTCGCGTTCATGGGTCGAGGTCCGTTCTCGCGTTCTCACGCGGTTTTGTCGCCATCGACGGGACCGGAAGCCTTTTCGTCCGATAGCCCGAGACGGCGGCGGCGTTCCTCCGCGGCATCGATCTGCGCCTGCACCGCGGCGCTCACGTGCTCCGTGTTCTTCGGCCCCGCGCCGAGCTGCGCCATTTCTTCCTTTTTCCTGCGCGCGCGTTCGAGCGCGGCCTGAATGATCGCGCGTTTTTTGGCGTCCGCGTCTTCGCTCGCGACGGGCATTTGCGGTTCCGCTGCCGCTTGCGCTTTCGTTGGCGTCTCCGCCTGGACCGGCGCCGCACGCGATGCCTGACGCGCATTCGCCCGCGCTTCGGCCGCCGCGCGCTCACGTGCGAGCCGAACCGTGCGGCGGTCGTGACGCGTACGCGCGGCATCGGCTTCGTCCTGGCTCCAGGCGTCCCAGCCGGTGCGCTCGCCGGTGACGGGCAGCATCGCGATGCAGTCGACCGGGCAGGGCGGCACGCACAGATCGCAGCCGGTGCACAGTTGCGCGATGACCGTATGCATCTGTTTCGCCGCGCCGACGATTGCATCGACGGGACACGCCTGCATGCACAGCGTGCAGCCGATACACACGTTCTCGTCGATGACGGCGACGGGCCGTGGACGCTCCACGCCATGTGTCGTATCGAGCGGGATCACGGGCTTGCCGAGGAGCCCCGCGAGCCGCGCGATGCCCTCGGCGCCGCCGGGCGGGCACTGGTTGTAGCTCGCCTCGCCCGCGGCGATGGCTTCGGCATACGGCCGGCAGGCGGGATAGCCGCACTTGGTGCATTGCGTCTGCGGCAGCAGGTCTTCGATGCGCTCTGCGAGCGTCCTGGAAACGGTTGCGGTCACGAGGAATGGCGATGATGCGTGGGGATGGCGCAGCGCCTGCACGAACGGATCGGTGTGATCACGCCGGACGTCCGGATGCGTTTGAACGCTTTCGAACGCTTCGGTGTCCACGACGTCGGCACGCTGCATGTTCGGCGCGCGTCCCGTTTCGACGGGCGCGTGCTCGGCTTTATCCGCCATTATCGCCGAAGTCGGTGAGCGTCGTGACGAATGGCTTTCAATCCCAATTGCCAATGTTCTTCGATGTGCGCATAATCGAAGCGCTTCTCCGTTTGACCGCAGGACCGGTGTTTCCCAATAACCTGGGCAGCGCCCGTTCACGTCATGTACCCCAACGCGGGCCGCGTGACGCTAATCCGGCAACGCGGCTCCCGAATCATGCCACCATGAATCAGCCGAAAATCAAAAGAGATCCTGAAGGCACCCGGCGCCGTATTTTATTAGCCGCCGCGGAGGAATTCGCTGCCGGAGGTCTGTTCGGCGCGCGCGTCGATCAGATCGCGCGCCGGGCGGAGACCAATGAACGCATGCTCTACTACTACTTCGGTAGCAAGGAGCAGTTATTCACTGCCGTGCTTGAACATGCGCTCGCGGCGCTTGTCGAGGCCGAGCGTACGCTCGAACTCGACGGCATCGCGCCCATCGAAGCCATGACGCGTCTCGCCCATTTCGTCTGGGATTACTATCGAGATCATCCGGAACTGCTGCGCCTCATCAACAATGAAAACTTGCACGAGGCGAGATATATCAAAGGATCGAATCGAATACGCGAACTCATTTCGCCGATCGTCGCAACGCTGACGGCCATTCTGGATCGTGGTCAAAAGGCCGGATTGTTTCGCACCGATGTCGATCCGCTCAAGTTCTACGTCACGCTCTCGGGTCTCGGCTATTACATCGTGTCGAATCGCTTCACGCTGGAAGCGAGTTTCGGGCTCGATTTCAGCGAGCCGAACCAGCGCGAGCAGATGGTGCGCATGAACACCGAGTTGCTGCTGGCCTATCTGACGCGCCGTTGAGCGCGTCTTGATAGTCGTTTCGACAGCCCGCGCTGTCTGAAGAAAAAACGTCGCGCTCTTTGCAGGGCGCGACGTTTTATTTTGCAGCGATGGAATCGGTCCCGCGACGCGCGGGCGATTACGCAGGCACGGCTTCCGTCTTCGGCGTCTTGTCGTGTTCGAGGATGAACTCGCGCAGTTGCGGATACACCATCGTGCGCCAGCGGCGTCCCGAGAAGATGCCGTAGTGGCCGGCTTTCTCCGCCGTGAAATGCCGCTGATGCTTCGCCGGAATGCCGGTGCAGAGGTCGTGCGCGGCGCGCGTCTGACCGCTGCCGGAGATGTCGTCGAGTTCGCCTTCGATGGTGAAGAGCGCGGTGTGCTTGATGTCCTGCGGACGCACGAGCTCGCCGTTCACTTCCCACGTGCCTTCCGCGAGCCTAAATTCCTGGAACACGATGCGGATGGTCTCGAGGTAATACTCGGCGGCCATGTCGAGGACAGCGTTGTATTCGTCGTAGAAACGGCGATGCTGCTCGGCGTCGTCATCGTCGCCGCGCAGCAGGTTTTGATAGAAGTCCCAATGGGCCGTGAGATGGCGCTCCGGATTCATCGCGACGAAGCCCGCATGCTGCAGAAAGCCCGGATAAACCTTGCGGCCCACGCCCGGATAATTCGCCGGCACCGTGTAGATGACGTTGTTCTCGAACCACTCGTAGGAATGCTCATTGGCCAGCGAGTTGACCGATGTCGGGCTGCGGCGCGCATCGATCGGGCCGCCCATCATGGTCATGGTGCGCGGGGTGTCTTCGCCGCGGCTCGCCATGAGCGAGATGGCGGCGAGCACCGGCACGGTCGGCTGACATACCGAAATCACGTGCAGGTCTTTCGCGCCGATATGACGGATGAACTCCTGAATGTACTCGACGTAGTCGTCCAGATGGAACGGGCCGTTTTCGATCGGCACCATGCGTGCGTCGAGCCAGTCGGTGATGTACACCTTGTGGTCTTGCAGGAGCGTTTTCACCGTGTCGCGCAGGAGCGTGGAGTGGTGGCCGGAGAGCGGCGCGCACACGAGCACGATCGGTTCGTTCTTGAGCTTTGTGACGGTGGCGCTGTCGTCGGCGAAGCGCTTGAAGCGCAGCAGGCGGCAGAACGGTTTCTCGACCACCGTCTGCTCGACGATCGGAATGTTGTGACCGTCTTTGACGATCTGATGAATGCTGAACTCGGGTTTCTCGTAGTCCTTGCCGAGCCGGTACAGAAGTTCGTACGCGGCGGAGAAACGGCTCGAACCCGGAACATAGGCGAGCGGGCTGGCCGGATTGACGAACGATTTGGAAGCGGCCTGGGCCCACGCTGTGAGGGGAGACAGCATGGCTCGCTGGAATTCGTGAATTTGATACAGCATGGTTGCCCCAGTAACTCCGGTCGAAACCGGTACGCCCGTTGATCCCGGCAAAGCATCCGGTGACGAATCTCAACGGCATTCGATGATCCCCGGCGGCGCGGCGGGCTGTCGCCATGGCGCCGGGGCACTGTCTTTCTGCTAGTTCCTGCTCAATCCGATCTGCCATCCGCACGAGACTCTTGCGCGATAACGACTCTTAGCAACAAAGCTTGAGCCGAGGCAAGATTTTCCGCGCATTAAGCACGCAATTCAATAGATCGGTTAAAACTGCCTTTCCCAAAACGACAATCGGTCGGAAGATATTACGGGTTCCGAATTGTGCAATGCAGCAATGGTACCTCTAAAACATCAATTTCGCCAGGCAAAACAGTGCTTTAAGACTTTCCCGTGGCGGCGTCGATTTCGGCTTGCGCGTCCTCGCTCGGGCCTTCGGAATCCGTCGGCCGGCCGGTCGCCTTCGCCATCTCTTCCTCGTGGCGCATCAGGTTCATCCCTGTGTGCACGAGCGCCACGTGCGTGAACGCCTGCGGAAAATTCCCGACCATGCGCTTCGCGACCGTGTCGTATTCCTCGGCCAGCAGCCCGACATCGTTCGCAAGTCCGACAAGCCGCTCGAACATCCGGTGCGCCTCGTCGATCCGGCCCTGCAATGCCAGGTTGTCGACCAGCCAGAAGCTACATGCGAGAAACGTGCCTTCTCCGGGCGGCAGTCCGTCCGACACTTCGGTGGTGTGATAGCGCTTCACGAGGCCATCGTGCGTCAATCCGGTCTCGATCGCATGTACGGTTCCGGTCACTCGCGGATCGTTTGGCGGCAAAAAGCCGAGCAATGGGATCAGCAGAAGGCTCGCGTCGAGCGCGTCGCTGCCGTATGCCTGGGTGAAGGAATTGAGCTGCGGATTCCAGCTGTTCTTCAGCACTTCGGTGCGAATGCGCGTGCGCATCGCGCGCCAGTGATCGATCGGTCCCGGCAAGTCGAACTTTTCCGCCGATTTGATCGCCCGGTCGTACGCGACCCACGCCATCACCTTCGAGAACGTGAAGTGCTGCCGTCCGCCGCGCACTTCCCAGATGCCTTCGTCGGGCTGCTCCCAGATCGTGTCGAGGTGTTGCAGCATGGCGCACTGGATCGACCAGGCGGTTTCGTCGCTCTGCAGGCCGCCGACGCGCGCGAGATGCAGCGCGTTCATCACTTCGCCGTAGACGTCGAGCTGCAACTGGTCGACCGCGCCGTTGCCGATGCGCACCGGCGCCGCGCCTTCATAGCCCGGCAGCCACGGAATCTCCCATTCGGGCAGGCGTCGTTCGCCCGCGATGCCGTACATGATCTGAATCTGCGAAGGCGACCCGGCCATCACGCGCCCCAGCCACGCGCGCCAGGCGCGGGCTTCGTCGTAATAGCCGCCGCGCATCATCGCAAGCAGCGTGATGGTCGCGTCGCGCAGCCAGCAGTAGCGATAGTCCCAGTTGCGCGTGCCGCCAAGCTGCTCGGGCAGCGACGTCGTCGGCGCGGCAACGATGCCGCCCGTCGGCTCATAGGCGAGCGCCTTGAGCGTGATGAGCGAGCGGCGGATCGCCGGCGCCCAGTGGCCCTTGAGTTCGCTCTGGCCGGACCATTCGCGCCAGTGGTTCTCGGTGCGCGCGAGTTGCGTATGCGGATCGCTCGCGTGCGGCAGCCGCAGATGCGATTGCGAATAGCACAGCGAGAACGGTACGCGCTCGCCCGCGCTGACGTCGAAGCAGGCGGTCGTATGCATGTTCTCGCCGACGAGATCGACAGGCGTGCGCAGCACCGCGAGATCCGGTCCGGCGATGGCGCGAATGCCGCTGTCATCAGGCAGACGGCTGACCCACGGCACCGCCGAGCCGTAGTCGAAACGCAGCACGAGCTCCATCTTCATGCGCACCGTGCCGCGCCGTCCGATCACGATGCGCACGAGTTCCGAATGACCGTTGCGCAGCGGCATGAAGTCGACGATGGTGATCGCGCCTTGCGGCGTTTCGAAATCGGTTTCGAGAACCAGCGTGTCCTCGCGATAGCGGCGCGTGATGACGGGCGCTTCGCCGTCGGGCATCTCGGGCGCGATGAGCCAGCGGCCGTGCTCGGGCGTCCCGAGCAGCGCGGCGAAGCACGCGCCGGAGTCGAAGCGCGGCCAACAGAGCCAGTCGACGGAGCCGTCGCGTGAAATGAGCGCTGCGGTGTGGCCGTCGCCGACCATCGCATAGTCTTCGATCAAAGCTGGCATAAGCGAACATCTTCCTGCTTGCGGCGGCGCGCGCCGGATCTGCACGCGCGCCGCGGGTTAGGCAAAAAATCCGGGACGCGTGACGCCCCGGGCGAAGCGCGGGTCATCCGCATCCCGGCCGAAGCGACGCCGCGCATGCTTTCTGGCCGCATTCTGCCGCAATCGTTCGATATGAGCAGGAAACGTGGCCGGCCGTGATCACACCCGGCGACTTCATACGGTGTCCGCCGACGCAAACGGACGGACTTCGCGCCATTGATAAATCATTCGACTGATGTTTAAATTTAAGCTCCGTGAAAGGCTCAGGCGTCGAAACTCAAAGGTCTTTTGCGGGTCTTTCATGCATGACCTGCGCGTGTTCTTACGCGTCTTTCAAGCCGTCGTGCGCGTGCCGGGCTCGCCATCCTTCCGGCCGATCCATAACGTAGTGTTTTCGAGGAACGGAACCCCATGCTCTATCCGTCGAAAGCCGATTGCATCGCCATTCTTTCCGCCGCAAGCCGCGTCTCCGACGCCGAGCCGCTGCTTGCGCTCGATCACAAGCATCTCGGTCTGTCGCGCAATGCGATGGACACCGCCGCCGCATTCCTCACCGAGCGCGGCTGCTTCAACCGCTATTCCTTCGGCGTGAGCGGCGTCTCGGTCGGCGCGTTGTCGCTGCAAGGGCGTCTGCGTCTGGATCAACTCGCGAACGGTTGAAATCTGGGCGGAATCCGCGAAGCCTCGCCGCCGTTTCGTTTTCGTGACACTTTGCACACGCACGCGGGTCAGTCCGTGTGCGTGTGCGTATCCTTGCGCGAAACGGCGTGCGTAGAAAGCGCGCTCAGAAATGCATCGATCCCATGCCGAACAGGCCGATCAGCCCGATCACGATCAAATAGATCGCGACGATGAAGTTCAGCAGGCGCGGCATGATGAGAATGAGGATCCCGGCGATCAGGGAAACCAGCGGGCCCAGGCTTAAGTGAATGTTCATGGCGGCGACTCCTGTTGTTGGTTCGAATCGTGTCGGTGGGCCTGTCTTGCGTGGTGCATTCGGTGGTGCATTCGGTGATGTATTCGTGGTGTATCTTGGATGCAGCGCGTTCGTCGGGACAGCGTCATGCGTGATACGTCATCGCATGCTTGCATGACTTTGGAGCGGAACTTGCTCCCGCACGTCCTGGCCCGGCGATGCCTGCACGCGCATCGCTTCTGAATAACGAGCAGCACAGAGACGATGAGGAGGTTTCATGCACCTGAGCGATTCCCGCCGCGCCCATGCATTCGCACTCACGCAGGCCACCCCGTTGCAAGACGCGCGCCTGACGTACCCGACGCGTATCAGACCGATCCGCTGGGTGAAAGGCGTCGCGCTGATGCTCTCGCTCGCGGCGGCGCAGGCGTTCGCGCAGACGCCCGCCGCGCCGGACGCCGCCAGCGGTACGGGCGCATCGGCCGCATCGGGCGGGCAAGTCTACGATCTGCTCATCGGCACCTATACGGCGGGTGGCAAAAGCGAAGGCATTTATGTCTATCGTTTCGATACCGGCAATGGCGAACTTTCGCGCATTGCTTCGGCACAGACGGTGAACCCGTCCTATCTCGTCGTGAGCCGCGACCGGAATTACGTGTACGCAGTGAACGAATTGCCCGGCGACAACGGTCCGGCGTCGCAGCGCGGCGGCATCAGCGCTTTTCGCTTCGATCGCGCGAGCGGCCAGTTGAGCTTTCTCAATCGCGTCTCGGCGGATGGCAACGATCCCTGCTATCTCGCGCTTTCGCCCGATGGAAAATACTTGCTGACCGCGAATTATTCCGTCGCGTCGAATCCGGGCGGCAGCTTCGCGGTCTTCCCGATTGCCTCCGACGGCCACGTCGGCACATCCGTGCTGACCGTGCATCATGAAGGCGGCGGCCCGGTGAAAGGGCGGCAGGACAATTCTCACGTGCACTCGACCGTTTTCTCGCCCGACGGCAAGTATCTTTTCGCGCAGGATCTCGGCGTCGACAAGGTGTTCGCGTATCGCTACACGCCCGATCCGTCCGCGAGCAGCCGCGGCCTGTTCGGTCCGACGGAGGCGCGCTATACGCCGATCAAGCCGGGCTCGGGCCCGCGCCATCTGATCTTCGACGAAAGCGGCAAGCACGCGTATCTCACCACCGAGCTGAATGCGTCGGTGCTCGTGTTCGATTATCGCGACGGCCAGCTCACGCCCGTGCAAACCGTGTCGATGATCGCGCCGGGTTTTAGAGGCAAGATCGGCGGCGGCGCGGTGCATCTGTCGCCGGACGGGCGCTTTCTCTATGCAACGAATCGCGGCGACGCCAACGAACTCGTTTCGTTCGCGGTCGATCCGGGAACCGGCCGCCTGAAGTTGCTCAAGCGTTACCCGACGCTCGGCAAGACGCCGCGCGAATTCGCAATCGATCCGAGCGGGCGCTGGCTCGTCGTCGGGAACCAGGAGAGCGACAGCGCCTATTTCTTCCGCCGCGATCCCACGACCGGCGAGCTTGCATCGGATCCGAAACGGCTGTCGATCGGCTCGCCGGTCGACTTCAAGTTCGTATCGCCGTCATAACTCGACGCGCGCGGCGCGCTCCTTCTGCGTCGCCGTGTCGAGTTCTAGTACGATGCGTTTCCGGCGCGCCTGCGCACTCGCGTGCGGCTGAAAGGTGTACTGAGAAATTGAAAGGCAATAGCAGGGAAGGTCAGATTGAACATGATTCAAACATTCGAATCGCGCGAGCGGTCCACCTCGAAGCGCGATGAATCCGCGCCGTCGGGTTTCATCAGCGCGTTTAGCTTCGCCGGCGGCCAGGCGCTGCGGCTTTCGTGGGACGAAGCGCGCACAGCCGTCGCGGGCGACGGCCCGACATGGCTGCATCTTTCGGCCAACGACGACACCGTCGAAGGCTGGCTCGAAGGTGTCACGTCGATGCCCGATGTCGCGCGTGAATTCCTGAACGGCGAAGATAAGCGTCCGCGCTTGCACATCGGCTCGAACTTCATGTACGGCGTCGTCGCGGATCTCGAACTTGTCGCGAAAACGCCCGACGCCGCCGCGCCCGACGCCCGCGAAGCGAACCGCGCAACCGGCGCGCTGCGCTTTTATGTCGACAAGCACCGCATGATCACCGTGCGCGCGCGGCCGCTGCAATCGACCGACCGGCTGCGTCACGCCGTGCTCGAAGGCACGACGTTCCGCGATCCCGTCGACCTGTTCGCCGGCCTGATTGGCGCGCTGAACGACACGTTCGCGAACCGGGTCGACGAAATAGGCGACTGTCTCGACGACGTCGAGGAAAGCGTGCTCGAAGGCGGCCATTCGAAGTGCCGCGCGCTGCTGGGCGGGGCGCGGCGGCGTATCGTCGAGGTGAAGCGGTTCATCGATCCGGAGCGCAACGCGCTGACGCAACTGGTCATGCGCAAGCTCGAATGGGCCGAGCCGCGTTCGATGGAAGCGCTCGTGCAGGCAATTCAGGTATTGAACGGCCTGGGCGCCGGTCTGGAAGGACTCTACGAACGCGCGAAGCTCTTGCAGGATGAAATTGCCGCGGCGCTCTCGGAGGACATCAACCACAAGCTGTTGTGGCTCGCGATCATCTCCGCGTTGCTGCTGCCCGCCACGCTCGTGACGGGCATCTTCGGCATGAACGTGGCGGGTCTGCCGGGCACGCACGATCCGGCTTCGTTCTGGATCGTGATCGGCGTGATGACGGGTTGCGCCGCCATCACGATCTATCTGCTGCGCCGTTTGCGGCTCTGGTAGCCCTCTCCGGTAGCCGCTACTCCGCCGGGCCGGGCGGCGCGAGCACTTCGCGGTTGCCGTTGCTGCTCATCGACGACACGAGCCCGGCGGTCTCCATTTGCTCGACGAGGCGCGCCGCGCGGTTATAGCCGATGCGCAGTTGCCGCTGCACCGACGAAATCGACGCGCGCCGCGTGCGCACGACGAAAGCCACGGCTTCGTCGTAGAGCGGATCGGCTTCGGCCTCGGGCGACTCGCCGAACAGGTCCTGCGTCGCGCCGCCTTCGGGCGTTGGCCCGGAGAGAATGCCTTCTTCGTACTCCGGTTCGCCGAACTGCTTCAGATACTCGACCACGCGATGCACTTCGTCGTCCGCGACGAACGCGCCGTGCACGCGCTGCGGATAACCCGTGCCGGGCGGCAGGAACAGCATGTCGCCCGCGCCGAGCAGCGATTCCGCGCCCATCTGGTCGAGAATCGTGCGCGAATCGATCTTCGACGAAACCTGGAAGGCCACGCGCGTCGGGATGTTCGCCTTGATGAGGCCGGTGATCACGTCGACCGACGGGCGCTGCGTCGCGAGAATCAAGTGGATGCCGGCAGCGCGCGCCTTCTGCGCGAGCCGCGCGATCAACTGCTCGATCTGCTTGCCCGCGACCATCATGAGATCCGCCAGTTCGTCGATGACCACGACGATAAGCGGCAGCGGTGCCAGCGGCTCGGGCGCGTCGGGCGTCAGCGAGAACGGATTCGTGAGCTTCTTGCCCGCCGCTTCCATGGTGCGGATCTTCTGGTTGAAGCCTTGCAGATTGCGCACGCCGACCGCCGACATCAGCCGATAGCGTTTTTCCATTTCGCCGACGCACCAGTTGAGCGCGTTCGATGCGAGCTTCATGTCGGTCACGACCGGCGCGAGCAGATGCGGAATGCCTTCGTAGACCGAAAGCTCCAGCATCTTCGGGTCGATCATGATGAGGCGCACGTCCTCGGGCTTCGCCTTGTAGAGCAGCGAGAGGATCATCGCGTTGATGGCGACCGACTTGCCCGAGCCGGTCGTACCCGCGACCAGCATGTGCGGCGCGCGCGCGAGATCCGTGACGACCGGATTGCCGACGATGTCCTTGCCCATCGCGATCGTCAGATTCGACTTCGAGTTGCGATAGACGTCGTCTTCGAGAATTTCCGAGAGACGGATCATCTGGCGCTTCGGGTTCGGCAGTTCGAGACCCATGCAGGTCTTGCCCGGAATCGTCTCGACGACGCGGATCGACGTGAGTCCCAGACCGCGCGACAGATCCTTCATCAGCCCGACGATCTGACTGCCGCGCACGCCGAGCGCCGGCTCGACCTCGAAGCGCGTGATGACCGGCCCGGCCGACGCGCCGACGACCGTCACCGGCACCTTGAATTCCTGCAGGCGCTGCTCGATCAACTGGCCCGTGTCGGCCAGGCTTGCTTCGGAGACGGGCTCGACTTCGTCGGATGCGGGTTCGAGGAGATCGAGCGTCGGCAACTCGACTGCCGATGCGTGCGGTGCATGGAACTCGAATTCGGTCGGCTCGAAGCCACGTATGGACGGGCGCGGCTCGGCGGGGGAGGGCGGTGCGACGCTGGCCGCTGCGACGTTGGCCGGCGGCGGGGTCGGCACGTTCGCTACGTTTGGCACGTCGGGCGCGAAGAGCGGCTCAGCCAGCGGCACGGCGTTGCTCGTGGTCGTCGCGGTGGTCGCGATCGTGGCGGTCGTCGCGACGGGGAAGCGCACGACGTTCGATGTCGGGGCGAGATCGTCCTCTTCGCCACCGATCGGCGCGGTTTGTCCTTGCGCGGCGGGCGTCGCCTGCTTGGCGGCCGGTTCGTCGATTACGCGCGGAAGCGGCGCGGCGAGCGGCTCGCTCCAGGCCTGTTTGGGCGTGGCGGCGTCCAGCCAGGGCGGTGTCGACGCGATGTCGCGATAGTCGTCTTCCAACGCTGAGACTTGCGGCGGCGTCTGGTCGACGCGAGGCAACGGCGGCGCGGTGACGGGGGCGCTCACGTTCGCGTTCGTGTTCGTGTTCGCATGTGCGGAGCTTGCGACGCTGCCCGGTTCGAGGCTGACGGTATTTGCGTATGCCGCCGCCGCAGTCGTAAGCGGCATATCGAAGAGCGGCGGCGGTTCGGCGAGCGCGGGCGCGATCGAGTGTGCGGCGAGCGGCGGCGTTTCGATGTCCTTCACCGTTTCCTGCGTGAACACGGGCGCAGGCGCGGTCACGGGCGCAAAAGCCGCCGCAATCACGGGCTCTCGCGCCGTCTCGACCACGCTCGTTTCAAAGGCTGTCGCGACGGAGCCAGCGGACTCGTACGTCGATGTATCCGGCTGAGCAAGCAGCGAAGTTTCCGCGCCCGGCTGGCCCGCCTTCGCCATCGCCACATGGCCGCGAGCGAGACTCGCCCCGGCGAGCGACGTCCACATCGCAGTCTTCTCCTCGATGGAGCGCAATGTCGCCTGGATCGACTCCGGCGCGGGCGGCGGTCCAGCAGGCTGAAGCGGCGTCGACGGGCGCGAGAACGCGGGCGCGGCGAGCGGCGCCGGGTCGAATTCGCGCGCGGGGGCGTTCGCGCCCGGCTGACCGGCAGGACGCCTGACGATGCCCGGTGCTGCTTGTGACGCAGGCATGGGTTTGCGAGAGACGCCCGTGCCCACACCTGTTGCTGCGGACGCAACCGACGCAACCGACGCAAACGCGCCGGACGTGCGCTGCGCCGGCATCGACGTGGCTGGGTTACGCGGCCGATTCATCCGCGCATCGGCGCCGGTGGGCTTCTGACCGAACGGTCTGTCCACGGCGACGGAGGCACGCAGCCCCGACCCCGATGCGGCGAACGCGGACGCCTGACGCGGCGGAAACTGCGCGCCGACATCGCGACTCGCCGCTGCCGCCGACGGCTTCAACCAGTCCGCCGGCGCAACGGGCTCGACGTGAGCGGGCCTTCGCGCCTGAATGTCGCCTGCGGCTGTTGCGCCCTTGCTGATCGCGGGTGGACGCCACACGGTCGGGCGCTGATAGCGACTGCGCCGGTTGCCCGTCGGCAGGCCGAGCGTCGGCTCATCCGGACCCGTGCGCGGCGTGGGTGCATCCGAGCGTTCGGCGCGAAGGCCGCGTTCCTGCCCATCGCGCTCGGCGCGGGCGCGGGCGCGGCGCTCGAACCAGCCGATGGATTTGTCGCGCGGCTCTTTCGCCGGGCGCGGCTCGGCCTCGCGTTCGGGCGGCGTGATCCAGCTCTGCGGCAATCCGAAGCCGAACGACTCTTCCGCCCAGGCGAGCACGGAGCGCCAGCTGAACTCGATGAGCCAGGGCAGGAACACCGCGAGCACGAGCACGGCGATCGCGCGCGTGCCAGCCGGATGCGCGAGCGCGCTCAAGGCATCGGCGAGCGCACGCCCGCCGCGATTGATATTGATCTGCGTTTCAAGCGAACCCGCAAACGCGCCTTCGAGCGTGCTGCTCGCGAGCAGCACGGCCAGAAAGCCGAGCCAGAGGCGGATCGTGCCGGGGCCGCGCAGTCCGCCGCCGCCCGGCAGCATCATTTTGACGATGCGCCAAAGAAGCGGAGCGAACCAGATGACCGATGCACCGAACCAGCCGAGAACTACCATGTGCATGCCTGAGATTAAATCGATGTTGGATGAAACGAAAAAGACTGCTGCCCAGCCGTGACTTTCCGCGCGACTTTCCGTGTTAGCGACGGCGTCATTCGACTGAGCAGTTTAACGGCTGGCGCACGGGGTGACGCGCATGCAAAGTGCACGTGCCGCACGCACGCAACACTTGCGCGTCCAATAACCCGTGGCGCTCACTGCGCATGCGGCGCGAAGGTGAGCACCTGACCGTCAGCGATCGTCAGTTGCAACGCTTGCGGCGGGTTCATCTGCACGCCGCTTTTCGCGATGTGCGCGAGCGCGTCGAGATAAGGCTGCTCCAGCGCGGCGCCCGCACCGGACACGCACGCCATGCGCGTGCCGGCGATCGGTCCGAACGCTAGCTTGCCGTCCTTCAGGTCGTACGTGCCCGTGTAGCGATTGCAGCCCGAAAAGCCGCTCGCCCGCCGATGGCCGCTCGCGGTCGAAAATTCGAGCGTGAGCGGCTGGCCGCCGTCCTGAGCGCCGTGCGGAACGGCGCGCGCCTGACCCTGGGCGTCGGTCCAGCTCGTGAGGTCCCACTGCGTGTCGTCGAGCAACTGCGTGGCGGCGGGATTGTACGGATCCGTGGGCGGCGCGCTGGCATCGGGATGCTTCGGCATTGCGCAGCCGGCGACGAGGAACGCGCACGCGGCCAGAGAAACACAGCGCGAAACGAAGCGCGAAGAGCGCAGGGAGTGCGGCGAACGTGAAGCGGGCGCGCGGAGAAAGTGCGTGGCCATCGATGATCCTGAAGCTGCCGAAACCGTAAGCGTATCGCACTCGTCCTACGATTTGTCCAGCGCCGAGATGCAACAAAATGATCGCCCGGGTCGCGCCGGCGCGGAATCGTCGGCGATTGCGGGGAATTTCGCCACGCAATCGTGTGTCAATAGCGCAGGCGACGAGGCGTTCGCGGCGGTCTTTCGGCGTTGCCTTCAGCGTTGTCAATAGGCCGGACGGCAGGGCTGTTGCGGCCTGCGCTGCGTGTTAACATCCCGCCCTGTTCTGCCGAAACGGCCGCTGGATCAGCTTTAGAACCAAGCCGCCGACCGGCTCTCGCCACCGATTCATCCTGGAGCACACATGCAGACCGATCCACGCAGCGCCGCCCACGACTCGCACGCCACGCAAGCGGGCGCTCGCATCGGCACGCCGCTCTCGCCGCACGCAACGCGCGTCATGCTGCTGGGCGCGGGCGAACTCGGCAAGGAAGTGATCATCGCGCTGCAGCGTCTGGGCGTGGAGGTCATCGCCGTCGACCGTTATGCGAACGCGCCGGGGCATCAGGTCGCGCACCGCGCGCACGTCATCGACATGACCGACGCCGCCGCGTTGCGCGCGCTTGTCGAGCGGGAACAGCCGCATCTGATCGTGCCGGAGATCGAGGCGATCGCGACCGATGCGCTCGCGGAAATCGAAGCGGCCGGGCTCGCGACTGTCATCCCGACGGCCCGCGCCACGCAACTCACGATGAACCGCGAAGGCATTCGGCGCCTGGCCGCCGAGACGCTCGGCCTGCCGACTTCGCCCTATGCGTTCGCGAATTCGCTCGAAGAAATGAAGGCGGCGATCGCGAAGATCGGCTTTCCATGCGTGGTGAAGCCGGTGATGTCGTCGTCGGGGAAAGGGCAGTCGGTGCTGAAACGCGACGCCGATGTCGAGCCCGCATGGAATTACGCGATGGCGGGCGGCCGCGTGAATCACGGGCGCGTGATCGTCGAGGGCTTCGTCGACTTCGAATACGAAATCACGCAGCTCACCGTGCGCGCGGCGGACGCGGCGAGCGGCGAGACGCAGACGTATTTCTGCGAGCCGATCGGTCACGTCCAGGTCGCGGGCGACTACGTCGAATCGTGGCAACCGCAGGCAATGAGTCCGGCTGCGCTTGAAAAATCGCGCGATGTCGCCGCGAAAGTGACGACGGCGCTGGGCGGCCGCGGACTCTTCGGCGTCGAACTGTTCGTGCGCGGCGACGACGTCTGGTTCTCCGAAGTGAGCCCGCGTCCGCACGACACCGGCCTCGTGACGCTCGCCACACAACGTTTTTCCGAATTCGAACTGCACGCCCGCGCGATTCTCGGCTTGCCCGTCGATACCGCGCTGCGTGCGCCGGGCGCATCCGCCGTCATTTATGGTGGCCTGGACGAGGCGGGCATCGCGTTCGAAGGCGTGGCAGAGGCGCTTGCCGTGCCGGGCGCGGATCTGCGGCTCTTCGGCAAGCCCGAGAGTTTCGTGAAGCGGCGCATGGGCGTCGCGCTGGCAACGGGTGTCGACACGGACGAGGCGCGCGAGCGCGCGAAACTCGCGGCGTCGAAAGTGCGGCCGGTATCGGTATCGGTCAGATGAACGGCGCTCAGGCGCCGGCGGGAGCAAGCAAGTGAAATGGAAAGTGCTGGCCGTGCTCGTCGCGGCTTCCCTGGGCCTGTCGGGCTGCGGTTTGGCGGCAGCGCCGTGCCGGATCGCCTCGGCGGGGCTGAAGATCGTGCCGCTCGTCGGCCACGTCGCGGCCGCGCCGACCGACGCGTGCGCGGAAGTGATCGATCCGTGACGCATCGGCGCCCGATATCGAACCGATCGTGAACCCGAGGCGAACCGAACGATGAAAAGACTTCTCGCATGCACGCTGGCGATGCTGGGCGCACAGGCCGCGTTCGCCATGCCGCTTACCGTGCCGCAGATTCAGACCGCATCGACGCAAACGACGCGCTACGACTGCAAGGGCGGCAAGAGCGTCACCGTCCTGTATACGAACACGCGCAACCATCAGAGCTTCGCGGCGCTGACTGTCGACGGACGCAAGCTTCTTTTCGTCAACGTGATTGCGGGATCGGGCGCAAAATACGTCGCCGATCAATACACGTGGTGGACCAAGGGCCCGCAAGCCAATCTCTACGACGAGATGGCCGCGAAGGATTCGTCGCCGCTGCTTGCCGACTGCGAGACGCGCAAGAAATAGGAGCGCGCGCCGCGTGCTGCGCGGTTCTGCCGCGCTCATGTTCCGGCGGCGGCCGGCCGAAGTGGCGGCATGCGCGGTGTTACAATGTGAGGCTTTACGGCCTCGCGACTTGCAGCCTGCGGCCGGACACAATCCAGAATGTCCGGCATCGCCGTCCGGTGCGGGCCCGAGCGGTGCATCGGCCAGTGCGAGCCGCACGGTCAGGACGGACGTTGGCGGCTGCCTTCAAGACGTCACCGAAACCGGGTTGTATCGGAACGGCAAAGGGCGGGCTGAATACGGGCGGCGGCTGTGGCAAGTTCCAACGCAGCTTGATAGCAGCCCGAATGCGGCCAATGAGAGGCCGAAAGCGGCCGATAAGCGGCTAAAAAGCGAGGCCAAAAAAGCGGCGTCAGCCAGGCCCGCCGAACGGGCCAAACGCCCGGCACCACCGCCCGCGCGCGACGTACGCGCTGCGAGCGCAACGAAACACATCCGCGTAAGCGACCGGTCGCGCCCGATCGCCCGAACGATCCGACCGCGTCCAGACCGGTCTCTTACGCGCGCCGCAATGAGCGGAAAATTTAGCGAAAGCCAATAAAATCACCATGTCCGATTCCGTCGCCACGAACACGTCCACCGCCGAGGCCGCCGCGCCTACGTTCGACCAGTTCGGTTTGTCCGCCGACATCCTGAAAGCGGTGCGCGAGTCCGGCTACACCACGCCGACGCCGATTCAGGCCCAGGCCATTCCCGTCGTGCTCGCGGGCCGCGACGTCATGGGCGCCGCGCAGACCGGCACCGGCAAGACCGCGAGTTTCTCGCTGCCGATCATCCAGCGCCTGTTGCCGACTGCCAGCACGAGCGCATCGCCCGCGCGGCATCCGGTGCGCGCGCTGATGCTCACGCCGACGCGCGAACTCGCCGACCAGGTTGCCGCGAACGTGCAGACCTACTCGAAACACACGCCGCTGCGCAGCACGGTGGTGTTCGGCGGCGTCGACATGAATCCGCAGTCCGAGGCGCTGCGCCGGGGCGTCGAAATCCTGATCGCGACGCCGGGACGCCTGCTCGATCACGTCCAGCAGAAAACGGTCAACCTCGGACAAGTGCAGATGCTCGTGCTGGACGAGGCCGACCGCATGCTCGACATGGGTTTCCTGCCGGATCTCCAGCGCATCCTGAATCTGCTGCCGAAGGAGCGCCAGACGCTGCTCTTTTCTGCAACGTTTTCGCCTGAAATCAAGAAGCTCGCGGCGACTTATCTGCGTAATCCGCAGACCATCGAAGTCGCGCGCAGCAATTCGACCGCGACCAACGTGCGCCAGATCGTCTTCGAGGTGCACGAGAGCGACAAGTCCGGCGCGGTCGCGCAACTGATTCGCGAACGCGCGCTCAAGCAGGTGATCGTGTTCTGCAACAGCAAGATCGGCGCGAGCCGGCTGGCGCGCGTGCTGGAGCGCGACGGCATCGTCGCCACGGCGATTCACGGCGACCGCACGCAGGGCGAACGCATGCAGGCGCTCGACGCATTCAAGCGCGGCGAGATCGAAGCGCTCGTCGCCACCGATGTCGCCGCGCGCGGTCTCGATATCGCGGAATTGCCGGCCGTCATCAACTTCGATCTGCCGTTCAACGCCGAAGATTACGTGCACCGTATCGGACGCACGGGGCGCGCGGGCGCTTCGGGCGATGCGCTGTCGCTGTGCAGCGCCAACGAACGCAAGCAGCTCGCGGATATCGAAAAGCTGATCAAGCGTCCGCTCGAAGTCGAGACGCTGGTCGTCGCGACGCGCATGCATCGCGATGGTTCGTCGCCGCGCCGCGACGAGCGTTTCGGCCGCCCGGAACGCGGCGAGCACCGTCACGCACCGCGCGACGAAGCCGGTCCGCGCCGTCGTGCGCCGGGTGCGCATGATCGTCCGCGCGGCCGTCAGCAGCCCGTCGACGAGTTTTTCCTGAAGCCGTACGAACCGTCGCCCTCGGCGATGAAGCGCCATCAGGAAGAGACGGTCGAACCGGAGCGCAAGAGTGCGCCGAAGCAGCCGCTCGCCGCGTTGCTGGGCGGGCTCGGGATGCCGCGCAAACCTTCTTGACAGGCGTTCGTCGAAGCTAGAAAAAAGCAGCCCGCGTGGCTGCTTTTTTTTGATTGCGCGTGCCAAAAGGCTGTGGATCTACTGCCCGATGAAACGCTTCGCCCACTCGGCCGTCGCGGTGCTGTAAAACGTATCAAGCGAATCGAGTGAATCGGCGGATACGTCGAGGCCCAGATGGCGCGCGGCCTGCGCGAGCGCATCGAGCGGCGCGTGACGGTCGAGCGGGGCCGCGCCGGTCTGCTTGCTGAGCTTTTCGCCCGCGTCGTTGCTCACGACCGGCACATGCAGATAAGCCGGCGTCGGTTCGCCGAGGCAGTGTTGCAGATAGATTTGCCGCGCCGTCGAATCGAGCAGATCGGCGCCGCGCACGACGTGCGTGATGCCGGCGTCGGCATCGTCGACGACCACGGCGAGCTGGTACGCCCACAAGCCGTCCGCGCGCTTCAGCGCGAAGTCGCCGACCTCGGTCGCGAGATCCTGTGTCTGCGGCCCTTGCCAGCGATCGGTGAAGGAAAGGCGCGCGGCGTCGCCATCGGGCACGCGCAGCCGCCACGCGCGCGCGGGACGCCCGTTCAGACCGTGGCGGCACGTGCCCGGATAGGCGAGCGTCGCGTGGCGCGCATGCGCCTGCACGAGCGAATCCGCGATTTCGCGACGCGTGCAGCCGCACGGATAAACGAGACCCGTGGCCTGAAGCCGCTCGAACGCGGCCTGATACGCGTCGCCGCGCGCGCTTTGCCAGAGCGGCGGCGCGTCGGAATGCATGCCGAAATGCGCGAGCGTCGCGAGGATTTCATCGGCGGCGCCGGGGACGGTGCGCGGCGTATCGACATCCTCGATACGCACGATCCAACTGCCGCGATGCGCCCGCGCATCGAGAAAACTGGCCAGCGCGCTGACAAGCGACCCCGCGTGCAGCGGACCGGTAGGCGAGGGCGCGAAGCGGCCGCGATAGGTCATCGAATACGGTTAAGCGGCCCGGCCGACGGCGTCCGGATGGCAGGCGGGGCAGGTTTCGCCCGGCTTGTAGAACGGCGAGCGCTGATCGTCGACGGACACCACCGCGCGGCAGCCGAAGCATTGCGACGTCGCGGTCGGCTGCAGGTGCGGATCGAGCGCGGTGCGGTAATCGAACACGAAACACTCGCCGTTGTAATGCGCGCCGCCCACTTCCTCGAAGTACTTGAGAATGCCGCCTTCGAGCTGATAAACGTGCTCGATGCCGACTTCCTTCATGTGAATGGCCGCTTTTTCGCAGCGAATCCCGCCCGTACAAAACGACACGACAGTCTTGCCTTCCAAATCTGCGCGATTCTGCTCGATCACCTCGGGAAACTCGCTGAACTTCGTGATGCGGTAGTCGAGCGCGTTGTCGAATGTGCCGACGTCGACCTCGAACGCGTTGCGCGTGTCGAGCATCACGACGGGGCGGCCCTGATCGTCATGGCCGCGGTCGAGCCAGGCCTTCAGCGTGGGCGCATCGACGAACGGCGCACGGCCGAGTTCCGGCTTGATCGCGGGCTTTTTCATCGTGATGATTTCGCGCTTGAGCTTCACCAGCATGCGGCGGAACGGCTGCTTCTCGGAGAGGCTTTCCTTGAATTGCAGATCGGCGAAACGGCCGCCGTAGAGCGCGTCGCTGCGAATGTAGTCGATGAATTCGCGAACCTCCGGAATCGGCCCGGCGATGAACAGATTGATGCCCTCCGGCGCCAGCAGGATCGTGCCCTTCAGCCCGAGCGCGTTGCAGCGTTCGGTGACGAGCGGCCGCCAGGCGGCTCCGTCTTCGATGGTGACGAATTTGTAGGCGGAGAGATTCAGGATGCTCATGATCGGATGACGGAAAGACGGCGCGGCGTGCGCGAAATTCGAAAGCAAAACACGTATTATCCCGCAAATGGCCGGCGCGCCCCGCGGATTCTCCGCGCGCGTGGCGCCGGCCTTTGCGCACGCGCAAATTCGAAAGCTTTCAAGGCCTTATCCGTTCGGCCAACGCGGGCTCGCACGGCGTGTCCGCGCAGGCCCCGCATGTACAATGTCGCCATGTCAGATCCCCGCTTCGTTCATCTCCGCGTCCACTCCGAATTCTCGATCGCCGACGGCATCGTGCGGCTGGACGACGTCGTCAAGGCTGCCGCCAAAGACGGGCAGGGCGCGCTCGCGCTCACCGATCTCGGCAATGCATTCGGTCTCGTGCGGTTCTACAAGGAAGCGCGCGGCGCGGGCGTAAAGCCCATCGCCGGTTGCGATGTCTGGATCACCAATCCCGACGATCGTGACAAGCCCTCGCGCCTGTTGCTGCTCGTGCGCGACAAACAAGGTTATCTCAACCTCTGCGAGCTTTTGAGCCGCGCGTGGCTGACGAACCAGTATCGCGGCCGCGCCGAAGTGCTCGTCGAATGGCTCGACGAAGGTCTGGCCGAAGGTCTGCTCGCGCTCTCCGGCGCGCAGACGGGCGACATCGGCATGGCGCTGGCGGCGGGGAATGCGGCCAGTGCGCAGCGCCATGCGGAACGCTGGGCGAAGTGCTTTCCGGACGCCTTCTACATCGAATTGCAGCGCGCGGGGCAACCCGGCGAGCAGGCGTACATCACGGAGGCGGTTGCGCTCGCCGCGAAGCTCCGGCTGCCGGTGGTCGCCACGCATCCGCTGCAGTTCATGACCGCCGACGATTACACCGCCCACGAGGCGCGCGTGTGCATTTCGGAAGGCGACATGCTCGCCAATCCGCGCCGTCAGAAGCGCTTCACGACCGATCAGTACTTCCGCACGCAGGACGAGATGTGCGCGCTTTTCGCGGATCTGCCGTCCGCGCTCGCGAATACCGTCGAGATTGCCAAGCGCTGCAATCTGACGCTCGAACTCGGCAAGCCGAAACTGCCGCTCTTCCCGACGCCCGACGGCATGTCGCTCGACGACTACCTCGTGCACTTGTCGAAGGAAGGGCTCGAAGTACGCCTGCAGCAGCTTTATCCCGTCGAAGCCGAACGCGAAGCGCAGCGGCAGACGTACTACGAGCGCCTCGAGTTCGAGTGCGGCACCATCATCAAGATGGGCTTTCCGGGCTACTTCCTGATCGTCGCCGACTTCATCATGTGGGCGAAGAACAATGGCGTGCCGGTGGGTCCGGGCCGCGGCTCGGGTGCGGGTTCGCTCGTCGCTTATGCGCTCGGCATCACGGACCTCGACCCGCTGCGCTACAACCTGCTGTTCGAGCGCTTCCTGAATCCGGAGCGCGTGTCGATGCCCGACTTCGACATCGACTTCTGTCAGGAAGGCCGCGACCGCGTCATTCAGTACGTGAAGCAGAAGTATGGCGCGGACGCCGTATCGCAGATCGCCACCTTCGGCACCATGGCCGCGAAGGCCGCGGTGCGCGATATCGGCCGGGTGCTCGATCTCGGCTACATGTTCACGGACGGCATCGCCAAGTTGATTCCGTTCAAGCCGGGCAAGCACGTGACCATCGCGGATGCGATGAGGGAAGAGCCGACGCTGCAGGAACGCTTCGATTCCGAAGACGAAGTGCATCAGTTGCTCGAACTTGCGCAGCGCGTGGAAGGCCTGACGCGTAACGTCGGCATGCACGCGGGCGGCGTGCTGATCGCGCCGGGCAAGCTCACCGACTTTTGCCCGCTCTACACGCAGGGCGAAGACGGCGGCGTGGTCAGCCAGTACGACAAGGACGACGTGGAAGCCGTCGGCCTCGTCAAGTTCGACTTCTTGGGCCTGACCACGCTCACCATTCTCGACTGGGCCGAACGCTATATTCGCCGGCTCGATCCGTCGAAGAAAGACTGGAATCTCACGCAGGTTCCGCTGGACGATCCCGCTTCGTTCTCGATCCTCAAGAAAGCGAACACCGTCGCCGTGTTCCAGCTGGAAAGCCGCGGCATGCAGGGCATGCTGAAGGACGCGCAGCCGGACCGCTTCGAGGACATCATTGCGCTGGTGGCGCTGTATCGTCCGGGGCCGATGGACCTGATTCCGAGCTTCTGCGCGCGTAAGCACGGGCGCGAGATCGTCGAGTATCCGGACCCGCGCGTCGAACCCGTCCTGAAAGAGACCTACGGCATCATGGTCTATCAGGAGCAGGTGATGCAGATGGCGCAGATCATCGGCGGCTACTCGCTCGGCGGCGCGGACTTGCTGCGCCGCGCGATGGGCAAGAAGAAGCCCGAGGAAATGGCCAAGCATCGCGAGCTGTTCCGCGAAGGCGCGGCGAAGAACGGTCTCACCGCGCAAAAAGCGGACGAGACCTTCGACCTGATGGAGAAGTTCGCGGGCTACGGCTTCAACAAGTCGCACGCGGCCGCTTACGCGCTGCTCGCGTATCACACGGCGTGGTTGAAGGCGCATCATCCGGCGGAATTCATGGCGGCCAATATGTCGCTCGCCATGGACGACACCGACAAGGTCAAGATCCTCTTCGAAGACTGCATCGCGAACGGCATGAAAGTGTTGCCGCCGGACATCAACCAGTCGGCGTATCGTTTCGAGCCGGTGGCCGAAGCCGATGGCAAGCGCTCGAAGACCATCCGCTACGGTCTCGGCGCGGTGAAGGGCAGTGGGCAGAACGCGATCGAGGAAATCCTGCGCGCGCGCGAAGACGGGCCGTTTACCGATCTCTTCGATTTCTGCGAACGCATCGACCGGCGCGTCGTGAATCGCCGCACGGTGGAAGCGCTGATCCGCGCGGGCGCGCTCGACGCGCTCCACGCCAACCGCGCGCAACTGCTCGCCTCCGTGCCGCTCGCCATGGAAGCCGCCGATCAGGCGGCCGCCAACGCGATGCAAGCAGGCCTTTTCGACATGGGCGACGCGCCGCTGCAAGCGCATGAACTCGTCGAGGAAGCCATGTGGTCGGACAAAAAGCGCTTGCAGGAAGAGAAGACTGCGCTGGGCTTCTATTTGTCGGGGCATCTGTTCGACGCGTACAAGGGCGAAGTGCGCCGCTTCGTGCGCCAGAAGATCGGCGAACTCAAGGAAGGGCGCGACAAGCTCGTCGCGGGCGTGATTTCCGCGCTGCGCACGCAGATGACCCAGCGCGGCAAGATGATGATCGTCAATCTCGACGACGGCAGCGGCCAATGCGAAGTCACCGTCTTCAACGAGCAGTTCGAGGCCAACAAGGCGCTCTTCAAGGAAGACGAATTGCTCGTCGTGCAGGGTCAGGCGCGTAACGACGCGTTCACGGGCGGCATCCGCTTCACGGTCGATACGGCCATGGATCTCGAGCGCGCCCGCAGCCGCTATGCGCAGTCGCTTAAGGTCGAGATGAACGGCAACGCCGACGCCTTGCGCCTGCGCCGCGTGCTCGAAGCCCACGCGGCCGGCGCGCAGACGGAACCGCCGCCCGCGCCCGCGCGCGAGAACGGCCGCTCGCGGCAGTCCGCGCCCATCCCGAACGGGCTGAACGTGAGCATCGTTTATCGGAGCGAGCACGCCGAAGGCGAAGTTCGCCTGGGCGACGCGTGGCGCGTCAAGCCGACCGACGAACTCATCACGGCGCTGCGCGGCGAATTCGCGGGCAGCGCGATCGAAATCGTCTACTGATGCGCATCGGCATATCGGCGAACGCGCTAAAGCACTCGGGCGGCCTCGAACGCTACGCGATGGATCTCGTGCGCGGGCTCGCCGGCGCGGGTTTCGACGGTCGCACGAAGCCCGCGTTCTTCGCGCGCAAGATCGACAAGTCGCTGCCGGAGAGCCGCCTGATCGAAGCGCATCGCATCAAGGTGTCGTTCCTGCCGGGCAAGCTGCGCGACGCGTATTTTTCCTGGGCGCTGAAACGCGCGCGCAGGAAGGCGAAGGTCGATGTGCTGATCGGCTGCAACCGCGTGGAAGGCTCGGAGATCGCGATCTGCGGCGGCACGCATATCGGTTTCCTGCGCGCGACCGGTCGCCGCGAGAAGCGCTCGGATACGCGGCAGATTGCGCTCGAACGGCGGCAGTATGCGCGAGCGGAAGTGATCGTCGCGCATTCGGACATGATGCGCGACGAACTTCGCACGCTCTACGGCATCGACGAGCAAAAGATTCGCGTGCTGTATCCGCCGGTGGACCGCGCGCGTTTTTCTCCCGTCGATGCCGCCGAACGCGCGCGTCTGCGCGAGCAATTCGGCTTCAAGCCCGACGACACCGTGCTGCTGTTTCCGTCGAGCAGTCACGTACGCAAGGGCTTGCCGCTGATCGAGACGGCGCTGGCCGGCATGAACGTGGTGATCGCGGTCGCCGGGCGCGCGCCGGAAAAGCCCGCGCCGAACGTGCGCTATGTCGGCTATGCGAAGGACATCGAAGACGCGTATCGCGCTGCGGACTTCACCATACTCGCGTCGAGCTATGAGCCGTTCGGGCTGGTCGGAATCGAATCGGTGATGTGCGGCACGCCGGTGATCTTTCCCGCGTGCATCGGCTGCTGCGACGCTATCGCCGATCACGCGAAGCACGTCTTCAAGTCGGGCGATGCCGACGACCTGCGTTGCGTCGTGCTCGACGCCATCGAAATGCGGCGCAGTACGCCACGCGTATCGGGCGATGCCGTGCGCTACGACGCGGACGTTGCATCGCACGTGAGCGCGCTGGTCGAACTCGCGCGCGGCATCGTCGGGACGCGTTGAGCCTTAGCGCAACTCGTTCATCTGCGCGAGCTTCAGAAACCGGTAATAGACGGTCTGCGCATTGAACACGGCGATCATGAATCCCGTGCGGCCATCGAGAAATCCGCGCCGCAGCACATACGTGCGCACGAACGCCCACGCGCCGCGTGTCAGCGCAATGCCGAAACTGCCGCGCTTGCCCGCCGCGTGGCGCTGCGCCGCGCCCGCCGTCGAGTACGCGTCGAGCTTGCGCAGCACCGCTTCGAAATCCTCGTAGGAGTAATGCATCAGGCGGCCGGACAGGCGCGCGACCGGCTTGCCCGTCGACAGCACGAGCCGTTCGTGGACCAGGTCGGGCGAGAAGCGCGCCGTGCCGCGCCGGAACAGGCGCGGAATCCAGTCGGGATACCAGCCGCTGTGCTTCACCCACACCCCGCAAAAGCTCGACAGACGATCGACGGCATAGACGTCCGCACGCGGATCGGTGATCGCCGCGCGGATCGATGCCGCGAGTTCGGGCGTGACGATTTCGTCGGCGTCGATGGAGAGCACCCAGTCGGTCGACAGCGCGTCGAGCGCGCGATTCTTCTGCGGGCCGAAGCCCGGCCAGTCGCGCGCCACGATCACGCGCGCGCGATGCGTCTCCGCGATGCCCACGGTCGCATCCGTGCTGCCGCCATCCACGATGACAATTTCATCGGCGAAGGAAAGCGCCTGCAGACACTGCGCGAGCCGCGCTGCCGCATTGTGCGTGATGATGGCGATGCCGAGCGTGGGGGAGTTCATGTTGCCTTTGACCGGCGCGGCGCGCCGGGTTGTTCTGTTCGTTCTGTTCGGGCGAAGGAAAACGCGTTCATCCGCGCAGATGCCACTTCACGAAGAAAAACGGCGCGAGCAGCCACGGACACGTTGCGTAGACCAGCATCCGGCAGCGAAAGCCGAAGCTCACATCCTTCGATGCGGCGAGCAGCGCGAGCTTGCGGGCGAACGGCAGGTCACCGAACACCGCGCTCACATAGCTTTCGCGCGCGGCTTTCCCGGCGAGCAGCGCGCGCATCTCGGGACCGACGCCGACCTTTTCGGCGTCGCTCACGAGCTGGCGAGTCTCGCCCGTGCCGTTGAGATTCGCGAGCTTGATGCGCGCGACGAAATCTGCAGGCGTGCGCCATTTGCGCTTGCGCGACAGGCCGCCGCGCCGGTACTGCACGAGCGGTTCGTGCAAGGTGTGCGCGCCGCGACTCATGATGGCGCGAAACGCCATGATCTGGTCTTCGCCGTAGATGCCCGGTGCGATCGGTCCGAACGCGTCGAACAGCCGCCGCGCCCACGCGTGCGCGGCGCCGACCAGATGCGGACGCCGGCCCGACCACGCCTCGAAGCTGCGATAGTCGTCGAGATCGGTCACGCGCAGCACGCCGTGCGTGTTGCCCTCGGCGTCGAGGTCCTGCAGGTCGGTTGCGATCAGGTCGTAGCGCCGGCCGCTCTCCAGCCACACGCGCATCACGCGCGCGACGCGCTCGGGTCTGGAGATATCGTCGCCGGCGGCAATGAACAGCATTTCGCCCGACGCGCGCGCCGCAAGCGCGCTCAGATGCGCGCTGATGCCGAGATTTTTCTCGTTGCGATACAGCCGCACCGTGTGCGGACCGCGATAAGCGCGCACGCAGGCCTCGGCGACCGCGAAGGTGCCGTCGGAGGAGGCGTCGTCCGAAATCAGGATTTCGAGCGGCGCCCAGGTCTGGGCGAGTGCACCGCGAATCGCATCGGCGACGGTGTCCTGCTGGTTGAACGTGATGAGCAATAGGCTCGCGAGCGGTGCGTCCGGCTCTTCTGGAGATGTCGCTGACATTCGAATTCACAACGCGGATTCACAACGCATGGATTGCCTCGCGCGCGTCCCCGGTCGAGGTCGGGCGACCCCGGAGCGAAGAGCGTGCCAGGCGGTAACGGCTATAATAGCGCGGGTTTTTGGGACATGCGACCGGGCCGGCCGGTCAATCCCATGTCAGGTTCATCGATTTGGAAAAAAATCTCCGTTACGTCATCGCCAGCATGGTCTTGCTGGCGCCCGCGAGCACGCTCATCGTGCGGGGCGGAACCGGTTATTGCTTCTTCGTGCTGCTCGCCATCGCATTGTTCGCCGGCTTCAGCAAGCCGTTTCGGCTCAAGGGCAGTCTGCTCGTCTCCGCTTATCCCTGGTATGCCGCAGGCATGTTGTGCTTCATGCTCTATCTGCCGCTGCAGCAGGCCATCGAGGGCTACTTCCTGCCGCGCGAATTCGACGGTATGTCGCGTTTCGCGCTGAGTCTGCCGATTTTTCTGCTGCTCGTGAATGTTCCGATCAAGAACCTGAAGTGGTTCGGCTGGGGCTGCGCGCTCGGGGCGATCGGCGCGGGCGCGTGGGCGCTGTACAGCGACATCCACACGACGATCAACGATCTCAACCGCCTCGGCAACGATTTCACGAATCCGATTCCCTACGGCAACACGGCGCTGCTGCTCGGCTTCCTGTCCGCGATGACGATCCGCTGGGACCACTATCCGAACGTGCTCGCGAAGCGCCTCGGCATCGCGGTGAAGGTGCTGGGTCTCGCGGGCGGCGTGTATGCGTCGTATCTGTCGGGCACGCGCGGCGGCTGGCTCGCGATCCCGCTGTTTCTGGTGCTGTGCTCGCTCAATTTCGGCTGGGTCAGGCAGATTCGGCACTGGCTCATCGCGCTGCTGGTCGCCGTGCTGGCCATGTCGGCGCTGCTCGCCTCGCCGCTCGGCCGGGAGCGCGTCATGGCGACGCGCTCGGACATCGTCCATCTGGCGGAGGGTTCGGCGGCCTATAGTTCGATCGGCGCACGTCTGCAACTGTGGCGCGCGTCCATTTACCTGTTCGAGGCGCATCCGGTGACGGGCGTGGGCAAGGGGCATCTGGAATCGTCGCTGAAGAGTCTGGCGACGAAGGGCGAGGTGCCGGCCTATATCGTCAATCAGCGCGCCCACAGCGAGTTTTTCTCGACGATCGCGGAACTGGGCGCCGCGGGCGTCGTCTGTCTGGCATTGATTTATTTCGGGCCGCTCGTGTATTTCGTGCGCTACCGGAAGTCGCCCCATCGCGATGTTTCGACAGCCGCGTATTGCGGAATCGCGGTGTCGGGGTCGGTTATCATCTTCGGTTTGAGCATCGACGTGTTCACCGTGGTCATGAGTACCGCGCTCATCGCGCTTATCTGGGCCGTGCTGCTCGCGGTCATCACGCACGACGCGCGCCAGCCGCAAGGCAAGCCGGGCCGCGGGCCGATCGGCTAAAAGGCTGACCGGCTGAAAGATTGACTGGCTGATCGATTGATCGATTGATCGGCGGATCGGACGATGAACCGATACGCCGATTGCTACCCCCGTCCGCCCGGCTGACGACAATACCAACAAACGCCGCGCGGCCACGCACTTCCAGCGCCGGGCGAAGTGGAGATACATCCTTGAACAATGATGCAGGTTTGCGCAAGCCGATCGGCGGCACGGAAAGCTCGTCGCCGACGGCCGTGATGAAGCGGCTCTGGCCGTACATTCGCCCGCTGATGGGCATGGTGCTGCTCGGTCTGTTGACCATGGGTATCGTCGCGGCGACCGAGGCGGGCATTCCGATGCTGCTCAAGCCGCTGCTCGACCACGGTTTCGGCTCGAAGAGCAGCGACCATGCGAAGTGGATCGTGCCCGCCGCCGTGATCGGTCTTGCGCTCGTGCGCGGCGCGGCGCAGTACGCGTCGGGCTACTTTCTCTCGTACGTGACGAACAAGATCCTGCTGCAACTCAGGCTCGAAATGTTTCAGCGCATGATCCATACGAGCGCGAGCTTCTTTCAGCGCGAGACGGCAAGCACGGTCATCAACGCGATCGTCTTCGAGGTCAATCAGATTCTGAGCGTGCTGTCGAGCGTCGTCGTGACGCTGGTGCGCGATTCGCTCACGGTCGTGTTCCTGCTCGGCTATCTGTTCATCCTCAACTGGCGCCTGACGCTGATCGTCGCGGTGATTCTTCCGGCGATCGGCTGGCTCGTCAGCAAGATCAACCGGCGTCTGCGCCGTCTTAACCGCGAGCATCAGACGCTCACGAACGAGTTGTCGTATATCGTCGAGGAGACGGTCGGCGGCTACAAGGTCGTGAAGGTGCACAACGGCGAGCCGTACGAGATGGGGCGCTTCAACGAGATGAGCCATCGCCTGCGCGGCTACTCCATGCGCATGCAGGTGTCGGGCGGGCTCGCGCAGCCGCTCACGCAGTTTCTCGCGTCAATTGCGCTTGCGATCGTCATCACGATCGCGGTCGTCCAGTCCGCCAACGACCAGACGACGGTCGGTGGCTTTGTCGCGTTCGTCACGTCGATGCTGCTCGTCATTTCGCCGCTGAAGCATCTGATCGACATCAATCAGCCCTTGCAGCGCGGCATGACGGCGGCGGAGCTGATCTTCGGCCTGATCGACGAACCCGCCGAGCCTGCGGGCGGCGGGCGGCGTCTGGAGCGCGCGCGCGGCGAAGTCGAATTCCGCGATGTGACCTTCACTTACGGCTCGGTCGACCGGCCGACGCTCGATCGCGTGTCGTTCAAGGTGGCGCCCGGCGAGATGGTCGCGCTTGCGGGTCCGTCTGGCAGCGGCAAGACGACGCTGGTGAATCTGCTGCCGCGTTTCTTCGATCCGCACGGCGGCCAGGTGCTTGTCGATGGCGTGCCGCTTCCCGAATACGGACTGCACGACCTGCGCGGCCAACTGGCGATGGTGAGCCAGGACGTCGTGCTCTTCAACGATACGATCGCGGCGAACGTCGCGTACGGTCAAACGCCCGACCGCGCGCGCGTGATGTCGGCGCTGACGGCGGCGAATCTCGCGGATGTGGTGTCCGCGTTGCCGGATGGCATCGATACGCTTATCGGCGGCAACGGCATGCGGTTGTCGGGCGGCCAGCGTCAGCGTCTGGCGATCGCGCGCGCGATCTACAAAGATGCGCCGATTCTGATTCTCGACGAAGCCACCTCGGCGCTGGATTCGGAGTCGGAGCGCCACGTGCAGTCGGCGCTGGAGACGCTGATGAAGGGGCGCACGACGCTCGTTATCGCGCACCGGCTGTCGACCATCGAGCGCGCGGATCGCATTCTGGTGATGGAAGCGGGGCGCATTGCCGAGCAGGGAAGTCATGCGGAACTGTTGCGCAAGGACGGGTTGTATGCGCATCTGCACCGGATTCAGTATCAGCAGCAGGCGGCGTGATCGGTTGGAACTGGCACGACGGACGGCATGCTTATCGACGTTACGCTCCGCAACACTGGCTGCATCGCGGCGGTGTTTCCCTTGCAACCAACATCGGCGGGGTGAATGCATCGACAGGTCGATTCCCAGGCCCCCTTGCTGCCGCTATGCACGTAGCGGACACAGTGCTGAATAGCAGTAATCCAGACGCCGCTCGCTGAAACGCAAAAGCCGACTCTCGCAAGTCGGCTTTTTTGTGCCCGTCTTTCCGGACCGTACGTTTGTTCTGTAGCGGTGCGCCGATACTCCCGGCCTCGGCGCGAGGGCTAATTATTAACGGCCGTCTGTCGGAGCGTCGCAGCGCGATGATATCGCCTGCGTAGGCAAGCGGCTGTGCGTCGTGTTAGCGGCCCGGCGCGGGCGTCACCGGCCAGGCTGATACGAACGATGCCGCTTCGCCACCGACAGATTCAGCCGTTACTGATCACGATGATCATGGCGGCGATCATCCTCGCTGCGATCGCCGCTGCGACGGGCCTCCCGCTCGGCATCACCGCTACGATGGGGCGTGCCATATCCATCGCGGCTGGCGTGGTCGTCGTGTTGACCGTGCCAGCTTTGGTCGTTGGGATGCCGGCGCATCCATTCGTCGCGCGAGTAATAGCGATGACCGTCGTAGTAGCGGTCGCCATACCAGCCAACCGAAATTCCGACTGGCGCAACGGCTACCGGCGCTGGTTCAGCCACCATCGGGGCTGGGACAACGCATGCGGTGAGGCTGACGGCGGAGGCCATCAGCAATACCGCAGTGGTAAGAGCTTTCATGCAAATCCTTAGGCAAATGGTGACAGACAAAGCCTGTCGCCCCGTAAACGCGCCGAGGTCGCAAACGTTGACGTGCCAGAAGCGATCGTTGATGCATGTCAAGAACGCCTAGGCCGTTCTCGCGGGTCGTTTCTTGATCGGGCGGGCTGTGGTTTGCCCGGCGTAGCGTCGGGCGCCTTCTCGGCGCCGCACAGTTGCCGTCAGGGTGCGGTTACGCCGCCTGTTAAAGCCTTACTCAAGCAACTGTTAAAGCGCACAGGGCGGCGGAATTCAAAGAGGAACTCAACGCGGCCTGCAAAGCCTGATGGACGGGCTTTCAGCGTTTAATTGGTTGATTGCGGGCGCGTTGATCAATCGGATTCAACAACGGCCCGAAACCCTCGTCCGGCGGGGCTTCTAGCCGCATTGATTTTTTGATTATCACGAATTCAAAACGGGGATTTTGTCTTTGCGTGGAGCACGCGCTCGCGAAGCGCGCCTCCTAAGGCATGAGGGTGGCCACCCTCACATCAACACAATGTCATACTGCTCCTGACTCAGATTACTCTCCACCTGCAACGAAACCGGCTTGCCGATAAAGTCCATCAGCATTGCCAGATGCTGCGACTCTTCCTCGAGAAACAGATCGATGACCTGCTGCGAAGCCACCACGCGAAACTCGCGCGGATTGAACTGCCGCGACTCGCGCATGATCTCGCGCAGCACGTCGTAGCACACGGTTCTCGGCGTCTTAACCTGCCCCTTGCCCTCGCACGTGGGGCACGCTTCGCATAACACGTGCGCGAGCGATTCCCGCGTGCGCTTGCGCGTCATTTCGACGAGCCCGAGCTGCGAGAAGCCGTTCACCGTCACGCGCGTCCGGTCCCGCGACAAAGCCTTCTTCAATTCCCCCAGCACCTGGTCCCGATGCTCGACATTCTCCATGTCGATGAAATCGATGATGATGATCCCGCCCAGATTGCGCAGCCGCAGTTGCCGCGCGATCGTATGCGCGGCTTCGAGATTGGTCTTGAAGATCGTGTCGTCGAAATTGCGCGCGCCGACATAGCCGCCCGTGTTGACGTCGATGGTGGTCATGGCCTCGGTCTGATCGATCATCAGATAGCCGCCCGACTTCAGATCGACGCGCCGCGACAGCGCCCGCTGAATCTCCGCCTCGATGTTGTACAGATCGAATAGCGGCCGCTCGCCGGTGTAGTGATGCACGCGTGACGCCACCGCCGGCGTGAACTCCGCCGCGAAATCCGCGAGCATCTGATACGTCTCGCGCGAATCGACCTGAATGCGCGTGGTCTCGTCGTTGACGAAGTCGCGCAGCACGCGTTGCGCGAGATTCAGATCCTGATAGAGCAATGTGGTGGGCGGCACGCGCTGCGCCTGCGCCACGATCGTCGCCCAGGTCTTGCGCAGATACGCGACGTCCGCCGCCAGCTCTTCGCTGCTCGAATCCTCGGCGATGGTGCGCACGATATAGCCGCCTTTTTCATCGACGGGCAGCACGGCCGTCAGGCGCGCGCGCACGGCTTCGCGTTCCGCTTCGCTCTCGATCTTTTGCGAGATGCCGATATGCGGCTCCTGCGGCAGATAAACCAGCGTGCGCCCCGCGATGCTCACTTGTGTCGACAGCCGTGCGCCCTTCGTGCCGATCGGGTCCTTCACGACCTGCACCATCAGCGATTGCCCTTCGAAGACGATCTTCTCGATCGGCACATGCGGCGCCGACGAATGCGGCTCGCCCGCGATACGCGGATGCCAGATATCGGCGACATGCAGAAACGCGGCGCGTTCGAGCCCGATATCGATGAATGCGGACTGCATGCCGGGCAGCACGCGCACGACCCGGCCGAGGTAGACGTTGCCGACACGTCCGCGCGAGAGCGTGCGTTCGACGTGAAGCTCCTGAACGGCGCCTTGCTGAACCAGTGCGACGCGGCTTTCTTGCGGTGTGACGTTGATCAGGATTTCTTCGTTCATGGCCTGTTTAGAATTCGACGCGCGCCACGCGCAGGAGAGCTGCGGTTTCGTAAAGGGGCAGACCCATGATACCTGAATAGGACCCGTCGATTCGCTCGATAAACTCGGCCGCGCGGCCTTGCACGCCGTACGCGCCGGCCTTGCCGAGCGGCTCGCCGGATGCGGCGTACCGTTGCAGCGCAGCACGCCCGACCGACGCGAATCGCACCGTCGAGCGCGACAGCGCAGGTTCGGCCAGGGCGCCGTCGGCATGAACCACGGCGAGCGCCGTCAGCACTTCGTGCTCGCGCCCGACGAGGCGTTCGAGCATCGCGACGGCGTCTTCCTCGTGAAGCGGCTTGCCGAGAATCAGGCCATCGACGGTGACGGTCGTATCCGCGACGAGAATTGGCGCCGCGCGCTTGTCCGCCGCGAGCAGCCGTGCGCGCGCCGCCTGCGCCTTCAGCACGCAGACGCGCTGCACGTACGCATCGGCGGATTCGCCGGGAAGCTCGGCTTCGAGCGCTTCGGCGTCTTCATCGGGACGGGGGAGGAGAAGCTCGTACTGCACGCCGAGCTGGCGCAGCAACTCCTGACGGCGTGGACTCTGAGAGGCGAGATAAACGAAGGGATAGGTCGGCATCGGAAAGTCGGATTTCTGAAGTCCGCGCGTTCGACATACACGGCATCAAGATCCAACTATCGGAATGCCTCACGCGCGATGATAAGGATGATTCTGCGTGATGCTCCACGCACGGTAAAGCTGTTCGGCGAGCAGCACGCGCACCATGCCGTGCGGCAGCGTCAGGCTCGACACGCGCAGCAGCAGTTCGGCGCGCGCCTTTACTTCGGCGTCGAGTCCGTCTGCGCCGCCGATCACGAACGCGACATCGCGCCCGTCCTGCTGCCAGCCGGGCAGGGCGCTCGCGAGTTGCATCGTGGTCCAGTCGCGGCCGCGTTCGTCGAGCGCCACGATGCGCGCGTGCTTCGGCAACGCGGCTTCGATACGCTGCTTCTCCGCCGCCATGACGCTCTCGGCGTTGCGTCCCGACGAGCGTTGCTCAGGCTTGATCTCCTTGAGCTCGATGCGCAGTTCCGGCGGCATGCGCTTCGCGTACTCGTCGAAGCCATTCGTGATCCAGTCGGGCATCTTGTGTCCGACGGCTAGGATGACCAGCTTCATGGAACGACGCTACGTCAGGATGCCTGCTTGCGTGCGGTCTTGCGCGCGGGACGTTTGACGACCGGTGCCGCTTCTTCGTCGTCTTCGTCATCCTCGGCCGTGACGTTCGCGCCGCCGAACATGTTCGGCTTCTGCAGCTTCACGCGCACGGGTTTGTCGCCCCAGACTTCCTCGAGGTTGTAGTACTGGCGCAGCGCCGGTTGCAGGATGTGCACGACCGCGTCGCCGCAATCGACCAGCACCCATTCGCCGATCTCTTCGCCTTCCGTGCTGATGATGTCGCCACCCGCTTCCTTGACCTTCTCGCGCACGCTGTTCGCAAGCGCCTTGGTCTGCCGGTTCGACGTACCGCTCGCCACGACCACGCGGTCGAACAGCGACGTCAGGTGGGATGTGTTGAACACCTTGATATCTTGCGCCTTGACGTCTTCCAGACCGTCGATGATCGCGCGTTGCAGCTTCTGAATTTCCATATTTACCGTGTCTTTACCGTGTCCGGTACAAGTGATGTTGAACAATATAGTCCCATACCGCCGGCGGGACCTGATTGCGTGCTTCGGGCGCGTCGGTCATCGTGCGTGCGGCTTCGCGGATCGCCGTGGCGGATACGTCGAGCAGCAGCGTTTCGTCGATGAGCATGTGCCCGTGCGGGCTCGCGCGCAACACTTCGGGCGATGCGCGCCGCCGCTTGAATTCGGCGGCCACCGCGGCGGGCAGCGTCGCCACGTCGAAGCCGGCGCGCGTTTCCACGCAGACGTGCGCGTAGTCGAACAGCCGCTGCCACTCGCGCCAGGTATCGAGCTTGACGAGTTGATCCGCGCCCATCAGCAACGAAAGCGAGGCGTCCGCGCCTTCGCGCTCGCGCCAGTGGGCGAGGGTGTCGACGGTATAGGTCGCGCCTTCGCGCTCGATTTCATCGGTGGCGACGGTGATGCGCACGCCGTCGAGCGTGAGCGACGCGGCCGCCGCACGCGTCATCGCCAGCCGGTGTTCCGGCGCCGACACGCCCGCCTTCTGCCACGGCTGGCCCGCAGGCAGCAGCACGAGCTCGGTCAGTTGCAACAACTCGACGAAGCGTCGCGCCAGCGCCAGATGCCCGTCGTGGATCGGATCGAACGTGCCGCCGAACAGCCCGACGCGTTTCGCGCACGGCGCGCCGGCCGTGGCCGCCGGGTTCATCGCGGCCCGGGTCACAGCCATTCCCGCCGCACCAGGAAATCCGAATAGAGCCGTGCCTCGGGCGTGCCCGGTTGGGGCGCCCAGTCGTAGCGCCAGTTCGCGACGGGCGGCATCGACATGAGGATCGACTCGGTGCGTCCGCCGCTTTGCAGGCCGAAATGCGTGCCGCGATCGAACACCAGATTGAACTCGACGTAACGCCCGCGCCGGTACGCCTGAAACTCGCGCTCCTGCTCGGTGTACGGCGTGTCGCGGCGGCGCTCGATGATCGGCAGATACGCCTTGAGGAACGCATCGCCGACGCTTCGCATCATCGCGAACGAGCGCTCGAAGCCGGGCTCGGAGAAATCGTCGAAGAAAATTCCGCCGATGCCGCGCTGCTCGTTGCGGTGCTTCAGATAAAAATACTCGTCGCACCACGTCTTGAAGCGCGGATACAGCTCCGTGCCGAACGGATCGAGCGCGTCGCGGCAGGTCCGGTGGAAATGCCGCGCGTCGTCTTCGTGGCCGTAGATCGGCGTGAGATCCATGCCGCCGCCGAACCAGAAGATCGGCGCTTCGCCGGGTTTCACCGCCGTGAGCATGCGCACGTTCATGTGCACGGTCGGGCAGTGCGGGTTGCGCGGATGCATCACGAGCGACACGCCCAGCGCCTCGAAGCCGCGCCCGGCAAGCTGCGGGCGCGCGGCGCTCGCGGAGGGCGGCAGGGCGTCGCCTTGCACGTCGGAGAAGCCGATGCCGCCGCGCTCGAAAAACCCGCCGCCTTCCAGGATGCGCGTGACGCCGCCGCCACGCAGATGCGCGCCGGGCTCGCGGGCCCAGGCGTCCGTTGCGAAGGCGGTGCCGTCGAAGGCGCCGAGCGCATCGGCGATGCGCGTCTGCAGGCCCGTCAGATAAGCGCGGACGGCCTCGATATCGTGGGATGCGTCGTGTTCTGTGCGTGTTTCCGCGCGGCTGTTCGGTTCACTCATCGATTGCTGCTATACGCCGTGTGGGCGGCCATGAAGTGACGGGGTTAACCCTTCGTCAAAAAAAGCTCAAAAGCACGCTGCCGGACACGAGGTCCGGCAGCGCGGGTAGTCGGGCGGCCAGCGCCGCTTAAGGCCTGAGGCTCGAGCCTCAGTGCTTGTCGGCCGAATGCTTGCGGTTCACCGCCCGGTAGCCGATGTCGCGCCGATACTGCATGCCGTCGAACGAGATCTGATTCACTGTATCGTAGACCACGGATTGCGCGCCGCGCACGGAATCCGCCAGCCCGACCACGCACAGCACGCGTCCGCCGGATGTCGTGAGCTTGCCGTCCGCGAGCGTCGTGCCCGCGTGGAAGGTCACCGAATTCTCGGTTTCCGCCGGAATGCCGGTGATGCGGTCGCCGCGGCGCGGCGTGTCCGGATAATTGTGCGCCGCGAGCACGACGCCCAGCGCGGTGCGGCGGTCCCAGTCGAGTTCGACGCTGTCGAGCTTGCCGTCGATTGCCATTTCCACGACCTTCGAAAAGTCGCCCTTGAGACGCGCCATGATCGGCTGCGTTTCCGGGTCGCCCATCCGGCAGTTGAATTCGAGCGTTTTCGGGTTGCCGTTCGCGTCGATCATGAGGCCCGCGTACAGAAAACCGGTGAAGCGGATACCTTCGCTTTCCATGCCGCGCACCGTCGGCTGGATGATTTCGCGCATCACCCGCGCGTGCAGTTGCGGCGTGACGATCGGCGCGGGCGAGTAAGCGCCCATGCCGCCGGTGTTCGGGCCGCGGTCGGCGTCGAGCAGCCGCTTGTGGTCCTGGCTGGAGGCGAGCGCGAGCACGTGCTTGCCGTCCACCATGACGATGAAGCTCGCTTCCTCGCCTGCCAGAAATTCTTCGATCACGACGCGCGCGCCTGCATCGCCGAGCTTGTTGTCGGCGAGCATGGAATCGACGGCGGCGTGCGCTTCCTCGGCCGTCATCGCGACGACCACGCCCTTGCCGGCCGCGAGCCCGTCCGCCTTGACGACGATCGGCGCGCCTTTGGCGTCGATATACGCGTGGGCGGCGGCGGTGTCGGAGAAGGTTTCGTACTCGGCGGTCGGAATGTTGTGGCGCTTCATGAACGCCTTCGCGAAATCCTTCGAGCTTTCGAGCTGCGCGGCTTCCCGGCTCGGCCCGAAAATCTTCAGGCCGCGCGAGCGGAACAGGTTGACGATGCCCGCCGCGAGCGGACCTTCAGGACCGACGAGCGTGAACGCGACATGCTCTTTCTCGACGAAAGCGGCGAGTTCCGCCGGATCCGTGATGTCGACGTTGCGCAGGCGCTCGTCCTGCGCGGTGCCGCCGTTGCCCGGCGCCACATAGACGATCTGCACGCGCGGCGACTGCGCGAGCTTCCATGCGAGTGCATGTTCGCGACCGCCGGAACCGACGACGAGTAACTTCATTTGAATCCCCGAAATCCTGACTAAAAGCGGCTTGAATGAAAGCGGTGGCTGCATCGCGCCCGACACGCGCGCATGACGGGTGTCATGGCGGCGAAGGCGGCTCGCGCTGACAGCGGCTGCGTCACGCGCCTTCCCCGGGTGATGCGGCGCCGCGGCGGCTCAGCGACTCAGCGGCGCTGCTCCGGCACCAGAGCCGAAGCGAAAGATGTTCCATGCGAGGGCGGGGCGGTCCACACGACTGCCGCCGCACCCCGGCGCGATCCGAAGCTCAGTCTTCGTTGATCGCGGCGTTTGTATAGACTTCCTGCACGTCGTCGAGATTTTCGAGCGCGTCGAGCAGTTTTTGCATTTTCGCTGCGTCGTCGCCGCTGAATTCGACTTCCGTTTGCGGTTTCATCGTCACTTCGGCGAGTTCCGCCTTGAAACCGGCGGCGTCCAGCGCGTCCTTCACTTTCTGGAAATCGTTCGCCGGGCAGATCACTTCGATACTGCCGTCTTCGTTCGTTACCACGTCATCGGCGCCGGATTCGAGCGCCGCGTCCATGAGCTTGTCTTCGGGCGTGCCCGGCGCGAACAGGAACTGGCCGACGTGATCGAACATGAACGACACCGAGCCGTCCGTGCCCATGTTGCCGCCGAACTTCGAGAATGCGTGGCGCACTTCCGCGACGGTGCGGGTGCGGTTGTCCGTCATGGTGTCGACGATGATCGCCGCGCCGCCGATGCCGTAGCCTTCGTAGCGGATTTCTTCGTAGTTCGCGCCGTCCACGCCGCCAACGCCGCGCTGGATCGCGCGATTGATGTTGTCTTTCGGCATGTTGGCGTCATAGGCCTTGTCGACGGCCAGACGCAGACGCGGGTTCGAATCGACCTCGCCGCCGCCCATGCGCGCCGCGACCTGGATTTCCTTGATGAGGCGTGTCCAGACCTTGCCTCTCTTGGCGTCGGCCGCTGCTTTCTTATGCTTGATGTTGGCCCATTTCGAATGACCCGCCATTACCTTTCTCCATCGCGCGCGGCCTCGTGCCGGGCGCCTAGTGTGCTGTCGTGCTGTAAATGTCTGTTCGCGCCTGCTTGCACCTGCTGGCACCGACCCATGCGCGTTCGCGCGCGGCGCTTTTTAAGCGGGCGCCGGGTTCGCCTGCGGATCGACGCGTGAGCGATCCGATCCGGCGTCGCCCGAATAGGAACAGACCGAAATTTTAGCATGGCGGCACGCGCTCTCAGCACCGCCGCGCGTGCGTCCGCATGGGAAAAGTCGCGCCGGAGCGCCGAAAAAAGGGCGAAATCGCGTACGCGGCCGCGCATTGCGCAAACCGCCGCGAGCGTGGGCGCGGCGGTCGCGCCCAAGCCCGGCAATGTTTCAGTTTTTCGTGCCGAACAGCCGGTCGCCGGCGTCGCCCAGGCCCGGAACGATATACGCATGCTCGTTCAGATGCGAATCCAGCGACGCTACATACAGCTTCACGTCCGGATGCGCGTCCTGGAACACCTGCACGCCTTCGGGCGCGGCCACCAGCGCGACGAAGATGATGTTCTCGGCCAGCACGTTGCGGCGCTTCATCACGTCGACGGCGTGAACCGCCGAATAGCCGGTCGCGACCATCGGATCGCACAGGATGAAAACGCGCTCTTCGAGATCGGGCGGCAGGCGCACGAGATACTCAACCGGCCGGTGATCGTCCGCGCGATACACGCCGATATGCCCGACGCGCGCCGAGGGCACGAGATCGAGCAGGCCATCCGACATGCCGATGCCCGCGCGCAACACCGGTACGATCGCGAGCTTCTTGCCGGCGATCACGGGCGCGTCGATCTCGACGAGCGGCGTTTCCACCCGCTTGGTCGTGAGCGGCAGATTGCGCGTGATTTCGTAGCCCATCAGCAGCGTGATTTCGCGCAGCAGCTCGCGGAACGTGCGCGTCGACGTGTCCTTGTCGCGCATGTGGGTGAGCTTGTGCTGGATCAGCGGGTGATTGAGGATGAAAAGATTGGGAAAACGGCTGTCTTGTTTCATGGGTCTCGCGCCGGGCGCGTCCTGCTCGTGTGGTGGCTGCCTCGTCGCGCTCGGGGAGGTGGCGCAGCCGGACGACCGCGCTGCCAGCGCGGACAGTGGCGACAGTTTATCGAAAAGGCCGCCCGCGCCTAAGAAGATTCGCAGGGCACGCCGCGACCCGCCGCCGACGTTGCCGCCCCGATTCTTCTAGAATTGCGCGAGAGACCATGCGCCGCGAGGCGCGTGCCGGGGCAACACGACGAACGATCACGGAGGATGGACGATGGATATGGGAATCGCGGGACGCACGGCGCTCGTGTGCGCGGCGAGCAAGGGGCTCGGACGCGGTTGCGCGGAGGCGCTGGCCGCCGAAGGCGTCAATCTGGTGATCACCGCGCGCACCGCGGAGACGCTCGAGGCGACGGCCGCGAGCATCCGCTCGCAATACGGCGTGAACGTGCAGGCGGTCGCGTGCGACATCACCACGCCCGAAGGCCACGCGGCGGCGCTCGCCGCGTGCCCGTCGCCGGACATTCTCGTCAACAATGCGGGCGGGCCGCCGCCGGGCGACTTCCGCACGTTCACGCACGAGATGTGGATCAAGGCGCTGGAAGGGAACATGCTCACGCCGATCGAGCTCATGAAGGCGACCATCGACGGCATGATCGAGCGCGGCTTCGGGCGCATCGTGAACATTACGAGTTCTTCGGTGAAAGCGCCGATCGACGTGCTCGGCCTGTCCAACGGTGCGCGTTCGGGGCTGACGGGCTTCGTCGCGGGCGTGGCGCGCAAGGTCGCGGCGACGGGCGTCACCATCAACAACCTGCTGCCGGGCACCTTCGACACGGACCGCATCGCCGTGACCATGGAAGCGCAGGCGAAGGCGCAGAACATCTCGATCGAGGACATGCGCACCCGCCGCGCGCAGAGCCTGCCGGCCGGGCGCTTCGGCACACCGGACGAGTTCGGCCGGGCGTGCGCGTTCCTGTGCAGCGTGCATGCGGGCTACATCACCGGACAGAATCTGCTGATCGACGGCGGCGCCTACCCGGGCACGTACTGAAATTACGATAACGACAAGAAGGGAGAGACCATGACCACACGTGTCGCGCTGATCGCGCACGACATGAAGAAGGACGACATCGTCGCGCTGGCGGGCGAATTCGTCGATACGCTCGCGCAATGCAGCCTCGTCGCGACGGGCACGACCGGCGGACGCATCGCGGCGGCGCACGGGCTCGACGTCGAGCGCAAGCTCTCCGGCCCGCACGGCGGCGACCTGCAGATCGGCGCGGAACTGGCCGAAGGACGCGTCGACATGGTGATTTTCCTGCGCGACCCGATGACGCCGCAACCGCACGAACCCGACATCAACGCGCTCGTGCGCGCGTGCGACGTGCACAACGTGCCGTGCGCGACCAACATCGCGACGGCGCGCATGATTCTCGACGACTTGCGCCTGCGTTTTGAGCGGGCGCCCTGACGAACCGATGGAGACGAACGAGCGATGACCAAGGCAATCCGATTCGACAAGGCAGGCGGCCCCGAAGTCATGAAGTGGGTCGATGTGGACGTAGGCGCGCCGGGCAAGGGCGAGATTCGCGTCAAGCATCATGCGGTGGGGCTCAACTTCATCGACGTGTACTTCCGCACCGGCCTCTATCCGATGCCGCTGCCCGGCGGCCTCGGCATGGAAGGCGCGGGCGAAGTGACGGCGGTGGGCGAGGGCGTCACGCAATTCAAGCCGGGCGATCGCGTGGCCTATGCATCGCGGCCGCCGGGCGCGTATGCCGAGGAGCGCGTGATGTCGGCGGATTACGTCGTCGCGCTGCCGGATTCGATCGGCTATGAAGATGCCGCGTCGATCATGCTGCAAGGGCTCACCGCGCAATATCTGCTGCGTCGGACCTATCGCGTGAAGGCGGGCGACACCGTGCTGATTCACGCGGCGGCGGGCGGCGTCGGCATGCTCGCGTGCCAGTGGGCGAAGGCGCTGGGCGCGACCGTGATCGGCACGGTGGGCTCGGACGAGAAAGCGGAGCTTGCGAAAGCGCACGGCTGCGACCATCCGATCGTCTACACGCGCGAGAATTTCACGCAGCGCGTGCGCGAGATCACCAACGGCGCGGGCGTCCCAGTGGTCTACGATTCGATCGGCAAGGACACCTATATCGGCTCGCTCGATTGTCTCGCGCCGCTCGGTCTCTTCGTGAGCTTCGGCAATTCGTCGGGGCCGCTGGCGCCGATCGAATCGTCGGATCTCGCGGGGCGCGGCTCGCTGTATTTCACGCGGCCTACGCTTTTCAGCTATATCGCCAAACGCGCCGATCTCGACACGATGGCGGCCGAACTGTTCGACGTCGTGTCGTCGGGCAAGGTCAAGACGAACGTGCGCCAGCGTTATTCGCTGTCCGATGCGGCGCGCGCGCACGAAGAGCTGGAGGCGCGCAAGACCACCGGCTCCACGATTCTTCTGCCTTGATTGCGGACTGATCCGACGCCGCCGGGCGGTTCGTCACCAAAAATATTCATCGATAACATGAGCGAGCCGTCTTTTACCGTCGTCCTGATCGAGGACGACAAGCAGATTCGCCGCTTCGTGCGCGTGTCGCTCGAAGCGCAGGGCATGACGGTCCACGAGGCGGAAACGGGGCAAAAGGGTCTTGTCGAAGCCGCGACGCGCAAGCCCGATCTCGTGATCGTCGATCTCGGCCTGCCCGATACCGATGGCATCGACGTGATCCGCGAACTGCGCGGCTGGACCGAGTTGCCGATCATCGTGCTGTCGGCGCGCACGCAGGAAGAGGAAAAGGTCGCCGCGCTCGATGCCGGCGCCGACGACTATCTGACCAAGCCCTTCGGCGTCTCCGAACTGATGGCGCGGATTCGCGCGCATCTGCGGCGGCGCAATCAGGCGCAGACGAGCGAGGCGCCGGCCGTGAGCTTCGGCGCCATCAGCGTCGATCTTGCGCTGCGTCGCGTCACGAAGAACGGCGAGGGCGTGCATCTGACGCCCATCGAATATCGCCTTCTGGCGACGCTCGTGCGCCATGCGGGCCGCGTGCTCACGCATCGCCAGTTGCTGCTCGATGTGTGGGGGCCGTCGCATGTCGAGAGCCCGCACTATCTGCGCATCTACATGGCGCATTTGCGCCAGAAACTCGAACGCGATCCGGCGCAGCCCGAGCATATCGTGACGGAAACGGGCGTCGGTTATCGTCTGGTCGGCGCGGCGTGACGCGTGAGGGTCGCAGGTTCGGGCCTGAGCGTATCGAGCAGCGCGTCGATCGGCTCCGCGCCGCCGACGAACGCGATCATCCGGTCACGAATGCCGAGCGTCACGCAATCTACCGCGATGCGCGCGAGGTCCGCGCGCGAGACTTCGGGCGCGTGTTTCGTGGCTTCGTCCGCGAGTGCGATCGCGCCGCGCGCGGGCGCATCCGCGAGCGCGCCCGGACGCAGAATCGCGTACGGCACGCCGCGCCGCGCGACGTATTCGTCGGCTTCGCGCTTCATCCGCGAGTAGTGGCGTAGCGCGAAGCCGCTGTGCGCCGGATCGAACGCGGATAGCGCGCTCACCACGACGAGTTGCTGCACGCGCCGGCGCTTCGCGTAGTCGGCGGTGCGCATGACGGCGTCGCGGTCGATCGCGCGCTCCTCGTGAACGCCTTCCGTGTCCGCCGATCCGGCCGCGTAGATCACGTGAGTGATGTCGTCGAAAGTGTGGGAGAAATCGTGGGTCAGGTCGCCGAGCACGATCTCCGCACCCAGCGCCGCGAACTCGCTCTTGTGCGCGGATTTGCGCAGCATTGCGCGAAACGGCATGGCTTCGTCGTGCAGGCGCCGCGCGATCAGACGTCCCGTGCGGCCATGCGCGCCGATCAGCAGAACCTTCAGCGTTTTCATGCGGGAACGCTCCTTTGCCGGGGCTCGCCGTGGCCCTCTACCCGACAAAGTAGGCGATTTTTCGAGCGCTTGCTGCGAGACGCGTTTGCGTCCGCAGCAATTTCGCGTGCGCGTTTACTGCGACCTTTATTCCGCCGCGCCTGCGGGCCGCGCGCGCTGTTGACGGCGGGCGCGCCGTTGTTCCGCGCGGATGCGGAAGCGGTCCATATACAGATACACGACGGGCGTCGTATAGAGCGTGAGCATCTGGCTGACGATCAGCCCGCCGACGATTGCAATGCCGAGCGGCGCGCGCATTTCCGAGCCTTCGCCGGTGCCGAACGCGAGCGGCAGCGCGCCGAGCAGGGCGGCGGCGGTCGTCATCATGATCGGGCGGAAGCGCAACAGACACGCTTCGCGGATCGCGTCCAGCGGCGTGGATGCGCCGTGGCGCGTCGCCTCGATCGCGAAGTCGACCATCATGATCGCGTTCTTCTTCACGATGCCGATGAGCAGAATCACCGCAATAAACGCGATGATGCTGAACTCCGTCTTGAACAGCAGCAACGCGAGCAATGCGCCGATGCCAGCGGACGGCAGCGTCGAGAGAATGGTGATCGGGTGGATATAGCTCTCGTAGAGGATGCCGAGCACGATATACACCGCCGCCAGCGCCGTGAGAACCAGAATCGGCAGGGTGCTGGTCGATTGCTGGAAAGCTTGCGCCGTGCCCTGGAAGCTGCCGTGGATGGTCTGCGGCATGCCGATTTCAGCCATGGTTTCGTAGATCGCGGCGGTCGCATCCGACAACGATTTGCCCGGCGGCAGGTTGAACGAAATGGTCGAGGCGACGAACTGACTCTGGTGATTCACCGAAAGCGGCGTGTTGCCCGGCCCGAATTTGGCGATGGCCGAGAGCGGCACCATGGTTTCCTTCGACGTGGACACCGCCGCCCCCGACGACGAACCGTTCTTGCCGGTCGCCGCGATCGCGTTGGTCGCCGAGTTCTTGACGGCGGCGAGCGCGAGGGCGGCCGTGGCATCGCTCGTGCTGGTCGATGCGCCGCCCGCGCCGGTCGAGCCCGTGGCCGCCGTCGATGCGGTCGAGGTTGTGCCCGACGTGGTGGTCGATTGCGTCGATGCCGAGCCGCTCGCCGTCCCGCCTGATGTGCTGATATACAGCTGCTTCAGCATTTCCGGGTCTTGCCAGTACTTCGGCGCGAGCTCCATCACCACGTGATACTGCGAGAGCGGGTTGTAGATGGTCGACACCTGACGCTGGCCGAACGCGTCGTACAGCGTGTTGTCGATCTGCGCGGGCTTGATGCCCAGGCGCGCGGCGGTCGCGCGGTCGAAGGTGACCATCGCTTCCAGGCCGCCTTGCTGCTGGTCGGAGTTGACGTCGGTGAGTTCGGGGCGCTTTTGCAGCGCATCGGTGAGAATCGGCCCCCACTTGTAGAGGTCGGCCGTTGTGTCTGACAGCAGCGTGAACTGATATTGCGCATTCGACTGCCGCCCGCCCACGCGAATATCCTGCACCGCCTGCAAAAAGGTACGCGCGCCCGCGACGTCCGCGAGCGGTTTGCGCAGACGGTTAATCACCTGATCCGCCGATACCTTGCGCTCGCTCTTCGGTTTCAGCGAAATGAACATGAAGCCCGAGTTGGTGGAGCGCCCGCCGGTGAAGCCCGCGACGCTGTCCACCGCCGGATCGGCCTCGACGATCTTCATCATCTCCGAGAACTTGCCCTTCATCGCCTGAAACGACGTGCTCTGATCCGCCTGAATGCCGCCGACGATGCGCCCCGTGTCCTGCTGCGGGAAAAAGCCCTTCGGCACGATCACATAGAGATAGACGTTGAGGATGACGGTGGCGACCAGCGTCAGAAGGATCAGCAGCGGATGCGCAAGCGACCACTCGAGCGTGCGCGCGTAACCGCCCTGCAGGCGCTGAAACTGGCGCTCGAGCCAGCGCGCGACGCGTCCTTCTTCGCGGCGCTCGTGCGGTTCCTGCAAGAGGCGCGAGCACATCATGGGCGTGACGGTCAGCGAGACGACCAGCGACACCGCGATCGCGAGCGACAGCGTCAGCGCGAATTCGCGGAACAGCCGTCCGACGATGCCGCCCATCAGCAGAATAGGCAGGAACACGGCGACGAGCGACACGCTGATCGACACCACGGTGAAGCCGACTTCGCGCGCGCCGATGATTGCGGCCTGCATGCGCGGCACGCCTTTTTCCACATGCCGCGTGATGTTTTCCAGCACGACGATGGCGTCATCGACGACGAAGCCTGTCGCAATGGTCAGCGCCATCAGCGAGAGATTGTCGAGCGAGAAGCCGAGCAGATACATGGCCGCGAACGTGCCGATGATCGATATCGGCACGGCCACGCTCGGTATCAGCGTGGCGCGCCAGTTGCGCAGAAACAGGAACACGACCATCACGACGAGCGCCACCGCGATCACGAGCGTGAGCTCGGTATCGTGCAGCGACGAGCGGATGGTGATCGAGCGGTCGGCCGTGGGCGTGATCTGCACGTCGGCGGGGAGCGCGGCCTGCAGTTGCGGCAGCATCGACTTGACGCGGTCGATCGTCTCGATGATGTTCGCGCCCGGCTGGCGGTACAAGATCACGAGCACTGCGCGCTTGTTGTTGATGAGGCCGAGATTGCGCAGATCTTCGACGGAATCGACCACTTCGCCGACATCCGACAGCTTCACCGCCGAGCCGTTGCGGTACGCGACCACCAGATCCTTGTACTGCGCGGCCTTGCTCGCCTGATCGTTGGTGTAGAGCTGGACGTGGGTGCCCTTGAATTCGATCGCGCCTTTCGGGCTGTTCGCATTCGCCGACGCGAGCGCGGCCCGCACGTCTTCGAGCCCGATGCCGTAATGGAACAGCGCGCCCGGCTCCAGTTCGACGCGCACCGCCGGATTGGCGGAACCGCTCACGTCGACTTCGCCCACGCCCGGCACGGTCGAGAGCGTCTGCTGCAAGACGGTCGCGGCGGAATCGTAGAGCGAGCCCGCCGTGCGCGTGGGCGAGGAGAGCGCGAGCACGAGAATCGGCGCGTCGGCCGGGTTGACCTTGTGATACGTCGGATTGCTGCGCAGCGAAGTCGGCAAATCCGCGCGCGCTGCGTTGATCGCGGCCTGCACGTCGCGCGCGGCGCCGTCGATGTCGCGATTCAGCCCGAATTGCAGCGTGATGCGCGTCGAGCCGACCGAGCTTTGCGACGTCATCTCGCTCACGTCGGCGATGGTGCCCAGATGCCGTTCGAGCGGGCTCGCAACGCTTGTCGCAACCGTCTCCGGACTCGCGCCCGGCAGCGATGCCTGCACTGAGATGGTCGGGAAATCGACTTGCGGCAACGGCGCGACGGGCAGTCTCACGAACGCGAACATGCCCGCGAGCGCGATGCCGATGGCGAGCAGCGTGGTCGCGACGGGCCGGGCGATGAAGATGCGCGACAGGTTCATGACTTACTCCGCATCGCCCGCCGGCCGCGGCGTGCCCATGTCGTTGCGGCCAAAGCGCGCGCGCAGCCGGGCGCCGAGCGAGTCGAACGCGAGATAGATCACGGGCGTCGTGAAGAGCGTGAGCAATTGCGACACGATCAGGCCGCCCACGATCGCGATGCCGAGCGGACGGCGCAACTCCGAGCCCGCGCCCCAGCCGAGCATCAGCGGCAGCGCGCCGAGGAGGGCGGCCATCGTCGTCATGAGAATCGGGCGGAAGCGCAGCAGACACGCCTGAAAGATCGCCTCGCGCGGCGGCTTGCCTTGGTCGCGTTCGGCTTCGAGCGCGAAGTCGATCATCATGATCGCGTTCTTCTTCACGATGCCGATCAAAAGCACGATGCCGATAATGCCGATGATGTCCAGATCGTGCCCGGTGATCATCAGCGAGAGCAGCGCGCCGACGCCCGCCGAGGGCAGCGTGGAGAGAATGGTGATCGGATGGATGAAGCTCTCGTACAGCACGCCAAGCACGATATACATCGTGACGATGGCCGCGAGAATCAGGAACAGCTCGTTCGACAGCGACGCCTGGAACGCGAGCGCCGCGCCCTGGAAGCGGATCTGGAACGACGCCGGCAAGCCGATGTCCGTCTTTGCCTGCTCGATGGACTTCACCGCCTCGCCGAGCGATGCGCCCTTCGCAAGATTGAAGGAGACGGTGGTCGCCGGGAACTGGCCCAGGTGCGTGACGAGCAAGGGCGCCGCGCGCTCATGGAACTTCGCGATGGACGAAAGCGGCACCTGTCCGCTCGTCGCGGTGGAGGAGGGCAGGTAGATGCCGTTGAGCGTCTCGCTGTAGTGCGCGTCCGACGGTTCAGCTTCGAGAATCACGCGGTACTGGTTGGACTGCGTAAAGATTGTCGAAATGATGCGCTGGCCGAAGGCGTCGTAGAGCGCGTTGTCGACGGTCGCCGGCGTGATGCCGAAACGCGCGGCCGTCGCCCGGTCGATCTCGATGTACACCGACTGCCCGTTCTGCTGCAGGTCGGTCGCGACGTCGCTCAACACCGCCGTGTGCTGCAGGCGATCGACGAGCTTCGGCACCCATTCGGCGAACTCGGACGGATTCGGGTCCGTCAGCATGAACTGGTATTGCGTCGGGCTGACGGTGGAATCGATCGTCAGATCCTGCACCGGCTGCATGTAGAGCTTGATGCCGGGAATGTCCGCGACTTCATTCTGAATGGTGCGGATGATTTCGCTCGACGTGTCGCTGCGGTCGTCGCGCGGCTTCAGGTTAATGAGCATGCGCCCGCTGTTGAGCGTGATGTTCGTGCCGTCCACGCCGATGAACGAGGTCAGGCTTTCCACGTCCGGGTTCTGCAGAATCTTTTTCGCGAGCGCCTGCTGCTGCTCGGCCACGGCCTGATAGGAGGCGGCCTGCGGCGCCTGCGTGATCGCCTGGATCACGCCGGTGTCCTGCACCGGGAAGAAGCCCTTCGGAATGAACACGTACAGCACGCCGGTCAGCACGAGCGTGAGCACCGCGACGACGAGCGTTGCGCGCTGGCGTTCGAGCACCCATTCGAGCGCGACGGCGTAGCGCCCGATCACGTAATCGATGAACTGATGCGCGCGCGCCTCGAAGCGTTTGCTGTCTTTCGGCGGCGTGTGGCGCAGGAGCTTCGCGCACATCATCGGCACGAGCGTGAGCGAGACAACCGCCGAAATCACGATGGTCACCGCGAGCGTGATCGCGAATTCGTGGAACAGGCGGCCGACCACGTCGCCCATGAACAGCAGCGGAATCAGCACCGCGATGAGCGAGACCGTCAGCGAGATGATCGTGAAGCCGATCTGCTTGCTGCCCTTCAGCGCGGCTTCGAGCGGCGGATCGCCTTCCTCCACGTATCGCGCGATATTCTCGATCATCACGATGGCGTCATCCACGACGAAACCCGTCGCGATGGTCAGCGCCATCAGCGAGAGATTGTCGAGCGAAAAGCCGCAGAGATACATCACGGCGAGCGTGCCGACCAGCGAAAGCGGCACGGACAAGCTCGGAATGAGCGTGGCGTAGACGTTCGCGAGGAACAGATAGATCACCAGCACGACCAGCACGACGGACAGCGCAAGCTCGAACTGCACGTCGCGCACAGACGCGCGGATGGTCGTGGTGCGGTCGGTCACGACGCGCACGTCGAGCGCCGCGGGAAGCGCCTGCTGCAACTGCGGCAGGATCTTCTTGATGCTGTCGACCACCTGGATCACGTTCGCGCCCGGCTGGCGCTGCACGTTCAGGATGATTGCGGGTGTCGAGTCGACCCACGCGCCGAGCTTGGTATTCTCCGGCCCCTGAACGATGGTCGCGACGTCCGTCAGCATCACCGGGCGGCCGTTGCGGTATGCAACCACGGCGCTTTTGTAGGCGTCGGCGTCGGTCAGCTGATCGTTCGCGTTGATGGTGTAGGCGCGCGTCGGGCCGTCGAAGTTGCCCTTCGGCGTGTTGACGTTGAGGTTGGAAATGGTCGTGCGCAGATCGTCGATATTGAGCCCGTACGACGCCAGCGCGCGCGTGTTCGCCTGAATGCGCACGGCCGGGCGGTTGCCGCCGCTCACCGAAACGAGGCCCACGCCCGCCACTTGCGAAATCTTTTGCGCGAGACGCGTGTCGGCCAGATCCTGCACCTGCGTGAGCGGCAACGTTTTCGAACTGACGGCGAGCGTCATGATCGGCGCGTCGGCGGGATTCACCTTGGCGTAGATCGGCGGCGCGGGCAGGTCGGAGGGCAACAGATTACCCGCGGCGTTGATCGCGGCCTGCACTTCCTGCTCGGCGATATCGAGCGGCAAATCGAGGCTGAACTGCAGCGTGATGACCGATGCCCCCGCCGAACTCTGCGACGACATCTGGTTCAGGCTCGCCATCTGCCCGAACTGCTTTTCGAGCGGCGCGGTGACGCTGGAGGTCATCACGTCGGGTGACGCGCCGGGATAGAACGTCTGTACCTGAATGGTCGGATAGTCGACCTCGGGCAGCGCGGACAGCGGCAGAAAACGCAGCGCGACGAGGCCGACCAGCATGATCGCCGCCATCAGGAGCGCCGTGCCGACCGGGCGCAGAATGAATATACGAGATGGGTTCATGCGGGATGGGTCACGTAAGGCGTGCGGTTACGGCTGCTGCGTTTGCTGACGTCGATGCCCGTGCCGCGCACCCGATGCCCCCGACGCCGGCGCGGCGGCCGAAGCACCCGAGGCACCGGAAGCACCGGAAGCACCCGAGGCCGCCTTCGCCTTCTCGGCCGGGATCGTGATCTTCGCGCCTTCCTTGAGCCGGTCGGAGCCGTCGATCACCACGCGCTCGCCCACCTGCAGGCCGGACTTGATGCTGGTGCGCTCGCCATCGACGGGGCCGGTCTTGACGTTACGCACCGCGACCGTGTTGTCCGGCTTCACCACGTACACGAACGACCCCGACGAGCCGTTCAGCACCGCGGGTGTCGGCACGATGACCGCGTCTTTAATGACATCGACGAGCAGCTTCGTGTTGACGAACTGATTCGGGAAGAGGCCGAGGCCCTTGTTGTCGAACGTGGCACGCAGCTTGACGGTGCCGGTGGTGGTGTCGATCTGATTGTCGACGGTTTCGAGGTAGCCCGATTCGAGCGCCGTGGTGTTCGCGCGGTCGTAGGCCGTGACCGACATCTTCGTGCCCGCGTGCAGCGGCTTCAGGATGGCGGCGAGATTGTCCTCGGAGGTCGTGAAGATCACGCTGATCGGCTGCAACTGCGTAATGACGACGACCCCGTTGGCATCGCCCGTCGTCACGTAGTTGCCCGGATCGACCTGACGCAGGCCCACGCGCCCCGAAACCGGCGCCGTGATGCGCGCGTAGGTGAGATCGAGCTTGTAGGTATCGACGTTCGCCTGGTCGGATTTCACCGCTCCTTCGTACTGCTTGACGAGCGAGGCTTGCGTGTCGACCTGCTGCTTGGCGATGGAGTCCTGCGAGAGCAGCGTCTGATAGCGCTGCAGGTCGAGGCGCGCGGTCTGGAGCAGCGCCTGATCTTTCGCGAGCGTGCCCTCGGCGTTGCGCAGCGAGATTTGATAGGGACGCGGGTCGATCTGCGCGAGCACGTCGCCCTTCTTGACCATCTGACCTTCCGTGAAGGCGACATCGACCAGTATGCCGTTCAACTGCGTCTTGACGGTGACATTGGCAAGCGGCGTGACCGTGCCGAGCGAATTGATGACCACCGGCATTTCGCCTTGCGTGACGGTTGCCACATGCACCGGCTGCGGCTGGTTCGCGGCGTTCGGACCGCCGCGCCGACCGCCCTGACGCGCTTCCTGCTGCGCGCCCGCGCCGCCGCCGTCGCCCCGGTTCCACGGATGCCACCACACGATCGCCCCCGCGACGATCAATGCCGCGATGACGAGCGGCACGATTCTGCGGCGCCGGATCGCGGGTTCGGTGGCGGCGGGGGAAACGGGCGTCGGGCGCGGTTGCCCGGGAGAGTTCTTTTGGTCGTCCATCGGTTCGGTGGCTGGTCTTTCAAATCTGTCGTACGGAGCGCGGACGGGCGGTCATCATTCACGAGTCGGGCGCGCGCGATTCGAGGGCGAATTCAAGCGCGGCGTTCAGCCTCGAGACGCGGCGCGGCGGGCGCGAACGGCCGCGAAAGCGACGTTCGTGGACATGACGGGACCGTTGAGAGCGGGCGGAAAGGCCGTCCGGTCAGGCAGGCGTTTGGCTCCCGGCGCGGCCCCGATGCGCGCGAAGCATGATGCTACGTCCCGCGTTCGGGTCCGTCCACCGGTCATTCTTTCGGCTGATTACGACTGTTACACGCGCCGCTACGCGAGCTTTCGCGACGCCTGCTTGGCGTGGCCGTTCATGTGATCGTCGCGGCGGACCGTTGCTGGCCGCGTAGTTTAACCGGCGGCGCGAGCCGGAGGCGCGACGAAGGCCGCCGTGTGCGAACCGCCGATCTCGCGCACGATCAGCCCGATGCATTCGAGCAGCGCGGGCGCGATATCCCCGATCAGAACTTCGCGTGGGCATTGATGCGCGGCGCCGCCGCAGTTGACGGCGTAGCGTTCCTCCGACGGGCCGATGAAGCCCGCCGCCACCGCATTCAGCCCGTCGTGCCATTCGCCGATCGAGATCGCGAAGCCCAGGCGCAGCGCTTCGTCGAGGCCGCGTTGCAGGCTGCCCGCGATGGTGGGCCAGTCATCGCCCGATGCGGTCTGCAGGCTGCCGATAAGCGCGCGGCGTTCCGGGTCCGTGAGCGCGGCGAGATAGGCGCGCCCGACGGACGTGCGGCTCATGTCCATCCGGCCGCCGACTTCGAGCCGCGACACGAGGACGGCGGAGCGCGGCCGGATGGCGTCGATCACGACCATCTCGAGCCGGTCGCGCACGGCCAGATGCACGGAAAGCCCGGTGAGTTCGGCAAGGCGGATGAGAAACGGCCTCGCCCGAGCACGAATATCGAAATTACGTAAGAATCCGTTGCTCAGTTCGAGCACGGACGCGGTGAGGACGAAACGCTCGCTGTCGGGCAGTTGAAACAGGAGTCCCGCACCCACCAGCGTGGCCGTGATGCGTGAGACCGTCGGCTTCGGAATGCCCGTCCAGTCGGTCAGTTCTCGATTGCTGACGGGGGCGTCCGCGGCAGCGATACGGCGCAGTACGTCGAGTCCGCGGGCGAGTGCCGTGACTTCCTCGCCGTCCTTTTCGCGGATTCTTTCTTTACCCGATGACCGATCGTTTTGCATGTGCACTTGTTTTTTTGAAACATCGTTTCGTTTGACGGTTCAGTGACATTCTACAAGGTGCAGTGCCGAAACTTGCGGGAGATGCAAACATCCGCAATAAGGTGTATCAGCGATGAAACTTTTCACGCCGTGTTTCGGCCCGGACGAAAGTTGGGCACTTGCTCGTAGTCAGAAATTTTGCTTGACTTGGGCAGCGATCCCGGAAAAAATGGAACCGAATTTCGAAACTGGGCGACGACGTGTGCGAATGCACTTTCCGTCCGAGGCTTCGGGATACAGGCTCTCAGGTTCTAGCACGGCCCTCGGAATGGCTAGAACTTTTAAGGCGCTACGGAAACGTAGCGCCTTTTTTTTCGCCTGATCGATATGCTTTGACCCGAATATACCCGCAAAGCAGGACGCCGGGTGGAGCGATCAAAGCCCCGCGAAGAGCCGTTGGCGAGCGAAGCGCCCGCGCAACGAGTCAGTGCAGATCGGTGAATACGCGGCGCTGCCGGAGCAGGCGTCGGCCGCGAAAGATCCAATAGATGCCCGCGAGCGCGAGCGCCGCGGAAACGCCCAGGACGAACAGCGGGGAAATGCGTTCAGGTGCCGGCGGACTGGTCAGGACAATCAGCGCCGTAAAAAACGCGGCGGCCGCCTGATAGAAGGAGCGCGTTGCCAGGTTGCGGCGCATGCGCACCGTGTTGAAACGAGAGACGGGGGCACGAGTGAACGGCTCGAACAGCATCAGCCCTGCGACGAGAGCGATGGCGAGATTCATGAAGAGCATGGCGGGAAGATTCAGTCGGGGCAATTACGCCGGCGAATATATGCCAACCCGCTACTTCGCCAGAACCAGACGCCTCCTAAATGTAGAGGGAATGGTCTATTTGTCACGCTCGATAGCCGTACATTTCCGCACCGGCGAGGTTGCCTGTGATGCAAGGTTGCGCCGTCCAAGTCGGAGTTGCGAAAAACCCGGCAAATCGCCCGATGGCGGCCAAACCGACGAAGGCCCGACGCACGGTTTTCGACAGCCTTTCGCGGCGCGCGGCCGTACCGACAGCGTATGATGAGCGCCAGTTTTCGAAGCGGAATTCGCCGTGCGCCGGATTCCGCAGGCGTGCGCCCGGATGCGCACATGTTCAGTAGAAGGCAATACCATGCAGATGACTCTCTCGACCCGAATCGTAGTCGCCCTCGCGGCACTCGGCGTTCTCGCCGCTTGCGAAAAACACGACGCAACGGCCGGCCAGGCCGCCAGCGCACTCAATAATCTGGCGAGCCAGACCAGCCAGAAATTCGATCAGGCGGCGAGCTACGTCGGCCAGAAGGTCGACGCGGCCAAACAGTCGACGCAGCAAAATATCGACAATGCCGGCTCGATGCCCGATGTCTCCGCGAGCAGCGTCGCCGCGTCGGCGCGCGCGAACTTCGACAACGCGGCGAGCGCCACGAATGCCGCCATCAACAACGCCGCGAGCGCAACCGGCGCGGGTCTTCAGTCGGCGGGGCGGAAATTGCAGGAATGGTCGGCGGCGAGCGGCGGCGCGTCGAATACCCAGGCGGCTACGCAGGCCGGTACGCAGGCGTCCGACGCCGCTCCCGCCACGGGCAGCGGCACGCGCACCGAAATGGACAAATGAGGGATAAATAAGGCTGCGCGGCGTGTTTTGTCTGAAGAATCAAGGCACGGCCGCTTAACATTCGGTTACGTCCGTGTTGGGCGGCGTGCATGCGGCAGCCGCTAAACTGGCGGTCTTTCGAAAATCGAGACCGTTATGAAGTCACGCAAGCTCGCGGATGTCCGCGAGTCGGCGACTGTCGCGATATTCTGGATGGCAGCTTTCGCACATCTTCGCGCAACGCTGCGTCAGTCTTTGCGCGCGTCGTCGCCGATCCTGGCCGCATTGGCCACATGGGCCGCACTCGCCGCGTCGCTCCTGCTCGCGGCGCCGGCCGCCCACGCGGGGCCCGCTCTCACGCTGCCTTCGTTCGAGGAACTGATCAAGCCGGCCGCGCCCGCATCGGCGCCGGAGGCCGCTTCGAGCGCGTCCGATGCCGACATGGTCCGCTCGCTCGACACCGTCATTTCCACGCTCGACAGCGACAAGCAACGCGCCGCGCTCGTCGCGCAACTGAAGCGTCTGCGCGAAGCCAAGCGCGCCGCCGAAGCCGGTGGGCCCGCGTCGGGCGCGGCAACGGTGCCCGCAACCACCGACGCCGCGGCGAGCGGCGGCGCATCGTCGGGCACGCAGGCCGGCGCGCCGACATCATCGAGTTCGACGGCTTCCTCGGTCGTAGCGACGATGGCGCAGAACGCCGGGCTGCTCGGCGCGATCGCGTCGGCGCTCACCAACATCGAAGCGGACGTGAAGCGCGGCAAGACGCCGATCGCGTATTGGGGCGGGCGTTTCAACGCGGCCGGCAACGAGCTCTTCACGATCGTCACGAGCCAGAGCCGCGAATCGTTCGGCCGCACGCTCTTCAACTACTTCGCGACGCTCGCGGGCTGGGGCGCGTGCGCATTCGTGCTGGTCTATATCCAGCGGCGCGTGCAGGCGCGCTACGGCATCGACAGCGGTTTGCATTCGAATCCGACCACGCGCGAGTTGCTGTTCTTCACGATGCGCCGCGTCGCGCCGTATGTGGTCGCGTTCGTCGCGGCGCTGAGCTTCACGCACTACATGCCGGCGTCGCTCGGCCGCACGCTCGCGATGGTCACCGCCTACGCGATCGTCGCGGGCGCGGTGTTCTCGGCGATCTGCCTCATCATGTTCTCGCTGTTCGGCTCGGCGCATCGCCGGGTCGCGGTGAACGTGCTGATCATCCACGCGCGACGGCTGCTGTTTCTGATCGGCACGCTCGGCGCGCTCGGCGACGCCGCCGCCAACTACGACGTCGCGCAGCAGCTCGGCACCAATCTCTCCGCGCTCATCTCGACCTGCGCCAACATGGGCGCGGCCGGTCTCACCGCGTACTTCGCGCTCGCGTTCCAGCGGCCGGTCGCGCATCTGATCCGCAGCCGCAGTTACGAGCAGCGCAACACGCGCAAGGCCGCGACCGAGACCTTCGAAGTGGTCGCGTCGCTGTGGCAGGTGCCGTTGCTGTTGCTCGCGTCGGCGTCGGTGGTGGCGACGCTCATGGGCATCGGCACGTCCGAGAACGTCCTGCAGATGGCGATCGCGACCGCCGGCCTGCTCGTCGTCGCGTTCTTTCTCTCGGCGATCGTCGTGCGCATCACGCGGCCCAAGTCGAAACGGCCGCGCCGGCAATCGGCGTATGTGCGCAGGCTGATCAAGTTCGTCGGCACGATGATCGTGGTCGGCGTCTGGCTCGTGTTCCTCGAATTGTCGTCGCGTTTCTGGGGCTTTTCGCTTGCGCACATGGCCGAGGAGAGCGTCGCCGCGCGCGGCATCGCGCACGCGGTCGCGATGATCGTGCTGACGTTCTTCGTCGTGTGGCTCGTGTGGATTCTTATCGATACGGGCATTCAGGAAGCGCTGCGGCCCGACACGGCGCGCCGTGGCGCGCGCGGCCCGAGCATGCGCGCGCGCACCATGTTGCCGCTCGTGCGCAACGTCGTGTTCGTGTTACTGCTGATGGTCGCCGCAATCGTGACGGCCGCGAATCTCGGCCTGAACGTGACGCCGCTGCTCGCGGGCGCGGGCGTGATCGGGCTTGCGGTCGGTTTCGGCGCGCAGTCGCTGGTCGCGGATCTGATCACGGGTTTGTTCATCATCATCGAGGACACGATTTCCGTCGGCGATTCGATCGAGGTGGAAGGCGGGCACGCGGGCATCGTGGAGAGTTTGACGATCCGCACCGTGCGCCTGCGCGACGGCCAAGGCGCGATTCACGCCATTCCGTTCTCGCAGATCAAGACGGTGAAAAATCTGTCGCGCGATTTCGCGTATGCGGTGTTCGAGGTGCGCCTGCCGTTTACTGCCGACGTCGATGAAGTCACGGAGATGATCCGCGAAGTCGGCGCCGACATGATGTCCGACTTCCGCTACCGGCTTGAAATGCTGGGCCCGGTGGAAGTGTGGGGCCTCGACCGTTTCGATCCGAACTGGATGGTCGTCAAAGGCCAGATCAAGACGCGGCCGCTGCAGCAATGGAGCGTCGCGCGGGCGTTCAATCTGCGCATCAAGCGCAAGATGGACGAGGCGGGCATGGAGATTCCGGTGCCGCAGATGCACGTTCAGATGACGCGCGATGCAATGCTCGGCGATGCCGCAGCGTTCGGGCGCGAGCGCGCGCGGCGCATCTGGACGGCCGAGGCGCCGCCGCCTGCGGATGACGAAGCGGAACTGGCGGTCGGCCGGGATGTTCCGCGCGAGGCGAAAGGCGCGTCGGCCGCGCGCGATGTCTCACACGAACCGCAGCCGGCGCCGCCGCCCACGGATCAGTCGGTGCCGATTCCGCCGCAGATCCCGACCGCATCCGAGCCCGGCAAGGGCTGAGCGGCGGATGTTTCGTCGACCTGGGTTCAGGCGGCGAGCAGATCGTTGACGTGCGTGGCGATCTGCTCGCCCGCGACGCCGTAAATATGCAGCGACACGGCGCGCGAGGCGGCATCGGCGGGATTGCCGAGCTGGTGAATCGCGCCGCGTCCGGCATCCACATAGGAGACCGCGCCCGCCGCGCGCGGATGGCGGCGCGTCTCCTGCGCGCAATGCGCTTCGGCGTCCCATCGATAAAGCGTTTCGGCGAGCGCGCCTTCGATCACCGCGTAGCCGCACCATGTCCGATGCCCGTGCACCGGACTCGCCTGACCCGGTTCCCAGACCAGCGCGGCGATCGCGTAGCGATTCAGCGGATCGGCTGCGAGCAGATGACGGCAATAGCCCTGCGCGCTGCCGATCCGCTGCTCCGGCCGCAGAAGTTCCGGGTCGGCGATCGCGGTTTGCAGCGCCGTGCGCACGCGCTGTCCAAACGAAATTTTCGCGCTGGCTTCGGTGGCGGCAAAAGCGGCATCGATCTCGCGGCACAACTGAACGAGCGCACGGCCCGGTTCGCCGCGCGTTCCGTGGATCGGCGAGCTTGCCGCGAAAGGCCGCTGCGTGCGGCTGACATGTTCGAGTTGCATAGTATTCAGGCCGTTTTGTGATGGCGGTTCATACGGCTCATTTATACCGGCTTGCCTCCAGAATTAGTTTCCATATAATTCCGCTCGGACATCGAGAAATAGAATAATTTCCTACAAGGGGTGGAGCATGGGAATGGACCTCATCGACCGCAAGCTGCTCGAATTGCTCCAGACCGATGTAACGATGCCCATCGCCGAACTTGCGCAGCGGGTGAATCTGTCGCAGACACCGTGCTGGAAGCGCGTGCAACGGCTGAAAGAGACGGGTGTGATTCGCGCGCAGGTGGCGCTGTGCGACCCGAAAAAGCTGGGCGTCGGCACAACGGTGTTCGTCGCGGTGCGCACCAACCAGCACACGCAGACCTGGGCGGAAGATTTCACGCGCGCGGTGCGCGACATTCCGGAAGTGGTCGAGGTGTACCGGATGAGCGGTGAGACCGACTATCTGCTGCGCGTCGTCGTCTCCGATATCGACGATTACGACCGCGTCTACAAGCTGCTCATTCGCGCGGTGCCGCTATACGACGTCAGTTCGAGCTTCGCGATGGAGCAGATCAAGTACTCGACGGCGCTGCCGGTGCGTCCGACCGCGGACTATCCGTAATCTGTACATGCGCGGCGGATGACGCAAAAGAAAAAAGCCGCCCGGGGAGGGCGGCGCAACACGTCCGGTCACTAGGTATCCCGATTCTGCCCCTTGCAGCCCTCGCCGGGATCGGACGTGCATGGAATCGTGAGTAGTATCGTCATTCGCGCGGGGAGCGTTCAAGCGCGGCGGTGCAGCAGTGAATTTCGCGGGTGGCGTGCGGGTTTCGCAACGGCGCGAGCCTGAGCGCCGCAAAACGTAGCAGATCGCGGCAGATTGCAGAAGATGGCAATAGCTCGCGCGCTCGTCCGCCCGCAAGCCATGTTCGCAACCCAACTGAAAACCAACGCGGGTACCATGTCGCGTTCAATCCCGAAAACGCGTCAAGAACCGCATCGCCCCATGATCGACGACTCCCGCGACCCCCGCCGCCCGCACGGTAATCCCAAGAAAAATCCGACGCGCGCGGTGAGCGTGTTCATCGTCGTGGTGGTGCTGCTCGTGATCGGCACGGTTTTGTTCAACGCGATCCGCGAAAAACGCGAGTTCGATCAGGAAAACGCGCAACCGTCCGCCGCGAGCGACGTGCGCCCGGCGGTGCCGGCGATCGGCGCATCGCATTAAAGCGGACTCACACCGGGGAGCTACACCGGCAAGCGGATCTGCGCGGCGTCCTTTTCGATGAGCGTCGAGGCCGTCAGCATCTGCTTGCACTGATGCGCCAGCAATTTCAGGTCGTGAAGCGCGTCGGCGGGCAGGGACTGCGCGCGCTCGGCGGCAACGACCATCGTGTCGAGTTCGCGTCGCAATTCCTTGAGGGCATCGGTCTGCGCGGGCGGCGCATCGGGCTTTGGTGCCGCCGGCAATTCGTCCTGCGCGAACGCGAGGTTGTCGCGGACCACGCCGAACGTGCGCTGCACCGGCTCGAACGGCTGGCCGTCCGCCTCATTGAGCGATTGCAACAGCGGCGCGGCGGCCGTGATCTGCGAGGCGAGCACGTGACTCTGCACGAGCAGGTCGTTGAGTTCGGCGACATACCTTTGCTGCGCCTTCGGTTCCAGCATCATGCGCTGGAACGCCTGCGCGAGATTGGCGAACGCGATATGCACGTTCTTGCGCGCAAGGCGATACCGATAATCGCGATCGAGCGCGGTTGCGGCGACCGTCGCTGCGGCGGAGGCGCCCTTGGTCGCGGTTGCCGCCGTGCTCTCGCCGATGCTCACCGACGACAAACGCTGCGCCGTCGCCGTCGCGGCTTTCACGGCGGAATCCGCGACGAGATCGGGCTCGAGCGGCGGCGTACTGGCTAACGGTTCATTCGCGGCTTCGGCGGTCACGGCCACGGGTTGCGCAACAGTCTCGACCACAGTCGATGACGATGACGACGCCACCGCGCCCGCATTCGCATCAGCGAAAACGGCGCGCTCGACGGGCGTTTCGACTGCACCAGCCACCGAGGAAGCCGCCGCCGTCGCAGAAGCCGCCCGCGCCTTGTCCGCCTGAGAGGCCGGCTTCGCCTTCCAATACCAGCTTGCTTCCAGATAATTGCGCGTGGCGGCGAGCAGATCCTTCACGAGCTTGCCCATCAGGCGATATTCCCAGTACGGGAACAGATGGCTCGCCGCGATAGCGATCGCGCAACCGACCACCGTGTCGATCGCGCGCTCGCCGATCAGACGCAGGCTGCCCGGTGCGAGCAGATGGAACATCAAAAGCACATACGACGACGTGAACACCACGCTTGCCGCATAGTTGAAGAGCAGCAGGCTGTAGCTCATCACCATCGACGCGAACATCACGATGAGCAGGATATGCGGCTCCTTCACGAACAAAATCAGCGCGATGGTGACCGCGCAGCCGATCGCCGTACCGATGATCCGCTGCGTATTGCGCTGCTTGGTGAGCGAGTAGCCGGGCTTCAGAATGATGACGGTCGTCATCACGATCCAGTAGGCGTTGGTAAGCGGCAGCAGCCGCCCGAGCCAGAAGCCGACGCCCACCGCGATCGTCACGCGCAGCGCGTGGCGGAAGCTGGGCGAAGCCATCGTCAGGTTCGAAAAGATCTGCATGAACGGCACGCGGCGGCTCGAGATGAAACGCGAGAGCGCGTGATCGATCTGCAATTCGGTTTCGGTCGGGCTGGCGTCGCCGCGTGTGCGGCGGCGCATTTTGTCGATGAGGCGCGTCGCGCTCCACAGACGCCTGAACACGGCCGCCGCCGCCGTGTAAGCCTCCGGATTCTTCTCCGGCAGGCCGTGCTTACGCATCAGTTCGAGTTCGTATTCGATCGCGCGCAGTTCGGCCTTCATGCTGATTTGCCGGGGCGCCGGATTATTTTGCAGCACCGCGAGCCCGATCTCCTCCAGATCGGCACTCGCCTTTCTCATCAGATCCCGATAGAAAATCAGCACGTCCGAGCCCGCAAAGGTCTTGCGCACGAGCGGATAATCCGTGTGCGCGCCGACAAAGAACTCGTGCAGATCCACCACGTTGATAAACAGATTGAAGAGCCGCGCGCGCCGCGGGTCGAGCTTGCCGCTCTTCACCTTCGGCAGATTGCGCAGCACGATATCGCGCGCCGCTTCCTGGCGCTCGACCGCCGCGATCTGCTTTTCGATGAGCACGCGATAGCATTCGTCGAGATCGGCGTCGCCATCGTAGAAATTCGCGCGCGCGAGCAAATACTCCGCGCAACTGAAGATGCTCTCGGCCAACGCCTGCTGCTCGATGCGATACACGAGCAGACGGCTCACGAGCGTCGCCCAGTACGTGTACCAGAGGCCGCCCACGAGAATCCACGAGGCGTTGATGAGCGCCTGCATCGGCGTGAAATGCTCCTCCAGCGTGACGATCATCATGAAGAGCGTCGCGAAGCTGATTTGCGGCCAGCGGTATCCATACACGACGATCAGCGACAGCACGAAAGTCAGCGGCACGACGGTCAGCCAGAGCGTCAACGGATGCGCCGTGGCGATGCCGGTGGCGAGCGCCGCGACAAAGCCGATCAGCGTGCACGCGAGCATCTCGTTGTGCTTGTGCTTGAGCGGCCCGGGCATGTCGACGACGCACGCCCCGAGCGCGCCGGTCGCAATTGTGAAACCAAGCTCGCGATTGTGAAAAACGATGAGCATCAGAACGGCGGGCAGCGACACGCCCAAAGCGATGCGCAAACCGCCGAAGAAATACTGGCTGTAAATGAACTTCCTGATTTCGAACGAATAGCGCATCGACTTCCTGTTTGACGCTCGTTGATGTCTGCCTTGCTGTCTGTTTGATGTCACGTTGACGAGGCGAGATCGAGTCTAACTCAACTCACAGCAGCTTCGGACCTCGGCCATTCGGCCAGGTTCTCGGCAGCGCGTGCGCTTTGCTATGCTGGCGCCTGAACTTATCAAGCTTTTTATTTCGCGCCGCGGGTCGCGTTTCAGCGCCCGCCCGGCCAGGCCTTTTCCATGCTCGAACTCTTCTATTCGAACCGTCATGAGACGCTCGCCGCCGCGCTCTTCGAAGACCTCGAAGCGTTCGCGATGCGCGAGGGCGACCCGTTCGCGCGCGAGGCCGTCATCGTGCCGAGCGCGGCCGTGCGACGGCGGCTCGAACTCGACATGGCCGAGCGTTTCGGCATCTGCGCGAACGTCGATTTCTGCTATCTCGCGCAGTGGCTGTGGGCGCAGATCGGGCGCGTGCTGCCCGTGGCGCCGCATTCGCCGTTCGCGCCGGACCGGCTCGCGTGGCGCTGCTACCGGCTGTTCGGCGACCCGTCGTTCGGCGATTCGGCGCGCCTGTCCACCTACCTCGGCGCCGCCGACGATTCGATGCGCTACGAACTCGCGCGCCGCATCGCCACGGTGTTCGATCACTATCTGACTTACCGGCCCGAGTGGCTCATGCACTGGCAGGCGGGCGGCTCGATTCTCGCGGACCTGCCGGGCACGGGCGCCGTCGCCGACACGCGCGGTCCGCGTCTCGCGGGCGCGAACGACATTCAGCGCGAGGACGAACGCTGGCAGGCCACGCTGTGGCGTGCGTTGCTCGCGGACCTCGCGCACGCCCCCAACGGCGACGAGCAAGACCCGACGCCGCCCGCGTACCGCTTCCTCGCCGATGCGCCCACGCTTGATCCCGTTATCGTCGAGAGCGCGCAGTGGCCGCGCCGCATCAGCGTGTTCGCCTTGCCGACGATGCCGCCGCTGCATATCGCGTTGCTGCGCGAACTGTCGCGCTGGATCGACGTGCGCGTGTACGCCGTGAATCCTTGCCGCGAATTCTGGTTCGACATCGTGAGCGAGGCGCGCGTCGAGCAACTCGAACTGAAAGGCGAGGCGGACTATCAGGAAGTCGGTCATCCGCTGCTCGCCGAGTGGGGACGGCAGACTCAGGCGCAGCTTCACATGCTGCATGAACTGACCGAACGCGCGGCTGCGGGCGAGCGTCAACTGTTCGAGGACAATCCCGCGCCGACCTGGCTCGCGCGCCTGCAGAACGGCATCCTCGCGCTCGATGACGAGAACGCCGTGCCGCAGCCCGAAGCGATCGTCGAAAACGGGATTGAAGTGCACGTGTGCCATAGCCTGTCGCGCCAGCTCGAAGTGCTGCACGACCGGCTACTCGACATGTTCGATGAAATCGAGGGGCTCGAACCGTCCGATGTGCTGGTCGCGTTTCCGGATCTCGCGGTGGCGGGGCCGCTCATCGACGGTATTTTCGGCACCGCGCCGGCCGGCGCGAGCAACGAGCGGCGGCGCATTCCGTACCGGATCACCGGGCTGCCGCCGTCGCAGGCGAATCCTGTCGCGCGTGCGTTGCTCGACTGGCTCGCGCTTACCGAGCGCAGTGTCGGCGCGCCGGAACTGGTCGAGTGGCTGCGCGTCGATGCAATCGCGGCGCGCTACGGCATCGACGCCGCCGCGCTCGAAACGGCGCAGGCCTGGCTTGCGGACGCGGGCGCACGGCGCGGCTTGCGGCCGGACGAAGTCACCGCCGACGATGTCCCCGCCGCGCGCCACACCTTTGCGGACGCCCTGACGCGTCTCTACCTCGGCTACGCGCTGCCGGAGGGCGGCGCGCCGGTCGCGGAATGGCTGCCCATCGAAGGCGCGAACGGCTCGGATGCGGAATTGCTCGGGCGCCTCACGCGCTTCGTCGACGACATCGACGCCTTCGCCGAGCGCATCGCCACACCGCGCACCGCGCGCGCGTGGAGCACCGTGCTGCTCGATGCGCTCGAGCGTTTCTTCGATACGGGCGTCGCGTTCACCGACAGCATCGGCGACGTGCGCCGCGCCGTCGATGCACTCGTCCTCGCCATGGACGAAGGCGCGGGCGCAACGGATATTTCGGCCGCCGTGATCCGCACCGCGCTCACCGACACGCTCGACGATCCCGCGCGCGGCGGCGTGCCGTGGGGCGGCGTCACGTTCTCGTCGCTGACGAGTTTGCGCGGCCTGCCGTACCGCGTGGTGTGTCTGCTCGGCATGGACGACGGCATGTTGCCGAGCCTCACGCGCGCCGACGAATTCGATCTGATGGCGCGCTTCGGCAAGCTCGGCGACCGTCAACGGCGCGACGACGAGCGCAACCTGTTCCTCGATCTCCTGCTTGCCGCGCGCGACCGTCTGCTGATCGCGTACACCGGCCGCAGCATCCGCGACAACGCCGTATTGCCGCCCGCCGCGCTGATCGACGAACTGCTCGACTATCTGGCGCAATCCGTCGCGGGCAGGCATGCGGCGCCGCACGAGATCGAAGCGGCGCGCGCGCGTTTCCTGTTCGAGCATCCGTTGCAGCCGTATGCGTCCGAGTACTTTCATCCGGGCGGCCGGCTGTTCACGTACGAACCCGAGCGCGCCGAACTTGCCCGCGCGCTGGAGTCGGGCAGGACGCAGCCGACAACGCCGTTTTTCGCTGTGCCCTTGCCGCCGGAAGACGAGGTGCAGACCGTCGCGTTCGACGATTTCGTGCGTTTCTGGCGGCATCCTGCGCGCGCGTTGTTGCGTGAGCGCCTCGGCATTGCGCTCGTCGATGCGGAAGGCGAAATCGACGATACCGAACCGTTCGAACTCGGCTTCGCGGGCCGCGACGCGCTCGCCGGCCGCGTGCTGCCCGCGCTGCTGGAAGCGGCCGAGGACGGCGAGCGCGCGGCCCGCGAGCGCGCCCGGCGCATCGCACGCGCGAGTCCCGAGATGCCCGGCGGCGCAACCGGCGGCGTGTGGCAGGCGCGGGAGCTGCACGCGCTCGCTCAACTGGCCGAGCGCGTGCGGGCGTCGACATCCGCGGGTGTCGGACGTTTGCCGTTCTCGCTCGATCTCACGCCGCGCTGGCCCGACACCGAAGGCATCGCGTTGTTCGGCGCCTATGACGACGCGCTCGTCGACGAACGGCCGATGACGCTCGTCGGCACGCTCAATCGCCTGACGCCGCAAGGGCAGGTGATCTATCGCTACGATGCGCCGCGCGCGCGCGATTACTTGTCCGCGTGGCTCGCGCATCTTGCATATTGCGCGGCGTTGCCCGACGGGCCGCGCCGCACGGTCTGGCACGGGCGCGGCGCGCAATCGGCGGATTTCGAGCTCACGCCCGTCGCCGATCCGCTCGCGCATCTGGCCGCGCTCGCGGCGCTGTATCGCGCGGGACGTCGCTTGCCGCTGCGGTTCTTTCCGAAGAGCGCATGGCTCAAGACGACCGAGGGCGACGCGAAGGCGCAGTCCGCGTGGGAGTCGGAGCGCACGCACGCAGAATCCGACGATCCTGTATTCCGCATCGCGTTTCGCGGCGCGGATCTCGCGCTCGACGACACTTTTGCCGCGCTCGCCCGCATCGTGTATGCGCCGCTCGTGCAGCATCTGCGGAGCGGCGCATGACGCATTCGACATCAATCATGGACGAGCTCGCCGTGCAGGAACTCGACGTCTTCTCTTGCGCGCTCGACGGCGTGAACCAGATCGAGGCTTCCGCCGGCACGGGCAAGACCTGGAACATCTGCGCGCTGTACGTGCGGCTGCTGTTGGAAAAGCGTCTTTCCGTCGAGCAGATTCTCGTCGTTACCTTCACGAAGGCCGCGACCGCCGAACTGCACGAACGCATCCGCTCGCGTCTCGCGGGCGTCGCGCATGCCATTGAAAATGGCGATGCGGCGGGCGATCCGTTCATCGAGCGCCTGTTCGACACCACGCTCGCCGACATCGACGCCGACGAAGCCGTGAAGCGCCTGCGCATCGCGCTTTCCACTTTCGATCAGGCCGCGATTCACACGATTCACGCGTTCTGCCAGCGCGCGTTGCAGGAAGCGCCATTCGCCGCCGCGATGCCGTTCGCGCTCGACATGGAAGCCGACGACAGCGCGCTGCGCTTCGAACTCGCGGCGGACTTCTGGCGCGAGCGCGTGGAGCCGGCGGCGGCGCGCACGCCGTCGTTCGCATCGTGGCTCGTCGCGAAGGGCGCGGGGCCGGCATCGCTCGACGCGCAGCTCGCGCGGCGCCTCAAAAAGCCGCTCGCCGCGCTGCGTTTCGGCGACACGGCGGCGCTCGCTGCCGCCGACATGCAGGCGCTTTTCGATCAAGCATGCGCGCTGTGGAACGCCGAGCGCGACGCCATCGCGAAGCTGCTGTTCGATGCCGAGGCAATCCTCAGCAAGACGACGCACAAGCGCACGATCATCGACGCCGCCATCGACGCGTGGCACGCGTACTTCGCGGACGCCGACTGTCACGCGCCGCCGCCGAAGGAAGCGCTCAAGCTCACCGCGAGCGCGCTCGCGAAGGGCACGAAGAGCAAGAACACGCCGCCCGCGCATGCGTTCTTCGAGCATGCCGAAGTGCTCGCCGCATCCGCGGCCGCCGCCGAGGCGTCGCAGCGCGCGCTGTGGCTCGACATCGTGCGCGCGTGGCTCGACTACGCGCCGGCCGAGCTTGCCGCCCGCAAGCGCGCGCGCCGTGTCGTCTCGTTCGACGATCTGCTCTCGAACCTGCATCACGCGCTCGTCAAACACGCGTGGCTCGCCGACGCCTTGCGCGCGCGTTATCCGGCCGCGCTCATCGACGAATTCCAGGACACGGACCCGTTGCAGTACGCGATCTTCCAGCGCGTGTTCGCACCGCACGGGCCGCTGTTTCTCGTGGGCGACCCGAAGCAGGCTATCTACAGCTTCCGCGCCGCCGATCTGCACACGTACCTCGCCGCACGCGACAGCGCGAGCGCGCGCTACACGCTCGCCGTCAACCAGCGTTCGACGCCGACGATCATCGAAGCGTGCAATCGCGTCTTCGGGGCGAATCCGTCGGCGTTCATCCTCGATGGGCTCGACTATCAGCCGGTGCGCGCCGGCACGCGTCAGCGCGGACCGTTCGTCGACCGCACGCCTGCCGCCGCCTATTCCGATCTGGCCGATTTCTGCGTGTGGATGCTGCCGCACGGCGAATCGGCGCTCACGAAGACCCGCGCCTGGCGCGAGGCCGCCGAAGCCTGCGCAGCGGAGATCGCGCGGCTCTTGCGTGGCGCGCAACGCGGCGAAGTGAGCATTGGCGCGAAGCCGCTGGCGGCGGGCGATATCGCCGTGCTCGTGCAGACGCACCGGCAGGGCAGTCTCGTCAAGCGTGTGCTCGCCGCATGGGGCATCGGCAGCGTGGAGCTTGCGCAGGCGTCGGTGTTCGGCTCGCCCGACGCCGAGCAGATCGAACGCGTGCTCGCGGCCATCGACACGCCCGGCGACCTGCGCCGTCTGCGCGCCGCGCTCGCGACCGACTGGTTCGGGCTCGATGCGGCCGCGCTCTGGCGCCTCGAACATGCGGACGCGGCGGATCCCGGCGGCGATGCGCTCGATTCGACGAGCTGGGTCGAGCGCTTCTCGCGCTATCGCACGATCTGGCACGAACGCGGTTTCGCCGTGATGTGGCGCACGCTCGCGCGCGAGTTGTCGATCGCCACGCGCCTCGTCGCCCGCGCCGACGGCGAGCGCAGGCTCACCAACGTCAATCATCTCGCCGAGCTTTTGCAGGCGCGCTCGGCCGAACAGCCGGGCATCGCGCCCACGCTGCGCTGGCTTGCCGCGCAACGCGAGCAGCCGGGCGGCGGCGAGGAAGCGCAGCTGCGTCTCGAATCGGATCGCAATCTCGTGCAGATCGTGACCGTGCACAAGTCGAAGGGGCTGGAATACGCGGTCGTGTTCTGTCCGTTCCTGAACGATGGCGCCTCGCGCGAGCCTTCGAAAACCGGCTTGCCCGACGCGCGCGAATATCACGACGACGCGGGCGAAGCGGTGCTGCACTATGGCATCGAAGGCGACGAAGACGACCACGTGAGCGCAGCCATCGCGCGCGAGCAGGCGGCCGAGCGGGCGCGTCTCGTCTATGTCGCGCTGACGCGGGCGGTGTTCCGCTGTTACGTCGTTGCGGGTTTTTATCTGTCCAACCGGTCGACGAAGGAATCGCGCCGCAGCGTGCTCAACTGGCTCGTCGCGGGCAACGGTCGTACGTTCGACGCATTCTGCGACGAGCCGCCCGAAGAGGCGGAAGTCGTCGCGGCATGGCGCGCGCTCGGTGCGGAAGACGGTGCGGAAGCGAGTGGAGCGATCGGCGTTGCGCCGCTGCCGGTCATCGATGCGCGCGAGCCGCTCGTCGCGCAGGCATCGAACCAGCATGAGATCGTCGCGCGCACCAACCGGCGGCTTTTGCGCGACCGCTGGCGCATGGCGAGCTTCAGTTCGCTGATCGCCGCTGGCGCGCGCGACGAAGCGAACCAGTCGCAGCCGGTCGAAGCGCGTCCCGATCACGACGAACTCGTCGCGCTCGCCGAGGAACTGCCGGCGCAGGCCATGTCGCGCGACGAAGCGCCGCTCGCCGCCGACGACATCCTCGCGTTTCCGCGCGGCGCGGCGGCGGGCGAGTGTCTGCATCGCATGTACGAGCTTGCCGATTTCACGGAGCCGTCGGGCTGGGCGGCCGCCGTCGAGCGTGCGCTTCACGAGCATCCGACGCCCGCGCCCGAAGCACTCGCGCCGCGTCTTCGGCCAATGATGCTGCGTCTTCTGGCGGACACGGTCGCCACCGAAATCGCGCCGGGCATGCAGTTGCGCGACATCGCGATGGCGCGGCGCATGAACGAGCTGGAGTTTCTGTTCCCGGCGCAATCGCTCGATTTCGCGTCGCTGCGGCGCGTGCTCGGCGCGCACGGTTTCCCCGACGTCGCGCTGGAGGCGGGCGCGCTGCGGGGCTTCATCAAGGGCTTCATCGACATGATCGTCGAGCACGACGGGCAATTCTGGATCATCGACTGGAAATCGAATCATCTGGGCGATGCCGCCTCCGATTACGCCGCCGCGCCGCTCGCCGACGCTATGGCTCACCACGCCTACCATCTTCAGGCGCTGCTTTATGTGGTCGCGCTGCATCGTTATTTGCGCGCGCGTCTGGCCGGTTACGCCTATGACACGCATATCGGCGGATATCTCTATTTATTCGTGCGCGGCGTGCGTCCCGACTGGCGCGACGGCGAACGGGCGAGCGGCGTGCATCGCGGACGGCCGCCGCTCGAACTGGTCGAGGCGCTCGACCGCCTGATGTCGGGAGGCGCGGCATGAGCACGCTCGGCATCATCGAAGGCGCGCGGCCCGTGCCCGCGCCCGCCGACGAAAGCGCGGCGCTCGCGGACGGCTTCGCGCGGCGCATCGGCGATTTGGCACGGCGCATCGGCGCGGACGAGCGCGCGGTCTTGTGGGCCGAACGCGCGGCCGGCGCGATGAGCCGCGCGACCGTGCAAGGCCACGTGTGCCTGTCGCTGGCCGCGCTCGCGCGGCGTCACGACGAACGCTTCGACGAAGCACGCAGCGCGCTGCTCGCGAGCGGCGTTGCGTGCAGCGTGCGCGACAATCGGCGCGCGGATGCCGCCGATCTGCTGCCGCTCGTCATCGACGAAGACGGGCGGCTCTATCTCGCGCGCTATTTCGACTACGAGCGGCGGCTCGCGCAGGCGCTCGTGGAACGTTCGCGAGATGCGCAAGTGCAGACCCAGACCCAGACCGTACAGCAAGACATCGCGCGGCAGGCCGAACGCATCGCGCGCTATTTCGGGACGGACGCAAGCGGCGACATCGACTGGCAACGCGTCGCGGCGCTCGTGGCGCTGGCGGGCAAGCTGACGATCGTGAGCGGCGGTCCGGGCACCGGCAAGACGACCACCGTCGTCGGCGTGCTCGCGTGTCTGCTCGACGCCGATCCGGCCTTGCGCATCGCGCTCGCCGCGCCGACCGGCAAGGCCGCGCAACGCATGCAGGAAGCGCTGATCGAGCGCGCGGACAAGCTGCCGCCGGAACTGGCCGAGCGTCTGCCGCGCACGTCGTTCACGTTGCAGCGCCTGCTGGGCGTGCAGGCGGACGGCCGCTTCCGGCATCATCGCGACAATCCTTTGCCTTATGACGTGATCGTCGTCGACGAAGCCTCGATGATCGACGTTGCGCTCGCGGCGCATTTGCTCGAAGCCATCGCGCCGGCGAGCCGGCTCGTCATGCTGGGCGACAAGGATCAACTGTCGGCCGTGGAGGCGGGTGCGGTGTTCGCCGAACTGAGCGCGACGCCTTCGTTCAGTCGCGCGGGCGTCGCGCGAATCGCCTCGGCGCTCGCACTCGATCCGAAGCGGCTCGAAGCGGCGCTGCCGCACGCCGAAGCGCCCAAGCGCGCCGCACCCGCTGTGTCCGTTACGTCCACCAAACCTGCCGCACCGCGCGATCCGCAACTCGAACTGTTCGCGCCCGAACCCGCCGACGATGCGCAAGGCTACGACGAACTCTTCGACACACTCCCGGAAGACTGGCAGGGTGGTGCCGCTGCCACAACCGAACAGCCGGCGCTCACCGATTGCGTCGTCTGGTTGCAGAAGAACTACCGTTTCGGGCTCGAATCGGACATCGGGCGTTTGTCGATCGCCATCCGCAACGGCGACGACCGCGCCGCGCTCGACGCCCTCGACAGCTCCGGCGAGCGTGCGGCCACCCTGTTCGACGACGGCGACGCCGCGCTTGCCGAGCGCACGCTCGCACGCCTCGCGCGAGGCTTCGCGCCGTATGCCGAAGCGCTTGCCGCCGCGCTCGACGGCGTGCCGTCCGATCACGCCCGGCTCTTCGACGCGCTCAACCACTTCCGCGTCCTGTGCGCGACGCGCCGCGGACCGCGCGGCGTGGACGATGTGAACGCGCGCATCGCCGCGAAAGTGCGCGAGCAGGCGGGCATCGCGCTGGCGCTGGGGGCGCAATGGTTCGCCGGGCGGCCGGTGATCGTCACGCGCAACGACTACGCGCTCGGGCTTTTCAACGGCGATATCGGCATTGCGCTGCCGGGCGCCGACGGTCTTCTGCGCGTCGCCTTCCGCATGGCGGACGGAGCGTTGCGCTACGTATCGCCCGCCGCGCTGCCGCCGCACGACACCGCGTTCGCGCTCACCGTGCACAAATCGCAAGGCTCCGAGTTCGAGCACGCGGCGCTCGTGCTGCCCGGCGTGTTCGGGCGCGTGTTGTCGCGCGAGCTGATCTATACGGCGATCACGCGGGCGAAGCGGCGCGTCGAAGTGATTGGCTCGGCGGCGATCTTCGCGCAGGCGGTCAGGGAGCCGACGCGGCGCGATTCCGGGCTGGCTGCGAGAATGCGCCGTCTCACATGAAACCAGCGTGGCAGATGCAACCAGGAGCCCACCGATGACGACCACCGACATTCTCGCCGTGCCGCCGAACGAAATCGAGCTGACGGCCGTGCGCGCGCAGGGCGCGGGCGGTCAGAACGTCAACAAGGTATCGAGCGCGATCCATCTGCGTTTCGACATTCGCGCGTCGTCGCTGCCGGAGCACATCAAGGCGCGGCTGCTCGCGCTCGCCGACGGCCGCGTTACGCGCGACGGCGTGATCGTCATCAAGGCGCAGGAGCATCGTACGCAGGACATGAATCGCGCGGCGGCGCTCGCCCGGCTCGACGAAATGATCCGCAGCGTGAGCGTGACACGGCGCAAGCGCATCGCGACGAAACCGACGCGCGCATCGCAAATGCGTCGCGTGGAGGGCAAGGTGAAGCGCGGCGCGATCAAGGCGGGAAGAGGGCCGGTGCGCGGGGAGTGAGGCGCGCGGCCGGCCTCGCTTTCAGCTTTCCCGCAGTTTGGTCTGGTCGGGCGCGAGCGGCCCGACGAAGTACGATTTGAGGCGTTCGCGCCCGATCACGCGGCCGAGCTCGGCGAACGCACAGTAGTTGCCGATCATCAGGAAAAGCAGGATCTGAACCGCGCAGAACTGCGACCAGTTGATATGCGTGATCAGTTCATGATGCGCGGCGGCCAGGTTGTGCGTTTCCTTCCAGAAGTCGAACAGGCGTTCGAGATAGTGGAGGATGCCGGCCACGACGGTATAAATCAGCGTCTTCCACACGACGTTCCAGATCAGCGGGCGATCCGGATAGCGATTGATGAACGGCAGCATGTTCGCGATCAACACGGCTTTGCCGAGAATCAGCGATGCAACGATCACGGAGAGGGAAGTCGGCAGCGAAATGCCGCTGCCTCTCACCATCAGCGCGCGGATGATGACTACGGCATGCAGCAGGAAGAAGAAAAAGACGGTGGGCGGCACCATCTTCTTCATTTCGTGCTTGATGCCGGCAAATGAAACGCCCATGTGAACTCCCGGCAGGAAGTCGAAGGCCGCGAAGGAAAACGCCGAGCCGAGCGGATTATGCCGGCCGCGAACGGCCAATCGTCACACAGTCTAGTTCATCGCGCGAGCTTGCGGCGTGCGAAAAACGGCAGGCGGCTCAATGCGCCGGTCGCGAGCGCGGTGCCCGCCAGCACGATCAGGCAGCCCGCGAGCATCACGAGCGAAACGTGTTCGCCGAGAAAGAGCGCGCCCCACAGAATGCCGAACGGCGGAATGACGAAGGTTACGGTCATCGCGCGCGCCGGGCCCGCCACCGCGACCAGATGGAAATAGATGAAGTACGCGATGCCCGTGCAGCCGACGCCCAGCGCCAGCACCGCGCCCCACGCGTGCACCGAGACCGGCGCGGCAGGCCACGTGAGGAAGGCGATCGGCGCGAGCGCCAGGGTAGCGCCGAGCATGCTGCCGGCGGCGTTGGTCGTCGCATCGACGTCCATCAGATAGCGTTTCGCGAAGTTGCCCGCCACACCGTAAAGCGCCGATGCCGCCAGCGCCGCGGCCGCCGCGAGCAGGCCCTGCACCGGCAGCGCCGCAGCGGAGCCCGTCGACGCGGGCGCGATCTGATTCCACACGAGAATAAGCACGCCGGCGAAACCGATGGCCATGCCGATCGTGCGCGTGCTCGTCAGGCGATCCTTGAGCCACAGGTAGGCGACGAGCGCGCCCCAGAGCGGCGTCGTCGCGTTGATGACCGAGGTGGCGCCCGCCGAGAGCGTCAGTTCTGCATAGGCGAAGAGACAGAACGGCGCGGCCGAATTGAGAATGCCGACAATCAGCAAAGGCAGCCAGCGCGCCCGCAAGGTCGCGATAGTGGCGGCGAGCGGGCGGCGCACGAGCAGCATCGTGACAAGAAACACCGCGCCGATGCTCACGCGCAAGGCCATCAACGGCGCAACGCCGAACTCGGCAACGCCCACGCGAATAAACAGAAACGAAGCGCCCCACAGGGCGGCGAGCACGATCAGTTGCAGCAGGTTGGCGGGTGACATGGCGGGGCGGACTTCGGGAGACTTTCGGAAAGTCCGCGCATGTTAGCACCGCGTTCATCTCGAAAAAGCGCCCGCCGAACGAAAGCGCAAGAAGCGGGAAGTCAGTGCGGCGGGATCATCCAGGTCAGCACGTTCTGCTGTAGCCACACGAGTATGCCGAGCAGAATCGTGAGGAAGATCGAATGCCAGAAGGTGCGAGCGAAGACGAGGCCTTCCTTGCCTTTGAGCTCGGTCGTCGCGACGCCGGTCGAAATGTTCTGCGGCGAGATCATCTTGCCCATCACGCCGCCGGACGAATTGGTCGCCGCCATCAGCACCGGGTTCAGGTTGAGCTGGTTTGCCGCGACCACCTGAAGGTTGCCGAACAGCGCATTGCCCGACGTATCGCTGCCGGAGAGAAATACCGCGACCCAGCCGAGAAACGCCGACACCAGCGGGAAAAACGGCCCGACCGATGCCACGCCCAGACCGAGCGTGTAGTTCATGCCCGAGTAGTTCATCAGATAGGCGAGTCCGACGATCGTCGCCACAGTCAAAATGGCGATGCGCGTCTGCACCCATGTGTCGGCGATCGCGGCGCTATATTCGCGCGCGGGCAGTTTGACCAACAGCGCGGTGATGATCGATGCCACCAGAATCGCGGTGCCCGTGGCGAGCGGCTGGAAGTCCCAGATCGCGCCGTAGGGCTGGTTGTAGAGCGTGATGAAGACGGCCTTGTCGAGCCCCGGCCACGCCACCTTGATGTCGCCGATCAGGAATATCTTGAGCACCGTCCACACGATCACCACCACCGACACGACGATCCACGGCACCCAGCCATGCCCGCCCGAGAGCGCCCCGCGCGTGCCGCCCACGCGCTCGACGTTGACGGCGAAACGTTCGTCGGCGACGGGTTTCCAGATGCGCAGGAAGGCGATCGTCAGGATCAGCGAGACGAGCGACGAAAGCACGTCGGTGAGCGCGTAGCTGATGTAGTTCGACGTCACGAATTGCGTGAGCGCGAACGCGCCGCCCGCGACGAGCAGCACGGGCCATACGCGCAGCATGTTGCGAAAGCCCGCGTAGACGCCGATCACGTAGAACGGCAGGAAGAACGCGAAGAGCGGCAACTGGCGGCCGACCATTTTCGCGAGCGCATCGGTCGGCAAATGGGTGACGGCGCCAAGCACGGTGATCGGGACGCCGAGCGCGCCGAACGCGACCGGCGCGGTGTTGAAAATCAGCGTGAAAGTGAGCGCTTCGAGCGTCGGGAATCCGAGCAGGATGAGCAGCGAACTCGTGATGGCGATCGGCGTGCCGAAGCCCGAAATGCCTTCGAGCAGCGCGCCGAACGAGAAGCCGATCACGACGAGCACGATGCGCCGGTCGTTGGGCAGGTTATCGACCATCCACTGGCGGAAGGCTTCGAAGCGGCCCGAGCGTTGCGCGACGTTATAGAGCAGGATGGCGGCGAACACGATCCACATGACGGGCCACAGCGCGAACACGGCGCCGGCCGCGACCGAATCGAGCGCGAGCCCGACCGGGAAATGCCAGCCCGCCACCGCGATGATCAGCGCAAGCACGAGGCCGCCGAGCGACGCCTGCCACGCGGGACGGCGCGCCCAGCCGAGCAGCACGAGCACCAGGACGATCGGCAGCGCGGCAACGATAAAGGAGGCGAACAGCGAGTGGGCGATCGGGGTGAGTATCTGGTGGAACATCGGGTCTCCTTCGTCCTGGCATGAACGGAAGCGGCACGCAGCGAGCCGCAATGCGCGTCGAATTCGATGTTTCAGCAGATGACGCCCGCAGGGTTAAGCGGACGCATAACGCGCACACTAAGAATAGGGCGCGATCCGGAAGCGTCAAGGCGGGAATGCGCGCGGATTGCGGCGCGGAGCGCGGGGCGCGCGACTCAAGCGGTCACGGGCGCGGCATGGCGAGCGGCGGCGCGGGCGGGCGGGCCGGTCCGAATGAACAGCGTGACGAATCGAGCGACGCGATCAGCCCTTGGCGACGACGCCCGGCGCGCGCTCCTCGCCATCGGCCACAGGCGTGCGGCGGAAAACCCAGACGGTCAGCAAGCCGAGCGAGGCGAGCATCCAGAGCAGGAAAAACACGAAAGCCATCATGTCCGATCCCTCTATTAACGAAGAAGCTGCGACGTGATCGCCATCGCGCCGCAGCAAATAGGGGAAACGAATAGCCAGAATCGTGCCAAGGATCGGCAAAATCCGCCAAGTGATTGTCGGGAAAGGAAAGTGTGCGAGCGCACGGTCGCGCGTTATTTGCGCGCGCCATCGAACTGATCGGAAATTGTTGCAGCGATGTTACGCGGGGCATTTCAAAGCGGCCGTTTGTCTCATCTGATGTAACGGCCGCACGCGTTCAGCGTCAATGTTAGTGGCCGTGACCGCCGCCGCCATGGCCCCAGCTGCTTCCGCCGCCACCGCCGTGCCAGCCCCCGCCGCCGCCGCCGCCGTGCCATCCGCCGCCGCCGCCATGCCAGCCGCCCCCGCCGCCATGCCAGCCGTGTCCCCAGCAGCAACCGCCGCCGCCCCAGTAGCCGAAGCCAATGGACACCGCCGGATAGCCGTAGCCGTAATACGCCGGATAGGCGGCATAGGGCGGGTAATAAGCGGGCGGATAGGGGTACGGATAGGTCGGATAGTATTCGCCGTACGAGCCGACCGCGTATTGATATTCGGGCGGAAGCGTGGCGCTGGGCGTCGTGGCGACCGTACCCGACGCGCCTTGCGCGGGCAGCGAGAACTCCTGCTGCGTATACGCGGCACCTACGACCGGATACGACGGATAAGCCGGATAAGCGGGATAGCCGTAAGGGTAATAGCACCCGCTGAGAAACATCCCGGCCGCGATCATGGAGATGGCGGTCCGGGGTCCGATACTGCTGCGGGCGGAAATCATGATGCTGCTCCTTGCGATACGGCACGCGGACTCTTGGTTCGGTTCGGCGAGAACGGGTCCGTTAAGGAGCAGCTTAGTCGAACGATGAGGAGCGGGCGTCGGCTCTTGTGTGAAAAAGGATTACCGGAACGCCTTCCTGTAACAAATCTGAAACAGCGACGCCGCGAATCCTTCGTCGTTGCTTCAGCCGAGCCGGTTATTTACTTCCCGACCTGATTCCCGATCACCCCGCCGACCGCCGCGCCGCCGAGCGTCGACAGCGCGCTGCCGCCGATGACCGCGCCGCCCGCCGCGCCCACGCCCGCGCCGATGGCCGTATCTCGTTGACGCGTAGACATATCGCCGCAAGCGGTCAAGCCTCCCAGAAACGCGATGACCATTGCAGCAGCGCCGATCTGTTTGATGGTTTTCATGTCGACTCTCCAATTCGATGATGAACTGAATCGGCTCGGCGTTCGCCCATGGGCCGCCATGTTTTTCGCCGGTTCGTTCGCTTCTGAGCAGAAAAGATGCCCGATTCGTCAGAGGAGGCTCAACGTCAAGCCAGGCAAGCCTGAGCGGTTGACGCGAACAAAAAAACGGCCTGCCGTACGGTGGGTACGACAGGCCGTTGTCAACAAGTAAAAAGCTTCACGTTGGCTCAGGTTGGCTCAAGTCGGCTGATAAATCTCCGCGCCCTTCTTCACGAACTCGATCGCCTTCGTTTCCATGCCCTTTGCCAGCGCCTCGGTTTCGCTCACGCCTTGCTTCGCCGCGAAATCGCGTACGTCCTGCGTGATCTTCATCGAGCAGAAATGCGGGCCGCACATCGAGCAGAAATGGGCGACCTTGGCGGAATCCTTGGGCAGCGTTTCGTCGTGGAATTCGCGCGCCTTGTCCGGATCGAGGCCGAGGTTGAACTGGTCTTCCCAGCGGAATTCGAAGCGCGCCTTCGACAACGCGTTGTCGCGCACCTGCGCGCCCGGATGACCCTTCGCCAGATCGGCCGCATGCGCGGCGAGCTTGTAGGTGATGATGCCTTCCTTCACGTCGTCCTTGTTGGGCAGGCCGAGGTGCTCCTTCGGCGTGACGTAGCAGAGCATCGCGGTGCCGAACCAGCCGATCATCGCGGCGCCGATGCCCGACGTGATGTGGTCGTAGCCCGGCGCGATGTCGGTGGTGAGCGGCCCGAGCGTGTAGAAGGGCGCCTCGTCGCACCATTCGAGCTGCAGGTCCATGTTCTCCTTGATGAGCTGCATCGGCACGTGGCCGGGGCCTTCGATCATCACCTGCACGTCGTGCTTCCACGCGACCTGCGTAAGCTCGCCGAGCGTCTTCAGTTCGCCGAGCTGGGCTTCGTCGTTGGCGTCGTAGATGGAGCCGGGGCGCAGGCCGTCGCCGAGCGAGAACGAGACGTCGTACTGCTTCATGATTTCGCAGATGTCTTCGAAATGCTCGTAGATAAAGCTTTCGCGATGATGCGCGAGGCACCACTTCGCCATGATCGAGCCGCCGCGCGACACGATGCCCGTCATGCGGTTGGCCGTCAGCGGCACGTATTGCAGACGCACGCCCGCGTGAATCGTGAAGTAATCGACGCCTTGTTCGGCCTGTTCGATCAGCGTGTCGCGGAAGATTTCCCACGTCAGGTCTTCAGCTTTGCCATTGACCTTTTCGAGCGCCTGATAAATCGGCACCGTGCCGATCGGCACCGGCGAATTGCGCACGATCCACTCGCGCGTTTCGTGGATGTGTTTGCCGGTGGACAGGTCCATCACCGTGTCGCCGCCCCAGCGGATCGCCCACGTCATCTTGTCGACTTCCTCGCCGATCGACGAACTCACCGCCGAGTTGCCGATGTTCGCGTTGATCTTCACGAGGAAATTGCGGCCGATGATCATCGGCTCGCTCTCCGGGTGATTGATGTTCGCGGGAATGATCGCGCGGCCGCGCGCCACTTCCTCGCGCACGAATTCGGGCGTGATTTCCTTGAGCGCATCCTTGCCGAAGGCGGCCGCGCCGAACGCCTGACCGGGATGCTGGCGGCCCATCATCGCCGCGAGCTTCTCGCCGTTCGGGCCGCTGGTCCTGAGGCTTTCGAGATATTCGGCGCGCCGCTGGTTTTCGCGAATCGCGATGTATTCCATCTCCGGCGTGACGATGCCGGCCCGCGCGTAGTGCATCTGCGTGACGTTCTTCCCGGCCAGCGCCCGCCGCGGATGACGATGCAGATCGGGAAAGCGCAGCTCGGCCGTCTTCGGATCGGCGGCGCGCTCGCGGCCGTATTCGCTCGACAGACCCGGGAGCGCTTCCGTGTCGCCGCGCTGTTCGATCCACGTGCCGCGCAACGCGGGCAGGCCCGCGCGGATGTCGATGTGCGCATCCGGATCGGTGTACGGACCCGACGTGTCGTAGACGTACACCGGCGGATTCTTTTCGCCGCCGAAGCCGTCGGGCGTGTCGGATTGCGTGATTTCGCGCATCGGCACGCGGATGTCGGGCGTCGAGCCGGTCACGTAGACCTTGCGCGAATTCGGCAGCGGCGCGATGGCGGCGGCATCGACGACGGCATTCTCGGACAGAAACTTCGGGTTGGCATTCATGTGCTGTCTCTCCTGCAGGGATGGTTATGAGCCGATGCCCGAAGACGCGGACGAACGCCGTCGAGCTCGGCTGATTCAGGAGCTAAACAGGGAGGAACGAGATGGAAAGGTACGGTCCCGGAAGAAGTGGCGATGCGTGAGAGCGAGATTCAAGCCGCCGGGCCCGAACGCTTCCCTGCGCTGGCATTATCCAGATCAGGTTCAAAGGGTATTTCTCACCCACGCCGCGCGAGGCGCCTCATTTCGATACAGCCGGAATGAAACCGCGATGCGCAACGCAGGACCCCCGCGTTAGCAGCCGCAACATTACACCGCGACGTGGCTTCTTGGCAACCATCGTGGAAAAACGTCGATCGTCGGCGATCCTTACTGCATAATGTCGGGCGCCGCGACTTTCAGGGTTTTCCCGTAGCCGGGCGGTCCCTTCTCGTGCAATCTTGCGTAATCGCATTTCTCCGTTCCGCCCATGCCGTTCAGTCTGGTTTCTGCCGCAGCGTATGCCCCGGTTTCGTTTGTAATCGTCCGGCGCGCAGCCGTTGCGGAGTGATGCATGTCCGCTCTGCCGCCGCCGCGTCTTCCGTTCAGCTTTCCCGACCGTTTTCCGTTTCGCCCGCCGCGCTCGTTCAAAGGGCAGGTCGCGCTCGCGCTGACGGTCGTCTATCTCGTCTGGGGCTCGACCTATCTCGGCATTCATCTGTCGCTCGAGTCGTTTCCGCCGCTGTTGCTCGGCGGCCTGCGTAATCTGTGCGCGGGCGTCGGGCTGCTCGTGATCGCGGTGCATCGCCGGGCGGTGTGGCCCAGCGCGCGCGAAGTGCGCAATGCGGCGCTCGTCGGCACGCTGCTGGAAGGCTTGTCGAGCGGGATGATGGCCTACGGCATGCGCACCGTGGGCACCGGCACGGCCGCGGTGATGGTCGCCACCGTGCCGCTCTTCGCGACGATCTTCTCCGCGCTGAGCGGACGCGCCGTCGCACGCGGCGAGTGGTTCGCGCTGGCGCTGGGTCTGCTCGGCATCGCGCTGCTGAATCATGGCGATCCGTCGCCGAGTTCGACGGTCGGCACGCTCGCCATCCTGTGCGCGGCAATCTTCTGGGCGGGCGGCGCGCACCTGGCGGGACGTCTGCCGCAACCGTCGGATCTGCTGATGTCCACGGCGCTGCAGATCGGGCTCGGCGGACTGATCGCGACGGGCATCGCGCTGGTGTCGGGCGAGCGGCTCACGCAAGTGAGCCTGGGCGCGGGTCTGTCGTTCGGGTATCTCGTCGTGGTCGGTTCGATGGCCGCCTATGTGGCCTATAACTTCCTCATCCGCAATACGAGCACGATCGTCGCGACGAGTTGCCTCTACGTCAATCCGATCGTGGCCGTCATGCTCGGCGCGGTGCTGCTCGGCGAAATCATCACGCGCTGGACTGTCATCGCGACGGTCGTGACCTTGCTTTCGGTCGGGCTTTCCTTCTGGTTCGACTATCGGCGGCGCGGGCTCGCCTAAAATCCGGCGGCTGTCACGTCGTTGTAAAAATCTCGTCCTCGCGATGGCCGCACGCCGCGGTGGCAGCGGCCGCGCGCATCTTCCGAAGAATTCCTCTAATGAAACGCCAAGCCTTGCTGCATAAGGCTCGGGCGCGTTCGCGCACGCGCGTCGCACCGTTGCGGGGCATGTGGGTTGCTGAGGGCTGGCACCCGCATGAGCAGCGCCGATTCAGCATCGCGCCACGCGGGCAAGGAAGGAAAAACAGAATCCGGGGCGGCCATCCGGATCGGCGAGACCGCGAGAAGGCGCGTTCGAGCTGTCCGGTTCTTCTAACCCGGATAACGAGGTGGTCGATTACAACAAAGGAAGGTGAAACATGAAGCTCATCCGAACCGCTGCCGCGCTTGCCGCTGTCGCCTCCGTGCTCTCCGCTTGCGGCGGAAGCTCCGATGATCTGGGCAAGGAAATCGGCGTCACGCAGCCTCAGGTCCATTTCATTCATGCGATCCCGAGCGGTCCGAACGTCGATTTCTACGACAACGCGAAGGTCCTCCAGCCGAATCTGGCCTACAAGGCCGTGACCAACTTCGCGAATATCGACACCGGCCAGCACACCTTCTCCTATGCGGCCGTCAACACGACGACTGCGCTTGCATCGGACACGAGCATCTCGAACGCAGCGAAGGGACACGAATACACGGTGATCGCGCTGCCCGACGCGGGCTTCCTGCCGTCGATCGCGGTGATCGACGATCCCTTCGACAAGGGCTTGCTCTCGGGCAGCGCGCGGGTGCGCGGCTTCAATGCATCGACGAATGCGCCGAACCTCGATCTGTATCTCGTCGCGCCGGGTGCGAGCATCGCGGCCGTAAGCCCGACGATGGCCGGCATCGCCTACAAGAACGCCGTGCCCGCGACGACGCAGGATTCGATCTACGTGTCGGGCGGCACGTATCAGCTGATCGCGACGCTGCCGGGTTCGAAGACGCCGGTCTACAAGTCAGGCTCGTTCGATCTCGTCAACAACGCGGACTGGCTCGTGACGACGCTGCCGGCGGGCAATGCACTGTCGCAGCTCGTGCCGGAGAAGATTCGCGTGCTGGTGGCGCAGGGCGGCAATACGCAGCAGCCGGCGCTGGAATTGCCGGATACGCAGTGATGTAGCAATCCCGCAGGAAGCTTGAAACGCGACGCCCGGCCGGTACATCGGCCGGGCGTTTTTTCGTGCATGGCGGCAACGCAGGAAATCGGCCGCACAAAAAAAACCCGCCACATGAAGCGGCGGGGAGAGTGGGCACTACACCAACATCGGGCCAACGCCCGGCATGGCGCAATAAGCGCGATGCGGCGCTTACTTGTGTTCTTCGGCGGAGTTCGAAATGGCCTGACCGCCCTTCGAAATATCCTGGCCCGCGCCCGAGACGGTATTGCAGCCTGCGAGAGCCGCCGTGCCGGCGATCAACAGCAAAGCGATGAGTCGAGTCATGTTTATTCCCCTTGGAGTTGAAATGCGTGACAGGAATCGGGTCCGCGCATCGTTGTCTGGTGGGCGGATGCCGCGACGGCAACCCGCCTTACCGGTGTGAACAATCATAAAAAAGCGGCCGGGCGCACGCTGTAGGCACGCACGCGATTTTGGTGTCGGTGCGTTCCGCATTTGACGTGGGAATCGTCCTACGCGTGCGGCGTGGCCACGGACGGCATGGACGATGGCGTGACGGCCTCGACGGTCGATGCATCGATACTGCGCTCGCGCGGCATCGACACGCTGATGATGGTCCCGTGCGGCGTGGCGCGCTCGATCTCGAAGCGACCGCCACGCGCCGACACGCGCTGGCGCATGCCGACAAGGCCGTGCGTCTGCGTGCGCTTCAGATCCTGCGGCCGGATGCCGATGCCGTCGTCGCCGATGACGAGCGACACCTGATGTTCATCGAGCGTAAGCGCCACGCGGATGCGGTTCGCGCCCGCATACTTCGCCGCGTTCGTGAGCGATTCCTGCGCGACGCGAAAGAGCGCGATCTCGACCGCTTCGCCGAGCTTCACGTCTTCGCCGGGCAGATCGGCCTCGACGCTCCAGCCGTTGCGTTGCGCGGCTTCGTCGGCGAGCGAGCGCAGCGCCGTCACCAGACCGAAATTGGCGAGCACCGTCGGGCGCATGTCCTCGATGATGCGGCGCTTGAGCGCGATGCCCTGATCGAGATTGCCGAGCGCACGCGCGAGCTTTTCGGCCATCGCGGGCTCGGATTCGCGCAGCTTGCCGCGCACCCATGCAACATCCATCTTGCTCGCGGTGAGGATCGAGCCGAGTTCGTCATGCAGTTCGCGCGCAAGCTCGGTCTTTTCGTTTTCGCTGACGGATTGCAGATGCCATGCGAGCGCTTCGAGCTGGCGCGTGCGCGCGAACACGAGTTGGTCGAGTTCCTCCTGCTGCGTGATCAGCGCCTTCTGCACGCGCGCCTGTTTGTCGAGCTGGATGCCGAGATTGCGGAACAGCAGCAGGAACAACACGATATTCAGCGCGCACAGCGCGGCGACGCACAGCGTCGAAATGCGCTGGTCCGCGCGGCTGGCGTCGAGCGCGTGCTGGGCGCGCTGATCTTCGTTCAGACGCAGCAGCGACAGCGCCGCGTCCAGCGTGGCGCTCGTGTCCGGCGGCGGGGCGCTTGCGCGTTCCCGCGCGGCGGCATCGGCGGGGGCGTCTTTCGACAGATCCGCGAGGCGCACCGTGCCTTGTGCGATTTCGTCGGCGGCGGCGGCGCGGATCTGCGCGAAGCTCGCGAGCGCCGTGTCGTCGCCGACGCGCCGGTAATACGCATCGAGCAAGGCCAGCGTGCGCTGCACCCGCGCGGAGGTCTCGCGAAAATGCGTCTGATACGCGCCGTCCGGTTTCAGCGCGAAGCCGCGCTCGTCGGCGGTGAGGGTCGCGATATCGGCGGCGAGCACCGACAGTTGCGCCGTTGCGCTTTTGGCATCGAGCGCGGTTTCATATTCCGCCGCGATGCGCATGCGCCCCGACTCCAGAATCACGAGCCCACCCACCGTAATGACGATCGCAACCGTCATCGCGACCGCCCAGCTGTAGCGGCGCATCCAGTCGTTGAAACGCGTGGCGCGGCGTGCGAGCGCCGCAGGCGCGGACTCGGGCGCGGCGGGCGGCGAATCGCGTGCCTCGTCCTTAGGGAGATCGGGCTGCGCGACGGGCGGTACGTGACTCATGACGGGGTTCGAAGGCGGTTGAAAGCGTGTGTCGGTGGATTCCCACAGCAAAAAAGGAGCCAGCCCGGATGCGCGGCTCGGCGGCCGCGGCTAGCATGGTTCCGTCATTCATTCATACGGGGAACGACCATGCTGAAGTGGGCATTGTTTTTCGCGATCGTGGCCGTGATTGCCGGCGTGCTGGGGTTCACCGGCGTCGCCGCGGGCGCTGCCGCCATCGCCAAATTCCTGTTCGTGCTGTTCCTGATTCTCTGCGCAGTGTTTCTGGTGCTGGGCTTCGTCGTCACGAAAAAGGCCATCGATTAGCGCCGCTCGCGCGTGTCATCGCGTGCCTTCTTAACAGCAGCTATGTCCTGGCGGCGGACGGTTCGACCGTCCGCATGACGCGGGACCGGCTAAAACAATCATGAAGGAGGTTCCATGCTTCATTACGCTGCCGTCTTCTTCGTCATCGCCATCATCGCGGCCGTGTTCGGTTTCACCGGAATCGCGGCGGGTGCGGCTGAAATCGCGAAGATTCTTTTCTTCATTTTTCTCGTCGTCTTCGTGGTCACGTTGCTGCTCGGGGTCTTCCGAACCTGACGCCGACCCCCGCGAAAGCCGCGACCCGTCAGGCCGCGCGCGTGTTGTGCGCCCGTTTGCGCACCCGTCGCGCGACCTGTTTCGAGGACCGGGCATGACGCATGCATTGGAGATCAGGATTGGATAGCAGGGATCTATGCAAATCATGCACAGATCGCGCAGGCGCAGCGAACACGCCGCCACGCGAACCTGCTCCAGCGAGCGTCATTCCAAACATTTCACAGGAGCGAACCAAATGTCCAAATCGTCTGCTGTAAAAGCCGCGCCGAGCCAACCGCACGACGCTTTCGTCATCGACGTCGAAAAGATTCGCGCCGACGCGCGGCAGCACATGGACGACGGCCCCGTGACCTCGACCTACGGCGCGGACCGCGAAACCGTGCTCAAGCTGCTCAACGACTCGCTCGCCACCGAGATCGTCTGCACGCTGCGCTACAAGCGTCACTATTTCATGGCGAAGGGCATCCATTCGGAAGCCGTCGCGCAGGAATTCCTCGAGCACGCGAACGAGGAACAGGAACACGCCGACACGCTCGCCGAGCGCATCGTGCAGTTGGGCGGCGAGCCTGACTTCGCGCCCGAGGGTCTCGCATCCCGCTCGCATTCCGAGTACAGCGAAGGCAAGGATCTGATCGACATGATCCGCGAGAATTTGATCGCGGAACGCATTGCGATCGATACGTATCGCGAGATCATTCGCTATCTCGGCGACAAGGACGTCACGACGCGGCGCATCTTCGAGGAGATTCTGGCCGTCGAGGAAGAACATGCCGACGATATGGCCGATCTGCTGGAAGGCCGCAACGGCTAAAGTCGGCAGCGTCTCACCCGCGATGCGTTTAGCGCGTCGGGGGTGAGTCGCGCGCGTAAAATGACCGCCCAATTACAGCAAGAGCGTCCGGCAGCGCGGACGACGCGAATGATTCAAGTTCTGATAGCCGACGACCACGCGATCGTGCGCAGCGGGTTCCGCCAGTTCGTCGCGGACGAACCCGACATGGAAGTGGCCGGCGAGGCCGCAACCGGCGACGAAGCCATCGCGCTCGTGCGTGCGCAGGCGTTCGATGTCGTGTTGCTGGATATCGCGATGCCCGACAAAAACGGCGTGGATACCCTGCGCGTCATCAAGCAGATTCGGCCGGAGCAGGGCGTGCTGATGCTGTCGGGGTTTCCGGAGAGCCAGTACGCGATTAATCTGCTGAAGGCAGGCGCGAACGGCTACCTGAACAAGGACGCCGATCCCGCCGAGATCGTGCGCGCGATCCGCACGGTGGCGCGAGGGCATCGTTATTTGTCGGAATTCATCGCGGACGCACTCGCCGATAAACTCGACAAACCCGCCGCCGAACGGCCGCACGAAATGCTCTCGGAACGCGAGTTCCAGATATTCTGCAAGCTCGCGGGCGGCCAGATTCCCACGGAGATCGCGCAGGAACTGCATCTCTCGGTGAAGACGGTGAGCACGTATCGCGCGCGCGTGCTGGAAAAAATGCGGCTGGCCAATAACGCCGACCTCACGTATTACGCGATAAAGAACGGCCTGATCGAATAGCGTCATAGCGTGCGCCGGCCAATCCGCCGCGCGCGCAGCATAGCCGGAGGCGCCCGACGTGGGCAATCACATCACTCCTGAGGACCGGGCGAAACAGACGGCGCCGCACGGCGCGCCGCTGTCGGCGTTGCTGATCGAGGATTCGCCGCTGATCCGCCGCAGCCTTATCGAAGCGATCGACGCGCTCGGTCCGTGGCGCGTGAGCGCCTTCGCCGAGGCTCCCGACGACGCCATCGCGCTGCTGTCGTCGCAGGCGTTCGACGCGGTCATCGTCGATCTGCAGCTCAAGCGCGGCTCCGGTATGGAAGTGCTTGCGTGGCTCCGGGAGAACGGCGCTCAAACCATGCGCCGCGCGTTCGTCGCGGTGCTGACCAATCACGCGCTGCCGACGTATCGCGAGCGTTGCCTGCAATACGGCGTGCGCCATTTCTTCGACAAATCCCTCGAATTCGATCGCGTGCTCGATGCGCTGCACGATTACGCGCGCGAGCATCGTCATCCCTGAGGGTGCTTCTCCGGTTCGGCGGAATCGCGCGAACGGCTAGAACGGCTGCGGTCCGCCGCCCTGATCGACGCTCATGCAGTGCGTGACGAAGCCAGTCTCCGCGCCCCACAGATGCAGCCCGAACGCGGGCGGCTCCATGACGAACGCCTCCGGGCCATCGGGCTTGAGTTGCAGCGCGACCTGATGAGCTGTCGACGGCGCGCACCAGACGAGCGTGCCGCCGAAACGGACGCTGATCGCGCGATGCACGTGCCCGCAGACGATCCGCTCGACGTTCGGATGACGCCGCACGAGCGCATCGAGCGCGCGGCTATCGTCGGGGCTTAGGCGGATATCGTCCATGAAGCCGATGCCGCACGCGAACGGCGGATGATGCATGCCGATCAGAACCGGACGGTCGCGGCAGGCGTCGAGCTGGGCTTCGAGCCATGCGAGACGCGTGGCGCACAGACGCCCGCCGCCGGAGCCTGGGTCGAGCGTGTCGAGCGCGATCACGCGGACGTCGCCCGAGTCGAATGCGTATTGCACGAAGCCGTCGTGGCCCGCGAGTTCGGGACGATCGGCGAACACGGCGCGCAGATTGCCGCGGTCGTCGTGATTGCCGACGAGCACGTGCCACGGCAACGTAAGCCCGTCGAGCAGCGTGCGCAGATGCCGGTATTCGTCGAGGCCGCCGGCATCGACGAGATCGCCCGTGATGAGCACGCCGTCCGGGCGCGGGTCGAGCGCGTTGAGCGCCGCGATCGCGCGGGCGAGAAAGGCGGCGGTATCGACGCGGCCGTAGGCGAGCGTACCCGGCGGCGTGACGTGCAGATCGCTGATCTGGGCAAGCAGCATGCGTGTGCTCCTCCTGCGTGCGCCCGGACGTGTGCGGGGCTGCTTAGTCGTCGGCGTCGGCGTCCGCGGACGGTGGCTTGGGCGCGAGATAGGCGGGCAGAAGCCACTGAAAGCCGGTCATCGCCTGGTCGCTGAACGTGCATTCGGCTGCGGCAACGCCGGCAGTCGGCTTGGTCGCCGGCGGCTTCGGCGGGTAGTCGATCGCCGCGTGCACGATCACCCGCGAACCATGATAACCGGCGTTCGAGCCGGTGATCTTGAGCGGCGCGATCGCGGCGCTGGGATAGTCGGTGCGCATCTTGTCCTTGCAGGCTTCGACGTTCTTGTAATAGGACGTGCAGCCGGCGAGCGCGAGGGGAACGGAAATCAGTAACGGCAGAAAAAGGCGAGGGCGATGATTCATCGAAGAATTCGGTCGATGTCCGATGCGGCGAAGCGCACCGGCGCGTGATGGATATCGGGGCCAAGGTTTATAACATGCGCGCCGCGCGCGGTCTTTTCAACGTGTCGCTGTCATGCATCACTGTAGTGCATCGAAGCGGCGCGCGCCGCGTGGCGGCTTGTTTTGCCGCGTGAAGCGGTAGCACAATCGCCACTGGCGTGCTTCGAGTGCGGTGCTGTTTGCGATTGCGTTTGCGTTTGCCGTTTGCGTTTCGACCAAGGGAGACGATAGCCATGCAGAAGGACATCGAGGTAGGCGACTACTTGCTCGCCATGCAGACCGTGCCCAGAACGATCGACGCCGAAGGCGAGGAAGACGCGCCGCCCGCCGAACGATACGCGATCCGCGTGCGCGTGTCGCGGCTCGACCGCAAGCCTGTGCATGGCTCGGCGCTCGCGGACGACTCCGGCGAGATGACGGGCGATCATGGCCCGTTCGAGACCGTGGCGGAAGCCATCGCGCATGGCGAGGCGTGGGGACGGCATTACGTCGCGCGCGTGTTGGGGCATGCGGTGTAGCGGCGGGGTATGCGAAATGAGGGGCGCGCTCCCTGCATGAAGCGGGTGCAGGACGGCGGCGGGCATCGCTAGACTTTGCCTCGTCGACCGGATACCGGCCGGCGCAAGTCAGTCGGAGAACGTCATGATGCCCGTTGCCCTTTACGTCACGTCGAACTACATCGCATCGGTCCGCAAAGGCAAGGCGCGCGATTCCTTTGGCGGCGCGGTGCGCTTCATCGGCGTGGATGCGCTGCCGTTCGATATCGAACACCTGTGCCTGCTCGACCGCGACACCGCGATCGAGGCACTGTTCGACGCGGTGAGGGATGCGGAGCGGTTGTTGAACGCGGTGTGAGGGCGCGTGAGGATGCTGGCAAGGTGTTCGCTATTCACAGAACATCGCACGGAACCTCGCACGGAACAGCGCTTACTTTTTCATCAAGGTATGTCGCGGAAGACTGATTGTGAATACGCATCCGACGCCCGGAATATCGCGTACGCTCAGAAACCCGTCATTCAGTTCGACGCTTCGACGTGCTATCGATAAACCGAGCCCAAGCCCGGATTTATCCGCTCCGAATTGAGCGAACGGCAGGAACATCTGCTCTGCCTTGCCCGGCGGGAGACCACCGCCGTGATCCTTCACTTCGATGAGAATCTTGTCTGCGACCGCATACGCGTTCAGTGTCACGTCGGTATTTGGCTGCGTGAACTTGAATGCGTTTTGTATGAGATTGCCAAGCGCCGAGTACAGGAGATCGCGGTTGCCGCTGACAGCGAGGTGCGGATCGACCGGGGTGACGACAAAGCCGCAGCCGCGTAATTGCGCGGCGAGATTTGCAGCTTGCTTGGTTTCACCGATGAACTCCGACAGCGAGAACAGTGTCCATTTCGCGCTGTCTGGAGCCGGCCTGCGGGCCTCTTCGATCGAACGTTCGATTAGCTTCCCCAGGCCTTTCAGGCTCCGGTCCAGTACGGCGCCCGTCGCGCCGAACAACGGCAAATTTCCGGCTTTCGCGGCCTCGAATGCAAGGGTTGCCGTGTGCAGGAAGTTGCGCAGTTCATGGGCGAAAGCGCCCATGCGTTCGCCTTCTTCCAGTGCTTGCTGAGTCGCCATCTTGGAGTCCCGCTGATAACTGAATTCCGTCACGGCGTCGGCGATCGCGTTGTCCAGGCAGCGGTTCAGCGTACGGAATTCGTCGATTGAAAACGGCGCATCACGTTCATGCGCCAGGTCGGTAATGGCCTGGCAGAGATCGCCGTAGTCATGCACGACCTGGTCGACGGTATATCCCAGGCGTAGTAGCTCGTGCCCGTGCTGGGCTGCCGCTTCCCCGATGTCCGAACGGCCGGCATGGCCTCCCGGCGAGCCCGACACGTAGACGCTATCCGCCGGGCGATCTGATTGCTCGATTCGCAGCGTTTCAATCAACTGGTGGAGAAACAGCGGAATTCCGTTTTCGAGTTGCAGAACGGACGCATCGCGCGCCGGTCGCTGCGCCACTTTAGCCCTGCATCGCGTTATGAGCTCATCGCGGTTATTCGCTAGAAATGTGTAGAGCACGGCGCCTCCTGTAGGGTGCATGCCGTTGTCTCGGCCGGGCGGATAATTTTCCGTGGGCCCTGCAGTTCGACAGAGCCTGCCCGCAGAGCGACCCTCGTTCATTCTGGCATGCGCTGCGCTCTCTGATCCGTTTGCGACGGAAAAAGCAGGCCATACCGATCCGCGCCGCGGATTTGGCCGATATTTGAGTCAAATTGGGGGCGTGTAGCCCTGGTTTTGGGGGCTCGCCCAAGTAGCTGCGCTCGGCGCATAACTTGTGCCTCGCCTTCGAGACAGGAACGCGGTGTAACCGAGGGACGATCGCGGTAGGCGTCGCGACAGAGCACCGTGGATACCTCAGGTACGACAGGACTCTGGGCTCTCGCTCGCGCAATCGCGGTGAAATCTGGCCGACGCTTTTTCGCGTGGATGGTGCCGGGGACCGGACTCGAACCGGCAGGCCGTTAGGCGGCGGATTTTAAGTCCTAAACCCCTCGATATGCGAGCAGCTACGAAGCAAGGTTCCTACGAGAATATAATTTCGCGGGCGGCCAGATACTGTATATAAAAACGTGAACAATAATAGATAGTTAGAAAAATGCACATATGTCGCTTTGCGCCATAATCCAAAGGAGCAAGGCAAAGAGTGTCAGGGAAACCGGCATGTTAGGTCCTAAGAACGCAGGCTTATCATGGGAAATTGCAAGTTTGATGGCGGCTCGGTTGCTCATTTCCAGCGCATTACCTACGACCAGCATGCCTACAAGGCAACCATCACGCTTCATGGCTCTTGCGAATCGAAGCGAATCGGCATTCATTCCTTGAGCGAAACGAGATCGGGAGGGTTATCAGACCAACAAATAGTAGAGCTGATACAACGCTAATCCGTGAGTAATTTAATTGGTTCTCCAAGCACGTTTCCTGCCGACTGCAGCAACAGCGTCTGCTGATTTCTCGGTCACGAGATGGCTGGATCGCTTCGTCGAACGATCGATAGATGCCAACCACTTCGCCGACTTGAAGAAATCAACGCCAGCGTCGAACCTCTCCGAAGCAGCCGAGTGACGCAAGTCATGGAAGTGCGTCGCGGGACATCGCGGCGACGCGCGCGGCCTCGACGTGGTTCCATTAAGGGAATCACGTTACTGCTTGCCCACTGGCGCTGCTGCTGTTGAGTTGCGCAACGGGTAGAGTCGTCGACGAGATGCCGTCGGTAACGAGCCGAGGTGAAGCGCAAGACGCGCCTCGCCGACACGGCATGCGTATAGACGAAGGCGACCTATGTGAGCTCGGCAGACGTGTTCAGCATGAGCCCGCGAAAGCGATACCTATGCACAACCCGGCGGAAGCTGCGCAGTGCGGATGGAAGCCGGTAATCAAATGAAAATCCCGCTGCGTTGGTGGTTTTGAGAGCGGTCTGCGCGCGCCGTCAGCGATCGCGATGAGTTAGTTGGAGATCGGGGTTCGGTTCGCGATCCACTGAGATCCACTCTCCGTTGTCGAAGTACACCCAGCGGCCACCATGCGACGAGAAGAAGCGATTATCTAGCGTTGCTTCCTTCACTATAATCTTTTGCTCTCCACCGACGACAACCGAATTGGACGGGACGTCTTTATAGACGACCGCATTCGCGCCGATTCGAACATTGTCACCGACGACCACATTTCCGACGATCTTTGCGCCGGCGCCGATATAGACGTTGTCGCCGATGGTCGGCGCGCCCGCGCCGGCCGAATCAGGCAGCGTGATTGAGCCGATTGTTACCTGCTGGAAGATCACGCAGTTGCGTCCGACTTTGGCGTCGCCGGACACAAAAACGCTCTTCATGCCATGCGGGAAACATGGCTCGCTTGCAAAGGCGGAATTCCACGCTACAGAGCTATTGTTCTCATACTGATAGATCTGATATACGAGTTTTGCCAGTTTTGCGACAATGCCGCCGTTGCTGCGATAGCAAATGGTCTTCAACTTCCAGATCGATCCAAAAGGCGCTGTGAGTAGTCTGCCGATCATCTTCTAGTGTCCTTCGGAGCTTCGGGTCGTATTTAATTTAGGAAAGAATGACGTCCGTTTAGCGACGACTAACATCGCATCGACCTGCAGAAGAAGCTCTGCCCAGTTGCGCGATCCGTTGTGCCCGATTCGGCAAGAAAATGCACGTCTCGATTCTCAGCTCACTGTCGCTTGATCGTTGGAAGCCACGCCCAATCTATGGTGCCGGGGACCGGACTCGAACCGGCAGGCCGTTAGGCGGCGGATTTTAAGTCCGCTATGTTTACCAATTTCATCACCCCGGCAGGGCGGACGCGATTCTACCATTGCGCCACCACGCACCAAAACGCCGTCCGTTCGACAAGCCCACGACCCTCCCGCATAATCGGCGGCACCTTGTCAGCCGTCCACGCCCGGGCACCGCGATGCGCATCGGTCTCATCTCCGACACTCACAATCTCGTGCGTCCCGAAGCGCTCGACGCGTTGCACGGCTGCGCGCATATCGTTCACGCGGGCGATATCTGCAAGCGCGACGTCCTCGATCAGCTCGCGCCCCTCGCGCCGCTCACCGTCGTGCGCGGCAACAACGATGTCGATGAAGGCGTCGCATCGTTGCCGGAGCACGCGCGCATCGAACTCAACGGCGCGACGCTTTACGTCGTGCACGATATCGCCGATGTGCCGCGCGGGCTCGACGGCATCGATATCGTCGTGACCGGCCATTCGCACAAGCCGCTCATCGAGCGCCGCGGCGGCGTGTTGTTCGTGAATCCGGGCAGCGCGGGGCCGCGCCGCTTCAAACTGCCGATCACGCTCGCCTTGCTCGATATCGACGCAGGCCGCATCGACGCGCGCATCGTCACGCTCACGCCATAAAAAAGCCGGCGCTCACGCACCGGCCTTTCGCCTTCAAACCACCGAACGCTTACGCGCGCACGGTGCCTTCCGGGAACGTATCGTCCATTTCGGCGGCTTCGCGATGGCCGCGCAGAATCGCGTGCGCTTCCGACTTCGACGCCACGGCCGGCGGCGAGCCCTTCAGCGGCTTCTTGGCCGTCTCGTGCAGCGCGAGCACCGACACGATGCCGATGAGCGACGCGCCCATCAGATAGTACGCGGGCATCATCAGATTGCCGGTACGGTCGACGAGCCATGCCGTCACGAGCGGCGTCGTGCCGCCGAACAGCGACACCGACACGTTGAAGCCGATCGCGAGCGCTCCGTAGCGGATCTTGGTCGGGAACAGCGCGGGCAGCGACGACGGCATCACGCCCGTGAACGTCGACAGCAGCGCGCCGAGGATCATCATGCCCGCGAAAATCGACGGAATCGTGCCCATGCGGATCAGCGAGAGCGCCGGAATCGACAGCACCAGCAGGCCGACGCAGCCCGCGAGCATCACCGGCTTGCGGCCGATCGTGTCCGACAGACGGCCTGCGAACAGCGTGAGCGGCATCATCAGCACCATCACGACGAGCACGATGAACAGGCCGTGCGTCTCGTTGAACTTGAGCGTCGCCGACAGATAACTCGGCAGATACGACAGCGCCATGTAGTCGGTCACGTTGAAGATCAGCACGAGACCGACGCATTGCAACAGCGGCTTCCATTGCTGGATGAGCGTCTCGCGGAACTGCTCCTTGGTCGTCTCGTGCGACACCGCTTCGGCCTTCTCGGCTTCGCGCTGGAACGCCGGCGTTTCTTCGAGCTTCATCCGGATATAGAGACCGATCAAACCGAGCGGGCCCGCGATCATGAACGGAATGCGCCAGCCCCAGGACAGCAGCGCGTTTTCCGACATCACCGCCGTCAGCACCGCGACCACGCCCGCGCCGAGCACGTAGCCGACGAGCGTGCCGAGTTCCAGAAAGCTCGACATGAAGCCGCGCTTCTTGTCCGGCGAAAATTCGGCGATGAAGGTCGCCGCGCCGCCGTATTCGCCGCCGGTCGAAAAGCCTTGCACCAGGCGCGCGACGAGCAGCAGGACCGGCGCCATCACGCCAATGCTGTCGTAGCTCGGGATCAGGCCGATACAGAAGGTGCCGACGGCCATCATGATCATCGTCATCGCGAGCACGCGCTTGCGGCCGATGCGGTCGCCGAGCGGGCCGAACACCATGCCGCCGATCGGGCGCACGAGGAACGCGGCCGCGAACGTGCCGAAGGTCGCCAGCAACTGCGCGGCCGGGCTGCTCGACGGGAAGAACACCTTGCCGAGCGTGACGGCGATGTAGCTGTAGACGCCGAAGTCGAACCATTCCATCGCGTTACCGATGGCCATGGCGCCGACAGCGCGCTTGAGCAGGGATTGATCGACGATGGTGATGTCGTCGAGCGTGAGATCGGACTTCTGACTGGATGTATCGCGTTTGCGCCAAAGGCCCTCGTGAAGGGTGGACATAGTTCGAAAAGCTCCGTATTCGATCCCGAAAACTCCACTCGATATGAGCTTCGGGCGCGCCGTCGAAAGACCGCGCGTATTGCCGGGACAGTGCAGTTTCGCGACGGCGCCGCGATGCATCGGTTAGCGGGTTGCGAATGAAACGCAAAAAGCTCCGCGCAGCATCCGGAATGAAGCGGATGCTGAAGACTCGATAGCAAATACGGTGCCGGTGCTTCGCGGTGGGTCGCGAAAATGCACTCGGATGAAACACACGAATTTGACGTGCGGACGGCGAACTCAGTGAGTTGCCGCGGGTGGGCCGCGACGTCGGCGAAAAAACAACCTGAGACGAAAAAGGCCGGCGTGAGTCTGGTAGAACCAGCTAGGAAACCGACGCGCCTCTTTGTATGAAAACTGTCACTACCACGCCGCGGCCGAATGATGCTGTGCCGGACTCAAGCGTGTGAATGATGGTGAATTGCTGTTGATAACGAGAAGATGATAACACGATGCCAGACGATCTGCAAACCGGCCGGTTCGGACGGGCTTGGACGTCAAGCTCGATCCCTTGCTGGGTATAGGATTGCGCTGAATGAATTCTTATTCGTCTGATGGTCTAAATCGGCCATTTTCGAAGGCTTCGCCGACCTTGAGGCAACAAAAAACCGGCCGCATGGGCCGGTTCTTGCAGGACGTTTTTGCAACGCGTCAGGCGCAGGTTTAGCTCTGCGGCGGCACGTAGCCCGTGGCGGTATCGGCGCCTTCACCGAAGAAATACTTCTCGGTCTGCTTCAACAGATACTGACGCGCGCGCGGATCGGCCATGTTCAGCCGATTTTCGTTGATGAGCATCGTCTGCTGCTTGAGCCAGCCCTGCCAGGCTTCCTTCGAGATCGTCTCGTAAATGCGCTTGCCGAGTTCGCCCGGCAGCGGCGGAAAATCCAGTCCTTCGGCTTCCTTGCCGAGCTTCGCGCATTGAACCATTCGGGCCATCGTGAGTTTCTCCTGTATGGGGGTAGCGGGGCGCGCGCGTCTTAAAACGGTCGCGCGCCCGGAATAGGGTTCAAAGCTGTTTCATCAGCACGAGCGATTTGCGCTGCCAGTTATACAGGCGTCGGCGATCTTCGGGCAGGTCGTCCACGGTGACCTTCACGAAGCCGCGCTTTAGGAACCAGTGCTCGGTGCGCGTCGTCAGCACGAAGATGCGCGTGAGTCCGCGTGCGCGCGCGCGTTGTTCGATGCGTTTGAGCAGACGCTCGCCGTCGCCGGAACCTTGTGCTTCGGGCGCGACCGTCAGGCACGCCATTTCGCCGATGCGCTCCTGCGTATACGGATACAGCGCCGCGCAGCCGAACAGCACGCCATCGTGCTCGATGACCGAAAAGTGATCGATATCGCGTTCGATCTGATGCCGCCCGCGCCGCACGAGCGTGCCGTCGGATTCGAGCGGCTCGATCAGCGTGAGAATGCCGCCGACGTCGTCCGGCGTGGCTTCGCGCAGGCTTTCGAGGTTCTCGTACGAGATCATCGTGCCGACGCCGTCGTGCAGGAACAGTTCGAGCAGCACGCTGCCGTCGAGCCGGTAAGGGATGATGTGACCGCGCGCCACGCCGCCACGGCACGCGCGCACCGTGTGCTTCAGATAGAACGCGGTGTCGCCCTGCAGTTCGCCGCTTTCCTGAAGGCGATAGGCGTCATCGAGCGACAGTTCCCGGATGAGCTCGTTTTCCGAATCCACCAGGCCGGGAATTTCCGTCACGAAAATGATCTTGTCCGCGCGCAGGGCGATGGCCGCGGCGGACGCGACATCTTCCATCGACAGATTGAACGCCTCGCCGGTCGGCGAAAAGCCGAGCGACGACAGCAGCACGAGCTTGTTCGATGCGAGCGACTGGCGGATGGAATCGCCGTCGATCTTGCGCACGACGCCCGTGTGCTGGAAATCGACGCCGTCGAGAATGCCGACCGGCCGCGCCGTCACGAAATTGCCCGACACGACGCTGATGTGCGCGTGCGCCATCGGCGTGTTCGGCAAACCCTGGCTGATCGCGGCTTCGATATCGAGGCGCACTTCGCCGGCGGCTTCCTTCGCGGATTCGAGCGCGCGCGCATCCGTGATGCGCAGCCCATGCGAAAACGACGATTCGACACCGTGCAGGCTCAGTTGCTCATCGAGCTGCGGACGCGAGCCGTGCACGAGCACGACGTGAATGCCCATGGCGTGCAACAGGCCGACGTCCTGCACGAGCGCGTTCAGGCGTCCTTCCTGAACGAGTTCCCCGCCGAACGCAACGACGAACGTCTTGTTTCGGAACGCGTGGATATAGGGCGCGACGGAACGCATCCAGTCGACGAACTGGGCGTGGGGATTCGGCGCTTCGGGCTCGGCGGGAGCCGGTTGCGACGCCGCCTGCGAGGCGATCGTGAGGTCGGTTTGGGAATTCATCCCGGGATTATAATGCGACGCTATGCCGAATGTTTCTCGTCCCTCGCGTCCCGATCAGGCGGGCAAGTCCAAGTCCGCTGATAAATCCCTCGATCCTCAGGAGCAGTTGCGACAACTGCGTGAAAATCTGCTGCGCGAAGCGCGGGAGGGGACGAGTGCGTCCGGCGATTCGGCCGCGTTGAGCAAAAAGGAACTCGCCGCGCGGCGGTTTTCGGGCGCGGCGGGAGTGGTGAAGGATGCGGCTTCTGCGCAACAGAAGGGGCAGGTCGCGCCTCCAAAACCGGTGCCCTTGGCATCGACGACGGGATCTTCGCCAAAGACGCCCGCCGTGGTGCAGGCGAAAGCTGCGCCGACGCCGAAAACGGAGCACGCAACGATACGCGAGACGCGTCCCGAACCGAAACGATCCGCCGAGCCTCCAGCGAAGCGCGACGATGCGCGCCGTGAGCATTCGGATCGTCCGTTGCGTGATGCGAAACCCGCCGTTCGGCTGGAACGCGATACGCAGGCGAGCAAGCCTGGCGCGGGACTGGGACGATCTGAGCAAGCGAACAAGCCCGCCGCGCGACCGGAACGCGCTGAGCAAGCGGGCAAACCTGCTGCTCGGCCGGAACGTGCTGAGCAAGCGAGCAAACCTGCTGCTCGGCCGGAACGTGCTGAGCAAGCGGGCAAACCCGCTGCGCGACCGGAACGCGCTGAGCAAGCCGGCAAATCTGCCGCGCGGCCGGAACGCGCCGAGCACGCGAGCAAAGCCACCGCCCGGCCGGAACGTGCCGAGCACGCGAGCAAACCCGCCGCTCGGCCGGAACGCGCTGAGCAAGCGGGCAAACCTACCACTCGGCCGGAACGTTCTGAGCACGCAAGCAAGCCCGCCGCCCAGCCGGAGCGCGCCGAGCAAGCGAACAAACCTGCCGCCCAGCCGGAACGCGCTGAGCATGCAAGCAAAGCTAACGCCCGACCGGAACGTGCCGAGCACGTAAGCAAACCCGTCGCGCGGCCGGAACGCGCTGAGCAAGCGGGCAAACCTACCACTCGGCCGGAACGTTCTGAGCATGCAAGCAAGCCCGCCGCCCAGCCGGAACGCGCTGAGCAAGCGAACAAACCTACCACTCGGCCCGAACGTGCTGAGCACGCAAGCAAAGCCATCGCCCGACCGGAACGCGCCGAGCACGTAAGCAAACCCGTCGCGCGACCGGAAGGCGCCGAACACGCGAGCAAGCCCCCCGTCGCCCGGCCGGAACGCGCTCAGCAAGCGAACAAACCCGTTGCCCGACCGGAACAACGCGTCGCGCAAGCAGACAGGCCCGCCGAGTCGCGCCAACACGAAGCCCGCCGCACACCCGAAGCGCGCGACCAACGCGACCAACGCGACCAACGTCCGCCGCGTCCACCCCGCCCGCCGCGCAACGTCACGCCCAACCCCATCCCGCCGATCACCTTCCCCGAGGCGCTGCCCGTCTCCGGCCGCCGCGAGGAAATCGCGCTCGCGATTCGCGAGAATCAGGTCGTGATCGTCAGCGGTGAAACCGGCTCGGGCAAGACCACGCAGTTGCCGAAAATCTGCCTCGCGCTCGGGCGCGGCCTCGGCGCGGGCGGCAGCGGTCTCATCGGGCACACGCAGCCGCGGCGGATCGCGGCGTCGGCGACGGGCCGGCGCATCGCGGAGGAACTGGGCACGCCGTTCGGCGAAGTGGTCGGCTACAAGGTGCGTTTCACGGACAATCTCGCGCCGGGCGCGTCGGTGAAACTGATGACCGACGGCATTCTGCTCGCCGAAACGCAGACCGATCCGCTTCTCAAAGCCTACGACACGATCATCATCGACGAGGCGCACGAGCGCAGCCTCAACATCGACTTTCTGCTCGGCTATCTGAAGGAAATCCTCTCGAAGCGCCCGGACCTGAAGCTGATCGTCACGTCCGCGACCATCGACGCCGAGCGCTTCGCGCGCCACTTCGGCCGCGAAGAAAAGCCCGCGCCCGTGATCGAAGTCAGCGGGCGGCTCTATCCGGTCGAAGTGCGCTACCGGCCCGTCGAGGAAGACAGCGTCGCGGTCAAATCCGCGCAAGGCACGCTGCCCAAACGTAACGAACGAAATGACCGCAAGGCCGACCGCGATCTGATGGAAGCTATCGTCGATGCCGTCGACGAACTGTGCCGCGTCGGTCCCGGCGACGTGCTCGTCTTCCTGCCCGGCGAGCGCGAAATCCGCGACGCCGCCGAGGCGCTGCGCAAACACCATCCGCCGCATACGGAAATTCTGCCGCTCTTCGCGCGTCTTTCGGCGCAGGAGCAGGAGCGCGTGTTCAGGCCGTCGAACGCGCGGCGCATCGTGCTTGCCACGAACGTCGCGGAAACGTCGCTGACGGTGCCGGGCATTCGCTATGTGGTCGATACCGGCATGGCGCGCGTGAAGCGCTATTCGTATCGCAACAAGGTCGAGCAGTTGCAGATCGAATCGATCTCGCAGGCGGCGGCGAATCAGCGCGCGGGGCGCTGCGGGCGCGTCGCGGACGGCGTGTGCATCCGTCTCTACGACGAAGCGGATTTTCAGGCGCGCGTGCGCTTCACCGATCCGGAAATTCTGCGCTCGTCGCTGGCTGCGGTCATTTTGCGGATGAAGTCGCTGCATCTGACGGCCATCGAAACGTTCCCGTTCATCGAGCCGCCGCCGGGCCGCGCCATCGCGGACGGCTATCAGCTGCTGAACGAACTCGGCGCCGTCGACGACGACAACGCGCTCACGCCGCTCGGTCGCGAACTCGCGCGCCTGCCGCTCGATCCGCGCGTCGGGCGCATGATCCTCGCCGCGCGCGATCATCATGCGCTCAAGGAAGTGCTGATCATCGCGTCGGCGTTGTCGGTGCAGGATCCGCGCGACCGGCCGGTCGAGGCGCAGGAGCAGGCGGATCAGGCGCATCGTCAGTTCGTCGACGAGCGCTCCGAATTCCTGCAGTGGACACGTATCTGGAAGTGGTTCGAGGAAGCGGTCGCGCACAAGAAGTCGAACAAGCAGCTTGCCGACGCGTGCCGCGCGAACTTCCTCTCGCATCTGCGTTTGCGCGAATGGCGCGACGTGCATTCGCAATTGCTGACGGTCGTGCGCGAGCACGGCTGGCGCCTGAACGAATCGGACGCGACTTTCGAGCAGGTGCATCTGTCGCTCTTGACGGGTCTGCTCGGCAATGTCGGTCTCAAGGCCGACGACGAACCGCATTATCTCGGCGCTCGCGGCATCAAGTTTCATCTGTGGCCGGGCTCGGCGCTGCTGAAGAAAGCGGGGCGCTGGGTGATGGCGGGCGAACTCGTCGAAACGAGCCGTCTGTATGCGCGCACGATCGCGAAAATCGAGCCGGAGTGGCTTGAAACGGTGGGCGCGCATTTGCTGAAGCAGTCGCTCTCGGATGCGCACTGGGAGAAAAAGGCCGCGCAGGTCGTCGCCTACGAACGCGCGACGCTGTACGGCCTGACCGTCTATGCGCGCCGGCGCGTGAGCTTCGGCAAGCAGGACCCGAAATACGCGCGTGAGTTGTTCATTCGCGGCGCGTTCGTCGAAGGCGAGTTCGACACGCGTTTGCCGTTTTTCGCGCATAACCGCAAGCTGGTCGCGGATATCGAGCAGCTCGAACACAAGTCGCGCCGTCAGGACGTGCTCGTCGACGACGAACTCATCTACGGTTTCTACGATTCGCTGATTCCCGCGGGCATCTGGACCGGCACGGATTTCGAACGCTGGTACCGCGACGAACAGAGGAAGGGCGGCCAGGACAAGCTGCTGTTCCTCTCGCGCGACGACCTGATGCGTCACGAGGCGGCCGGCGTCACGACCGATCTGTTCCCGAAGCGCATGACGATGTCGGGTATCGAGATGTCGCTCACGTATCACTTCGAGCCGGGCGCGGCGCGCGACGGCGTTACGCTCACGGTGCCGCTGTACGGGCTGAATCAGATCGATGCGCGCCGCGTCGAATGGCTCGTGCCGGGCATGATCAAGGAAAAGACGCAGGTTCTGCTGAAGTCGCTGCCGCAGAAGCTGCGCCGTCATGTCGTGCCGTTGCCGGACTACGCGGCGGGTTTCGCCGAGCGTCACGGCGGGCCGAAGTTCGGCGCGGGCGCGCTGGTCGATTCGCTCATCGCCGATATTCGCGAGCAAACGCAGATTGCCGTGAAAAGCGCGGATTTCAAGCTCGAAACGCTGCCCGCGCACCTGTTCATGAATTTCAAGGTGATCGACGAACACGGCCGCCAGCTTGCAATGGGCCGCAATCTCGCGCAACTGCGCGCCGAACTGGGCGGTCAGGCGCAGCAGCACTTTCAGAAGCTCACAGCGGGCGCCGCGCTCGATGCGCTGTCCGGCGAATCGAACGTCCCCGCGACGCAGCCGTCCGGCGAGGGCACCGCGCTCTACGAAAATCTCACGACGTGGAATTTCGGCAAGCTGCCTGAATTGCTCGAGATTCGTCGCCGCGGGCAGACGCTGTTCGGCTATCCGGCGCTCGTCGATCGCGGCACGCATTGCGACGTCGAAGTGTTCGATTCGCCCGAAGAAGCGGCGCGCATTCATCGCGCGGGCTTGCGGCGCCTGTTCGCGCTGCAGTTGCGCGAACCGATCCGCTATCTGGAGAAGAATCTGCCCGGCCTGCGCGAAATGTCGATGCAGTACATGGCGCTCGGCACCGCCGAGGAATTGCGCGATCAGATTGTGGAGACGGCGCTCGATCGCGCGTGCCTGCAAGACCCGCTCCCCGACGACGATGCCACGTTCCACGCCCGCCGCGACGTCGCGAAAGGGCGCCTCACGCTGCTCGCGCAGGAAATCGCGCGGCTTGTCGGCGCGATCCTGACCGAATACGCGGCGCTCGCGAAAAAGCTCGCGCAGGCGAAGACGTTCACGGCGGCCTATGCGGACATGCAGACGCAATTGAACGCGCTGATCGGCAAACGCTTCGTGATCGATACGCCGTACGCGCAGCTTGCGCATTTTCCGCGTTATCTGAAGTCGATTGCGTTGCGCATCGACAAGCTCAAGGCCGATCCCGCCCGCGACGCGCGCCTGCTTGCCGATCTGCTACCGCTCGCGCAGCATTATCAGCGGGCGCTGTCGCAGCGCGGCGGCGTCGCGGATGCGCGGCTCCCGGAGTATCGCTGGTTGCTGGAGGAACTGCGCGTGTCGCTGTTCGCGCAGGAATTGCGCACGCCGATGCCCGTTTCGGTCAAGCGCCTGCACAAGGTCTGGGAATCGATGCAACGCTGAGCGTGGGCCGGAATGCCGCCATTTCTTGCGCCGATTCAGTACATTGCGCAAAAACAGCCCTCCGGTCAACGCTCCAGCAAATGCAAACGTTCTACAATGACGCCTGCCTTCCGAACCTCATTCTCCATGCGCAATATTTTCCGTATCAGCCGCTCGTCCGGCAGCTTTCGCACGACCGCCGCAGGCGCCGCCCTTACGATTGCCGCCGCACTGAGCGCCACGGCAGCATTCGCCAACAACGTGATCGTGCTCAACTCGGCGGAAGCCACGCTGAGCCTGATCGACGAGAACACGCACCAGGTTGTCGGCACCGTGCCGACCGGCAAGGAGCCGCACCATCTGATGCCGACGCCGGACGGTTCTTCGCTGATCGTCGCTAATTCGGTGTCGAACAATCTGATGTTCGTCGATCCGAAAACCGGCGCGTTGCAGCGCTGGGTGCAGGACATCGAAGATCCGTATCAGCTCGGTTTCTCGCCGGACAAAAAGTGGTTCGTGTCGACCGGTCTGCGTCTCGATCGCCTCGATATCTATCGTTTCGACGGTAAAAACCTGAGCATCGCCAAACGCCTGCCGCTTGCGACCATGCCGAGCCACATCGCGTTCACGAACGACAGCACGACCGCGTTCATCTCGTTGCAAGTGTCCGGCGAAGTCGCCGCGATCGACCTCGCCACGCAGACCGTGAAATGGAAAATGAAGGTCGGCAAGGTGCCGGCGGGCGTCTGGCTCACGCCCGGCGACAAGTACCTGCTGGTCGGCATGACGGGCGCGGATTACGTGGCTGTCGTGGACTGGCGTAACCAGAAGATCGTCAAGACCATCACCACGGGCAAGGGCGCGCACAACTTCCGCTCGATGGCCGACGGCAAGCACGTGCTGGTGTCCAATCGCGTGGCGAACACGATCAGTATCATCGACGAAGATTCCCTGACGAACGTCGGCGACATCACGGGCCTGCTTCCCGGCCCCGACGACATGGAACTTACTGCCGACAAAAAGTATCTGTGGGTTACGTTCCGCTTCGCGAAGCACGTCGGCGTGATCGATCTGGCGAACCGTAAGCTGATCGAAACCATCAAGGTCGGCCGCTCGCCGCACGGCATCTATTTCTACAACCGCGGGCCGGTGACGGGGCCGAACGGCGGCTGAAGCAGCATTTGTAGCAGGCAAGTCGTGAGGGCGTCCTGCACGAAGCGGGCGCCCTGTACTACGATTGAAGCAGGCATTACCGGGCACCACGGAGCACCATGTTTCATTCCATTCTTTCCGTTCTCGACAGTTTCGTTTCGTCGCTGCAGACGCTTCTCTACGTCGATGTCGTTCAGCCGTTGCTATTCAAAATCGGCATGATGGACTACGACGAAGACACCTACGACGCGCTCTACTGGGTGATCGTCGGCGTGCTGGAAGTGCTCGCGATGTACGCCATCCTGCGTCCGCTCGAAGCGCTGCGTCCTGCGGAAGAATGGCAGGACAGAAAAGGCGTGCGCGTGGACGTGCTCTACACGTGGATCGTCAAGCTCGGCATCCTGAACCTGTTTTTCTTCTTCACGTTCCAGCCGCTCTTCGATTCGCTGCAAAGCTGGATGCGCATCCACGGCGTGCCGAATCTCGAGATCGACAATCTGTGGCCGGGCGTGACCACGCAACCGCTCGTCACGTTCGTCATCTATCTGCTCATTCTCGACTTCGCGGGCTACTGGTATCACCGGCTGGAGCATCGCTTCGGCATCTGGTGGGAATTGCACGCGGTGCACCATAGCCAGCAGAAGATGTCGCTCTGGACCGACGACCGCAATCACCTGCTCGACGACATCCTGCAAGCGAGCTTTTTCGCGTGCGTGGCGCTCGTGATCGGCGTGGAGCCGTCGCAGTTCGTCGTGCTGGTCGCCATCACCAATTTCATGCAGAGCCTGCAGCACGCGAACATCCGCCTGCATTACGGCTGGTTCGGCGAGCGCATCGTCGTGAGCCCGGCGTTCCATCGGCGTCATCACGCAATCGGCTTCGGGCACGAAGGCACGGCGTACGGCTGCAATTTCGGCGTGCTCTTTTCGTTCTGGGACATTCTGTTCCGCTCGTCCTCGTTCGACCGAACCGTCGAGCCGACCGGCATCCGCGACCAGCTTGGCGCGCCGGGCATCGCGCCGGTTCATTACGGCGAAGGTTTTGTCGAGCAGCACTGGCTTGCGTTCAGGCGCATTGCCGCGCGTATTGCGGCGCGGCGCGCAACCGCGGCCCCGTCCTCCGACAACTCGGCGGCCGTCTGAGCCTCTCCTTTCGACCGGTTTAGACCAGCGCCCCCGGGCGGCGCTGGTTTATTCTGTCGGTTCCTCTTCATTTTTTCGACGAATCACGCATGAGTGACTTGCTGCGTTCGTTCGTGCGCGCAACGGCGAACGTCTTTCATCCGCGCATGCTCTGGCTCACGCTGATGCCCTTCGGCGTCGCGACCGTGGTCTGGGGCGCGCTCCTCTGGTTTTTCTGGCAGACGCTCACGGGCGCCACGAACGGCTGGCTGGAAAGCTGGGCGCTCACCTCCGCCATGTACCGGCTGTTCGATACCGTCGGCTTTTCGTCGCTGCATTCGGTGATCGCGCCGTTTCTGGTCGTTATCATGACGATTCCGCTGATCGTCGTGACCGTGCTGCTGCTCATTGCCACGCTGTCGATGCCAGGCGTCGTCAAGCTGCTCACGCGCCGGCCGAAAGGGCATTACGCGTCGCTGGAAGAGCGGCGCGGCGGCTCGTGGTACGGCAGTCTCGGGCATTCCGTCGTGACCACGATCGTGTGTCTCGTGCTCCTCGTCGTCACGTTGCCGCTGTGGCTGATTCCGCCGTTTTTCGCGCTGATTCCACCGCTTTTGTGGGGCTGGCTCACGTATCGCGTGATGACCTACGACGCCCTCGCGCTACACGCGAGCGCCGACGAGCGCCGCGCGATCGTGCGCGAACTGCGCTGGCCGCTGCTTGCTATCGGCATCGTGAGCGGGCTGCTCAGTTCCGTGCCGACGATGATCTGGGCATGGTCCGTCTGGCTGCTGCCGCTTTTCCCGGTGGTCGCGGCCGTGACGATCTGGGCCTACGCGTTCATCCTCGTGTTTTCGGCGCTGTGGTTCGCGCATTACTGCCTGCACGCGCTCGAGCGTCTGCGCGCGAACGAAGCGCATTATCCGGCGATCACAGTCGAATCCCGCGACGTTTCACTGTAAGCACCAAGGGGCACTCATGGGCATTGGCGTCATCATCATCGGCGATGAAATCTTGTCCGGCCGCCGCACCGACAAGCATCTGCCGAAAATCATCGAATTGCTGGGCGCGCGCGGGCTGGCGCTCGACTGGGCGGAGTACGTCGGCGACGATCCCGCGCGCATCACCGCGACGCTCGCGCGCACGTTCGCTTCGGGCGACATCGTGTTTTCGACGGGCGGCATCGGTGCCACGCCCGACGATCACACGCGGCAGTGCGCGGCCCAGGCGCTCGGCGTGCCGCTCGAACTGCATCCCGAAGCCGCCGAACTCATCCGCGCGCGTATCCGCGACACGGCGGCGCAGTCGGGCAAACCGGTCGAGCTGGAGTCGCCCGAGAATCTGCATCGGCTGAACATGGGCACGTTTCCGCAGGGCGCGGCGATCATCCCGAACAGCTACAACAAGATTCCGGGCTTTTCCGTCGGCGATCATCATTTCGTGCCGGGCTTTCCCGTGATGGCGTGGCCGATGATCGAATGGGTGCTCGACACGAAATATGCGCATCTGCATCACGCGAGCCCGCGCGTCGAGCGCTCGCTGCTCGTGTTCGGCCTGCCGGAATCGCGCATTACGCCGTTGATGGTCGCCATCGAACGGGATTTCGAAGGCGTGCGCGCGTTCAGCCTGCCGAGCGTCGGCGATGCCGCGCGCGGGGCGCTCTTTGCGCGCGCGCATATCGATCTCGGCGTGAAGGGCGATCCGGAGAAGGCGAATGCGGCGTTCGACGTGTTGCGCGAAGGCGTGATCGCGCTCGGCGGCGAGGTCGTGGAAGTGCCGCCGGCGGAGGCGCAATGACGTTGCTCGAAGTCATTGCCACGACGGTGTCCGACGCGCGCGCGGCCGAGCGCGGCGGCGCGAACCGGCTGGAACTCGTCACCGCGATGGGCGAGGGCGGGCTCACGCCGAGCATCGGGCTGATCGAAGCAGTCGTCGGGGCCGTGCGCATTCCGGTGAACGTGATCGTGCGGCCGCACAGCCGCTCGTTCGTCTACGACGCCGACGACTACGCGGTGATCACGCGCGACGTGCGCGCGATTGCGAAGTCGGGTGCGAGCGCGATCGTCGTCGGCATGCTGCGCGCGGACGGCACGATCGACACGGACGGCCTCGCGCGCGTGATCGAAGCCGCCGATGGCCTGCCGCTCACGTTCCATCGCGCCTTCGACGAAACGCGCGATCTTTTATCGGCATTCGACACGTTGCTGCGCTTCGATGCCGTCACGAACGTGCTCACATCGGGCGGCAAGCCTTCGGTGCTGGAAGCCGAGGCGACGATCGCGACGCTCGTCGAAAAAGCAGCGGGCACGCGCTGCACGGTGCTGGCGGGCGCCGGGCTCACCGTGGATGCGGCCGCGCCGTTCGTCGCCGCGACGGGTGTCCGCGCGGTGCATTTCGGCTCGGGTGTGCGTGTGGATGGCCGCGGGCTCGCTCCCGTCGATGAAGCCCGAGTCAGCCGCGTGCGCGCGCGGCTGGATGCGCCGCGCTAGGCGAGCCGCTCAGGCGCCGATCCACGGCAAGCCGCGGAAGCACCATCCCGCGACGGTTTTCCGGTGGCCTTGCCCGTTCTTGTCGCCTTCAAAGCCTTCGAGCAGGTCATAGGCTTGCCCAAATCCTTCCTTTTGCGCCGCCACGGCCGCAAGCTTCGAGCGCGCCGCGCTGCGGCACAGAAAAATAACCGGCGTATCCGGGGTGGCGACCTGTCGCAATTGTTCGATAAACTCAGCGTTCGGCACCGATCCGGGGTAGCGGATCCACTCGATATGCGCGTACTGCGCGCCGTCGATCGCCGGGCGGCCCACCCAGTCGAGTTCGGCGCGGGTGCGCACGTCGACGAGGCGCGCACGCGGATCGAGTTGCAGCAGTTCGAATGCTTCGGCGGGCGCGAAGGCGCCGGCGTAGGTCAGATTGTTTTCGGCGGCGCGGCGCTCGGCCTGGCCATACAGTTGTTCCAGCGTGCTCATGGCGCGTCGTCTCCGGAAATGCGCAAAGAATCATTTTAGCGTGATGAAACCATCACGAGTTTCTGTCACGAATGCATCGAACTGGTGCGAAGTCAGACGAATGCACCAGAATAACGCGCGTTCGCAAACGGTCACGGAATCATGCACCAACACAGTGCCGGAAGCCGATACGAGGATTCGAATCGCGCTTTGTAACGGCGCAGTGGTTTTAACTAAACGCGCGCTGCTTCAAGCGCTTAGCGCAAAGTTGGTGCGCTTGGCACGGAAGCTGCTTTTTCATCCTCGATTGGATCGATGTACAGGATTGGTCGGGGCGGCGAAGCGATTCGCCGACTTTTGTTAATCAGGAGATAGGTAATGAGTAAATCCGTGGCCGACGTCATGCAACTCGTCAAGGACGAGGACGTCAAGTTCGTCGACTTCCGTTTCACCGACACGCGCGGCAAAGAACAACACGTTTCCGTGCCGGTTTCGGCATTCGACGAAGACAAATTTGAAAGCGGCCACGCTTTCGACGGTTCATCCATCGCTGGCTGGAAGGGCATCGAAGCGTCGGACATGCTGCTCGTGCCGGATGCGGATACCGCGTTCATCGACCCGTTCTATGAAGAGTCGACGCTCGTGCTGACCTGCGACGTGGTCGAGCCCGCAGACGGCAAGGGCTACGAGCGCGACCCGCGTTCGCTCGCACGCCGCGCGGAAGCCTATCTCAAGAGCTCGGGCCTGGGCGACACCGCCTTCTTCGGTCCGGAGCCGGAATTCTTCATTTTCGACTCGGTGCAGTGGAACACGGACCAGTCGGGCACGTTCGTGAAGATCGGCTCGGAAGAAGCGCCGTGGTCGTCGGCGAAGGAATTCGAAGGCGGCAACACGGGTCACCGTCCGGGCACGAAGGGCGGCTATTTCCCGGTCGCGCCGGTCGACACGTTCCAGGACATCCGCTCGGAAATGTGTCTGCTGCTCGAACAGATCGGCATTCCGGTCGAAGTGCATCACCACGAAGTCGCGGGCCAGGGCCAGAACGAAATCGGCACCAAGTTCTCGACGCTGGTTCAGCGCGCCGACTGGCTGCAGCAGATGAAGTACATCATCCATAACGTGGCGCACACGTACGGCAAGACGGCGACCTTCATGCCGAAGCCGATCGTCGGCGACAACGGCTCGGGCATGCACGTGCACCAGTCGATCTGGAAGGACGGCCAGAACCTGTTCGCGGGCAACGGCTACGCGGGTCTGTCGGAATTCGCGCTGTTCTACATCGGCGGGATCATCAAGCACGCGCGCGCGCTGAACGCGATCACGAACCCGGGTACGAACTCGTACAAGCGTCTCGTGCCGCACTTCGAAGCGCCCGTGAAGCTGGCTTACTCGGCTCGCAACCGTTCGGCATCGATCCGTATTCCGCACGTGAGCAACCCGAAGGGCCGCCGTATCGAAACGCGCTTCCCGGATCCGCTCGCGAATCCGTACCTGTGCTTCTCGGCACTGATGATGGCGGGTCTCGACGGCGTGCAGAACAAGATTCATCCGGGCGAAGCCGCGGACAAGAATCTTTACGACCTGCCGCCGGAAGAAGACAAGAAGATCCCGACCGTGTGCGCGGGCCTCGACCAGGCACTCGACGCGCTCGACGCGGATCGCGAGTTCCTGACGCGCGGCGGCGTGTTCACGGATTCGATGCTCGACGCCTACATCGAACTGAAGACGCAAGAGCTGCAGCGTTATCGTCAGTCGGTGCATCCGATCGAGTTCGAGATGTACTACTCGCTGTAAGCATGACGGCAGCGCGCTTCCTCGACAGCAGTCCGATGAAGCGTGCGGCGCATGTCATAAGGTGACGAAAAAGGGACGGCGCGCCGTCCCTTTTTTAATCGCCGCGTGTTTCCTTTCTCAAAAAGAAGATCGGTTCCACTAACGACCTCAAACATTGCTCGATGGTGCTCAAGAATCTGATCAAGGCGCGTAAAGGCCACGCAGACGCACTCTCCGACAACGTCCAGTTGGCCGCGAGCGGACTGCTGCCGGGGTTCGAAGCGCTGCCCACGAACGTGCTCGTGCTGGATATGCGCAACCTGAGGATCGCCTACGCGAACCCTTCGGCCGAAGCCATGCTGGAGATGTCGCGCAAGCAGTTGACGCAGATGAACTGGCCGGAGCTCTTCGCCAACTCGGAAGAACTCGCGAGCACGATTGCGTCGATCGCGGAGAATCGCTTCAATGCCACACGCCTCGACGCCGTGCTGGAGCGCTCCGGGCGCGAGGCCGTGCACGTGCATGCGATCGTCGGCTATCTCGAAGCGGCGACCGACTACGTGCTGCTCGAACTCTTCGAAAACGAGCGCCATCTGCGCACCGATCGCGAAGAGCGTATCCACGATCTCACGGCGGTCAACAAGCAACTGATCCGCAATCTCGCGCACGAAATCAAGAATCCGCTCGGCGGCATTCGCGGCGCGGCGCAGTTGCTCGAATTCGAACTCGGCGAGCGCGAACGCGACGAACTGCGCGAATACACGCAGGTCATCATCAAGGAATCGGATCGACTGCAAACGCTCGTCGATCGGTTGCTGGAGCCGCACCGGCATCCGCATATCGTCGGCGACGTGAATATCCACGAAGTGTGCGAACGCGTGCGCGCCGTGATCCTCGCCGAGTTTCCGCGCGGCCTCACCATCGAACGCGATTACGACGTGAGCGTGCCCGATCTGCGCGGCGACAAGGAGCAGCTCATTCAGGCGCTGCTCAACGTCGTGCGCAACGCGGCCGAGGCGCTTAAGGAGCGCATCTCGCAAGGCGACGCGAAGATCGAACTGCGTACGCGCATCGCGCGCAAGGTGACGATCGGCAAAAAGCTGCACAAACTGGCACTGGACTTGCATATCACTGACAACGGCCCCGGAATTCCCAGCGAGATTCGTGACCGGATCTTTTTTCCGCTGGTATCGGGGCGCGAAGACGGCAGCGGTCTCGGTCTCACGCTCGCGCAATCGTTCGTGCATCAGCACGACGGCCTGATCGAAGTGGAGAGCAGGCCGGGCTGTACCGAGTTCGTCATCCTGTTGCCTTTCGGGAATTAACCCCGGAATTAACCCCGGAATTTAGAACCCTTTTGCGATTACCGACGTCACATCATCACGAAGTCACAGGCCGCGTCCGCATCAAGCTTTGACGCCTGACCGTTTCGACGGGCTCACACCGAACCATACGAAGACTTCTCGCCGAACGATATGAAGCCGATCTGGATAGTAGACGACGACCAATCCATCCGTTGGGTGCTGGAAAAAGCGCTCGCACGAGAAAATTTCACGACGCGCAGCTTCTCCGGCGTGCGCGACGCGCTCGCCGCGCTCGAGCATGAAAGCCCGCAGGTACTCGTGTCCGACATCCGGATGCCGGGCGGCTCCGGGCTCGAACTCTTGCAGACCGTGCGCGACCGCTTGCCGGGCTTGCCGGTCATCATCATGACGGCGTTCTCCGATCTCGACAGCGCGGTGGCCGCGTTTCAGGGCGGCGCGTTCGAATATCTCGCGAAGCCGTTCGATGTCGATAAGGCCGTCGAGCTGATTCGCCGCGCCGTCGACGAGAGCATGCGCGGCGAAGCGGCCTACGACGAACGGGTGACCGAGACGCCCGAAATGCTCGGCCAGGCGCCCGCGATGCAGGACATGTTCCGTGCGATCGGCCGTCTGTCACATTCGGCGGCGACCGTGCTCATCACGGGCGAATCAGGCACCGGAAAGGAGCTTGTCGCGCGCGCTTTGCACCGACATAGCCCACGCGCGAACGGCCCGTTCATCGCGCTGAACACGGCGGCGATTCCGAAGGATCTGCTGGAGTCCGAACTGTTCGGCCACGAGCGCGGCGCATTCACAGGCGCGCAGGCGATGCGTCAGGGCCGCTTCGAGCAGGCCGAGAACGGCACGCTGTTCCTCGATGAAATCGGCGACATGCCGTTCGATCTTCAGACGCGGCTGTTGCGCGTGCTGTCCGACGGGCAGTTCTATCGCGTGGGCGGGCACAATCCGCTGAAGGCGAACGTGCGCGTGATCGCGGCGACGCATCAGAACCTCGAATCACGCGTGCGGCAAGGCTTGTTTCGCGAGGACTTGTATCACCGTCTGAACGTGATTCGTCTGCGTCTGCCGGCATTGCGCGAGCGCAGCGAAGACATTCCGCTGCTCACGCGCCATTTCCTGCAAAAGAGCGCGCGCGATCTCGGCGTGGAGCCCAAGCGCGTGTCCGACGATGCGCTCGCCTATCTCGCGTCGCTGCCGTTCCCCGGCAACGTGCGGCAACTGGAGAACCTGTGCAACTGGCTGACCGTGATGGCGCCCGCGCAGGTGATCGAGCAGAAGGATTTGCCGCCTGATCTCACGCCGCGTCAGGAATATGCGACGGAGGCGATCGCCGTATCGACCGATGGCGCCGTCGCCGCGAGCCCCGGCGCGCAGAATGGCACGGGCGCATCGGCCGGGCCGGTCGCGGCATCGGTCGCCGGCGTGGTGGCGAGCGTATGGGAGAACGGCCTGCGAACGGAAGTCGCGCGGCTGCTGCGCGAAAATTCCGCCGACGTAATGGACGAACTCGCGCGCCGCTTCGAAGCCGCAGTGATTCGCGAGGCGCTCGATTTCACGCGCGGGCGCAAGGTGGAAGCGGCGGAACGTCTGGGCATTGGCCGCAATACGATCACGCGCAAGATTCAGGAACTGCATCTCGACGCGTGATTTCTACGGAGGGGATCAGCCGAGCGTCGCGATGACCGGCGTGTGATCGGACGGCTGATCCCATTTGCGCGGCACTTTGTCCACTTCGCACGCCGTGCACGCCGCCGCGAGTTCCGCCGACAGCAGAATGTGATCGATGCGCAATCCCGCGTTGCGGCGAAACGCCATCATGCGATAGTCCCACCACGTGAAGAGCTTCTCGGGCTGCTCGAACTTGCGGAAGGCATCGGTCAGGCCGAGTTCGATGAGCTGGCGGAAGTGCGCACGTTCTTCCGGCGACACCAGATTCTGACCTTCCCACGCTTTCGGGTCGTGCACGTCGCGGTCGTCGGGCGCGATGTTGTAGTCGCCAAGCAGCGCGAGCTTCGGATGACGCGCCATATCCTCGCGCAGCCATTCGCGCAGCGCATCGAGCCAGCGCATCTTGTAGGCGAATTTCTCGGAACCGGGCGCCTGTCCGTTCGGGAAATAGGCCGAGATGATGCGCACGCCGTTGACGGTCGCGGCAATCACGCGCTGCTGCAGATCCTCGAAACCGGGGATGTTGCGCACCACGTTGATTTCATCCACTTCGAACCCGGCGCCGGCGCGCACCAGAATGCCGACGCCGTTGTACGTTTTCTGCCCCGCGAACCAGCTCTTGTAGCCGGCGGCTTCGAGTTCCGCGCGCGGAAACTTCTCGTCGGGCATTTTCAGTTCTTGAAGACACAGTACATCGACGCCCGAAAGCGCGAGCCAGTCGATGACGTGCTGCTGGCGGACCTTGAGTGAATTGACGTTCCAGGTGGCGATTTTCACGAGAATCAGGGAGAAGTTGTCGGATAGCGCGGAGAAGGGGCTAGGGCGCCTGTCATTCTATCCGTGCTCACTTCCAAGGCGAAGGGGCGATGAGCACCTTGCGCTTTTGCATGATGCCGTCGATCTCGACGAGGCGACCGAGGCCGAAGCCGAAGCCGAAGCCGCGCTGCCGGAGCAGTGGAAACAATATCGGGTTGCCGTGAACCGGGCGACCTCACGCAAGAATCTCCGCCGTGGCCCGCTTCGTTCTCTTCTCCATGAGAAGCCACGACGCGGATCACAGCAGCATCCCTTGGCAATTTCGCTCAGCATCTGTAGCTACGGAGACCGAGCTAGATCGCTTCGCGGCGCAGAACGGCATTATGTGTGGAATCGAGCAATTTGATATCCCGGTGTCTACCGAGGAATTCATCGGTTGCTCGCTTGCAGCCACCGTAATCGTTATAGTCATCGAGGATAATTACTCCTCCGATGGACAGATTTTTGTAAACCGTCTCGAGACACAGCGTGACGGGATCAAACCAGTCACAGTCGATGTGTGCAAAAGCAATATCGCCTAAGTTCGTTTTTGGCAACGTCTCCTCGAACAGACCAGGAATAAGCCGGATCCGCCGTCCGTCCACAGGAGCGCCATAGGATGCAAAGCTTTCCTTGACCTTGCCGAGCAGGTCGGGCTCGTAACCGTAATATCTATCCCCACCGATGCCGTCGGATTTTCCGCTCGCGATGATGGCATAGCGTTGGTGCGATTTCTCGTCATCCTTTGCCCCAGGTGCTGGAATCATGCCGAACAGATCAAAGCCAATGAATTTGCGCCGGCGATCCATCTTCCTGCAAATAAAGATTCCAGAACCGCCCAAGGCCACGCCGAATTCCACGAATGCACCGCGAACGCCCGTGCGCTGGACTTCGTCAATGCTTCGCGAGATATTTTCCAGCTTTGCTTCGGGCAGGTAGGTCAGTTTAGAGCTTGCAACCTCCGATGCCGCGAGCGGAGCCGGAGTCGATGAAAAAAGTCTAGCGATGGCTTGTAGCACCTGATTCTCCAAGGAACGAATGCCCGATGATACACAAGGGGCTCTTTCGCGGCATCCATTTGAAGGTTCTATCGTGGCGGAAGAACCTGCCAGACACTCGCGAGACAGGCGTGCGAGCGCCCAAAATCGTGGGAGCCGGAATGTTTTCAGAACGATCACAAGTCGGTTTCAGCTCTTTCATTTTGACTTAAATGCATACGAATACCACCGTCCTATATTAGATATAGTTAAAGTCGGCTAATTCGTTGGATATATATCGGCATTTTAAGTGGGCGTAATATTCGCTTGCCTGGGGCCTGGGATAATCAGCTTGCGCTCATTAAATGAAGTCGCAAAGACACTCGGCAAATTATTCGGATTGTTCGCGACCGGCACGTTCGTAGTTGCAACGACATATTTTCGGACACGAAAGCAATTAAGCTCAATCAAGCGTTTTGAATCGAGGGATAAGCGCGTCCGCGCTAGCTTCACCGATGTGCGCAACGCGACGACGCTTGAGCAGACCCGCGCAGCAGCGGCCGTCGCCGCGGATGCCGATGTGGCGAGAGCAAACGAGGCCGCGAAAACCGCGGAAGCCGTCGACACGAAACTGGAAACCGCTGTTCAACCGCCTCAGCCCGCGCAACCGTGGGGCGCCAAGCGTCGCTGGGGAATGTGTCGCCGCGCACGTCTCCGAAACACAACGATCCCGATTGATAGAATCCCGCCTGGCGCCGCCCGCCCACACGGCAATCGAACCACCAACCCCACAACTTTGCAATCCGTATCAAACCATCGGCCACAGAGGTACTCCACATGACATCGCCATTCTCCATCGCCATCGCGACGCCGACGCGATCCGGCTCCTTCTGCATGGACTACGTCGGCAGCGTGCTTGAGCTGCAGCGTCAGTGCCTTGGCGCAGGCATCGATTTCCGGTTCCTGCCGCTCGCCGATGTCACGCTGATCGACCTAGCCCGCAACACGCTGGCGAATCGTTTCCTGTGGGAAACCTCATGCACCCACCTGTTGTTCATCGACGACGACATGGGCTTCCACGCGGGCGAACTCGCGCGGATGTTCGACTATCGTGACCGTGACGTGATCGGTGCGCTGTACCCGCGACGCGCCTACGACTGGGCGCGCATCAAGCAGGCGGTTCTGGATCATCCCGACATCGACCCGGCGACGCTGCCGGAGATCGCCGGCGATTACCGCGACATGTTCACGCTGCCCGGCGATGCCTCGACCATGAAAATCGGCCATGAACCCGTCCGCATGGCAGGCATTCCCACCGGTCTGATGATGATTTCGCGCGCGTGCCTGATGAAGCTGATCGAGGGCGAACGCGTCGCGCCCATCAATCCCGGAACAGAGGTGAATGGGCAGGCCATCAAGTTTCCGATCTACGAGTTCTTTCGCCAGATGACGGTCAATGGACGCACGCAGGGCGAAGACTATTACTTCTGCTCGCTGGTGAACGCGAGCGGCGGCAGCGTGTGGGGTTGCAGCTGGATTCAGGTGACGCACACGGGCGCGCATTCGTTTTACGGGAATCTGCACAAGATCTCGGACTACCTGTAGGCGACGGACGTCGATCCGCGTCGACGTCGAAGGCGCGCAAAGGCGAGTGGGCTTATGATGCCCATTCACCTCAAAGCCTCGAATTCGATCGATGACCGACCCTCAACCGACGCTGACCGGCCAACGCGTCCAGCTTCGCCCCCTGCAACGCGACGACCGCGCCGCCTTGCTCGACGCCGCCGCGGACGGCGAACTCTGGAATCTCAGCGTGACGGTCGTGCCGAACGAGGACACCATCGACCGCTATATCGATACCGCGCTCGCGGGTCGCGATGCCGGCACGGTGATGCCTTTCACGATCGTGCGCACGGGGGACGGGCGCGTCGTCGGCAGCACGCGATTCTGGAAGATCGATCGCGCGAACCGGAAGCTGGAGATCGGCCATACGTGGCTCGCGGCATCGACGCAACGCACCGGCATCAACACCGAAGCAAAATGGCTGCTGCTCACGCACGCATTCGATTCGATGCATTGCGTGCGCGTGCAATTCACCACCGACGAGCGCAACGAAAAGTCGCGCGCCGCCATACTCGGCATCGGCGCGACGCAGGAAGGCATCGTGCGCCATGAGCGCATCATGCCGGACGGTCGCAAGCGCAACTCGGTGCGCTTTTCCATCATCGACGACGAATGGCCAGGCGTCCGCGCGATGCTGCTGTCGAAGCTCGCGAAGCTCACCGAAATCACGAATCGGTCGTAGCGCGCGCTTTCAACGCGTTCACGCGCGCCTTCATGAACGTGACGAAGCCGCGCGTGACCGTATCGTCGAGCGAATTGCCCCATGCCAGGCCGACGCGCCAGCGCGCCGGCTTGTCGCGCAAGCTCAGCACGCGCGCATCGCGCAGCAGATACTGCGCGCGCGACGGCAGAAACGCCGCGCCCACGCCGCCCGCCACCGAGGCGAGCACGGACTGAATGTCGTCCGCTTCCTGAATCACGCGCGGCACGAAGCCGTGCGCGGCGCACCAGCGGTCGATCTGCGCCGCCAGCCCCGGCCCGCGCGTGCGCGCAAGCGCAATGAATCCCGGTTCGTTCAGTTCATCGAGGCGCGCGGGCAGTCGCGTATGGCGCGTGTGTTCGGGCACAGCGAGCGCGAGCGTTTCGTCGAGCACCGTGAAGCCGCTCAGACCCGCGCCGGCCGGCATGCGCATGAAACCCACATCGAGCTTGCCCGCGAGAATGCGGCGCGTCTGCTCGTGCGAGGAAAGATCGTGCAGCGTGATGCTCACAGCCGGATGCAGCGCACCGAATTCGGCGATCAGCTTCGGCACGTGCGTGAGCGTCGACAGACAGAGCCCCACGCGCAGAAATCCGCGCGCGCCGTTCGCCGATTCGCGCGCGCGGGCGAGGACGGCGTCGGCGTCGCGCATGAGTGTTTGCGCATCGCCGATGAAACCCGCGCCGAACGTCGTCAGTTCCGCGCCATGACGGCCGCGCTCGAAAAGCCGTGCGCCGAGACTCGCTTCGAGCGCGGCAATCTGCTTGCTGAGCGCCGGCTGGCTCATATGCAAGGCTTCGGCGGCGCGGCCGAAATGGCGCAGGTCGGCGATCGCGAGAAAGGTACGCAGAAGCTTCAGTTCCATGTTTTAACCTTCGATTCCGTTCGGTAATCGAATAGCTCGAAACATTCATTTTACTGATCGATACGCAAGCGGTCCAATGAGGCTGTCTACCCGCTTTCCCGGAGCCTCTCGTGGATGCCACTTCGTTTCGCGTCGCCGTCATCGCGTTTGAATCGCAGCCGGGCGATGCCGCGCGCAATTGCGTGCTGATCGCCGATGAACTCGCGAGAGCCGCAACCCTCGGCGTGCAGCTCGCGGTGTTTCCGCAATCGTGCATCGGCGGTCACGACACCGCGCATGCCGAGGCCTTCGACGGCCCGTCGATCGATGCAATCGCCGCCGCCGTCGACAAGACCGGCGTGGCCGCGGGCGTCGGCTGGATCGAACGTGCCGCCGACGGCCGCCTCTATGACAGCTACGCCGTCTGTTTTGCGCGCGGCGCGCGGGTGCGTCATCGCAAGCTGCACGCGACGCACGGCGCGCTGCACGGCGGCAATCGCTTTACGGTGTTCGATACGCCGTTCGGCGTGCGCGTCGGCATTCTGATCGGCGGCGACAACGATGTCGTCGAAAACGTGCGGATGACGGCGCTCATGGGCGCAACGCTGCTGATCGCGCCCATGAGCCGCGCGGCCTCGCGCCGCGCGACACTCGCCGCGCGCGCCGCGGACAACGGCATGTACATCGCGTATGCGCATCCGTCGTGCGACGAATCGATGATCGTCGGCCCGGACGGCCGCGTGCTCGCGCGCAGCAACGGCGCGCGGGACGGCTGCATCGTCGCGCAAGTGAAGCCGGCGCTGGCCGAGGCGAACAGCGGCCGGCGCGCGCTCGCCGCACGCAGGCCGGATCTCTATGAACCGCTTACACGGCAAGGCCATGCTTTTCCGCTCGCGATCGAAACCGAACGGGTTCAGGCACGCGGCGCGTTACCGCTGAGTTTCGCGATCGTCGGCCGAAACCGCACGGCAAGTTGAAACGCGGATCAAGCCCGCCTGCGCACGGCATTTCTGTCCCGCTACAATCGGACGAACTGCCTACGCCGGAGGTATCGCAGATGGATTTGATCATTCGCCGCGCGGCGCTCGTGAATTCGCGCGAACTCGTCGATATCGGCATGGAAGCGGGGCGCATCGCCGCAATCGAGCCGCATCTTGCCGCCACGGCGCGCGAGGAAATCGATGCGAACGGCTCGCTCGTCAGCGCGCCTTTCGTCGACGCGCATTTCCATATGGACGCGACGCTGTCCTACGGCCTGCCGCGCGTGAACGCATCGGGCACGTTGCTCGAAGGCATCGCGCTGTGGGGCGAACTGAAACCCGATCTCACGCAAGAGGCGCTCGTCGAGCGCGCGCTGCAATACTGCGACTGGGCTGTCGCGCGTGGCCTGCTTGCGATCCGCTCGCATGTCGACGTATGCGATCCGCGCCTGCTCGCGGTGGAGGCGCTCGTCGAAGTGAAGCGGCGCGTGAAGCCGTATCTCGATCTGCAACTCGTCGCGTTTCCGCAGGACGGCGTCTTGCGCAGCGCGGGCGCATTCGAGAATCTGAAGCGCGCGATTTCGCTGGGCGTCGATGTCGTCGGCGGCATTCCGCACTTCGAGCGCACGATGGCCGACGGCGCCGCATCCGTGAAGCTCCTGTGCGAATACGCGGCGGAGCAGGGCTTGCGCGTGGACATGCACTGCGACGAATCCGACGACCCGATGTCGCGCCACATCGAAACGCTCGCCGCCGAGACGCATCGGCTCGGACTGCACGGACGCGTGACCGGCTCGCATCTCACGTCGATGCACTCCATGGACAACTACTACGTCAGCAAGCTCATTCCGCTGATGCGCGAAGCGGGCGTGGCGGCGATCGCCAATCCGCTCATCAACATCACGCTGCAGGGGCGCTCGGATACGTATCCGAAGCGACGCGGCATGACGCGCGTGCCGGAATTGATAGCGGCGGGCATCACGGTCGCGTTCGGCCACGATTGCGTGATGGACCCGTGGTACAGCCTCGGTTCCGGCGACATGCTCGAAGTCGCGCACATGGGCTTGCACGTCGCGCAGATGACGGGCGTCGACGCAATGCGCGCCTGCTTCGACGCGGTCACGACGAATCCCGCGCGCATTCTCGGCCTGGAAGGCTATGGCGTCGAAGTGGGATGTCACGCGGATTGCGTGGTGCTCGACGCACGCGATCCGATCGAAGCGATACGCCTGCGCGCGGCGCGCACGGCGGTGGTGAGACGAGGCAAGGTGGTGAGCCGCAGTCCGGCCGTGCGCGCGACGCTCGCACTCGAAGGCAGGTCCACGGAAGTCGATTTCAGAATCGACAGGCGATAAAAAACCCCGGTCGCGATGACCGGGGTTTTTCAAAGTAGCACGGGATAAACGCAGCGTCAGTGCAGCGTTTGCTCCGACATGCCGCTATGCCGCAGCAATGCGTCGATGTCCGGCTCGCGGCCGCGGAACGCCTTGAACGATTCCATGGCCGGGCGGCTGCCGCCTACTTCCAGAATCTCGCGGCGGTAGCGCGTGCCTGTTTGCGCGTCCAGCACCGAGCCGTTGCCGAGCTTCGCGGCTTCTTCGAACGCGGCGTAGGCGTCGGCGGACAGCACTTCGGCCCACTTGTAGCTGTAGTAGCCCGCCGCATAACCGCCCGCGAAGATATGGCTGAAGGTGTTCGGCCAGCGCGAGATCGGCGCCTGCGGAATCACATGGAACTTCTCGTTGATCGCACGCGCGACATCGTTGACGTTCTCCGTGCTGCTCGCCGGATCGTAGGACGTGTGCAGCACCATGTCGAACATCGAGAAGACGATCTGGCGCAGCGTGCCGAGACCGCTCTGGAAGTTCTTCGCGGCGAGCATCTTGTCGAAAAGTTCGCGCGGCAGCGGCGCGCCGGTGTCGACGTGAGCGGACATATCCGTGAGCACGTCCCACTCCCAGCAGAAGTTCTCCATGAATTGCGACGGCAATTCGACCGCATCCCATTCGACGCCGTTGATGCCCGACACGCCGAGTTCATCGACGCGCGTCAGCATGTGATGCAGGCCGTGCCCGAATTCGTGGAACAGCGTGATGACTTCGTCATGCGTGAAGCAGGCGGGCTTGCCGCCGACCGGCGCGGAGAAGTTGCACGTGAGGTAAGCGACAGGCGTCTGCACGCCGCCTTGCGTGCGTTTGTGGCGCGAGCGGGCATCGTCCATCCATGCGCCGCCGCGCTTGCCTTCGCGGGCATACAGATCGAGATAGAACTGCGCGACGAGCGTGCCGTCCTTGTTCTCGACGCGGAAGAAACGCACGTCCGGGTTCCAGACGGCGGCTTCGTCGCGGCGGATCGACACATTGAAGAGCGTCTCCGTGACCTTGAACAGGCCCTTCAGCACGGCTTCCTGCGGGAAGTACTGCTTCACTTCGTTTTCCGAGAACGAATAGCGCTTCTGACGCAGCTTCTCGGCCGCAAACGCGATGTCCCACGGCTGCAGTTCGGGCATGCCGAGCTCGGTCGCGGCGAACGCGCGCAATTCCATCCAGTCGTTTTCGGCGTAGGGGCGGGCGCGCACGGCGAGGTCTTCGAGGAACGCGATGACCTGTGCCGGCGACTCGGCCATCTTCGGCGCGAGCGACACTTCCGCGAAGTTCTGATAGCCGAGCGTCTTGGCTTCTTCTTCACGCAGCCGCAAATGTTCGACGACGTTCGCCGTGTTGTCCCATTCGGGCTTGCCGCCGCCGTAGGTCTCGCCGAGTTCGGACGCGCGCGTGACATACGCGCGGTACATTGCCTCGCGCATCGGGCGATGTTCCGAATACTGCAGCACCGGGAAATACGACGGGAAATGCAGCGTGAACTTCCAGCCTTCCTTGCCGTCGCGCTGGGCGGCTTCGCGCGCCGCTTCGATCACGTCATCGGGCAGGCCCGCGAGTTCGCTTTCCTTCGTGACGATGTACGCGTAAGCGTTGGTTGCATCGAGCACGTGATCGGAGAAGGCTTTCGAGAGCGCGGCCTGCTCTTCCTGCAATTGCGCGAAACGCGGCTTGCGGTCTTCGGGCAGTTCCGCGCCGGAGAGACGGAAATCGCGCAGCGAATTCTCCAGAATCTTTTTGCGCTCGGCCGACAGCCCCGCAAACTCCGGGCTCGCCGCGATCGCCTTGAACTTCTCGTAGAGCGCGAGATTCTGGCCGACGCTCGCGGAAAATTCGGTGACGCGCGGCAGGTTCTCGGCGTGCGCGGCGCGCAGTTCGGGGGTATCGGCGACCGCGTTCAGATGGCCGATGACGCCCCACGCGCGCGCGAGCTTTTCCGAATCCTGTTCGAGTGCCTCGACGACGTTCGTCCAGGTCGCGGGCGTGTCCGGCGCGCTGGCGCGATCGACGGCGGCTTTTGCGGCGGCCAGCAGGACGTCGAGCGCCGGCGTCACATGTTCGGGCTTGATTTCGCCGAAGCGCGGAAGGTCGGAAAAATCGAGCAGCGGATTGGCCGCTGCCGTGGTGGATAGGGTATCGCTCATGACTCTCCCGTATTCGTGTTGGGTGAAGCCCGGGCGGGTGTCGCACCCCGCGCCGGCTCTCCACGAGATTATTGGGGCGGGCGGGGCAAATTCCAATCGATTGTTTTTAAGGGGCCGATTAATGCCGGCCCCCGCCGCGCACGCTGTCAGGCCTGCGCCGCGCGCTCGGCTGCCTCGATCGTGTTGACGAGCAGCATCGTGATCGTCATTGGTCCGACGCCGCCCGGCACCGGCGTGATATAGCCCGCCACTTCCCTGACGCCCGCGAAATCGACGTCGCCGCACAGTTTGCCTTCCTCGTTGCGGTTCATGCCGACGTCGATCACGGTCGCGCCCGGCTTCACCATGTCCGCCGTGAGGATGTTGCGGCGGCCCGTCGCGGCGACGATCACATCCGCGGCGCGCGTATGGTGCCCGATATCGCGCGTCTTGCTGTGACAAATCGTGACGGTCGCGCCGGCTTCGAGCAGAAGCAGCGCCATCGGCTTGCCGACGATATTCGAGCGGCCGATCACCACCGCGTTCGCGCCCTGCAGCCCGATGCCGTGCGCTTCGAACATCTTCATCACGCCGTAGGGCGTGCACGGGCGAAACAGCGGCTTGCCGGTCATCAGCGCGCCCGCGTTGGCGACGTGAAAGCCGTCGACGTCCTTCTCCGGCGCGATCGCCTCGATCACCTTGTGGCTGTCGATATGCGCGGGCAGCGGCAGTTGCACCAGAATGCCGTGGATGGCCGGATCGGCGTTGAGTTTCGCGATGTGGGCGAGCAGCTCGTGTTCGGCGAGCGTGGCGGGGAAGCGGTCCATCACCGAATGCAGGCCGTTGTCGTGACAGGCCTTCACCTTGTTGCGCACGTAGACTTCGCTCGCCGGATTGTCGCCGACCAGCACGACGGCCAGTCCCGGCTGGTGTCCGCGAGCGGTGAGGGCGGCGGCGCGCACGGCGACATCGGCGCGAAGGGTCTTGGAAAGGGCGTTGCCGTCGATGAGTTGGGCAGTCATGGCGAATCGGATCGAGGATGGGCGAGGGGCACGCGGGCATGAAGCCGGCGCCGTGCCCGCTGCTTTCGTACGGCTGCGGTGCGCGGCGCGCGCGCGTGTTGCGGGGCGCAGGCTTCGGCCAATCGGTTGACGATAGCGTGGGCAAGCGCGCCCTTGGGAAGGGCGAAATTATACCGCCGGGCGCCTTTGCACGTCGCCGGGCGCCATTCCCGCCGTGTCGCCGGGGGTCAGGGCGATACCGGCTGCCAGCTCGAATCCGGGTCGAACGACCGGATGGCGGCGGCAGCGCGCGTCGTTCCGGGGCCGAGATCCTTCTCGTAGACCTGCCCGTCCTGATTGACGATGAAGGTCATCACGCCCGTCTGGCCATAGCGCGCCGGCGTGGCGATCAGCCCGAACCCCTGCGTCAGCGCGCCGCCCTGAAGGTAGTGCTTCGCGCCGCCTTTCGCGTGGGCGCCTTGCGCGTTCAGGATGCGGTAGTGGTAGCCGTAATAGCCGTCCTTTTCGTTCGGCTTGTTCGGCATCGCCGCGACGAGCGGGCCGAGCGGGCTGTCCGGTTCGCCTTCCGCGGTCTGCCAGTAGAGGCCGTCGTGCTTGCCGGGCGTGCTCGCGAGGCGGTCGGCGTAGCGGTTCATCGCCTGGTGATAGTCGTTTTGCGCGGCGACGTACGCGAGCGCGACCTGGATCGCCGAGCGCTCGTTGCGGCCGATGCGCCGCGTGAGCACTTCGTCGCGGGCGGCGCGCATGTCGAAGCGCCAGCCGTTCGCGACTTTCACGAGCGGGATCGGCAGCGTCCAGCCGCTCGTGCCCGCTTCGATGTAGGCGGCCGGATAGCCGTCGATTTTCTGCGCGTCCTCGACGATGCGATGCTGCTGCGCCCACGCGCCGAGGTACGCATAGATGTCCTGCTCACCGATGCTGCCGGTGGGCACGTAACGCGCGTGATCGTGGCCGAGCACCTTGGCGATCGCGGTTTCGTCGTTGCTCGCGATGGCGTCGGTGAGCGCCTGCGCCGCGGCATCGGCGCTCGGGAAGACGGCCTGCGCGTGCGCGAGCGTTGCGCCGAGCAGAAGCGCCGCGGCGATCACGGCGCGCAGCAAAGGCTTGGTCGATGAGACGGAGGCTTGGTTCGGGGTCATCTCGGGCTCCTGAATCTGGCGTTCGCCGCTTGCGCGGCGCGTGGGCGTCGAATCGGTCATCAGCGGCGATGAAACCCGCCGCCACCGCCGCCGCCGTGGAATCCGCCTCCGCCTCCGCCGCCGCGCTGCATTCCGCCGCCGCCCTGACGCTGCACGCCGCCACCGCCGGCGCCGAGTCCTCCGCCCGCGCCGCCGCCGCGCTGCACGCCGCCGCCTCCCGCGCCCGGCCGGTCGTGCGACTGGTTCGCGAACGACTGCCGGCTCGCCTGCCCACGCTGCATGTCCTGCCGTGCGCCGTTGCCGTCGCCCGCGCCGCGCAGGGCGTTGTCGCGGTTCACGCTCTGCGCGCGCTCGCGCACGTTGGAGTTGTTGAGCGCATTCTGCGCGCCGCCCTGACGCATGTTCTGCACGCGCTGGCTCGCGGGCTGGTTCAGATTCTGCCCCGTGCGCTGCTGCAGCGTCTGGGCCGCCTGCGCGCGCGCGTCCTCGCGTCCGCGAAACTGGTTGGCATTCGCGCCGCGGTTCGCGTTGTTGAGCGTGTTCTGCCGGTTCGCGACGTTGGTGCGGTTGAACTGCGGATCGTTCCGGTTCCAGCGCACGTTGTTGCTGTTCGCGTTGAGGCGGTTGTTCACGTTGATGTTGTTATAGCGATTCACGTTGACGTTCACGTCGCCGCGATTCCAGTCGCAGTTGCCCCACAGCGAATTGGCGACCGCCACGCCCGCACCGAACGCGAGCCCGCCAACGAACGCCGATGCCATCGCATAACCCGGAGGCGGCGGCACATAGACCGGCGGATAGGCCGGATACGGCCACGTGCCGTAGACCACCGTCGGGTTATAGGTCGGCACATAGACCACTTGCGGATTGGCCGGCTCGATCTGAATCGTCGTGACGCTGGTGCTGGGCGCTTGCTGAACCACGACCTTCTGCTGCTCGGTCGTCTTCAGATTGCCCGCGCTCTGCGCCGCGCGCCGCAGACGCTGCACGGAGTCCATCACGTCGCTCGGTTGCGCGATGAACGCGTTGCCGAGTTGCGTCACCCAGTCGGGCTTGGAGGCCATCGTCGCGAGCGCCTGCGGGAACGCAACCAGCGACTGCACGCTCGGATCCCACGGCTCGGACTGCACGGCCTTCACGGCGTCGTCGCCCTTGACGTTCGGATTGGCCTTCGACCACGCGGCCGCTTCGGTGATGTCGGACGGATACGTCGACGCCATCAGAACCTGCGCGAGCAGCGCGTCAGGATAGAGCGCGATCGGCGCGGTCAGCGCATCGAGTTGCTCGTTCGACAGCTTCTGGCCGGTGCTCGCGGCGGGCTGCGTCTGCGCATCGGCCACGCATGGATGGAACGCGGCGAGCGGCAGCGCGAGCAGCGCGGCGCTGATCGCGAACGCGCGCATCGTGCGCATCCGTTGCGTAGGGACAGGGGAAGGGTGGCGTTTCAAGATCAAGTCCTCCGGTGCACGGCGCTCGATGCGCGTGAACAGCCGATACGGCGGGATGCGCGCATCGATTGCTTATAAGCAGCAAACCGGTGCGCAGTGCTTGATGAAAGCGAAGGGGACGAGGCGCGGTCGCCGGCGTGTGAGGCCTGGACGCAAAACGTTTGACCGTCGGGCAAGGACGCAGAAGACGTCTGGTTGCACATGACCGTTGTCCGGGGTTAAGGCCCGATCAAAGTACGGGCGGGCCACGAGGTGTGTCAACGTGATTCACGAAATATCACGTTTCAACCTCGCCGACAACGGTATTCGTAGAAGGGATCGCGTGACGTTCGCCCGGAGCCGGGCTCGCCATACAGCACGCGGCCGGCATGGTGTGCCGGCCGCGAATGAAGCTGGAGGAAGCAGAAGCGCTTATTGCTGCGGCTTGTTCGACAGCGCGAGACGCAGCAGATCGGCGACGGTGTTCACGGACAGCTTCTCCATGATGTTCGCGCGATGCGCTTCCACCGTCTTGATGCTGATGCCGAGATCGTCCGCGATCTGCTTGTTGAGACGTCCCGCGATGATGCGCTCCAGCACCTGATGCTCGCGCGCGGTCAGCTTGCCCAGGCGCTCGGCGGCGGCGCGCTGCTGCTGCACGCTGCTGCTTTCGCTGCGCGCCTTCTCCAGCATGCGCTCGACGAGCTTGCGCAACTCGGCTTCGTCGAACGGCTTCTCGATGAAGTCCATCGCGCCTTTCTTCATGGTCGAGACGGCCATCGGCACATCGCCGTGACCGGTCACGAAGATGATCGGCAGCAGCGAGTTCTCGGCGATCAGCTTCTCCTGCAACTCAAGCCCGGTCATGCCGGCCATGCGCACGTCGAGGATCAGGCAGGCGATCGCGCCGGAGTGCGAAATCGGCAGGTAGACGTCGAGGAAGGATTCCGCGCTCGAAAAACATTGCACGCGATAGCCGTTGGCCTCGAGCAGCCAGCGCAGAGAATCGCGCACGGCTTCGTCATCGTCGACGACAAAGACGGTTTCCTGGGTGGTGACTGTGCTCATAGTTCTCCCGTAACTGTTTGTTGTCTCGTATGTTCGTCGTGTGCGTCGCCATTCGTGCCCGAACCGTCCACTTCGCCGATCGGCAGGCTGCAGTGGAAGGTCGCGCCGGTCACATGGCCGTCCGCCTCGACGTTGTTGACCACCCAAAGTCTTCCGCGATGCGATTCGATGATCGAGCGGCAGATGTTCAGCCCCATGCCCATGCCGTCGGACTTGGTGCTGTAAAACGGTTCGAAGAGACGCTCGGCCGTGGCTTCGTCGACACCGGGGCCCTGATCGACCACGCTGATGCACACGAAGCCGCCGTCCATGCGTTGCACGACCACGCGAATCGCCGGATCGACCGCGTTCGGTTTTGCATCATGCATTGCCTCGGCCGCGTTTTTCAACAGGTTGACCAACACTTGTTCGATCAAAACCGGATCGACGTAGATCACCGGCATGCGCGAGCGGATTTCCGTGACGATGCGAATCTTGCGCTTGCGCGCCTCGATCTCGGCGAGTCCGACCGCGTCCGCGACGATATCGGCGACGCGCGCGGCCTGGCGTTTCGGCTCCGAGCGCTTCACGAACTCGCGAATGCGCTTGATGATCATGCCCGCGCGCACGGCCTGCTGCGCGGTTTTTTCCAGCACCGGCAACAGCGTTTCCTGCGTCATGCGGCCGGATTTCACGAGCGCGACGCAGCCGGAGCAATAGTTGTTGATCGCGGCGAGCGGCTGATTCAGTTCGTGCGCGAGCGACGAAGCCATCTCGCCCATGGTCATCAGGCGGCTCGTGAACTGCAGCTTTTCTTCCTGCTGATGCGCGAGTTCCTGCGCCTGCTTGCGCTGCGTGATGTCGGTCGCGATCTGCATCTGCGCGAGATGGCCGTCTACCCACTGGATGTACTGGCGGCGCACTTCGAACCATTTCTGGATGCCTTCGACATAGACCTCCTGCGCATCTGCCGAGCTTTCGGTGAGCGCGGTGGCGGGCAGGCCCGCGTAGGTATCCACCATGTCGATGGTGTCCGACGAACTCTGCGAACTGCCGTCGAACGCGGCGCCCGCGAGCTCCAGATGGCCGTCCGGACGAATGCCGAACAAATGGCGGTAATAGCGGTTCGCGAACAGCAGTTCGGCTTCGTCGGCGGCGAGCACGGAGACGGCGGCGTCGAGGCTTTCGAGCACCGTGGTGAAGCGTTCGTGCGCGGCGGCGAGTTCTTCGCGCGCGCGCTTGGGTTCGGTGATGTCCGTCATCGACGACATCCAGCCGGTCTGGCGGCCCGAGCTGTCGATCAGCGGCGAAACGTACAGCCGCGCGTGGAAGAACGAGCCGTCCTTGCGACGCACGCGCAACTCGAAGCCGGACGAGGGCGCCTTGCCGCGCAAGGTCATGTCGAGCTGGCGCTGCATCTCGGGATACGCGTCGCGCGGCCAGTACGGAAACGGCGCGTTCTTGCCGACGAGATCGCTTTCATCCCAGCCCGTCATGCGGCAGAACGCGGGATTCACGTGCGTGATACGGCCGTGCATGTCGAGCACGCGCATGCCGATCAGCACGGAGTTTTCCATCGCGCGGCGGAAGAACGCTTCGGCATACAGCGCCTGCTGCGCCTCGAAGCGCTGACGCGTGTGCTTCCACAGACTCCACAAGCTCCACAGCACGAAGCACGAAAGACCGGCGACCAGCCACACAAGCGTGTTATTGGTGAAGTTCGTCAGCTGCGGATACGAGTACACGCGTACCGACAAGCCTTGCCCCGGCGGATCGAGCGGCAGGTCGTAGAACATGTCGCGCGGCAGACGCGGGCGGCTCGACGTGGTCGCGAGTTCGCGGTTGTTCAGATCGGTGATGGAGATTTTGTACTTCGCCGACAATTCGCTCGGAATGTCGTGCTTGAGGATGCCTTCGATCGAAAACACCGCGGCGATGGAGCCCAGGAACTCGCGGTCGCGGAAAACCGGCGTCTGCAGCGTGATGTAGCCGTTGCCGAGATCGTCGTAGAGCAGCGGCGAGTAGACTTGGCGGCGCGTGGTGCGTGCCTCGTCGAAGGCGGCCTGCACGGCCTCGTCCATCTGCGTTTCGTTGGGTTTGGCGAGGCGCGATCCGAGCACGGGCAGCGGGGTATTGGGCCAGCGCGGTTTATGCTCGCTCGTGTACCAGTTCATGTAGAGGATCTCGGGATGCCCCTGCATGATGTCCGCCGACGAGGTCTGAAAGGTCTGCGGGTCGCCGTGGCCGGTCGCGATGTCGCGCGAAAGCGCCTGGATCTGTTCCTGCGCGCCGGTCATGGAAAGCCGGATTTGCTGCTGCGCCCACGCGACGTTGCGATACAGCGTGTCTTCCTGCTGCTGCTGCTCGCGCCGGTTCAGACTCCACAAAATCAGACTCATCACGACCAGAAAAACGAGAATCGAAATGAGCGGCGTGAGTAAATAGGAGTTCGACCACCACGGTCCGTGGTGCCAGCGGGTGGGCGACGAATCGGTCGGCTTGCGCGCGACCCTCGCCGAGCGTTTGATCAGCCGTTCGGTCAACATGGAAGCGATTGTAACGCAGCGCCTGATTGTTAATTGGCGTAAAAAGACGGTAAAGAAAGCGCCAATTCCGGGAAAAGGAGGGGAAACGTCTGATCAAAAAAGGCTTATGGGACGGTGCGTTGCAGCAATTTTTCGCATTATGAGATCAACTCTCATGATTTGAAAAATTCCTTGCGTCATGGTCTGGACCCTCTTTAGAATTGCCGGCACGCGGCCAGTGCCCGCTTGTCTGTGCTCGCAGCACGGGCGTGCGCCGGCGGTTCTAGAGTGTTCCTCAAATCAGGAGACGAGCATGTCCGCTGTACCCGACGAAGTTCTCAAATATGTCGCCAATGCCCGCGACGACGATCCTCAGGAAACCGCCGAGTGGCTCGATGCGCTCGACGGCGTCATTTCCGCAGTCGGCCCTGATCGCGCGCACTACCTGATCGAGAAGCAGATCGAATTCGCTCGCGTGCACGGCGAGCATCTGCCGTTTTCCGCGAACACGCCGTACATCAACACGATTCCCGTCGCTGGCCAGGCCAAGATTCCGGGCGATCAGGACATCGAACACCGCATTCGCTCGTACACGCGCTGGAACGCCATCGCCATGGTGTTGCGCGCGGGCAAGGACACCAACGTCGGCGGCCACATCGCTTCGTTCGCCTCGGCTGCAACGCTCTATGACGTCGGCTTCAACCACTTCTGGCACGCACCGTCGAAAGAACATGGCGGCGACCTCGTGTTCGTGCAGGGCCACTCGTCGCCGGGTGTGTACTCGCGCGCGTTCCTGCTCGGCCGCCTGACCGAGAAGCAGCTCAACAACTTCCGTCAGGAAGTGGGCGGCGAGGGCATCTCGTCGTATCCGCATCCGTGGCTGATGCCGGACTTCTGGCAGTTCCCGACCGTGTCGATGGGCTTGGGCCCGATCATGGCGATCTATCAGGCGCGCTTCATGAAGTACATGGAAGCGCGCGGCATGGCGAAGACGGAAGGCCGCAAGGTCTGGGCGTTCCTCGGCGACGGCGAAACCGACGAGCCGGAATCGCTCGGCGCGATCGGCATGGCCGGGCGCGAGCGTCTCGATAACCTCGTGTTCGTCATCAACTGCAATCTGCAGCGCCTGGACGGCCCGGTGCGCGGCAACGGCAAGATCATCCAGGAACTCGAAAGCGAATTCCGCGGCGCGGGCTGGAACGTCATCAAGGTCATCTGGGGCAGCCGCTGGGACGCGCTGTTCGCGCGTGACAAGACCGGCGCGCTGATGCGCCGCATGATGGACGTCGTCGACGGCGAATATCAGACCTACAAGTCGGAGTCGGGCGCGTTCGTGCGCGAGCACTTCTTCAACACGCCGGAACTGAAGGCGCTGGTCGCCGACTGGTCCGACGAGGACATCTGGAACCTGAACCGCGGCGGCCACGATCCGCACAAGATCTACGCCGCGTTCGACGCCGCGACCAAGACGAAGGGCGCGCCGACCGTCATCCTCGCCAAGACCATCAAGGGTTATGGCATGGGCGAGCACGGCCAGGCGATGAATATCACGCACCAGCAGAAGAAGCTGCCGATCGACACGCTGAAGAAATTCCGCGACCAGTTCCGTCTGCCGCTCACCGACGAACAGATCGCCGACGTGCCGTATCTCACGTTCGAGGAAGGTTCGAAGGAACTGGAGTACATGCGCCAGAAGCGTATGGACCTGGGCGGCTATCTGCCGACGCGCCGCGAAAAGGCGGAATCGCTGCCGGTGCCGGAACTCTCGGCATTCGAGCCGCTTCTGAAGGGCACGGGCGCAGGCCGCGAAATTTCCACGACGATGGCCTTCGTGCGGATCCTGAACATCCTGCTGAAGGACAAGGCGCTCGGCAAGCGCATCGTGCCGATCGTGCCGGACGAGTCGCGTACCTTCGGCATGGAAGGCCTGTTCCGCCAGATCGGCATCTGGAATCAGGACGGCCAGAAGTACATTCCGGAAGACTCCGACCAGCTGATGTTCTACCGCGAATCGGAAACCGGGCAGATTCTGCAGGAAGGCATCAACGAAGCGGGTGGCATGTGTGACTGGATCGCGGCCGCGACGTCGTACTCGACGCACGGCGAGATCATGATCCCGTTCTACATCTTCTACTCGATGTTCGGCTTCCAGCGCATCGGCGATCTGGCATGGGCCGCGGGCGACATGCGCTCGCGCGGCTTCCTGCTGGGCGGCACGGCAGGCCGCACGACCCTCAACGGCGAAGGCCTGCAGCACGAAGACGGCCATTCGCTGATGTGGGCGGCGTCGGTGCCGAACTGCATCAGCTACGACCCGACCTTCGGCTACGAACTCGCCGTCATCATGCAGGACGGCCTGCGCCGCATGGTCGCGGAGCAGGAAGACGTGTACTACTACGTCACGGTGATGAACGAGAACTACGAGCATCCGGCGATTCCGCAGGGTGACGCTGTAGCCGCGGACATCATCAAGGGCATGTATGCGTTCAGCAAGGCCGAAGGCGCCGGCAAGGGCCCGCACGTCCAGCTGATGGGCGCAGGCACGATCTTCAACGAAGTGATCGCCGCCGCCGACCTGCTCAAGAACGACTGGGGCGTCACCGCCGACCTGTGGAGCGTGCCGAGCTTTACCGAACTGGCCCGCGACGGTCAGGCGTGCGAGCGCTGGAACCTGCTGCATCCGACGGAAGAGAAGCGCCTGCCGCACGTGACCAAGCTGCTCAAGGGCGCGCAGGGTCCGGTGATCGCGTCGACGGACTACATCCGCGCGCTTGTCGACCAGATCCGCGGCTATGTGCCGAACAAGTTCGTGGTGCTCGGCACCGACGGCTACGGCCGCTCGGACACGCGCGAGGCGCTGCGTCACTTCTTCGAAGTCGACCGCTACTGGGTCACGCTGGCGGCGCTCAATGCGCTCGCCGACGAAGGCACGATCGAGCGCAAGGTCGTCGCAGAGGCGATCAAGAAGTACAACCTCGACCCGTCCAAACCCAACCCGATGACCGTCTAAAGGCATCGCCCCCGAGCGTTGTGACGCGGCCTCCGTCCGAAGCGGGCGGAGGCCGCGTGCAACCCAGGAGACACTAATAATGAGTCAAGCGATCGAAGTCAAAGTGCCGGACATCGGCGATTTCAAGGACATCCCCGTGATCGAAGTGCTGGTCAAGGTGGGTGACACCGTCGAGCCCGAGCAGTCGCTCGTCACGCTGGAGTCCGACAAGGCCACGATGGACGTGCCGAGTTCGGCTGCGGGCACCGTGAAGGAAGTGAAGGTCAAAGTGGGCGATAACGTGTCGGAAGGCACGCTCATCGTCGTGCTGGAAGGCGCGGGCGCTGCCGCCGCGCCGGCCGCGAAGCAGGAAGCGGCTGCGCCCGCTCCCGCGTCCGCAGCGGCTGCCGCGCCTGCGGCGAGCGGCGGCGGTTCCGTCGAAGTGAAGGTGCCGGATATCGGCGACTTCAAGGACATTCCGGTCATCGAGATCGCGGTCAAGGTCGGCGACAAGGTCGAGAAGGAGCAGTCGCTCGTCACGCTCGAATCCGACAAGGCGACGATGGACGTGCCGAGCCCCGCCGCGGGCACGGTGAAGGAACTGAAGGTCAAGATCGGCGATACGGTCTCCGAAGGTTCGCTGATCCTCGTGCTCGAAGGTGGCGCGGGCGCTGCGGCTGCACCGGCTGCACCGGCTGCGGCTCCGGCCAAGGCCGAAGTGCCGCCCGATGCACCCGCGAAACCCGCGCCGGCGAAAGAGCCGCCGTCGGCGCTCGCACAGGCGCCCGTGATGCCTGCCGGCGACGGTACGCGCACGTCGAGCCATGCGTCGCCGTCCGTGCGCAAGTTCGCGCGCGAACTGGGCGTCGATGTGTCGCGCGTGAGCGGCACGGGTCCGAAGGGGCGCATCACGCAGGAAGACATCACCGCGTTCGTGAAGGGCGTGATGACGGGGCAGGGCAAGGCGCCCGCTGCTGCGGCGCCGGCTGGCGGTGGCGGCGGCGAACTCGGTCTGCTGCCGTGGCCGAAGATCGATTTCACGAAGTTCGGTCCGGTCGATCCGAAGCCGCTGTCGCGCATCAAGAAGATTTCGGGCGCGAACCTGCATCGCAACTGGGTGATGATCCCGCACGTCACGAACAACGACGAAGCGGATATCACCGAGCTCGAAGAACTGCGCGTGAAGCTCAATAAGGAGCACGAGAAAGCGGGCGTGAAATTCACGATGCTCGCGTTCGTCATCAAGGCCGTGGTCTCGGCGCTCAAGAAGTTCCCGGACTTCAACGCGAGCCTGGACGGCGACAACCTCGTCTTCAAAAAGTACTACCACATCGGTTTCGCGGCCGACACGCCGAACGGCCTCGTCGTTCCGGTGATCCGCGACGCGGACAAGAAGGGCCTCGTCGATATCGCCAAGGAGATGGCGGAGCTGTCGAAGCTCGCGCGCGACGGCAAGCTCAAGCCCGATCAGATGCAGGGCGGCTGCTTCTCGATTTCGTCGCTGGGCGGCATCGGCGGGACGCACTTCACGCCGATCATCAACGCGCCCGAAGTCGCGATTCTCGGCCTGTCGCGCGGTCAGATGAAGCCGGTGTGGGACGGCAAGCAGTTCGTGCCGCGCCTCACGCTGCCGATGTCGCTGTCGTACGACCATCGCGTCATCGACGGTGCGGCCGCCGCGCGCTTCAACGCTTATCTGTCGGCGATTCTGGGCGATTTCCGTCGCGTCATTCTCTGATCTGCTGATCTGGCCGACGGCGGAACCTCGGGGCATTGCCCTGAGGTTCCATCCGCACATCTCTTAGGGGACAACATGAGTCTCGTCGAACTAAAAGTACCCGACATCGGCGACTTCTCCGATGTCGATGTCATCGAAGTCAATATCAAACCCGGCGACGTCATCGAAAAGGAACAGGGCGTCATCACGCTCGAAACCGACAAGGCCACCATGGAAGTGCCGGCCGACGTGGCGGGCACCATCAAGGAAGTGAAGGTCAAGCAGGGCGACAAGGTCTCGCAAGGCTCGGTCGTCGCGATGGTCGAAACCGCGGGCGCAGGGGCTGCCGCTGCGCCCGCCGCCGCACCGGCTCCGGCTCCGGCTGCGGCTGCGGCTCCCGCTGCGGCCCCCGCAAAAGCAACGGGCGGCGGCGTGCAGGACGTGAAGGTGCCGGACATCGGCGACTTCAAGGACATTCCCGTCATCGAAGTGCACGTGAAACCGGGCGACACGGTCGAGAAGGAACAGTCGCTCGTCACGCTCGAATCCGACAAAGCGACGATGGACGTGCCGTCGCCCGCGGCGGGCGTCGTCAAGGAACTGAAGGTCAAGGTCGGTGACAACGTCTCGGAAGGCACGCTGATTCTGACGCTCGAAGGCGGTGGCGCAGCGGCTCCGGCGTCTGCGCCCGCGCCGCAGAAAGCGGCTTCGGCTCCGGCCGCCGCCGCATCGGCGCCCGCGCCGCAAGCCGGCAGCTACTCCGGCGCGGCCGATGTCGAATGCGACATGCTCGTGCTCGGCGCCGGCCCCGGCGGTTATTCGGCGGCGTTCCGCGCAGCCGATCTCGGCATGAAGACAGTGCTCGTGGAACGTTATTCGACGCTCGGCGGCGTGTGTCTGAACGTCGGCTGCATTCCGTCGAAGGCGTTGCTGCATACCGCGCTCGTCATCGACGAAGCGGCCGAACTCGCGTCGCACGGCATCAGCTTCGGCGAGCCGAAGATCGATCTCGACAAGCTGCGCGGCTTCAAGGAAGGCGTCGTCAAGAAGCTGACCGGCGGGCTGGCCGGCATGGCGAAGGCGCGCAAGGTCCAGGTGGTGACGGGCGTCGGCAACTTCGTCGATCCGCATCACATGGAAGTGAACGGCCCGGACGGCAAGAAGGTCGTGAAGTTCGCGCAGGCGATCATCGCGGCGGGTTCGCAGGCGGTGAAGCTGCCGTTCTTCCCGGACGATCCGCGCGTCGTCGATTCGACCGGCGCGCTCGAACTGCGTCAGTTGCCCAAGCGCATGCTGGTGGTGGGCGGCGGCATCATCGGGCTGGAAATGGCGACGGTGTACTCGACGCTCGGCTCGGAAATCGATGTCGTCGAAATGCTCGACGGTCTGATGGCCGGCGCGGACCGCGATCTCGTGAAGGTCTGGGAGAAGTTCAACGCCAAGCGCTTCGCGAACGTCATGCTGAAGACCAAGACGACCAAGGCCGAGGCGAAGGAAGATGGCATCTACGTGACCTTCGAAGGCGAGAAGGCGCCAGCCGAACCGCAGCGTTACGACCTCGTGCTGCTCGCGGTCGGCCGCAGCCCGAACGGCGGCAAGATCGGCGCGGACAAGGCGGGCGTGAGCGTGACAGAGCGCGGCTTCATCAACGTCGACAAGCAAATGCGCACCAACGTGCCGCACATCTTCGCGATCGGCGATCTCGTCGGCCAGCCGATGCTCGCGCACAAGGCCGTGCACGAAGGCCACGTGGCGGCGGAAGCGGCGCACGGCGAGAAGGCGTACTTCGACGCGCTGCAGATTCCGTCCGTTGCCTACACCGATCCGGAAGTGGCGTGGGCCGGCAAGACGGAAGAGCAGTGCAAGGCCGAAGGCATCAAATACGGGAAGGCGGTGTTCCCGTGGGCGGCTTCCGGCCGCGCGATCGCCAACGGCCGCGACGAAGGCTTCACCAAGCTCATCTTCGATGAGACGACGCATCGCGTGATCGGCGGCGGCATCGTCGGTCTGAATGCGGGCGATCTGATCAGCGAAGTGTGTCTCGCGATCGAGATGGGCGCGGATGCGACCGACATCGGCAAGACGATTCACCCGCACCCGACGCTCGGCGAATCGGTCGGCATGGCGGCGGAGTTGTACGAAGGCGTCTGCACGGACTTGCCGCCGCAACGCAAGAAGTAAGCTCCCGCACGGCTGCAAGCGCAAAAGCGCGCTCCTTTACTGGGAGCGCGCTTTTTTTATGGCCGCAAGAATGTCGCCGGCAGAACGCGGACGACAAAAAACCCGGCGCAAGGGCCGGGTTCTTCGTGATGCTTGCTGCGTACCGCAACCGGGCGATGCCCGGCGGCAAACTTACGCAACCGACTTCTTGGCGACGCGCGAAGCTTGCTCGGTCGCTTGCGTAGCGGCCTTCGTCGCAGCCGTAGCGGCGGCGTTGAAGTTGCTTTCAGCGATTTCGACAGCTTGCTTCGTTGCCTTGTGAACCGTTTCGTACGTCGTGTTGGCGGCGGTGATAGCCGACTTCATCACGGCGACAGCCGTTTCCGAACCAGCCGGCGCGTTCTTCGCGACGTTGTCAACGAGCGTTTGCACCTTGCGGTTCTGCTCTTCGTACTGCACTTCCGCGACGCGGGCGAATTCAGCTTGCGTGGCCGACGCGATTTCATAGAGGTGACGGCCATACGACAGCACCTTTTCCGCGACCGGCTGGGTCAGGCTGGCTTGCAGTGCGAGCAGTTCCTGAGCATCCTTCACCGACAGCGCGCGTTGCGCGTTTTCCTGGCTTTCGGCCAGCGTGGACTTCACGACTTGCAGATTCAGTTCGACGAGCTTTTCGATGCCTTCGAACGCCTTGTTCGTGAGGCCGAACAGCGTGTCGAAGTTGGATTTCTGTGCAGCGGCGATTTGCTCGGGGGTCAACAGCGTCATCTCAGGCTCCTAATGGCCGACCCATCAAATGCGGGCCGTAGTTTGGGTAGATCCGGCGAATGATGACCGCCGGCTAGATGCAACAGCGATTGGTGCGTCGCAACATGAGACCCATTTTAGAGATATTCCGATGGATGTCAAGCACTTTTTGTGCGCCGCACCATTGGGGTAAAACGCTTGTTAAACAACAACTTATTTCACGTGCGAAAGCGCTTGAAAGGGCTTGGTGGAAACCCTATGCAACACAATGGATCAAGGCTTTGCGACATATTCAGCCGAGTCGTTCCACGTATGAAAGCGCAAACTGATGAAAGTTTGATGTTCGTTGAAGGCGCGCGCAATCGCCCTGCCGCGGTGCGACAAGGGCAGTCGTCTCAAGTTCGTCTTATTTTTAAGACGTCGCCGTACACCAAATTCGTGAAGAAACGTTAACATTTCGTCTGTCCGAACCGCCGCGTGAATCTCCGTCGCGTCCCCAGACTTTCTCCTTGATTCGAATTCTGCGTTTTGTCTGGAACAACTCACAAGTTTGACTAAAGTTGTGGAAAGTTTTGCCGATAGTGCGCTTGTCGTCGTGTAGTAAAAGCGCGCTCGGGGCAGAAGCGTTCCGCCGGAGTGATCGTTTTTTCCGATCGAGGCGCGTTTTTTATTGGCAATATGCAATCACGGCTTACAACTCGGTTTAACGAGTTCCGATAAGTGCTTAATATTGCTTAAATTTCGTAGCTTCACTACACTTGGCGGTACTCCCAGCCGCCCAACAGAACACTAATGAAAACCGAAATGTTTTCGTCGTTGAAGGTGGTGCATGGCATGGCGGTGCGCTCAGCATTGTCGATTGCCGTCTCCATCGCAGTAGCGACATCTTTCGCAGCGGCTCCGGCTGAAGCCCTCGCGAAGACCGCAAACACAACCGCAACCAAATCCGCCAGGAAATCCGCGAAATCTGCCGCTCAGGCCGAGAAGCCCGCGCGCGTGGCGAAGACCTCGCTCAAGGCGCCCAGGCCCGCGAAGGCGGCCAAGGTCACCGCCGCAGATGACGACGACGCACCGCGCGCCTCGCGCAAGCGCCGCGTTTCGTATCGCATGGAACCGCATGCGCGCCGCGGGGCTATGCATTCGGTGGCCTATCAGCCGCGCGCCGCTTCGGTCGGCCAGGCGTTCGGGCTGCATGACACGCCCGACAGCCTCGCACTGCGCTCGAGCGTCGCCTACGTGGTCGATCAGAGCACGTCCGAGACGCTGTTCGACAAGAACTCGCGCGCCGTCGTGCCGATCGCGTCGATCACCAAGCTGATGACGGCCATGGTCGTGCTCGATTCGCACATGCCGCTTACCGATGAAATCTCCGTCACCGACGAAGACCGCGACTACGAGAAGTTCACGGGTTCGCGTCTCGCAGTCGGCTCGGAGCTGAGTCGTGAAGACATGCTGCATATCGCGCTGATGGCCTCGGAGAATCGCGCGGCGGCGGCGCTGTCGCGTTATTACCCGGGCGGCCGTCCGGCGTTCATCGCCGCGATGAACGCGAAGGCGAAATCGCTCGGCATGTCGGACACGCACTTCGAAAATTCGACCGGCCTCACGAGCCAGAACGTGTCCAGCGCGCGCGATCTCGTGAAGATGGTCAACGCGGCGTATCAATATCCGCTGATTCGCAAATTCTCGACCGACCGTAGCTACGATGTGTATACCGGCAAGCGCAATCTCGCTTACAACAGCACGAATGCGCTGATCCGGAATGCATCGTGGGACATCGGTTTGCAGAAGACGGGCTTCATCAACGAGGCCGGCGAATGCCTCGTGATGCAGGCGAACGTGAACGGCCGTCCGGTCGTGATCGTTCTGCTGGATTCGTACGGCAAGTATTCGCGTTTTGCTGATGCGGGCCGGTTGCGCTCGTTTCTCGATACGCTCGGCGAGCCGCACATCATGAGTGCCGACATGGGCAGCGGCGCCAATCCCTGAGCTTCATTCGGGACGCTGACCCAACGCAAACGGGATTCGTCGAAAGGCGAATCCCGTTTTTCTATGGCGTTTTCGTTTTCTTTCTACTGTGGCCGCGCCGCCGCCTGACGGTGCGTTTGCAGCGCGTGCTGCGCGTCGGCTGCCGCTTGTTCCGGGTGATAACCGAGCGAGCGCGAGATTTCGAGGGCCGTGTGGCTTAGTTGCTTGAGCCACGCGTCCTGCAGACGGTCGGCCGGCGCGGAAAGCGACAGCCCCGCGACGAGCCGTCCGGTGTCGTCATAAATACCGGCCGCGATGCAGCGCACGCCGAGTTCCAGTTCTTCGTTGTCGCGCGCGCATGACTGCTGGCGAACCAGCAAGAGTTCGCGCTCCAGCTTGGCGAGATCGGTGATGCTGTTCTGCGTGTGACCCGAAAGGCCGGTGCGCATGGCGTAGGCGCGCACGCGCGTGGCTTCGTCGGCGGCGAGAAAGAGCTTGCCGACCGATGTCAGATGCAGCGGCGCCCGACCGCCGATCGCGCGCACGACCTGCATGCCCGAACGCTCCGAATACGCGCGCTCGATATACACGATCTCGTCGCCCTGTCGCACCGACAAGTTGACGGTCTGCCCGGTCTGCCGGTGCAGTTCGCGCATCGGCGGCATGGCGGCTTCGCGCACCGAAAGACGCGCCTTCACCAGATTGCCGAGTTCCAGCAGACGCATGCCGAGCCGGTACGTGCCGGGATCGGAGCGATCCACGAGACGGCACAGCACCATGTCGTTCAGAATGCGGTGCGCGGTGGACGGGTGCAGGTCGGTGCTCTGCGAGAGCTCTTTCAGGCTGACGGGATCGGTGTGACCGGCGAGGGCGTCGAGAAGACGCATCATGCGCTCGATCACCTGAATGGACGTCTTGGATTCCGGGTTCGTATCGCTCATCGGGGAAGAATCGGTTGATGCGTCAAACAGCGGAATGGGAATTGTATCTCATAATGTGAAAAAAGCGAACGCTGCATCGGGGCAATGATGCGGGCCGTTTCGTTCGATAACGTCGGAAGCCGCGTCCGAAGGGCGTTTTCGCGGATAATCGGCGGGCGTTCAAATCACTTCTACAAAACAGGAAACGCCCCCATGCGAGTCGGATTATTCGTGACTTGTCTTATCGACATGATGCGCCCCGAGATCGGGTTCTCGGTCATCAAGCTGATCGAGCGCGCGGGTTTCGAGGTCGTCGTGCCGCCGTCGCAGACGTGTTGCGGCCAGCCCGCCTATAACTCCGGCGACCGGCCGCTCGCCCGCGATCTCGCCGAAAAAACCCTTCGCGAGTTCGAACAGTTCGACTATGTGGTCGTGCCGTCCGGTTCGTGCGGCGGCATGATCCGCGCGCACTACGGCGATCTCTTTCGCGACGATCCTCAACTGATGAATCGATTCGCGCGCATGCAGCCGCGCGTGTTCGAACTGACCGATTTTCTCGTGACGGTCGCGAAGGCGCGCATGGAGCCCGGCGCATTCGACGGCATGGTGACCTATCACGATTCCTGTTCCGGCCTGCGCGAGCTCGGCGTCAAGACGCAGCCGCGCGAGTTGCTCGCGCAAGCCGGTGTGCCGGTCACCGAGATGGCGGGCTGCGAGCATTGCTGCGGTTTCGGCGGCACGTTCGCCGTCAAGTACGGCGACATTTCGACGGCGATCGTCGACGAGAAATGCGCCAACATCAAGGCGAGCGGGGCGGACGCGGTCGTGCTCGGCGACCTCGGCTGCATGCTGAATATCGAAGGGCGTCTGCGCCGCACCGGCGACACGACCACGCGCGTGCTGCATATCGCGCAGGTGCTCGCGGGCGACGTGCAAGGCCGCGCCTGAACAACCGCCGAGAGGACATCCCGACATGCAAGTTCAGACGATGCACTTCAAGGCGCGCGCGGGCAGCAAGCTCGCTGACGAGCGCCTGCAACAGAATCTCACCAAGCTCTCGACCAAATTCGTCAGCGCGCGGGCGAGCGCCGTGCGCGATATCGACTTCGAGGCGACGCGCGCGGCGCTCAAGGAACGGCGCGACCGCGCGCTGGAGAACCTCGACGTGTGGCTCGAAACCTTCGAGCGCGAGGCGACCCGGCGCGGCGCGATCGTGCTCTACGCGGAATCGACGGAGGACGCGGCGCGTCTGGTCGCGGATATCGCCCGCAAGCACGACGTGAAAAAAGTCATCAAGACCAAGTCGATGGTCTCCGAGGAGATGCAGTTGAATCGCGTGCTCGGCGAGATGGGCGTGCAGTCCATCGAAACCGATCTCGGCGAATATATCCTGCAGATCAACGACAACGAGCCGCCGAGTCATATCATCGCGCCCGTCGTCCATAAGGATAAGGAGCAGATCGCCGATCTCTTCGCGAAGACGCACAACAAGCCGCGTCTCACCGATATTCCCGACATGACGCGCGAGGCCCGCGAAGTGCTTCGTCCGCATTTCATGTCGGCGGATATGGGCGTGACGGGCGGCAACTTCCTGATCGCGGAGACGGGCTCGGTCGCGGTCGTGACCAACGAGGGCAACGAAGGCATGTGCACGGTGATGCCGCGCGTGCACGTGGCGGTGACGGGCATCGAAAAAGTGCTGCCGACGCTGGAAGATCTCGCGACCGCGATGCGCCTTCTGCCGCGCTCGGCGACCGGGCAGACCATTTCGAACTATTTCTCGCTGCTGACCGGCCCGCGCGCGCCGGACGAAACCGACGGTCCCGAGCACATGTACTTCGTGCTCGTCGATGGCGGGCGTACCGGGCTTATCGGCGGGGAATTTCAGGAGATGTTGCGCTGCATCCGCTGCGGCGCGTGTATGAATCATTGCCCGGTCTATCAGAAGATCGGCGGGCACGCTTACGGCTGGGTGTATCCGGGACCGATGGGCTCGGTGCTGACGCCGGCGTATGTCGGCATCGACCGCGCGCTCGATCTGCCGCAGGCCGCGACGCTTTGCGGCGAGTGCAACAGCGTGTGTCCGGTCGGCATTCCGCTCTCAGATCTGCTGCGCAAGCTGCGCGAAAAGCAGATGGAGCGGCGCTTACGGCCATGGAGCGAACGCGCCGCGCTCAGAATCTGGGGCTATCTCGCACTGCGTCCCGGCGCTTACGGGCTTTTCACAAAACTCGCAGTGCGGGTGCTCGAACGCATGGGCGGCAGCCGGAAGTCGATCGCGCGTCTACCGTTCGGCGCGGGCTGGACCGGCACACGCGATATGCCCGCGCCGGTCGGCCGGACGTTCCGCGAGTTGTATAAGGCGCAACATTCGCATCTCGGCTGAGCGCGGCATCGCAAAACAAAAACGGCGCCTGATTTTGTCCAGGCGCCGTTTTTCATGGCGAGTTTAGTTGCCGACCGGCCCCGTATGCCATTTGTTCGGGCCGCCGCCGTAGCTGCTGTTGCCGCCATTGGCGCTACGATTTCCGCCGCCACCCGCGTTGGCCGGCGGTGGCGCAGCGGGGCGCATCGGCGGGCCGCCCACCGCGCGGGGCATCGGCGCGTTGCCGCCGCCTGCCTGCGGTGGCGGGCCGCCGGGACGTCCGCCACCGGCTTGGGGCGGCGGGCCGCCATGACCGCCGCGATCGCCGTGGTCGTGGTTGTTCCAGCCTCCCGGAGGCGGCGGGCGTCGCCAGCCGGGACCGTCGTCCCAGTATCGGCGCGGGCCGGGGCCGTAATACGCGGGACCCGAGTAATAGCCGCCGCCGACGACCACGCCCGGCTGCACGACCGGGCCGCCGTAATAGCCGCCGCCGTAGCCATAGCCGGGATCGTCGTAGACGCCCTGCGGATAGCCGCCGCCGTAATAACCCGATGCGTCGGGATACGCGGCGCAACCGCCGAGCAAAGCGGCGGACGATGCAAACAAAAGACCAGCGACTGCGGATTTCATGATCGTGGAGTGATTGGTTGAAGCGTTATTGTGTAAGACAGCGTCGGCGCTTCAATGTCCCGACAACTTTGTAAGCCTTTATGACGGCAGCGCGCAAGCCTGAGCGCCGCGCATGAATCGGCCGATAAAACGATATCTTGCTTGCAGCGCAACAAACCTTTGCTTTTAAACGTCTTTTTCAGACGCAGCCGATTGCGTAACATTCGAAGCGTCGCTAAGTGGGCCTTCGTTCCGCTGCGACATTGATTCGAGGTAGTCAAAATGAGAAAGACAATATCGACCTACTGGCCTGTCGTCATCCTGTTGCCGATCGCGCTGGCGTTCTGCATGCACACGGGCGAGGGCGGCGCGACCATCGAGCGGCACGAGCAAGCGGGTGTAGCGGGCGTGAGCGCCGAACTGGCGCGCGCGATTTCCTACGGTTTCGTCGATGCCGATGACGCCGCGGTGCCGGCCGTGTCGAAGACGCTCTGAGCGAACCACAGCGCACGACTGAACGCACGACTGAAAGCGCCGCGCAGCATCGTTCGCCGCCAATGAAAAATGGCGCCCCTCGCAGGGCGCCATTTTTCTTGCGCAGTCGGACGCGCGGACTGGCTTACTTCAGTACGGCCGCGACGGCATTCGCGACGACATCGAGGTTGCGCGTGTTGAGCGCGGCCACGCAGATCCGGCCGGTGCTCACCGCATAGATGCCGAATTCTTCGCGCAGGCGATCCACTTGCGGCGCCGTCAGGCCCGAGTACGAGAACATGCCGCGCTGCTTGCTGACGAACGAGAAGTCGCGATCGACCCCGCTTGCCTTCAGGCGCTCGACGAGCCCGTTGCGCATTGCGCGGATGCGGTCGCGCATTTCGCCCAGTTCCTGCTCCCAGGTCGCGCGCAGTTCCGGCGACGCCAGCACGGCCGCGACGATCGAGCCGCCGTGCGTCGGCGGGTTCGAATAGTTGGTGCGGATCACGCGCTTCAGTTGCGACAGCACGCGGGCCGACTCTTCCTTGCCCGTGGTGATGACGGACAGCGCGCCGACGCGCTCGCCGTACAACGAGAACGACTTCGAAAACGACGACGACACGAATACGTTCAGTTCCGACGCCGCGAACAGACGCACCGCGGCCGAGTCCGCATCGATGCTTTCCGCGAAGCCTTGATACGCCATGTCGAGGAACGGCACGAGATTGCGTGCCTTCACGACTTCGACGATTTGCTGCCACTGCGCATCCGACAGATCGACGCCGGTCGGGTTATGGCAGCACGCGTGCAGCACGACGATCGTGCCTGCCGCGTAGCCGTTGAGCGCCGCGAGCATGGCGTCGAAATTCACGCCGTGCGTGGCGGCGTCGTAGTACGGGTAGTTGACGACTTCGAAGCCGGCGCTTTCAAAGAGCGCGCGGTGGTTTTCCCAACTCGGATCGCTGATCGCGACGATCGCGTTCGGATTCACGCGCTTCAGAAGGTCCGCGCCGATCTTGAGCGCACCCGTGCCGCCGAGCGCCTGCGCCGTCACGACGCGGCCCGCGGCGAGCAGCGGCGAATCGTTGCCGAGCAGAAGCTTTTGCACGGCGGAGTCATACGCGGCGATGCCGTCGATCGGCAGATATCCACGCGGCAGCGCAGCGTCGACGCGCGCTTTTTCGGCTTCGCGCACGGCGCGCAGCAGCGGAATCTTGCCTTCCTCGTTGGTGTAGACGCCGACGCCCAGATTGACTTTGGTCGTGCGCGTGTCGGCGTTGAAGGCTTCGTTCAGGCCCAGGATCGGGTCGCGGGGAGCGAGTTCGACGGCAGAAAAAAGAGACATGATCTAATCGGCAGTGAGAAAAAGACGATGCGGCGGGATTGCGCCCGGCAAGCCGGGGAGGCGTAGTAGGCGCGGTAGGCGAGGCGATGCAGTGCGCGTGGCGTCTTCGGCGGCTGGTGCTGCGCTGACGCACCGTTGTGCGGGCGTCCGGTGCCCGCCGTAGAGCCCAGTCGCACATTGTAGCGAATCCGGCCGGGCTTTTTCGCCGCCCGTTAGCTGAAGATGCGGGTTTTTCACGCATCCGCACTTTTGACCGCCGCAATGCGAACCGACTAAAAGGGTCGCAAAGCCTGGCGCTTGAGATCGATCTCACAAGCCCCAACTGCATCGGAACCCGGCGAGCAGGCGATGCCTCGCGTGCCTGTTTTCGTTCCCCTCGCGCGTACCGCGCGTGTTTTTCGTCAGCCGCTAGAATAGGTGTTTGCTCCGGCGCCGACGCACTCGAATCTCATGTCCGACACACTCATCGAATCTCCCGAAGAACTGGACGAGTCGAAATTCGTCACGTTCGAAGGCTCGCCGTTCCAGCTGTATCAGCCCTATCTTCCGGCGGGCGATCAGCCCGAGGCCATTGCCACGCTCGTCGAAGGCATCGAGGACGGTCTCTCGTTCCAGACGCTGCTCGGCGTTACCGGCTCGGGCAAGACCTTCACGATGGCCAACCTGATCGCGCGCATGGGGCGCCCGGCGATCGTGTTCGCGCCGAACAAGACGCTCGCCGCGCAGCTCTACGCCGAATTCCGCGAGTTCTTTCCGCGCAATGCGGTCGAGTACTTCGTCTCGTACTACGACTACTACCAGCCGGAAGCGTATGTGCCGCAGCGCGATCTCTTCATCGAGAAGGATTCGTCGATCAACGATCACATCGAGCAGATGCGGCTGTCCGCCACCAAAAGCCTGCTCGAGCGCCGCGATGTCGTGATCGTGGCGACGGTGTCGGCGATCTACGGTATCGGCAATCCGTCCGAGTATCACAAGATGATCCTGACGCTGCGCACGGGCGACAAGCTCGGCCAGCGCGACATCATCGCGCGGCTGATCGCGATGCAGTACACCCGCAACGAAGCCGATTTCTCGCGCGGCACGTTTCGCGTGCGCGGTGACACCATCGACATTTTCCCGGCGGAGCACGCGGAAATGGCGGTGCGCGTCGAACTCTTCGACGACGAAGTCGAAGCCATGCAACTGTTCGATCCGCTCACCGGCCGCGTGCGCAACAAGATTCCGCGTTTTACCGTCTATCCGTCCTCGCACTACGTGACGCCGCGCGATACCGTGATGCGTGCCGTCGAGGCAATCAAGCTGGAACTGCGCGAGCGGCTCGAATTCTTTCACTCGCAGGGCAAGCTCGTCGAGGCGCAGCGCCTCGAGCAGCGCACGCGCTTCGATCTGGAAATGCTGCAGGAACTCGGCTTCTGCAAGGGCATCGAGAATTATTCGCGGCACTTTTCCGGCGCGATGCCCGGCGAGCCGCCGCCGACGCTCGTCGACTATCTGCCGCCGGACGCGCTCATGCTGCTCGATGAATCACACGTGCTGATCGGCCAGTTGAACGGCATGTACAACGGTGACCGCGCGCGCAAGGAAAATCTCGTCGATTACGGTTTTCGCCTGCCGTGCGCGCTCGACAACCGGCCGCTCAAGTTCAACGAATTCGAGCGCAAGATGCGCCAGGCCGTGTTCGTGTCGGCGACGCCCGCCGACTACGAAAAGGGCAAGGCGGGGCAGGTGGCCGAGCAGCTCGTGCGGCCGACCGGGCTCGTCGATCCGGCCATCGAAGTGCGGCCCGCGCGCTCGCAGGTGGACGACGTGCTCTCCGAAATCCATGCGCGCGTGGCCGTGCACGAGCGCGTACTCGTCACCGTGCTCACCAAGCGCATGGCCGAGCAGCTGACCGAATTCCTCGCGGACCACGGCGTGAAGGTGCGCTATCTGCACAGCGACATCGACACGGTGGAGCGCGTGGAGATCATCCGCGATCTGCGGCTCGGCACGTTCGATGTGCTCGTCGGCATCAACCTGTTGCGCGAAGGGCTCGACATTCCGGAAGTCTCGCTCGTCGCGATTCTCGATTCCGACAAGGAAGGCTTCCTGCGCGCCGAACGCTCGCTGATCCAGACCATCGGGCGCGCGGCGCGTAATGTGAACGGCAAGGCGATTCTTTACGCCGACAACATGACCGACTCGATGAAGCGCGCCATCGACGAAACCGAGCGGCGCCGCGCGAAGCAGATCGCGCACAACGAGAAAATGGGCATCACGCCGCGCGGGGTCGAGAAGCGCATCAAGGACATCATCGATGGCGTCTACAACGCCGACGAAGCCCGCGCCGAGTTGAAGGAAGCGCAGGTGCGCGCGAAGTTCGAGGACATGAGCGAGAAGCAGATCGCGAAGGAAATCAAACGCCTCGAAAAGCAGATGATGGATCACGCCAAGAATCTCGAATTCGAGAAGGCGGCCCAGACCCGCGACCAATTGGCGCTGCTGCGACAGCGCGTGTTCGGCGCGAATGTCGGCGACCATGTGAGCGGTATCGGCGGAAAGTGAGTCAGGTAAGCTTGTTGTAATTGTTTCCCGGCGGCAAAACCAAGAAGCACGACGAACCCACGCGTTCGCCGTGCTTTTTTATCGCGCGTGCACGCTCGCTCGGGGCGCGAAAAGCCTTACCGCGCCTAGGTTTGTAAGCTTGCTCAAATTGTTCCGGGGGTCGATAGATGATAAACTGCCAAGCATTGAGAATGGTTCGTATTAACGTTCACAGAGTTATGCTAACGCTGCCTTAGCGCCGCTCTGCCAGGACGCCGGTCCGAACCGTTCCAACGGGAGGTATGCGCCGGTCCGGCATTCAGTGGCAAGGCTCGCGTATCGCGCGCCAGTCGATAACAAGAAGGAGTTTCTGATGGGTTCAACGTTGATGCGCGGCCTGGTCGCCGCCGCAGGTCTGACGGCGATGATGGCCGCCTCCGCCGCCGAATATCCGATCGGCAAGCAGCATATCGAGGGCGGCATGGAAACCGGCGCCGTCTACCTCCAGCCGATCACGATGTCGCCGGAAGGCATGATGCGCAAGGCGTCGGATTCGGACATCCACCTCGAGGCGGACATTCACGCGGTCAAGAACAATCCGACCGGCTTCGCGGAAGGCGACTGGATGCCGTATCTGAACGTGACGTATGAACTCACGAAGGTCGGCTCGACGCAGAGCGTCAAGGGCGACCTGATGGCGATGGTCGCGAGCGACGGCCCGCACTACGGCGACAACGTGAAGCTCTTCGGTCCGGGCAAGTATCACCTGAAGCTGCACATTTCCCCGCCGACGGAAACGGGCCACATGGCGTTCGGCCGTCACACGGACAAGGAAACGGGCGTGGGCCCGTGGTTCAAGCCGTTCACGATCGAATACGACTTCCCGTTCGCGGGCATCGGCAAGAAAGGCGGTTACTGATCGCCGGTAGCGCCCGGCGAAGTGCGCCGGGCGCGTTCATTCTCAGGAAGTCCGCATGAAACTGACAAGCCAGGCGGCCGCGCTCGCGTTGACGCTGTTCGCCGCGGCCGCGGGCGCCAACGTGGCGCACGCCGCCGATCTGCCGACGTTCAAGCTCGAAATGAACGACGGCAAGCTCAACCCGGCGCGCATCGAAGTGCCGGCCGGACAGCGCATCAAGATCGAAGTGCACAACATCGGCAAGGGCGCCGCCGAGTTCGAAAGCGTGCAGTTGCGCAAGGAGAAGGTCCTGGCGCCAGGCGCCGATTCCTTCGTCGTGATCGCGCCGCTGGATCCGGGCGAATACAAGTTCTTCGACGACTTTCATCAGAGCGCGCAGGGCGTGATCGTCGCGAAGTAACTGTGTTGCCGAGGTAACGAAACGCGCCGCGCGGGCTGTCGTCGCGCGGCCGGTTGAAGTGGAATGGCTGGAGGAATGGTATGGGGCAGGTACTTTTCATCGTGTGGCGGGAGAGCGTCGAGGCGTTGCTCGTCGTCGGCATTCTCTACGCGTGGCTGAAGAACGGCGACCATCAGGCGCGCCGCGGCCTGCCTTATCTGTGGTTCGGCGTCGCGGCGGGTCTGATCGCGGCGATCGCGCTGGGCGCGGCGCTCATCGGTTTCACCGAAGTCCTCTCGGGCAACGCGCAGGATTATTTTCAGACGGCGATGGTGCTCGTCGCGTGCGTGCTGATCGTGCAGATGGTCCTGTGGATGAAGCGGCACGGGCGCACGCTCAAGCGCGACATGGAATCGTCGCTGCAGAAGAGCACGCAGGACGGTCACTGGTGGGGCATCGCGCTGCTGGTGGCACTGGCGATCGCGCGCGAAGGCAGCGAGACCGCCGTGTTCCTTTATGGCGTGGGCTTCGGGCAATCGGGCCACGTCGACGCGTCGCAGTACGTGGCGATCATCATCGGCTTCGGGCTTGCGCTGCTGACGTTCTATATCTTGCAGCTGGGCGGCAAGATCTTCTCGTGGCGCACGTTCTTCCGCGTCACCGAAATCATGCTGCTGCTCCTCGCGGCGGGTCTGTTCGAAACGGGCGTCGACAAGCTTATCGACATGGAAGTGCTGCCGGTCATCGTCAATCAGGTGTGGAATACGTCCGCGATTCTCGACGATTCGAGCACCTTCGGTTCGCTCGTCGCGACACTCACGGGTTATCGCGCGCATCCGGCGGGCATGAACCTCGTTGCGTACGCGGTCTACTGGATCGTCATTTATCTTCTGCTGCGTCATTCGAATAACCGGATGGCGCAAAAACAAAAGGCGGCAAGCCGGCCAGCATGAGTTCCGTCCTAACCAGACCGGGCCGGCTTCAACAAGCCGGCCAATGGATGCAGCGTCACGGCAGCACGATCCGCGGAATTCAGTGGGTCGTGGTTGCCGTTTATGCGTTTCTGATCATCGTGCCGGCCGTGATGCCGCTGCCGGATGGCTCCGCGCATCTGTGGAACAACCTCACGCTCGCCGCGCAGTTCGTGTTCTGGGGCATCTGGTGGCCGTTCGTGCTGCTCTCGATGGTGATGCTCGGCCGCGTCTGGTGCGGCGTGCTGTGTCCCGAAGGCGCGTTGTCCGAGTTCGCGAGCAAGTTCGGCCGCGGCTGGGCGATTCCGCGCTGGATGCGCTGGGGCGGCTGGCCGTTCGTCGCCTTCGGCCTGACGACCATCTACGGACAGATGGTCAGTGTCTATCAATATCCGAAAGCCGTGCTGCTCGTGCTTGGCGGCTCGACCGTCGGCGCGATGATCGTCGGCGTGTTGTACGGCCGCGAGAAGCGCGTGTGGTGCAAGTATCTGTGCCCGGTAAACGGCGTGTTCTCGCTGCTCGCGCGCCTCGCGCCGTTCCACTTCAAGGTGAGCGAAGACGCGTGGCGCCGCTCGTACACGCAGGGCGAACACGGTCATCGCGTGATTCCGATCAACTGCGCGCCGCTCGTGCCCTTGCGCAACATGAAGGGCGCCGCGGACTGCCATATGTGCGGCCGATGCAGCGGCCATCGCGATGCGATCGCGCTCACGTGGCGCTCGCCGACCGAGGAAGTCGTCTCGCTCGGTGACAAAGCAGCGAACCCGTGGGACACGGCGCTCATTCTGTACGGTCTGCTCGGCATCGCGATCGGCGCGTTTCACTGGACCGTGAGCACCTGGTTCGTCGATCTGAAGCAGTATTTCGCCGCCTGGCTCATCGATCACAACATTCTCTGGCCGCTCGATACCAACGCGCCGTGGTTCCTGTTCACGCATTATCCGGAGCAGAACGACGTCTTTTCGTGGCTCGACGGCACGATGGTGATCGGCTATATCGTGGTGACGGGACTCGTCTACGGCACCGCGCTGCTGGCGCTCCTCGCCATGAGCACGCGCATGCTCGGCAAGCTGAACGCGACGCGCCTGCATCATCTGACGCTCTCGCTGATTCCGCTCGCGGGCTGCGGTGTGTTTCTGGGTCTCTCGGCGACCACGGTGTCGCTGTTGCGCGCCGAACACGTGCCGCTCTGGTGGGTGACGGACCTGCGGCTGGGCTTGCTGTTCGTCGCCAATGCGTGGAGTGCGTGGCTCGCCTGGCGCGTGATCGGCCGCTATGCGACGACGCTTGGTCGAAGGCTCCCGTCGATGGTATGGTTTGTCGCTGCGCTGGCCGTCGCGGACAGCGCGTGGTACCTGATGTTCTGGGGCTTCAGCCGATAAACCGATAACCCGATCAACCGTCCACGAGAGCACGAAGTGAGAACCAAACCCGTATTGACCGACGACGACGTCAAAGCGATGGCCGCCGCCGCCGAGGCGCATGCCAGGGAACACCACTGGAACGTGACGATCGCCATCGTCGACGATGGCGGACACTTGCTGCATCTGCATCGTCTGGAAGGGGCGGGCGCGAGCACGGCCGAAATGGCGACGGGCAAGGCGCGCACTGCGGTGCTCGGGCGCCGCGAGACCAAGGTCTACGAAGACACCATCAAGCAGGGCCGCACGGCGTTTCTCTCCGCGCCGCTGACCGCGATGCTCGAAGGCGGCGTGCCGATTTTCGTCGGCGCGGATATCGTCGGGGCGGTGGGCGTGTCGGGCGTGAAGTCGGAACAGGATGCGCAGATCGCGCGCGCCGGCATTGCGGCGTTGGGAATCGAGAACGTCTGAGCAAACGAAAACGGCACGCCTTCGCAAGGAAGGACGTGCCGTTGTTCGATGAATCATCATGGCGCTGCCGCTCATTGCACGACTTTTGTCGCTTCGAGCTGGCGGATCGCGCTGGCGCGGGAACCAAAAAAAGCGGCTTCGCTTGCTATCGACGACTGGCTGGTGTTTGCACGAAGGGGTCTAAATTCTCGCGTGCAAGTCGTCCTCGCTGGCTAAGGCCAAACACCTCTTGGCGAGGTGGTCCCCACAATACCCGGTGCTTACTGCGTGTTCTTGCCGCTCTAGCCGTTACTTCGTCAGGATCAGCTTGCCCAGACGCGTGGCGCGCAGCTGATAGATCTCCCCGTTATGCACGATGCTCACGTGGCTGCGTCCCTGCAGCAGCGCGTCGCTTTTGAGCGACCGCTCGCCGTTGCTCTCCGCCGCCTGCGCGACATGCACCGTCGTGATGGCCGTGGCCTTCGGGCGGGTAATCGCGGCGTCGCGGACAGCCGGGCGGCGCAGCCTGAGCGTAGAGGATCGCAGCGTGTCGGTCATGTCTGGAAGTGTGCGTTCGTTGATTCGATGGGTCTATAGTAAATGATAATTATTCCTATTTGCAACTAGAGTTTTGCATTGAAGCACAACTTTTGATAGCCGCACTCGATGCGGCGGCGAATCATTCGCAGCCGCATCGGGAAGGCGTTCAGTGCAACGGGTTTTCGCCCTTGCGGCCGTGCGCGAACTGGCGAATCAGCCGCACGGTGTCGATATCTGATTCGCGATACGCCGACTTCACGATCTCCTGCGTCTGACGCTCGTCGGGGCTCGGATTGGCGTTATCGGGCAGCGTCGTGCTGTAGGTGAAGCGCAGAAAGAGTTGAAGCTCGTCGGGCTGCTCGATTGTCATCGTGAGCGATCCGCCGACGTATTCCGCGGTCGGCAGGATGTCGTAGCGCACGTTCGAGCCGGGCGTGAGCGTCACGCGATCGCGCACGACGGCTTGTCCGTAGTGGAGTTCGCGCTCTAGCACGTCGCCGTCGCGCGAGAGGATGTTGCAGCTATCCAGCCCCAGCACGAACAGTTGCGGCTGCTCGGCGCGCAGCACGAGCCCTTCCCAGAGCTGATCGCGCGTGAGCGTATCGACTAGCGGGTTGAGCGGATCGTTGATCTGGATCAGGTGTTCGAAATTCAAGACGACGGTTCCTTGGACGTTCGTTGTGCCCGCGATGCCTCACTGCGGCGCAAGATCGGACGCGATGTGAATCGCGCCGGACAGCACCTTGTGTATGGGGCACGCATTGGCGATTTGCAAAAGGCGTTCCCGCTGTTCGTCGGAGAGAGCGCCTCCGAGCGCGATGCGGCGATCGATGTTCGTGCCTTCGGCGGTGCTCTTCATCGACAATTCGACATGCACCGATTCAAGCGGCCATTCCTTGCGCTTCGCGTACATCTTCAGCGTGATGGACGTGCAGGCGCCCAGACTCGCGAGCAGGAGCGACGCGGGTTCCGGACCGGTGTCGCCGCCACCGAGACTGGCGGGTTCGTCGGCGATCCATTCGTGCGTTCCGTCTTTGAGACGGACTTGAAAATCGGTATTGCCGATGCTGGCGGTCACGGAAGGTCCGGCCATGCGCTGCTCCTGTTGTGGTCCGACTGCGAGAATGACTACGCGAGAATGAACGAAAACGGCGCGGTCAAAACGGTCATTGTGACGCAATGTGACCGTTCATGCCGCGCCGTTTCGCTGGATTTAACCACGCCGTTCAGGCGAGGCTCAGTGCTGACTCAGTGCTGACTCAGTGCGTAATTGCGCCCATGCGTCCCGCCTGATAGTCGACGACGGCCTGACGAATCTCGTCCTCCGTGTTCATCACGAACGGGCCGTAGCGCACGACCGGCTCCTTCAGCGGCACGCCGCCGATCAGCAGCAGTTCGACGGGCTCGCCGCCCGCGGCGAAGGAAATCGTGTCGCTGTCGTCGCGGAAGATGATCATCTGCTGCGCGCGCACCGGCTGATTCTGCGGACCATAGAGCGCCGTGCCCGAGAGCGGATACGCGAACACGCGAAAATCGCGCGGTACGGTCAGGTCGAGCTTCGCGCCGGGCTTGAGCGAGAAATGCTGATACAGAATCGGCGTGCGGGTTTCGATCGCCGCCTTCACGCCGAGCGCTTCGCCCGCGATGACCTTCACGCTGGCCTTGCCGTCCGCGCTGGTCGCGACCGGAATCTTCGCCGACGGAATCTCCTGATAATGCGGCGCGATCATCTTGTCGCGCTTCGGCAGGTTCACCCATAGCTGCAGGCCATGCACGCGGCCGCCCCGGCGCGTGAATTCCTCGGCCGGCATCTCGCTGTGCACGACGCCCGCGCCGGCCGTCATCCACTGCACGTCGCCGGGTCGCAGCGTGCCGGAATGTCCCGCCGAATCCTTATGGCCGAATTCGCCGTCGAGCATGTAAGTGACCGTCTCGAAGCCGCGATGCGGATGATCGGGCGCGCCTTTCGCCTCGCCGGGCGCGTAATCGGCGGGGCCCATTTCGTCGAGCAGAAGGAACGGGTCGAAATCCATCAGAAGACGGGTCGGAAACGGGCGATGCACGACGAATCCGCCGCCCTCGACGGTGCGGGTCGCCGGAATGATGCGCTCGATGCTGCGGCTGGTGGACATGTTGTCTCGCCTCGAAATAGGGGAATAGCGATGAATTTGATACACAGAGCTATTATATGGGCCGCATTTCGCCGTAAAAGACGCCGTGGCGCAATGGATTGTCCCGCTGGCGATAACGAACCGCCTCACACGCCGAAATCATGAAAGCCGACTCGCACGACCTGAACGATCTGATGTATTTCTCGCACGTCGTCGAGCACGGCGGATTTTCGGCCGCGGAGCGCGTGCTCGGCATCTCGAAGTCGCGCCTGTCGCGTCGTGTGTCCGAGCTCGAGGCGTCGCTCGGCGTGCGCCTCTTGCAGCGCTCCACGCGCAAACTTGCGCTGACCGAAGCCGGGCAGCTCTTCTATCAGCATTGTCAGGCGATGCTCGCCGAGGCCCAGGCGGCGGTCAACGTCGTGCAGAGCCTGCGCGATTCGCCGCGCGGCACGGTGCGCGTGAGCGTGCCGGTCACCGTCGCGCAGACGTTTCTCTCTGCCGTGATGCCGGATTTCATGCACCGCTATCCGGAAGTGCGCATCGTGTTGCGCGTGACGAACCGTGTCGTCGACTTGTTCGAAGACGCGATCGATGTCGCGCTGCGCGTGCGCTCGGAGCCGCCCGCGAGCTCGAATGTCGTCGCGCGGCCGCTGTGGCGCACGGAGCAGATGCTGGTCGCGGCGCCGTCGCTGCTCAAGTCGAATGCGCCGCCCATGACCCCCGCCGATCTCGCGCAATACGACACCATCGACATGCCTTCCGCCGACGGCCGCTATGTCTATCGCCTGATTGCGCCGGACGGCACGCGCCACGAGTTCGAGCACGAGCCGCGGCTCGTCACGGCGGACCTGTCGATGATCCGCGAGGCCGTGATGCGCGGCGTCGGCATCGCGGCGCTGCCCGAGATGATGTACGGCGCGCCGTTGCGAACCGGCCAGTTGTCGCCGGTGATGCCCGGCTGGACCTTTCCCTCGCCGCAGCTCTATGCGGTTTTTCTGTCGCGGCAGGGCATGGTCCCGGCGGTACGCGCGTTCGTGGATTTTCTCGTCGAGTCGATCGGCAGCGGTCAGCGCTTTCCCGGAGAATGTCCTGTTCACGAAACGCCGGAACGCGAAACAGTTTGAACGCAATGCGCGGCGCTCATGCTTTATGACATTGAAGCACGCGCTTGCGATGGTCAGATTCAATTGAACGGCAAATTTCCCGGCTGTATATTGAGGACTCTTTCGCTACGGAGCTCCTATGCGAAAATTCACGGCTGCTTTTATGGTAAGCCTGATAGGGTTGATTGCGTTGTCCGTGTCGACCACGGCTGTCGCATGTGACGGCACTTCCGGTTCCGGCTATTCGAGCCCAAAGTGACCGCCTCGCCCGAATGCGCCGAGCGCGCAACAAAAAAGGCCTTCATCCGACGATGAAGGCCTTTTACTTTGGGGCTCGCGTTTGGGTCTTGCGTTTGAGCTTTTTTTTAAGTCGCATGTTCCGCCGCGCCCGCGAAGGGGCGCACCGAAACCTTATTTGCCGCTCTTGGGCTCGGTGACGAAGCCGATCTTCGTCAATCCGCCCGACTGCGCCGCCGACATCAGATCAGCGACCTTTTCATACGCCACCTTGCGGTCCGCGCGCAGATGAATCTCCGGCTGCGGATTCTGCTGCGCGGCCTGTGCGATGCGCGCGTTGAGCGTGGCTTCGTCGACCGGCTTGTCGTCCCACAGCGTGGTGCCGTCGGCCTGAATCGCGATATTCACGTGCTCCGGCTTCTCGTCCTGCGGCTGGCTGCTCGCGTGCGGCAGGTCGATCTTGACCGCGTGGTGCATCGCGGGAATCGTGACGAGGAAAATGATCAGCAGAACCAGCATGACGTCGACGAGCGGCGTCATGTTGATCTCGCTCATCATGCCGTCGTCTTCGTCACCGGCGAAAGGGCTCATGGCCATGATGCGAACCTCCTTCGCTTAACTGACGCGCGTCGCGAGACGCAGGCTGTCGGCCGAGGCGTTCGCCGGGCGCTTGGTCGACGAGAGCTTCGCGCCCGTCACGAAGAAGGCGTGCAGACCGTGCGCGAAGCGATTGAGCTTCGTGACGATGCCCTTGTTCGCGCGGGTGAGGGCGTTGTAGCCGAGCACCGCCGGAATCGCGACGAACAGGCCGAACGCGGTCATGATGAGCGATTCGCCGACCGGGCCCGCGACCTGATCGATGGACGTCTGGCCCGTCGCGCCGATGGTCAGCAGCGCGTGATAAATCCCCCACACGGTACCGAACAGCCCCACGAACGGCGACGTGGAACCGATCGACGCGAGCACCGCGAGACCCGACTGCATGCGGCCGACGCCTTCGTCCATCACGTCCTTCAGGCAGCGCGTGATCCAGTCCGACACGTCCATGCGGTCGTGCAGATGCGGTTGCGTCTGATGATGATGCTCGGACGCTTCCTGACCTGCGAGCGCGAGCGCGAGATACGGGTTGTCCGCCGGGCTCGACGACTGGCTGCCGAGCTTCTTGATGCCGTCGTTGAAGTCGTCGGAGTGCCAGAACGCCTGCTCGGCGTTCTTCGTGAGACGCTTCAGCCGCACGACGTTCCACGCCTTCACGACGATCACCGTCCACGACAGCACCGACATGATCACGAGCGCAAGCGCGATGCCCCGCGTCACGAAGTCGCCTTGCGCCCAGACGTGCGCAATCCCGTAGTTTTGCATTTCTCTTTCCTTGTATCTAAATGAACCGGTCAGTCGTTCAGACTGAATACGAATGGCACCGTGGCGGTCGCGCGAATCGCTTCGCCATTTTCCTTGTACGGGCTGCACGCGCTGCCGCGTACCGCCTCGAGCGCCGCATCATCGAGACGCGACGAGCCGCTGCTCTTCTGCAGCGTGACGTTTTCGATCTTGCCCGAGAGGCCGACAGTCAGCCGCACCGTGGCCGTGCCGGTTTCGCCGCGACGCTTCGCCATCGTCGGATAGTCTGGCTGGGCGATGTTACAACTCAGATGGGCGACGTTCTTGGGCGCGGCGAGATCCATGCTCGGCTTGCCGATAGCGGGCGCGGCGGGCGCCGGCGCCGGTTGCGGCGGCGCGGGCGGCGTGGGTTCGGGCGCGGGCGCGGCGATCTGCGACGGTGCTTCGGCCACTGGCATCGGCGTGGGCTTCGGCTCGATCTTCGGCTTGACCTTGGGCTTGGGCAGCGGCTTCGGCACGGGCTGCGGAACCGGTTTCGGCGGCGGCGTTTCGACGGCAACGGGTTGCGGCGCGGGCTGCGGCGTTTCGCTGATGAGCTGGGCCGTGATCGATTTCGCTTCGATCGGGCGCGGCAGCGGCTCGTTGCGCGCGGTCATCGCGACGCCCAGAAGCACGGCGTGCATAACGACGACAGCCACGCAAGCCGCGATGACGCGCGGACTCGTGCTGGTTGCCGGCGCCGTCTGGAATGCGGCGGGAGAAGTGGTCGGGGACTGCATTCTTATTGGCTGCTTGCGATGCTGCGTAGGGTGCCGATGGCGCTGCGTTCCAGGTTCAACTCGAAATCCAACGAACGCACGCGCTCGGCGTGGAGGAAACCAGACGTCATTTTCGGAAAATAAGCAGGGAGATAAACAGGGTGGTCACGAAACCGATCAGCAATTCCATCGTTCCCTCCAGGGGTCGGGGTTGCGCGGCTGGCTAAAGTGACCGGATGTTCGAAGGTAACCTGGCTTGCGGGAGGCGATTAATGACCGAACGGCACGGGCAAGTGACGATCGAGTCACAATCGAGCGCCGTCGATTGCGCGGCACGGACCGCGCGGGATACTGCGGGATGCCTCAGGCGGCCTGGCGCTCGTAGAACGTGAGCGGCGCCACGACTTCCCGCTGCTCGACGCCGCAGCGCGATGCGCAGACACCGCTTTGTTCCATCACGTCGCGAACGCTTTCTTCACACTTGCCGCAGCACATGGCCACGCCGAGTTCGAACTGCAACTCGTCGAAGGAGTCGATTCCGCCGGCGATGGCAGATCTGATCTTGCGGTCGGACACTGATTTGCAGACACAGACAATCATGATCGTTCGCGATAGCTTGCGTTAATGCGAATTATTATCATTCAGTATCAGCGCCTTTGCAAGCGGGGCTCTGTGTTTTTTGTAACAGAGCCGGCGAGTTAGCGAGTTTATTGCTAGGAGCCTTGTGCGGCGGGGCAAAGCGCCCGCCGGGGATGGCGCGGCGCGAGAGAAACCCTCAGACGATGTGGGGTTCAGCGAGGCGCGTGCGGCGCGAAGGAATGTCGACGTGTTCGACTCGCGCGTCGAGTTGCAGCAGCGAGGCGGCAAGCTGACGCTGCGATTCGCCGTCGGCGGTGGAGCAGAAGCGCGGGAGCGCGTCGGACGGCTCTGCGCTGTTTTTGAGGGCATGAACGTCGAGCAGACGTTCGAGCTGACGCGCAATGGCGACGCTCGTATCGACGATTTTCAGCCGCTCCCCGGCGATGTCGCGGATCGCGCGGTCGAGAAAAGGGTAGTGCGTGCAGCCGAGCACGAGGGTGTCGGCGTTCGCGTCGAGCATCGGCGTGAGGTAGCTTTCGAGCAACGCCATCAGCGCCGGCGACGACGTGTCGCAGCGTTCGACCGCCTGAACCAGGCCGTGGCCGGGCTGGCAAATGAAGCGGCAATCGCCGGCATGGCGTTCCAGCAACGACTGGAAGCGCGCCGAGCGCAAGGTGACGGCGGTGGCCAGCACGCCGACGACGCGCGTGGCCGAAATAGCTGCGGCGGGCTTCACGCCCGGCTCGACGCCGACGAGCGGAATCGGCAGACGCTCACGCACGAGCGCGATCGATTGCGCGGTGGCCGTATTGCATGCGACGACGAGCGCCTTCGCGCCTTGTCCGACCAGCCACGCGCCGATCGCCATCGTGCGGTCGACGATGAAGTCATCGTCGCGCTCGCCGTATGGCGCGTGAAGCGAATCGGCGACGTAGATCAGGCGCTCGCGCGGCAGCGTCGCGCGCACGGCGCGAAGCACGGACAAGCCGCCCAGACCGGAATCGAAAATGCCGACCGGCGCGCTCGCGTCGGACGCGGCACGCTCGTTCGGCTTTACAGAAGGTACTACGCCTGACATCTGCTTATTCGTGGTCGCCCATCATGGTCTGCTGATAATTCTGAATACCGACCTTGTCGATCAGATCCAGTTGCGTTTCCAGCCAGTCGATATGCTCTTCGGTGTCGTGCAGGATCTTCTCGAAGATCTCGCGCGAGACGAAATCGCGCACGGATTCGCAATACGCGATGGCTTCCTTGCAGGTGGACTGGGAAATCTGCTCGAGCTTCAAATCGCACTCGAGAATTTCCTTCGTCTCCTCGCCGATCAGCAGCTTGTGCAGGTCCTGCAGATTCGGCAGACCGTCGAGCATGAAGACGCGCTGAATCAGCCAGTCGGCGTGCTTCATCTCGCCGATCGATTCGTCGTACTCATGCTTGTTGAGCTTGTCCAGCCCCCAGTGCTGATACATCCGGGCGTGCAGGAAGTATTGGTTGATCGCGGTCAGCTCGTTTTTCAGCTGTGCGTTCAGAAATTCGATGACTTTTGCGTCGCCTTGCATGATTGTTCCTTTTTTGTAGCGCGGGGCTTTGTGGCAAAGATAAACCTTGAGCGTGACAATGCCAAGGTTGGTGAGAATTTTTTGTTTCAGACAAAACTGAGAATGAAAATCTCTATCAATTAGAGACTTCCAAATAAAAGAGCCGGGCAGTTCGCCCGGCTCTTTCAACTGTAAGCGGTATAAACCGCCATTAATCGCGACTCAAGCCGTTGCGACCGGGACTTTTCCGATTTTTGCTTGCCATTCGGCAGGGCCCGTTTTGTGAACGGACGTGCCGTTCGAATCGACCGCGACGGTGACCGGCATATCCTGCACGTCGAACTCGTAGATCGCTTCCATGCCGAGGTCTTCGAACGCAAGCACCTTCGCCTCGCGGATCGCCTTCGACACGAGATACGCCGCGCCGCCCACGGCCATCAAGTACGCCGCCTTGTGCTTGCTGATCGCCTCGATCGCGACGGGGCCGCGCTCGGCCTTGCCGATCATCGAGATGAGGCCGGTTTGCGCGAGCATCATCTCGGTGAACTTGTCCATGCGCGTAGCCGTGGTCGGGCCCGCCGGGCCGACGGCTTCGTCGCGCACCGGATCGACCGGACCGACGTAATAGATCACGCGGTTCGTGAAGTCGACCGGCAGCTTTTCACCCTTCGCGAGCATGTCGGCGATGCGCTTGTGCGCGGCGTCGCGGCCCGTGAGCATCTTGCCGGAGAGCAGCAGCGTCTGGCCCGGCTTCCACGCGGCAACCTGTTCCGGCGTGAGCGTGTTCAGGTCCACGCGCTGGCTCGTCTCGGTGTTCGGCTCCCAGTTGACCTTCGGCCAGTCGTCGAGCGACGGCGCGTCGAGCTTGGCGACGCCCGAGCCGTCGAGCGTGAAGTGCGCGTGGCGCGTGGCCGCGCAGTTCGGGATGATCGCGATCGGTTTGCTCGCCGCGTGCGTCGGCGCGGCCATGATCTTCACGTCGAGCACGGTCGCGAGGCCGCCCAGACCCTGTGCGCCGATGCCGAGCGCATTCACCTTCTCGTACAGCTCGACACGCAGTTCCTCGATCCAGTCTTGCGGCCCGCGCGCGATGACGTCCTGAATGTCGATGGGGTCCATCAGCGATTCCTTCGCCATGACCATCGCCTTTTCAGCCGTGCCGCCGATGCCGATGCCGAGCATGCCCGGCGGGCACCAGCCCGCGCCCATCGTCGGCACGGTCTTCAGAATCCAGTCGACGATCGAGTCCGACGGATTCAGCATCGCGAACTTCGACTTGTTCTCCGAGCCGCCGCCCTTGGCCGCGACCTGCACGTCAACCTTGTCGCCGGGCACGATCTCGTAGTGAATGACGGCCGGCGTGTTGTCCTTCGTGTTCTTGCGCGCGCCTTCGGGCGGGCTCACGATCGATGCGCGCAGCACGTTGTCGGGGTTCAGATAACCGCGGCGCACGCCTTCGTTGATCATGTCGGTGACGCTCATGGTCGCGCCGTCCCATCGCACGTCCATGCCGACCTTCACGAACACCGTGACGATGCCCGTGTCCTGGCAGATCGGGCGCTTGCCTTCGGCGCACATGCGGCTGTTGGTCAGGATCTGGGCGATCGCGTCCTTCGCGGCCGGGCTCTCTTCGAGCTCGTAGGCGCGGCCGAGCGCCTGGATGTAATCGAGCGGATGGTAATAGCTGATGTACTGCAGCGAATCAGCGATGCTCTGGATCAAATCTTCCTGTTTGATGACGGTCATGGCTTGGGCTCTGGGGACGGGAATCTTTCTGTGTCGGCGTTCGGGTGACGCCGTGGTCAGTCGAGTGCGCCGCGCGCCACCGTTTCGCTATGGAAATGGCGCGGATGCGTATGCGTGGTCAGCCGGTCGACGTACGCCATGATGAGCGCGGAAACGAGGAACGCGACGTGAATGATCACCTGCCACAGCACGGTGTGAAAGGTGTGCTGGTCCGGGTTGATGAAGGTCTTGAGCAGATGAATCGACGAGATGCTGATGAGCGCCATCGAGAGCTTCACCTTCAGCACGCCGGCGTTGACGTGATCGAGCCATTCCGGCTCGTCGGGATGGCCCTCGACGCCCAGCCGCGACACGAAGGTCTCATAGCCGCCCACGATCACCATGATGAGCAGGTTCGAGATCATCACCACATCGATCAGGCCGAGCACGACGAGCATGATGTTGGTTTCGTCGAGCGTCATCGCGTGCGTGACGAGGTGCCAGACTTCCTTCAGAAACAGCACGACATACACGGCCTGCGCGACGATCAGGCCCAGATAGAGCGGCACCTGGAGCCAGCGGCTCATGAAGATGATCTTCGGCAGCGCTTTCATCGCGGCGGGCCGAGCGTGCGCGGGGGAGTGCTTGGGAGCGGACATGGGCGGCTTTTCAGTCGATGCGGATCGGACCGGAAATGATGACGGACGAATATGACAGACCAGAACCGCGATGCAGCAGGGCACGCGTGGAAGCCGCGCGTTCGCGGTCTGGAAAGCCCGCTATTGTAGCGCGTCGTCGCAAGAGGCTTGAGAACGCGCCGAATCAGGGCTCAAATGCCGTGTTCGTTCGACACCGCTCCCGCCGCACGCGGCTTGAGACTCGCGAGCCCGATTCCCGCGACGACGCAAGCGAGTGCAACGCCGTGCGCGAGCGTCGGCCGTTCGCCGAGAAATGCGATGCCATAGAGCGCCGCGGCAACCGGCAGCACGGCGCAGAACACGCCTGCGAGACTGCCGTCGACGCGGCGGATGCCTTTCATCCACAGCCAGAACGAGAAGATGCTCGCCGAGAGCCCGTACCAGACGACGAGCGCCCAAGTGCCCGTATCGACGCCGCGCCAGTCGAAGCCGGCGCATGCGGTGAGACCGAGCGGCAACATCAGCAGAAATCCGATGCCGTGCGTGTACGCGCAGATATCGATGGCGGACAGCGTCTGCGTGAGCCGGCGCGAGAGGATCACGTAGAGCGATTCGCAGCACACGGCGCCGAGCACCATCAGGTTGCCGGTGAGCGAGCCGCTCGCGCCATCGCTGCCGCCGCCGCTGCTTTGCGCCACGTTGATGACGAGCACGCCCGCGATCGCGAGCCCGATCGACGCGAAGGCGCGGCCGTTCGGCTTCTCCTTCAGGAAGATCCACGCGAAGAGCGCGACCACGGCCGGAATCGTGCTCGTGATGACGCCCGCCGCGACCGCGCTGGTGCGCGCGACGCCGCCCAGCATCAGCAGCGTGAAGCCGAAGGTGCCGAAGAACGCCTGCAGGAACAGATTGATCCATTCGCCGCGCGCGACGCGTTTCATCTTCGACGGACGCAGCAGCGGCCACAGCACCACGAGCGCGACGACGAAGCGCAGCAGCGCGAACAGCGGAACGGGAACGAAGGCGACGATCGACTTGCCGATGCCGACGTTGCTCCCGACGAGCAGCATGGCCGCGATCAAAAGAAAGGCGTAGCGATTCAAGCTGGATACCGCGCGGGTTGATCAGTTACGATTGTGGGGACGCATTGTAGAAGCCGCGCGGACTCCGTGTATACCCCGTGCCAGCCGGACGGTTCACGTAAGAAGCGGGTAAGTTGGGCGGCTTATCTTGAAATCGATGCAGGATGTCCATCGCGCCGAGTGCGCTTAGGGATTTGAGTTCGCCGTGCCGCCCGGCGCGGTCAGACTGGAGACAAGGTTCGGCCCGGAAACGCCCCGCGCGTGGCCGCTTCCGAACCTCATAACATGCGGCGCACGCAGCCCATTCAGCGATGCGCGCGCCGCCGGATTTGGAATCACCATCAGAGGGGTTGTCGATGTCTGCGATCGAATCGGTTTTGCATGAAAAACGTGTGTTCCCGCCGTCAGCCAAGGCTGCTGCGGGAGCGGCAATCTCCAGCATGGACGCGTACCGTGCGCTCGTCGCGGAAGCCGAGCGCGACTACGAAGGCTTCTGGGCGCGGCTCGCGCGCGAAACGCTCGCCTGGCACAAGCCGTTCACCAAAGTGCTGGACGAATCGAAGGCGCCGTTCTACACGTGGTTCGAAGACGGCGAGCTGAACGCGTCGTACAACTGTCTCGACCGTCACGTCGAAGCGGGCCGCGGCAACGACAACGCGATCATCTTCGAAGCCGACGACGGCACCGTCACCAACGTCACCTATCAGGACCTGCTCGAACGCGTGTCCCGTCTCGCCAACGCGCTCAGGAAGCGCGGCGTGAAGAAGGGCGACCGCGTCGTGATCTATCTGCCGATGTCGGTGGAAGGCGTGGTCGCGATGCAGGCCTGCGTGCGCATCGGGGCGACGCATTCGGTCGTGTTCGGCGGCTTCTCGTCGAAGTCGCTGAACGAGCGTCTCGTCGATGTCGGCGCGGTCGCGCTCATCACCGCCGACGAGCAAATGCGTGGCGGCAAGGCGCTGCCGCTCAAGAGCATCGCCGACGAAGCGCTCGCCGCGGGCGGTTGCGAGGCGGTAAAGAACGTCATCGTGTATCGCCGCACGGGCGGCAAGGTCGCGTGGACCGAAGGGCGCGACGAGTGGCTGCACGAGATCGTCGAGAACGAACCGGCGAAGTGCGAGCCGGAGTGGGTGAGCGCCGAGCATCCGCTTTTCATTCTGTACACGTCGGGTTCGACGGGTAAGCCCAAGGGCGTGCAGCACAGCACGGCGGGCGTGTTGCTGTGGTCCGCGCAGACCATGAAGTGGACCTTCGACATGAAGCCGGGCGATGTCTTCTGGTGCACGGCGGACATCGGCTGGATCACGGGCCATAGCTATATTGCGTACGGGCCGCTTGCGATCGGCGCGACGCAGGTCATGTTCGAAGGCGTGCCGACCTATCCGCACGCCGGCCGTTTCTGGGAGATGATCGACCGCCACAAGGTCACGATCTTCTACACGGCGCCCACGGCGATCCGCTCGCTCATCAAGGTGTCGGAAGCGGACGCGACGGTGCATCCGAAGAGCTACGACCTGTCGACGCTGCGCATTCTCGGCACGGTCGGCGAGCCGATCAATCCGGAAGCGTGGATGTGGTATCACGAGAACGTCGGCCGCGGTCAGTGTCCGATCGTCGATACGTGGTGGCAGACCGAAACCGGCGGCCACATGATCACGCCGCTGCCGGGCGCCACGCCGCTCGTGCCGGGCTCGTGCACGCTGCCGCTGCCGGGCATCATGGCCGCTATCGTCGATGAAACCGGTCAGGACGTGCCGAACGGGCAGGGCGGCATTCTCGTCGTCAAGCGTCCGTGGCCGTCGATGCTGCGCAACGTGTGGGGCGATCCGAAGCGCTATCAGACGAGCTACTTCCCCGAGGAACTCGGCGGCAAGCTCTATCTCGCCGGCGACGGCGCGGTGCGCGACAAGGAAACCGGCTACTTCACGATCATGGGCCGCATCGACGACGTGCTGAACGTCTCCGGCCACCGTCTCGGCACGATGGAAATCGAATCGGCGCTGGTCGCCAATCCGATGGTCGCGGAAGCGGCGGTCGTCGGCCGTCCGGACGACACGACCGGTGAAGCCGTGGTGGCGTTCGTCGTGCTGAAGCGCGCGCGTCCGGAAGGCGATGAAGCGAAGCAGATCGCCACCGAACTGCGCAACTGGGTCGGCAAGGAGATCGGCCCGATCGCGAAGCCGAAGGACATCCGCTTCGGCGAGAACCTGCCGAAGACGCGTTCCGGCAAGATCATGCGGCGGCTGTTGCGTTCGCTCGCGAAGGGCGAGGAGATCACGCAGGACGTCTCCACGCTGGAAAACCCCGCGATTCTCGATCAGCTCGGCGAAGCGCGTTGACCGTCCTTCGACCGCGCCGCATTGCTGTGCGGCGCGGTCGATCCTTATTGCCGACGCCATGCGGTTTTGGTAAATAACCGCATGGCCATTCCTCCCGCCGATTCCCCGGCTCCGACACCCGCGACACCCGCCTGCGCGCCGCCCGTCACGGCCGCGATGGCGCGCGCGCATCGTGCGTACTGGCGCTTCAACATCGCGCTGATCGTCGTGCTGATGACGATCGGCTTCGTCGTCTCGTTCGGCTTGCCGCTTTTCGCCCAGCGTCTCAACAACGTGCGCGTCGCGGGCTTTCCGCTGCCGTTCTATTTCGGCGCACAAGGCGCGATTCTCGTGTATGTCGCGCTGATCGCGGTCTATATCGTCCTGATGCAGCTCGCCGATGCGCGCCTGTTGCGTGTCGCGCGATCCGAACAGGGCGGCGCGGCATGAAGCTCACGAACCGGCTCATCGTCTACTACGCGCTCTATACGCTCGGCTTCCTGCTGTTCATCTTCCTGATGGAGCGCATCGAGCGCACGACGGGTCCGGGCATGTGGATCGGCTACGTGTTCCTGTTCGTGCCGATCGCGGTGTATGCGGTGATCGGGCTCCTGTCGCGAACCTCCGATCTCGTCGAATACTATGTCGCGGGGCGGCGCGTGCCGTCCGCGTTCAACGGCATGGCGACGGCGGCCGACTGGCTGTCGGCGGCGTCGTTCATCGGTCTCGCCGGCTCGATCTACGCAAGCGGCTACGACGGCCTCGCTTACGTGATGGGCTGGACGGGCGGCTACTGTCTCGTCGCGTTTCTACTTGCGCCGTACGTGCGCAAGCTCGCGCGCTACACGATCCCCGACTTTCTCGGCACGCGCTTCTCCAGCAACACCGTGCGCGCGCTCGCGGCCATCGCGGCGATTCTCTGTTCGTTCGTCTATCTCGTCGCGCAGATTCAGGGCATCGGGCTGATCGCGTCGCGCTTCATCGGCATCGAGTTTTCGATCGGCATCTTCTGCGGGCTCGCGGGCATTCTCGTGTGCTCGTTTCTCGGCGGCATGCGCGCGGTCACGTGGACGCAGGTCGCGCAGTACATCATCCTGATCAGCGCGATGCTCATTCCCGTCTCGATGATCGCGCATCGCGAAGGGCTGGGCTGGTTCCCGCAACTCAATTACGGGCGCGTGATGGAGCGCGTCGAAGCGCTCGAACGCGCGGTGGCGGTGTCGCCCGACGAAGCCCGCGTGCGCGCCGATTATCAGCGTCAGGCGGCGGGCATCCAGCAGCGCATCGACGCGCTGCCGCGCTCGTTTCATGAAGAGCACGCGCGCCTCGTCGCGGAAATTGCCGAATTGCGGCGGCATAACGGGCCGCTGCGCGAGATCAACGAGCGCGAGCGCGAACTCGCGGCGTTTCCACACGATCCCGCCGATGCCCAAGCCAAATGGACCCGCGAACGCGATGCGCTGAGCGAGCGCGTCGCCGCTCCTGTGCCGATGGCCGAGGCCTTCCCGCCGGGGTCGGCCGGGGACGAGAGTCCGCGCGTGCATCAGGTGAACTTTCTGTCGCTGCTGCTGTGTCTGTCGCTCGGCACGGCGAGCCTGCCGCACATTCTCACGCGCTACAACACGACGACGTCGGTGGCGTCGGCGCGTCGCTCGGTTGGCTGGACGCTGTTTTTCGTCGCGCTGTTTTATCTGACGGTGCCGGTGCTCGCGGTGCTGATCAAGCATGAAATATTGACGGGGCTGGTCGGCCATCGCTTCGCCGATCTGCCGCAATGGGTGATGCAGTGGCGGCGCGTGGAGCCGTATCTGATCCGCATCAGCGACGTGAACGGCGACGGCATCGTGCGCTGGGCGGGCATCCAGATGCAGCCGGACATGGTGGTGCTGGCGGCGCCCGAGATCGCGGGATTGCCGTATGTGATCTCCGGGCTGATTGCGGCGGGGGCGCTGGCGGCGGCGTTGTCGACGGCGGACGGGCTTCTGCTGACGATCGCCAATGCGCTGTCGCACGATGTCTATTACTGCATGGTCGATCGCCGCGCGACGAGCCAGCGGCGCGTGACCATCTCGAAGATTCTGCTGCTGGGCGTGGCGTTGCTGGCGTCGTACGTCGCGTCGCTCAATGCGGGGAACATTCTGTTTCTGGTGGGGGCGGCGTTTTCGCTGGCGGCCTCGAGCCTGTTTCCGGCGCTGGTGCTCGGCGTGTTCTGGAAGCGCACGACGCAGCGCGGCGTGATCGCGGGGATGATCGCGGGGCTGGTCGTGTGCGTGTACTACATCGTGTCGACGTATCCGTTCTTCATGCAGCTGACGGGCTTTGCGGGGCCGCGCTGGTTCGGCATCGAGCCGATCAGTTCCGGCGTGTTCGGCGTTCCGGCGGGTTTCGCGGTGGCGATCGTGGTGAGTCTTTTCGATCGGAAGCCGGATGCTTATACGCGCGCGCTCGTGGATTACATTCGCCACCCGTAGGGGCTGGCGCGGGCGCGGGAACTTGGTATAATCGCGGACTTCCGGAGAGATGGATGAGCGGTTTAAGTCGCACGCCTGGAAAGCGTGTATAGGGTAAAACCTATCGGGGGTTCGAATCCCCCTCTCTCCGCCAGAATTGCAAGCCCTTGATCTTCAAGGGCTTTTCTTTTTTCTCAGGCGTTCCAAAGCCTTATATGCAATTCACGCGACGTCCGCCACACGCGGCAGACTTGCGACCTCTCGGTTCCGGCAAACCGTTCGCGTCCGTTCGAACTCATCGTGTGTGTAAAGCGGCGCGCTGCGATTGAATCGCGCGCGCCTAACGCGCCGCGCAATCTTTAGCTATGCCAATAAATCGACGCACTAACATAATCGTCGACGACAGAGCGCGCATATCCACATCAAAAGGGATCAAAAAAGAGAAGTGTCGTAAGAGCAGTGGGTGACGCGTTTGACTGCGCCTCTAATAATGCTCGATAAATCGAGCACATGGCAGAGCGCAGCGCCGCGTGCGGCCCACCTCTTACGACATCACAAGAATAGTCGATTCAGATTGAAATGGAATCGGAATAGTCGAGAAGTGCGCGCCATCCAACTTTTAATCGAAGCGAAAGCGAACCGTCAGCGCCGAGCAGTTTTCGCCCGCGAGGACGGTCGCGGCTCGTGGGCGAACGCGGCGATCGGATCGTCTTGCCCAGCCGCGCTCTTGGCCTGAAGCGCGGCGTGGTGTGATTTCAGGCTCGCGTGCGCATCGGCTTGCTTCTTGTGCGTTGCGACAACGGCTTGAGTGTGTTGGGCGCGCTCAACATGCTTAACACGCTCAACTCGGTCAGCACGTTCAACATGTTCAACACGCGCAGCAGGCCGAACGTGCGCGAGATCCGAAGTGCTGATCCACTGCTCGGTGTATTTCGCCCAGGCCGGCGCGCCGCTGCTCAAAAGCCCGAGAGCGACCGGAATCAGAAGCGCTTTTCGTGTCCGCATGATTTTCTGGTTATCCGAAAAGGACCGCATTAGAGCGGCTCGAAGCCAGAAACGCGTTCGGACGAGTCCTAATTCCCCAATTAGGATGTTGCCGATCGACCAAACAGTCGCTTCACGCTGTGCCAGAACACGCGCCAGCGGCCCGGCGTGTCGGCGCGCGACGCATCCCGATCGCGCTCCCAGTTCTGCGGTTCGTTGCGCGGCTGAGTGACGAGTGTGCCGAAATACATGACGGACTCCCTGTGCGGATGGCTGGACGGAAGGCGTCGCCGGATACGACTGCCATACGTTCAGCATGCCGATGCGGCATGGTCCGCGAAACCCGCATCACGATGACGACCCGAAGCAGGGAGCGCCGTCGCCACGCGAAGCCAGCCAAAAGGAGGGAGCGCCTCACGCGCGCCGGCGGACGGTCAGCGATCAGTCAGCGATCGCAGGCGCTTGAGCGCGGCACGCGACGCTCCGCGCTTTTGCTTGTCGAGCCAGCGTACGGCTTCGTCGAGCGCGTGTTTGTCGCCGAGCGCGGGCGCGACGCGTCGCACGGCGGCTTCGCTCGCGAGCACGTCGTTGAGCTTGCCGAGCGCGGCCTGCGCGTCGCCGGGATGCGTCATCGTGTGTGCATGTCCGCGCTCCAGCACCGGCGCGAAAAGCTCGAGCAGGCATTGCAGTTTCGTCGCGGCTTCCTCGATGCTGCGCAGCGTCTTCGCGTCCACACGCTTCGATCGGGCGGCGCGAAGTTCGTGCTTGCTGAGCAGATCATCGGCGAGCGAGACGCGCTGGCGCGCGAACTCCATCAGCGTGCGATCCTCGTCACGCGCTTCGAGGCGACGGCGTGCATCGGCGAGCGCGCGGCGCAGCAGCACATCGACATGCGCCTTGCGGATCGTCACGCAACTCGCCGCCGACGCGTCGCGCCGTTCCTGCCGCAGCGTGCGCACGACGGGATCGAGCCACGCGCAGTCCTTGCGCGCACGATCCAGCAAGTCGCACGCGGCGCCGATCTCGTGCGGTTCGCCCGCGATATCGGCGAGCCGCTTGAGACGCTTGCGCACAATACGCGCTTCCTTTTCGTCGAGCAGCGGCTCGAACGCCCACCACAGCGCGCGCAGACGACGCAGGGTCGAGCGCAAGCGATCGAGCAGGCCGGCATCGATGCGTCCGGCCATCATCTCGGTTTGCTCGAACGCTTCGCTGGCGAGCGGCGCTGTCAGCATGACGAAAGCATCGGCGACGGGCTGGTCGCGCAGCGCGAGGAGATCGCGCATGCGCGCCGCGTCTGACGGCGCGTCGAGCGCGCTGCCAAGGCGCTTGCGCGCGGGTGCTGGGTCGAAGTTCAGTGTCATCGTCTCGGTATGCACTTTTGCACCGCGCGACGGGTCGTTCTGTTTATGTTTCTCGTCGCGCGCCGGTCATCCGGCGGGTGCTGGCCGAAACCATAGGCAAGCTGAATGTCACCTGTATGACAGCGGCGCGATTCTTCGATGAAATCGTTCTCGCGCCCGCCACGCCTGTTTTTGCTGCATATCGCGAAAGTTTTACGCGAACTGTTGACACAAAAGATTCACAGTCGGGCGCATCGGCCGATCGTATGCTTGGCACCGCTACGAAAAACGCGTGAGGCACCGTCATGCCGGATATCGCATTTCCTCAGCAGGGCGGTGTGAGCGAACGCACTCGCCGCACCAGTCTCCTCGTTTTCTTTCTCATCCTCATCGGCGGCATCGGCTACGTCGGGCTGCATCTGGCGACCGATCTCGAGTCCGTCAGATTGAGTTCAATGCTCCCTTATGTTCTGCTCGGCGTCGCGCTGTTGATCGCGCTCGGGTTCGAATTCGTCAACGGCTTTCACGACACGGCGAATGCCGTCGCGACCGTGATCTACACGCATTCGCTGACACCCAATGTCGCGGTGGTCTGGTCCGGCGTGTGGAATTTTCTCGGCGTGCTGGTATCGAGCGGCGCGGTCGCGTTCGGCATTCTGCAACTGCTGCCCGTCGAACTGATTCTGCAAGTGGGCAGCAGCGCGGGCTTCGCGATGGTCTTCGCACTGCTCATCGCCGCGATCATCTGGAATCTCGCGACGTGGTACTTCGGCTTGCCGTCGTCGAGTTCGCATACGCTGATCGGCTCGATCATCGGCGTCGGCCTGATGAATCAGCTCATGCGCGGACCCAGCGGCACGAGCGGCGTCGACTGGTCGCAGGCGGCGGGCGTCGGCAAGTCGCTGCTGTTGTCGCCGATCGTCGGCTTCGTGTGCGCCGGGCTGCTGCTGCTTCTGCTGAAGGCACTGGTGCGCGTGCCCGCGCTTTACAAGGAACCGAAGAAGAATCATCCGCCGCCGTTCTGGATTCGCGCGCTGCTGATTCTTACGTGCACGGGCGTGTCGTTCGCGCACGGTTCGAACGACGGGCAAAAGGGCATGGGCCTCATCATGCTGATCCTGATCGGCACGGTGCCGACCGCCTACGCGCTCAACAAGGCGATGAATCCCGCGGAAACGCAGAACTTCGTCGCGGTGGCGCACGAGGCATCCGCGACGTTCGCGAAATACGTGAGCGGCGCGCCGGCTTCCGCCGATCCGCGCGAAGACACGCAGGCCTACGTCCGCACGCGGCAACTGTCGCCCGCGACGATGCCCGCTGTGAAGCAACTCACCGATGTCATCGCGAATCAGGTTGGCTCGTCGGGGTCGCTCGCGGCGGTGCCGTCGAATATCGTCGATAACGTGCGCAACAACATGTATCTCGTGTCCGAGGCGATCCGTCTGATGGAGAAAGCGAACACGCCGGTCTTCGCGCCCGCGGACCGCGCCGTGATCGACAACTACAGAAAGCAGCTCGATCACGCGACCAAATTCATTCCGACCTGGGTCAAGGTCGCCGTGGCGATTGCGCTCGGGCTCGGCACGATGGTCGGCTGGAAGCGCATTGTCGTGACGGTGGGGGAGAAGATCGGCAAGCAGCATTTGACTTACGGGCAGGGCGCGTCGGCCGAGCTGGTCGCGATGCTGACGATCGGCGCCGCCGATGCCTACGGCCTGCCGGTCTCGACGACGCACGTGCTGTCATCGGGCGTCGCCGGGACGATGGCGGCCAACGGCTCGGGGCTCCAGTGGAGCACCGTGCGCAGCCTCGCGCTCGCATGGGTGCTGACGCTGCCCGCGTCGATCGCGCTGGCCGCCGGGCTCTACTGGATCTTCAGAAACGTCTTCTGAGCGGACGATGTTCAGGCGTTCGCCGGACGTCCCGTCTTCACGGTCTCGAGCGCCTTGATTGCATCGACGAGATGCTTGTCCGGCGCGGCATCGAGCAGCGTGAGCGCCGCACGCAGCAATTCGCTCTTCTTCACGCGCACGCCGTTATTCAGGCACTTCTGCTTGAGTGCGGCGATCTTTGCGTAGTCCGATCTGGGCATCGTGAAGCTGTCGCGCACGACTTTTTCTTTCTTCGCGCTTTCCTTCTTTGCGCTTTCTTTCTTCACGCGGCGGGGCTTCGCGTCGGGCTTGGACGGGCTTTTCGCGACGTTCTTCGCAGGCGTGACTTCGGCGGCGGGCGCTTTCGCGGGTGCTTTCTTCGCCGCGCTCTTCGATGCCGCGCTCTTCGATGCCGCGGCCGGTGCCTTCACCTCGGTCTCCGGCGTAGCGATGGTCTTCGTCTGCGTCTTCTTGCTGACCTTGCTCGTGGTTTTCACGGGCGCCTGTTTTTTCTTCGCCGGCGTCTTTGCTTGCGCGGTGCTCATCCGTTCTCTCCTGTCGTGTGGAGAAAACAGTATATACGGTTTATGAACATGCAGGACGCGCGGCGCGTTTCGCCGCCGTGTGGGCGGACGCCTTGTTCATCAAAGAGATAGACGCGCGGTCCGCATGTTATCTACACGCTTGTCCACCGAAACTGTGGATAAGCGGCCGGCGTGTAGTGGACGACGATTGTCGATGCCTAGCGCACAGACTCACGCAGATAATTTGCGCGGGCCGCGTATCCGCTGTTCGCGAAATCGGTGAACACGCCGTCTACGTTGTGCGGATACGCGGCGGCTGAATCGTCGTTGCGGTTAGCCGCTAGATACGTCTTCTCGTTGCGGTGCGTCTCGCCCTGAGTACCAGCAAGACGCGAGCGACCGGCCCGCGTCTTGCCCGCATGCGGCATTACTGCTTCATCGTGCCGGTCGACTGCGATCCCTTCGACGAGTTCGATGTCGAATTCGGCGACATGCCCTGTTCCCGCTGCTGCATCAGCGTGCCGCTGCTCGAGGTCCCCGACGGCACGCCGCCTTGTGACGAGTCCCCGGTACGCGGGGTCGGAACGGCATCGGTGCGGCCCGGTTGCATCTGTTGCTGGCGCTGCATCATCTGGTCGCGCGACATTTCCTGAGCGAGCGCGGTGGTGCTGACAAGCGCGAAAAGTACGCCTGCGATAGCGGTCGTGGTCTTCATCTCCATCTCCTTTGATCCGGCGCAACGTGCGCCGCTTGCATTTCCTTCAGCATTGGGCGTGCCGGGTCGGTGCGACGTTAGGACAGTCCTGATTTATCTCTGTAGGCCCTGTATACGTGCCGAGAACGGATAAGATGCGTCTGCTGATTTTTGTCAACGTTGAATCTGTGGGCAAGCAGTCCGCACGAATCTCATCGGCTGAAAATAAATCTACGGAATTTTGCATGTCGAATACATTTCCCGAACAAATCGAAGGGCGTGAACAATCGCCGATAAGCTTGATACTCAACGTGGTCATGGCGCCGCTCGAAGCGCAACAGCGGGCGCACATCACCGCATTGATTGCCACGATCAGCGCGCGCGAGAACTGGAAGTTGAGTGACTGCGCGGCCGTTTCACGCCGTGTCGAACAGGCTCCAGCCGCTTCTCTCGACGCAATTGGTGAATATTTGCGCGCCCGGTGTGAAGGGCCGACACGTAGCGATCCGTTGAACATTCCTGAACATCTTTTTGACAATCCGATCACGGCTGTTGGTGCGGCCGAATCCGGGACACCGAATGCGCCCACGCCGCAGATTGCCGAACTCTACGGCAGGTTGCGGGCGCTGGAGTCACGCGTGGCAAGCGCACCGGGCGCGACATGGGGCATTCAGGGAATCAGGCTCATGCGCGTGGTCGCGTTGATGTCGAAGGCGCGCTCCGCGAAATTGGCGCGCGTGCGCATCGACGGTACGCAGGCGATTTATCAGCATGTGTAACGTCTGAAGTCGATTGTTTCGCGCCGCGCGAATCGCTTCATTCGAAGCGTGAATCGAAATTAACTCAGTCGGGAAGCGCCAGCATCGGTTCGACGACGATTGCAGGGCAGCACACTTTGCCAAAGGTGGAATTGCCGACTTTTCGATTGACGGCGCGAGATCCATCGTATGTGATGCAGATTAATCGCCGTCTATATTCAGGAAATTCGACAGGCGCTGATCTGCTATGTCGAATGTCACCATGCATTTTGGGAGTCCACGTGAAAAGCCTGCTGAGCAGAAGAGGAAGCTTGCTCGCGACCGCGCCATCGTTTGTCTTGCGGAAAAAGTCGGTGCATGCGATTCCGGATGCGATTCCTTCTGTCGTGCCAGACGTTCATCCGCAGGATGTGACGCCTGAAGAAAAAATCGACGCGCCGTCGCAGGCGACGCCGATAAGGCCGTTACGACCACTTACGGGACTGTCGATGCAGGCGGGTCCGAAGTCGCTGGAAAACGCGCAGATCGCGGAGGTCGAAGGGCTCGTCGAGCAGTCGGCGCTCGTCACGTTTCGCACCTTCCATAGCTTTAGTTATGCCACGAGCCTGCTGTTCCATCCTCGCGAACTCGCTTACTACGTGGTTCTCTATCACGAGAGCGAAGTCTGGCGCGTGCTGAAGGCCAGTGAAATCGATACGGCCGAACCGGCTTTCCGTCACTTCGTCGAGCAGGCGATGCGCCTCGCCGAGGCCGAGATGCGGCGCGCGTTTGTCGAAGCGCAGCATGAACAGATTGCGCGTCAAATTGCGGAATCCGAAGCGGAGATCGAGCGCGCGCGCGTCGATCGGCAAAGAGGAACTGCGCAAAATCAGCAGGTGGCGTTGAAGCAGCAAGAGGTCGGCAAGGCCCTGGCGCAACTGGAGGGGCGCAGTATTGCGTCCCAGGTGCAACTGAACAAGCTTCAACGCCGACTTCATCAACTCAATGCCGACTTCAAACTGAACGCGCCGAATGGCCCTCAGAAGCGCTGAACGCGCGCCATTCGTACGAAGTAATGCTTTTCCGTTCGCGTAGAATGCGTCGTTCGAGCAGTTAATCGATTCTTTCGGCATACTGCGCGCCGGATCTCGATATATAACTGCTGAGCCCGCGTCCTGCGCGGGCGAGCCGTTTCATCTGCTCCACGTGCGCGCGCCCGGGCACGCGATAGTCATACAGATAGGTGCCGCCGTTGACGAAGCGCACCCAGATGCCGTCGGTCAGGATGTCGAACGCTTCGACGCCCGAATTGCCGGCGAGGTTTCGATAGGATTGCATGGGATTCAGAGCGCGAATTCACGCAAACGATTGCGTCTGTCGCGCATGCCTAAAGTTTCGTCGACCGGTTCCGTTATAGGTGTCATGGATAAAGATCAAGTACCGTTTCTCGACTCGGACGATCCCCACTTTCAGCACGCACGCGCGCTGAGTCTTTCGGTGGGCGCGATCCGCCGGGCTCAGGGCAAGTGCAACCCGAACGACTTCGCGGTCGGTTCGCTCGAGTGGCACTTCGCCATCGAAGACTTCGCGGGCGACGTTCTGCGTGCGCTCATGGGCGAAACCGAAGGTGCCGACATTCAACTCAACGAGCGTCCGCGCGACTGAAGGCGTGGGCCTGCCGCCCGGCGCCGTCTCGCCGCAATACTCCGCTTTTCCTATAGCTTGACGCCGCCCGCCTCGGGCGCGTCGACGCCTTCGGGCGGGATCGCGCCCGACGGACTCACGTCGCGCGCACGGTCGTTCGACCAATACGGCTCGCGCCCGTAGTGCTGGTGCACGGTGCTGGCCCAGACATGATCGGCCATCGAGGGCCACGCGTCCTTGTCGAAGCCCGGCGAGTTGCGCACCTGATCCGCCGTCGCGTCGATCCTGAAACAACGGTTGTCCGTATCGAGCGTGAGCGCGGCCCACGGCACGGCGAGCAGCTTGTTGCCGATGCCGAGAAACCCGCCGCTCGACAACACCGCATACGCGATCCGTCCATTGCTCACGTCGAGCATGATCTCCTTGAGCGAGCCGACGTCGTGCCCGTCGCTGCTGATCACCGAATTGCCGTCGAGCGTGCTGGCCGCCATGACATCGGGCCCGGGACCCGCGGCCGTCGCCGCGCCTTTGCCGACGATCTTCGCGCCGCCGGAGGACGATTCCATCGCTTGATCCATGATCTTGCTCCTTGCCGAGGGTTGCGGTTTGAACACGATTCGCCCGTAAATTGCAGCAACAGCCGTACCCATTCACGGCGGTGGCCGTCACGGCGCGCTCACGGCCGTCTGCTAAGCTCGGATTTCGTTCAATTCCCGTTTGTTTATGATCGATTTCGAGGAACTGGCCGCCGTCGCGTACAAAAAGGAGCGCATGCAAAGCCGCCGGCTTTCGAAGGGCGCGCGCCTGTCCGAGCACGAGGCGCTTCTCAGAACGTTGCAGAAGGCGGCGGGCGCGCAGTCTTTGCGCGCTTTCATCGATGCCCGGCGCGCCGCGCAACTCAAGGATGCCGAAGCCCGGCGCTCGCGCGAACTGCGACGCGCCGAACGCGTCAGGGAACGCGCGGCGCAAGCGCCGGACGAGGAGCGCGGCTGGCGCGCCTGGTTCGACGGTTCCGCGTTACCGAATCCCGGGCGGCTCGGCATCGGTGGCGTGCTGGTCGGTCCGCTCGGCGAGACGGTCGAAATCAGCCGCACCGCGGGCCACGGCGACAGCAGCGCGGCGGAATATCTCGCGCTCATCGCCGTGCTGGAAGCGGCGTTACGCGCGAAGGTCCGCGAGATCGTGATTCATGGCGACAGCCGCGTCGTCATCGACGATCTGAGCGCGCCGAACGGCGCAGGAAGCCGCGCGCTCGCGCATCATGCGGCGCACGCCCGCGCACTGATCGCGCGGATCGGCGCGGTCCGGTTGCAGTGGATTCCACGGGCGCGCAACGCCCGCGCGGATGCGCTCTCGCGCGAGGCGCTCGGATCGGTGCGCGCAACGGCCGCGGCGGCGTGAGGGCGGCTTAAGCGTTTCCTAAGCGTTCCATAAGCAGCGCCGCATCAAAGTCACGCCAGTTCGCGGACGTCGGCGGTCGGCGTGTCGCCGAAGGCATCGCTCAGCAAATAATCGATCAGCTTGCGCGCCGACTGTTCGGGCGTCGCGAGCTGGCCGTCGCGCTTCAATGCTTCGAAGCGTTCGCGCAGCGGGAAGCGATCCGTGCCGATGCCACGAATCTCCGCCTGCATGTCCGTATCGACGACGCCCGGCGCGACGCTGCAAATACGCAGCGCCCGGTTGTCGTCGAGCGCGACCGCGCGGGCGTGATGATCGAGCGCGGCTTTGGTCGCGCAGTAAATGCTCCATCCGGGATAAGCATTGCGGGCGGCGCCGCTCGAAATATGGACGATGCGCGTGTCCGCTGCTTGCCCGCTCGCCTGCGTGAGCGCGGCGGCGAGCATCAACGGGGCAGCGACGTTCACGCTGACCGCGCGCGCGACGTCGGCCGCGTTCTGATCGGCGAGGGCGCCGACCGGCGCGAGCACGCCTGCATTGTTGATGAGCAGCACTCGATCCGCGCCCGCCACGAAGCGCTGCAACGCGCCACTCGACAGCCAGTCGGTGAGCGCGGAAAGATCGGCGAGATCGAGTTCGACTTCGTGCAGCGCGCCGGCATGGCGTGCGGCGAGTGCGGTGTTGCGTTTTCGCGAGATCGCGAACACTTCGGCGCCTTGCGCGAGCAGAATTTCGGTAAGCGCGGCGCCGAGCCCGCGAGTGTGGCCGGTGACGATGGCGCGAGTCTTTGATGACATGGACGGAATAGGATTGGCTGAAGGCGTCTCGATTCTAGCGGCAAGCACACGAGCGCGTCGGCTATGCTCAATGGCGCCAATCCGGCAAGTCAAAAAATGTGGCAAACGGTCGTTCGTTGGTTCCAGGACACAGAAGCGGTCGACGGCGTTTTTTCGACTGACAAGCGGCTTCACAAAACTGACAATATTTTGATAACTGAGAACCACCGGAGCCGTCCATGCCGCTACGCCGCAAAGCCTTCCGAACTGCGCCGTCGACGTCCGAAACGGCTCTCGCCGTCGCGCCCCGAGCGATTTCGCGGACCATGCCGGCGGTCATCCTCGCGGCCTTCGCCGGCGTGCCCGTCGCGGCGCTCGCGCAGAGTTCGGTCACCTTATACGGCGAGCTCGACGCCGGCCTTTCCTATGTCAACAACGTCGGCGGGCATTCTCAATATCAGCTGACGACCGGCACCGTCGACGGCAGCTACTGGGGTCTGCAAGGATCGGAAGATCTGGGCGGCGGCGCACGGGCCATCTTCCGGCTCGAACGCGGTCTTTCCGTCGCGACGGGCGAGGGCCTCAACGATCACCCGATGTACGTCGGCATCGGCACGGACAAGCTCGGCACCGTCACCTTCGGCCGCCAGTACGATTCGATCCACGATTATTTCCAGACCTTCACGCTGACCGGCAACAACGGCGGCACGGCTTTCGCGCATCTTCTCGACAACGACAACGCCAACAATTCGTTCCTCGCATCGAATTCGGTCAAGTACACGAGCGCGACCTTCGGCGGCTTCAGTTTCGGCGGCCTCTACGCGTTCTCCAATCAGGCGGGCGCGTTTGCGGACAACCGCGCGTACAGCGTCGGAGCCAATTATTCCGCGGGCTCGCTCAACGCGGGCGCGGCCTATCTGCACAACAACGGTCGCGGCAACACGACGAGCGGCGCCTACGATTCGCTCGCGCTGCCCGGTTCGGCGGCGAATTCGGTGTTCACGGCGAACGTGCAGCAGCAGAACACGTTCGGCGTCGGCATGAGCTATGAGCTTGGCGAGTTCACGCTGGGCGGCGCATTTTCCCGCGCAATCAACTCCGGCGTCACCGATGCCGACACCGGCGACCTGATGCCGTCGCTCGCGCTCAACAATTACGAGATCAACGGCATCTACAAGCTCACGCCGGCTATCGTGCTGGCCGGCATGTATGTGTACACCAACGGCGGCGGCGCGCACTGGCACGAAGGCGCGCTGCAGGTCGACTATCTGCTGTCCAAGCGCACCGATGTCTATCTAGAGTCGATCTATCAGCGTGCCTCATCGGGCGCGCCGGCGGTGATCAACACCAACGACCCGTCGAGCGGGCGCAATCAGTTGATGTTCAGCACGGGCATCCGGCATCGCTTTTGATTCGCTTCCGGCGCTTCTGAAAGCGCGCAGCGCGTGCTAACTTGGCGGTCTCGTCTACGCCGGTTCGCGGGTGTTTTATGTCGCTGCAAACTTTCTCGCTCTTCTTGCCTGCCTGCTTTGCCATCAACATGGCGTTCGGCCCGAACAACGTGCTGTCGCTGTCGAACGGCGCGCGCAATGGCGTGCGTGCGTCGGTGCTGGCGTCGTCGGGGCGGATCGTCGCGTTCGCGATCATGATCGCCATCGCCGGACTGGGGCTCGGCGCGCTCCTGCTGGCATCGCAGACGCTCTTTACCGTGATCAAGTTCGCGGGCGCCGCGTATCTCGTCTGGATCGGCGTGAAGTTGATTCGCTCGGGGCCGTCGCTGGTGGTGAGGGAAGAGGGTGCGGCGCGCGGACCGGTGAGTCTCGCGCGGCTCACGAAGCAGGAGTTCTGGGTCGCCGCGGGCAACCCGAAGGCGATTCTCGTCTTCACCGCGTTCTTCCCGCAGTTCGTCGACCGAAGCGCCTACGCGACGAGTTTCGCGATTCTCGGCGCCACGTTTCTGCTGCTGGAACTGGTCGCGATCGTCATCTATGCGGCGTTGGGTGCACGGCTCGGGTCGCTCTCTCGCGGCGCGCGCGGGTTCGCGTGGTTCAATCGCGTGAGCGGGGCGCTCATGATCGGTTTCGGTGTGATGCTGGCGTTCGTGCGTCGGCCGGCGACCTGATTCAGGTATTTGTTGATGCCGATGCAATTAACGCAAAGAACTATTGACCTGCGTGCGGCATTCAGCCTATAATTCAATTCTTCAGACGCGGGGTGGAGCAGTCTGGCAGCTCGTCGGGCTCATAACCCGAAGGTCGTAGGTTCAAATCCTACCCCCGCAACCAAGTTTTTCAAGCAAAGAGCCCGGTTCCCACCGGGCTCTTTGCTTTTGTGCGCGCGCTTTCTTCGCGCGCCGATTTTGCCGACATCGCTATCTCTCCCGCGCACCCGACCCACCTGGAAAATGCCTCCCAGAAGCACGAAAAGCCTGCATGAGCTTTCACTCATGCAGGCTTTATGCGATCTTGCCAACCCTTAACGAACGGGGCGCATCTGAACGTGCGCGAATCCGCGAGCTTTCACGCTACATACGCGCGAAACCGCGACCCGACCGAACTCAGGCTGCCATAATCAAACGCCTTGATCAACTCGGGCAGGGCCCGGCGTTCGATCAATAAAATTTCTTCGGCAGTTGTGCGCGACGGATCTGCTTGCGCAGGCGAGCAACAGCAGCAGCTTTCTTGCGCTTGCGCTCGGTCGTCGGCTTTTCATAAGCCATGCGCGACTTGAGTTCCTGGATCAGGCCCGTACGTTCGACCGTACGGCGGAAACGACGCATGGCGACGTCGAAAGGCTCGTTCTCTTTCAGCAGTACTTTAGTCATTTAAATCTCTGTTGATCTGGCCCTGCCAGAATTTGGGGCAAAGCGAAATTGTACACTTTTTGAGAGCCACTCTGCACGCTCTTTGAAGGAAAGCGTATCCGCGCGCACCCGGGACTCACATCGTAGGTGGTTGATTCAAGACGACAATCCCGGAATACCCGGGTCAAAAGCCGCGCGAGCGCGCGGGACGAAGCGCCGGCTCGGCCGCGCGTGCGTCCGGCTGATCGATCGTCACGTCGGAGAGCGCCAGCGCCACGCACGGCAGAACGAAGCCTTCCGCTTTCTCCTCGCGAGTCAGGCCCGGCCACTCCATACGGTACGCGATCTCGCCATCGACGAGACGGCACATGCACGCGCGACAGGTGCCGTTACGGCACGATCTGGGCAGCGAAAGTCCCGCCTGCAACGCGGCGTCGAGCAAGCTCACGCCGTCTCGCACCGCGACGAAGTGCCCGCCCGGCTCGATCACCATCGCGAAGGTGCGCGGCGCGTCGTTCACGTCGGCATTCCGATTTCCGCGCGGCCGTTGGTCAGATCGCGCAACTCGGCGGCCGCTGGCTCCCGCGCGGCGACGGGCATCCGCACGACGAGGCGCACCGCCATCTCATATTCGCTGTGCACGAGTTCGGCGCCGTGTTGCTCGATCCAGCGGCGCACGCGTGCCTCGTCGGCGTAGTCGATTGCAATTTCAAGCAGACCGCGCTCGACGCGCTCCACACGCTCGGCGAGTTGCATCGCGCTGGCGATCGCGTCCGTGTAGGCGCGCACGAGCCCGCCCGCGCCCAGCTTGATGCCGCCGTAGTAGCGCACGACCGCCGCCAGCACGCCGTCGACTTCGTGATGCCGCAGCACTTCGAGGATCGGCCGGCCGGCCGTGCCGGAAGGCTCGCCGTCGTCGGACATGCCGGACTGGCCGCCCGCGAGCAGTGCCCAGCAGACGTGCGTCGCGCCCGGATGCTCGGCGCGCAGGCGTTCGAGCTCGTGCATGGCCGCGTCGCGGTCCGCGACGGGAATCGCCAGCGCGATGAAGCGGCTCTTGCGCACGTCGGTTTCGGCGCTGACGGGAGAGGCGAGGGTGTAGGTCGGCAAGGCAGGGAAGCGCGGGAGGCAAATGTCGAATCTTAGCCGCTCTTTTAACCGCGCCGCGAGCCACGCCGCGAAGCCGGGCGCCGCGCGCATCCCGAAACGGTCGTCACGAGGCGCCGAGCGCCCGTTGCATCAGCACGGTATCGACCCATCGGCCGTGCTTGAAGCCGACATCGCGCAGCACGCCGACGTGTTCGAAACCGAACCGCGCATGCAGCGCGATCGATCCCGCGTTGCCGCTGTTGCCGATCACGGCGATCATCTGCCGCCACGGCCCGCGCTCGCATCGTTCGATGAGCGCCGTCAGCAATGCGCTGCCGATGCCGCGTCCGCCCATGCCGGCGGCGACGTACACCGAATCCTCGATCGTATGACGGTAGGCCGAACGCGGCCGATAGGCCGACGCATACGCGTAGCCCGCCACCGCGCCGTCGAGTTCGGCGACGAGATAGGGCAAGCCCGCCGCGGCGATCGTTGCGTGCCGGGCGCGCAGGTCGTCGGCGGAAGGCGGGGTTTCCTCGAACGTGGCGAGCGCGTTCTCGACGTAGTGCGCATAGATGCGCGCGATGGCGTCGAAATCGCCGGACGCGGCGTCGCGCACGAGCGGGGTGGCATTGTGATCCGAGGCCATCTTCTGTGTTCCGGCAGGAAGAAAATCGAAATTCCGAAGCGGCGATTTTCGCACGCGGCAGCGACGGCAAAAAAAGGGCCAGCGGGCCGTGCGGAAGCCCACCAAAGCGACGCGTTTTCAGGTAAAGAAATCGTTGAACCGGGGCGGGCGCGCCCCCTACACTAGGTCGTTTGTCCGAGACTGCACGCGGACGGCGCAAATGTACCCAGTGCATTAATTGCACCGATTGCATCGACTGCACCGTTCACGTCCGGCAGGCAACGAAAACGCACGCGAGCACACCGCCTCGCGCGGCGGACCCATAACACGCAATGAACAAAATCCAACGCGGGGCGCTGGCGGCGCTTCTGATCGTCATCGTGGTGATTGCGGCGCTCGCGCCGGCGGGGATCGGCTTTTTGTTCGCACAGCGCAGCCAGCGCCAGGCGGAAACGACGCGCCTCAACACAGTCGCCGATGCCGCGCTCATCCGCGCCGAGGATGTGACACGGCGGCTCTCGGGCGCACTCGGCGAAATCGGTAAAGTCGCGGCGGCGCCGTGCTCGCAGCCGTATCTGCGGGAATTGCGGCGCATCGCGCTCACGCACAGGCAAGTGCGCGACGCGGGCGCATATGATCGCGACGGCCGCTGGCAATGTTCGTCGCTGTTGGGCGCGGTCTCGGCGGGCACGCTCGACGGGCTCACGCTCCCCGCGCCCGACTGGCGCTCGCGCGACGGCCTCATGGCCTGGTACGGCCTCACCCGTCTGCCGGGCGGCGAGTTGTCGCTCGTCATGGGACGCAACGGCTTCTACGTCGCGGCCGACCCGGCGCTTTACATCGACGGTGCCGATTTCCGCGCCGGTCCCGCAAGCGGCGTCGCCGTCATCAACACCGAAGTCAGCCGCGTGATCGCGACCACGCCCGCCACCGATGCCGCCGCCGTGCTCGCCGTCTATCGCACCGCGCCGCCGGTGCGCGACTGCTCGCCATACGTCGTGCGGCGTTCCGTGTCGATGCCGCTCGCGGTGGTCGTGAGCGCGCCGCATCAGAGCGTGCGGCAGCGCCTGCGCACGTTGCCGTGGGCGTGGCTGCTCGGCGGCGTCGCGGCGGGGTTGCTGTTCGCGGGCTGGGCGGCGTTCTTCATCGTGCGCAGGCTGTCGCCGCGCGGACAACTGAGCGATGCCGTGCGGCGCCATCAGTTCATCGTCGCGTATCAGCCGATCGTCGATCTCGCCACGCGTCGCTGCGTCGGCGCCGAAGCGCTCGTGCGCTGGAAGTATCACGACCGCATCGTGCGGCCCGATCACTTCATTCCGCTCGCGGAGCATCGCGGCCTGATCCAGGCGATCACGGATCAGGTGCTCGATACCGTGCTCCTCGAACTGGGCGATTTTCTCAGGCACTACGGCGAGTACTACGTGTCAGTGAATCTCTCCGCGCCCGATCTCACGACGCATCGCTTCCTCGACGTGCTCGGTCCGGCCATCGCGCGACAGGGCGTGCGACCGCAGCAGATTCGCATCGAGGCCACCGAGCGCAGCTTTCTCGACGCCGAAGCCGCCAAGGAAGTCATCAGCGCGTTCCGGCACGCGGGCCACGCCGTCTATCTCGACGATTTCGGCACCGGTTATTCGAGCCTGTCGCATTTGCAGAACTTTCGCATCGACGGGCTGAAGATCGACAAGTCGTTCGTCGACACGGTCGGACAGGATGCGGCGTCGAGCAGCGTGGCCTCGCATATCATCGATATGGCCGCGACGCTCGATGTGCAGGTGGTTGCCGAGGGCATCGAGCGCGAGGAGCAGGCGGCTTATCTGCATGCGCGCGGCGCGCAGTTCGGGCAAGGCTGGCTGTTCTCGGCGCCGCTGTCGGCTGCCGAATTCATCCGCTACGCGGGCAAGACGCGCGGCGCTTGATCGCGGCCGAATCGGCCTCACTTAGTGTGTTTCCCGACGAGGCTCGACCATGACCGCTTTTGCCGTCTCCGATCAGACCGCCACTTCCTTTCTGCGCGATGTGCGCCATCCGCTGCTCGCGCTTCATCGCAGCGTGCTCGCTCATTTGCGCGCGCGTCACGAAGCCGAATTCGGGCCGGTGTCGCCGGGCGAATTCCTGCAGATCGTGATCAATGGCTCGGCGTATCGCTGGCTGTCGCCATTTTCGACGCTGATCGCCGCCATCGACGACGTCCTCGACGACGACGAAGCCACGCCCGAAATGCGCATCGCGCACGCGAAGGCGGTCGTCGACCTGTTCAGCGCGGGTACGCGCGATCCGGCTTTCGCGGAACGGTTTCTGCCGCTTTTGCAGGACAGCCCGGAAATCGCGGTGGCGAACGGGCAGGTCGCGCAACTCGTGCGCGGGATCGCGCGGGGCTGAGTGGCCTTCGTTGCCGCCGTCTATCGAAAATGCGACCTGAAAAGCGCAAGTTTCGCCCGCCGCGCGCCTGCGGGTTTTCCTGTCTGTCGCGCGCGGGCAGCGTTGCGCGGCGGGCTTGTGCGGCCGATGCCAATCAAGTCCGCTGTGTGCTGCGTCGCAACAAAACGAAGCCTTAGCATTTGAGCGATTGATTTTCGCTTGCGACGATCGCCGCCATTCACCGGAGCGATCGTTCTTCCGAGCGCCCCGGTTCCGTCCGACGATGAAAGACGACATGGAGGCGCTCTTGTTCCTGCACGGCTTCGGTCCGCTCCTTTGGGCGGGCGCCCGCGAGACGCTCGCGCTCGCGGTGCTGTCACTCGCGGTATCGGTGCTGCTCGGTCTTTTGGGCGCATCCGCGAAACTCTCGCGTCACGGCTCGCTGCGCGGCGTGGCGACGCTCTACACGACGCTCATCCGCTCGGTGCCCGATCTCGTCCTGATGCTGCTCCTGTTCTACAGCATCCAGATCGCGGTGAACAATCTGACCGACGCATTCGGCTGGGATCAATTCGACATCGATCCGTTCACCGCCGGCGTGCTCACGCTCGGCTTCATCTATGGCGCGTATTTCACCGAGACGTTTCGCGGCGCGTTTCTCGCCGTGCCGCGCGGGCAACTGGAAGCGGGCACGGCATACGGCATGAGCGGCATGCGTGTTTTCGGCCGCATTCTCTTTCCGCAGATGATGCGTTTTGCGCTGCCCGGCATCGGCAACAACTGGCAGGTGCTCGTGAAAGCGACGGCGCTCGTGTCGATCATCGGTCTCGCCGATGTCGTGAAGGCCGCGCAGGACGCGGGCAAGAGCACGTTCAACATGTTCTTCTTCATCCTGGTCGCGGCGCTCATTTATCTCGCGATTACGAGCGTGTCGAATCTTGTGCTGATGATGCTCGAGCGCCGCTATTCGATCGGCGTGCGGCATGCCGAACTCTGACCGAACTCTGACTTCCGCTAGCGAGCCACAGCCATGATCCAGATCTTCGCCGAATACTGGCGCCCGTTTCTTTACTCCGACGGTATGCGCGCGTCGGGCCTCGTCGTCACGTTGTGGCTGCTTGCCGCATCCATCGCGCTCGGCTTCTGCGCGGCGGTGCCGCTCGCGTGCGCGCGGGTGTCGAGAAATCGCTGGCTCTCGACGCCGGTGCGCATCTACACCTACGTGTTTCGCGGCACGCCGCTCTACGTGCAATTGCTGCTGCTCTACACGGGCATGTACAGCCTGGAATTCGTGCGCACGCAGTCGCTGCTGGAAGCGTTCTTTCGCAGCGGCTTCAACTGCGCGATCCTCGCGTTCGCGCTGAACACGTGCGCCTACACGACGGAAATCTTCGCCGGCGCGATCCGCGCCATTCCGCACGGCGAAGTGGAAGCCGCGCGCGCCTACGGCATGAGCGGCTTCACGATGTATCGCCGCGTGATCCTGCCGTCCGCGCTGCGCCGTGCCTTGCCTTTGTACAGCAACGAAGTGATCCTGATGCTGCACGCGACGACCGTCGCCTTCACCGCGACCGTGCCGGACATCCTGAAGGTCGCGCGCGACGCCAACTCGGCGACCTATCAGTCGTTCGAATCGTTCGGCATTGCCGCGCTTCTGTATGTGGCGATCTCGTTTGCGCTCGTCGCCGCGTTCCGGCGCGCGGAGCAGCACTGGCTCGCGTATCTGCGGCCTGCGGGCGCGGTGCGCCCGGCACGGCGCGCGTGAGCGGTAGAATTCGAACCCATGCAGCAGACGCTGAAGCACACCCTGTCATCACCCGAGGAGAATGCGTTGGAGCCCACCGCCAAGGACGTCGCGACCAAGCTTGTCGCCAAGGACATTCATAAACGCTACGGCGACAACGAAGTGTTGAAGGGCGTCTCGCTCGCCGCGAATGCCGGCGACGTGATCAGCATCATCGGCGCGAGCGGCTCGGGCAAGAGCACCTTTCTGCGCTGCATCAACTTTCTGGAGAAGCCCAACGCAGGGCAGATCATCGTCGATGGCGAAACGGTGCGCACCAAGCCCGATCGCGCCGGCAATCTCGATGTCGCCGATCACAAGCAGTTGCAGCGCGTGCGCACCAAGCTCGCCATGGTGTTCCAGCATTTCAACCTGTGGTCGCACATGACGGCCATCGAAAACGTGATGGAAGCGCCCATCCACGTGCTCGGCCTCTCGAAGAAGGAAGCGGAGGATCGCGCGCGCACGTATCTGGAGAAAGTGGGGCTGCCGCCGCGCGTCGAGAAGCAGTATCCGTCGCATTTGTCGGGCGGCATGCAGCAGCGTGTCGCCATTGCGCGCGCGCTCGCGATGCATCCCGACGTCATGCTCTTCGACGAACCCACGTCCGCGCTCGATCCGGAACTCGTCGGCGAAGTGCTGAAGGTGATGCAAAAGCTCGCCGAGGAAGGCCGCACGATGATCGTCGTCACGCACGAAATGGGCTTTGCGCGCAACGTGTCGAATCACGTGATGTTCCTGCATCAGGGACGCACGGAAGAAGAGGGCGCGCCCGCAGACGTGCTCACCGCGCCGAAGAGCGAACGCCTGCAGCAGTTCCTCTCCGGCAGCCTCAAGTAAGGTGGGAGTGCCGAGCGCGCCGAGTGGGCCGACGCAGGTCGTCATCGTGGCGTTGCCGCCGGTTTCGATGAGCGGCATCGCGCCTGTCATCGACAGTCTGTTGCTGGCCAACGAAATCGACGGACACCGGCTCTACGAGTGGCGCGTGTGTTCGTGGGACGGCCGCCCCGTGCCGCTGTCCGGCGGTGCGCAATTGCCCGCCGACGGCGCCTTCAACGACGCCGTGCAATGCGACTGGCTTATCGTCGTCTCCGAGCGCTATCAGCAATTCGCGGACTATCGTCTGTTTCTCGCGAGCCTCGCGCGCGTGGCGCCGCGCACGCCGCTCGTCTGCGGCATTCATCACGGCGTGTGGTGGCTCGCGATGGCCGGGCAGCTTGCGAATTATCGCGTCGCGGTGAACTGGGAGACGTATCAGCAGTTCACTGAGCAGTTCGAGCGTGCGATTGTCAGCCAGCACATTTTCGAGATCGACCGCGATCGCGCGACCTGCACCGGCGGCCAGGCGAGCGTCGACTTCATGCTCGCGATGATCGCGCGCGATCACGGCCCGGATCTCGCGGAACGCATCGCGGATTCGCTCGGCATCGGCGTGATGCGCGCGGGCACGGAGCGGCAGCGCATTCCGTTCGTCACCGCGCCGGGCGAGCGTCATCCGCGCCTGAACGACGCGCTGCAACTGATGGAAGCGAATATCGAAGACCCGCTCGCCACCGATGAGATCGCGAATCTCGTCGGCATTTCGCGCCGGCAACTGGAGCGTCTGTTCCGGCAATATCTCGGTGCGATGCCGTCGAAGTACTACCTCAATCTACGGCTCACCAAGGCGCGCACGCAATTGCAGCGCACGAGCAAATCTGTGGTGCAGATCAGCCTCGCGTGCGGATTTTCGTCGGCGGCGCATTTTTCGAACGCGTATCGCGACCGCTTCGGCGTGACGCCGCGCGAGGAACGCCGCAACTGGATCGAGAAGCAACGCGGCGGCGCCATCGACGAACCGCGCGGCGGCGCGCTGATCGAACCGCCCGATGCCGCGTGAACGGCTGCACGAAGGCTGCACGAAGGCTGCGAAAAAGCCCATCGAAGCATGTCGCGAACGCGCAAGACGGAACGCGCGCGATTGCCTAATATCGAACAAATTGCACGAACCTGTGCGAACCTGACGAGGAGTGGCTCATGACCGACATCAATGTGAATCGCGGGACGTTTGACGAAGTAATGGTTCCGGTGTTCGCGCCGGCCAGTTTCGTGCCCGAGCGGGGCCGCGGCTCGCGCGTCTGGGACACCGAAGGCCGCGATTATGTCGATTTCGCCGGCGGCATCGCGGTGACGGCGCTGGGCCACGGTCATCCCGAACTGCTGAAGGTGCTGCACGAACAGGGCGAGAAGCTCTGGCATATCGGCAACGGCTACACCAATGCGCCAGTGTTGCGCCTCGCGAAACGACTGACCGATCTCACGTTCGCCGATCGCGCGTTCTTCGCGAACTCGGGCGCGGAAGCGAACGAAGCGGCGCTCAAGCTCGCGCGCCGCTATGCGATCGACAATCACGGTCCGGACAAGATCGAAATCATCTCGTTCACCCAGTCGTTTCACGGGCGCACGTTCTTTACCGTGAGCGTCGGCGGCCAGCCGAAGTATGCGGAAGGCTTCGGTCCGCAGCCGCAGGGCATTCGCCATTTGCCATATAACGATCTGCCGAAGGCGCTGGAGGCGATCGGCCCGAAGACCTGCGCGGTGATCGTCGAGCCGGTGCAGGGCGAGGGCGGCGTGCTGCCCGCCGATCCCGCGTTCCTCAAAGGCCTGCGCGAAGCGTGCGACCAGCACGACGCGCTGCTCATCTTCGACGAAGTGCAGACCGGCGTCGGCCGCACGGGCACGTTCTACGCGTACATGCAGTACGGCGTGACGCCTGACATCCTCACGAGCGCAAAGGCGCTCGGTAACGGCTTCCCGATCGGCGCGATGCTCACCACCGACGAGATCGCCGCGCACTTCAAGGTCGGCGTGCACGGCACGACTTACGGCGGCAATCCGCTGGGCGCATCGATTGCGGAGAAGGTCGTCGAACTGATCAGCGATCCTAAGCTGCTCGAAGGCGTGAACGAGCGCAGCGAGGCGATCAAGGCGCATCTCGCGCGCATCAACGAGCGCTTCGGTCTCTTCAGCGAGATTCGCGGCCGCGGCTTGCTGATCGGCGCTGAACTGAACGACGCCTACAAGGATCGCGCGAAGGACGTGCTGAACGCGGCAGCGGCCAACGGCGTGATCATGCTGATCGCCGGACCGAACGTGCTGCGTTTCGCGCCGTCGCTCGTGATGCCGATGGCCGATCTCGATGAAGGCTTCGCGCGCATCGAGAAGGCGATCGAGCAGGTCGTCGGCGCGGCTGCCGTTACCCGCTGAAGCGCGCCGATTAATCCATCACAGGACCCGACGATGTTCTTCGTTCGTCCCGCAAGGCTGTCCGATCTCGACGCGCTCGAACGCATGGCGCGCGCGGCGCAGCCGGTGTTGCATTCGCTGCCGCGCGACCGGCACGCGCTGGAGACGCGCGTCGCGCTCTCCGAAGATTCGTTTCGCGCCGAAGTCGAATTTCCGGGCGAGGAGTTCTATCTCTTCGTGCTGGAAGATGCGCAGACGGGCAGGTTGCTCGGCACGTCGAGCATTGTCGCGTCGGCGGGGTATTCCGAGCCGTTCTACGCGTTTCGCAACGATGCGCTGATCCACGCGTCGCGCGAGCTTAAAGTGAATCGCAAGATTCACGCGCTCACGATGTCGCACGAGCTGACCGGCAAAAGCCGCCTGACGGGCTTTTATATCGAGCCGTCGTTGCGCACGGCAGAGGGCGAAACGGCGGCGCATCTGCTCTCGCGTGCGCGCATGTTGTATATCGCCGCGAATCGCAAACGCTTTTCGAGCGACGTGTTCTCGCTGATGCTCGGCGTCACGGACGAGCACGGCGCGTCGCCGTTCTGGGAAGCCGTCGGGCGCAAGTTCTTCGGCCGCGACTTCGAGCAGGTCGAGCTCGAATCGGGCGGACGCAGCCGCACTTTCATCGCCGAAGTCATGCCGAGCTATCCGCTTTACGTGCCGCTCTTGCCGGGCGAAGCGCAACGCGTGCTCGGCGAGCCGAACGAGAGCACGCTGCTCGCGTACGACATTCATCTCGAGGAAGGCTTCGAGCCCGACCGTTTCGTCGATATCTTCGATGCCGGTCCGGTGCTCACGATCGCCGTCAACAAGAGCGCGGCGGCGAGTTCGGGCGAGTTGCGCGCCGTGCGCGATGCCGCGTCCGCAAGCGGTGCGCCGTATCTCGTCGCGGCGGGCGGCGCGCACGCGTTTCGCTGCGTCGTGGCCGCGCTCGCGGGCCCACGCGCGGATGGCGCCGCACTCGACGCCGCCGCGCGCGCCGCGCTCGGCGTGCAGGAGAAGGACACGGTGCGCTGCGTGCCGTTGCATCAGGCTTCGGGAGAATTGCAATGATCGTCGTGCGTTGCACGCAGCCGGGCGACGTCGACGCGCTCGTCGCGCTCGCTCAGGAAACGGGTCCGGGCCTCACCACGTTCAAGCCCGATCGCGGGGCGCTCGCCGCTCGCGTCGAACGCGCACGCCGCACGCTGGGCGGCGACGCCAGGCCCTTCGAGGCGGGCTATTTCTTCGTGATGGAAGACACCGCGACCGGCGACGTCGCGGGCGTGTGCGGCATCGAAACCGAGGTCGGGCTGGAGCAGCCGTTCTATAACTATCGTGTATCGACGGTCGTGCATGCGAGCCAGGACATGGGCGTGTGGACGCGTATGTCGCTGCTCAACATCTCGCACGATCTGACGGGCTACGCGGAAGTGTGCTCGCTGTTCCTGAGTCCGCGTTATCGCACGGCGGGCGTGGGCGGTTTGTTGTCGCGCTCGCGCTTCATGTTCATCGCGCAGTTTCCGGAGCGCTTTCCGCAGCGGCTGTGCGCCGAACTGCGCGGCCATTTCGACGAACACGGCGAATCGCCATTCTGGAACGCGGTCGGCTCGCATTTTTATCAGATCGATTTCAACGAAGCGGACTACCTCAGCTCGCACGGCAAGAAGTCCTTCGTCGCCGAGTTGATGCCGCGCTATCCGGTGTATCTCGACTTGCTGCCCGACACCGCGCAACAGGCGGTCGGCGTCACGCACCGGGACACGGCGCCCGCGCGCAAGATGCTCGAAGCGGAAGGGCTGCGCTATGAGAATCACGTCGATATTTTCGATGCCGGTCCGGTGCTCGAATGCCATATCGCCGACTTGCGCACGGTGCGTGAGAGCGCGCTCGCGCGCGTGAAGCTCGCGGAGCATCGGCCGGCAAGCGACGCGAAGAGCCTCGTCTCGAACACGCTGCTCGACGACTTCCGCTGCGGCGCGACCACCGGCGCAATCGAAGACGGCACGTTCCTGCTCACCGCCGGCGAAGCCGCCGCACTGCGCGTGGGTGATGGCGACGAAGTGCGCGTGCTGACCTCGTATCCGCGCGCGAAATAACTGAGACACGACATGGATATCAAGACCTCGTTATATATCGGCGGTGACTGGCAGGAAGGCGGCGGCGCCGCGTTCGCCTCGCGCAATCCCGGCACCGATGAAATCGTCTGGCAAGGCCGTAGCGCATCGGCGGGCGATGTGGATCGCGCGGTGACAGCGGCGCGGCGCGCGTTCGTATCGTGGTCGGCGCTTGCGTTCGACGAACGCGTCGCAATCGCCAAGCGCTTCGCGGCATTGCTCGTCGAGAACAAGGAAAAGCTCGCGGGCGCGATCGGCCGCGAGACCGGCAAGCCGCTTTGGGAAGCGCGCACCGAAGTGGCGTCGATGGCCGCGAAAGTCGACATCTCCGTGCAGGCCTATCACGAGCGCACCGGCGAGAAGCGCGCGCCGATGGCCGATGGCGTCGCGGTGCTGCGGCATCGGCCGCATGGCGTCGTCGCCGTGTTCGGGCCGTATAACTTTCCGGGGCATCTGCCGAACGGCCATATCGTGCCCGCGCTGATCGCGGGCAATGCGGTCGTGTTCAAGCCGTCCGAACTCGCGCCCGGCGTCGCGGCGGCGACGGTTGCGCTGTGGATCGAGGCCGGGCTGCCCGCGGGCGTGCTCAATCTCGTGCAGGGCGAGAAGGACACGGGCGTGGCGCTCGCCAATCACCGGCAGATCGACGGCCTGTTCTTCACCGGCAGTTCCGACACCGGCACGCTGCTGCACAAGCAATTCGGCGGGCGTCCGGAAATCGTGCTCGCGCTGGAGATGGGCGGGAATAATCCGCTGGTCCTTGCAAACGTGGAAGACGTCGATGCAGCCGTGCATCACACGATTCAGTCGGCGTTTTTGTCGGCGGGGCAGCGTTGCACGTGCGCGCGCCGTCTCTTCGTTTCCGACGATGCCGCGGGCGAGCGCTTCATGCGCCGCTTGATCGAAGTGAGCGCGAACATCCGCGTGGGCAAGTTCGATGAAGAACCGCAGCCGTACATGGGCGCGGTGATTTCGGCGCGCGCGGCGGCGCGTCTTGTGGAAGCGCAGGCGCGGCTGATCGAAGCGGGCGCCGAGCCCTTGCTCGCCATGCAACAGCGCGCGGCGAATCTCGGTTTCGTCTCGCCCGCGATTCTCGATGTGACCCGCGCCCGCGACGTGCCCGACGAAGAGCACTTCGGCCCGATGGTGCAAGTCACGCGCTACAAGACTTTCGACGAAGCCATCGAGCGCGCCAACGACACCGCCTACGGTCTTTCCGCGGGACTGCTCGCCGACGACGAAGCCGCCTGGAAGCACTTCCAGCGCACGATTCGCGCGGGCATCGTCAACTGGAACCGGCCGACCAACGGCGCGTCGTCGGCGGCGCCGTTCGGCGGCGTGGGGCGTTCGGGCAATCAGCGGCCGAGCGCGTATTACGCGGCGGACTATTGCTCGTATCCGATGGCGTCGGTGGAAAGCGCGCAGTTGCAGATGCCGGCGAGCGTATCGCCGGGGCTTCAGTTCTAGGACACGTTGCGGGAACACGAAGGATTCATGATGCAGGCATCGAAAGCATTCGAAGCGAACTTCGACGGACTGGTCGGCCCGACGCACAACTACGCGGGACTTTCGTTCGGCAACGTCGCGTCGCGCAACAACGAGAAATCGGTGGCGAATCCGAAGGCCGCCGCGAAGCAGGGCTTGCGCAAGATGAAGCGGCTCGCGGATCTCGGCTTTTATCAGGGCGTGTTGCCGCCGCTGGAACGGCCGTCGGTCCGGCTGTTGCGCGATGTCGGCTTTTCCGGCGACGACGCCACCGTGATCGCACGCGCCGCGCGCGAAGCGCCGGAATTGCTGGCGGCGGCGAGTTCGGCATCGTCGATGTGGACGGCGAACGCCGCGACCGTGAGTCCGTCGGCGGATACGGAAGACGGCCGCGTGCATTTCACGCCCGCGAACCTCGCGGCGAAGCTGCATCGCGCGATCGAGCACGGCGAAACGCGCCGCACGCTCGCCGCGATCTTCGCCGACGAAGCGCGCTTTCGCATTCATCACGCGCTGCCCGGCACGCCCGCGCTCGGCGACGAAGGCGCGGCCAACCACACGCGTTTCGCGCGCGAATACGGCGCGAAGGGCGTCGAGTTCTTCGTCTACGGACGCAGCGAATATCGCCAGGGTCCGCAGCCGCAGCGCTATCCCGCGCGTCAGACGCTCGAAGCGAGCCGTGCGGTCGCGCGTCTGCACGGCCTGGCCGATGACGCAACCGTGTTCGCGCAACAGTCGCCCGACGTGATCGATGCCGGCGTGTTCCACAACGACGTGATCGCCGTGGGCAATCGCACGACGCTCTTTTGTCACGAGCGCGCGTTCGTCGATCAGCACAAGGTGTACGACGAACTCCGCGCGAAGCTGGACGCGCACGGCACGCCGTTTACGGCGCTCGAAGTGCCGGAAAGCGAAGTGAGCGTCGAGGATGCGGTGTCGTCGTATCTGTTCAACAGCCAGTTGCTGTCGGCGGCGGATGGCAGGCAACTGCTGGTCGTGCCGCAGGAGTGCCGCGAGAATGCGCGCGTGGCGGCGTATCTCGATTCGCTCGCATCGCGCGCGACGCCGATCGACGAAGTGCTCGTCTTCGATCTGCGCGAAAGCATGAAGAACGGCGGCGGCCCCGCGTGTCTGCGTCTGCGTGTCGTGCTGAACGATGCCGAGCGCGCCGCGGTCAACCCGCGCGTCTGGATGAACGACGCGCTGTTTGCGCAACTCGATACGTGGATCGACACGCATTATCGCGATCGTCTCGCGCCGGCCGATCTGGCGGACCCGAAGCTGCTCGCCGAATCGCGCGCGGCGCTCGACGAACTGACGACCCTCCTCGGACTCGGTGCCGTCTATGACTTCCAGCGCTGATTCGCGTCTGCTCGACGACTTTCTCGCGTTCACGCTTGCAGGCGAGCGGCCTGCGGCGCTTTCCGGAAGCGCGCCTTCGGGCGTGCGCTGGACGTGGCAGGGCGAAGGCGTGCTGCTGCTCGAACCCGCGCGAGTTTTCTCGAAGACGTCAACGGCGAGCGTGCTGGCATCGGCGGGCATTCATGGCGATGAAACCGCGCCGATCGAAATGCTGTCGCGGCTCGTCGCGGATATCGGAAGTGGCCGCGCGCCGCTGGCTGCGCGCGTGCTCGTGATCCTCGGCAATATCGGCGCGATGCGCGCGGGCGAGCGCTATATCGACGACGATCTCAACCGGCTTTTCAGCGGCCGTCACGCGACGCTGCGCGAGAGCCGCGAAGCGCCGCGCGCCGCCGAACTGGAACGCGCCGCGCTGCAATTTTTCGATGACGCCGCGCATACGAAGTGGCACATCGACATGCACACGGCGATTCGCGCGTCGGTGTTCGAGCAGTTCGCGCTGTTGCCGCACACGGGCGCGCCGCTCGCCCGCGCGATGTTCGACTGGCTGCGCGATGCGCGCTTGCAGGCCGTGCTGCTGCATCGCGAGAAGGGCAACACGTTCACGCATTTCACGGCGCAACAGGCGGGCGCGCTCGCGTGCACGCTCGAACTGGGCAAGGTGCGGCCGTTCGGTGAAAACGATCTCGCGCGCTTTGCGGCGTCGGATGCGGCGTTGCGTCGGCTCGTGGCGGGCGAGGCTGCGAGCGACACCGAGGCACGCGCGCCGTTGCGCGTGTTCACGGTGATCGCGCAGATCGACAAGCAGAGCGAGCAATTCGTGCTGAATGTCGCGAACGATGTGCCGAACTTCACCGCGTTTCCGGCCGGCACCGAACTCGCGCGCGATGGCGATTATCGCTATCGCGTGTCGCACGATGAAGAGCGCATCGTGTTTCCGAATCCGAAGGTGAAGCCGGGCTTGCGCGCGGGTCTGATGGTCATCGACACCACCGAATCGACGCTCGCTTCGTTGGCGTGATTTCCCTTTCCGCTCATGCGAGTCGCGGACTGTGTGGCGGACTTGCGTGAGCGCGACATCGGTTTGCCAGAACGCTTCCCCGTCCTTCAGGCGCGTCGCGGTTTGCTCGCGCGCTACAATCGCGGCCCGGTGTTCGATGCGACGCATCAATGCGCAGCCGCATGTTTGAGCGTGTCATTTTGTGACGCGATGCTGCGGTGTCGCATCGAAACAAAGATATCGAACTGCAAAGCAAGGAGATGGAAGTTGAAGAAAACGCATAAGATCAGCCGCAAGTTCGCCGCGTTCGCGGTGCTGGGCGCAACGCTCGCCTTGGGCAGCGTCGCGCTGAACGCGCAGGCCGCCGACAACATGAAGGAACTGCGCTTTGGCGTCGAGGCGTCGTACGCGCCGTTCGAATCGAAGACGCCGGAAGGCACGCTGACTGGCTTCGACATCGATATCGGCAACGCGGTGTGCGCGAAGCTGAAGATGAAGTGCGTGTGGGTCGAGAACTCGTTCGACGGCCTGATTCCCGCGTTGCAGGCGCGCAAGTTCGACGGCATTAATTCGGACATGACGATCACCGACAAGCGCCGCGCCGTCATCGACTTCACCGACCCGATCTACACCATTCCGAATCAGCTGATCGCGAAGAAGGGCAGCGCGATCCAGCCGACGGTCGACGGCCTGAAAGGCAAGCGTGTGGGCGTGCTGCAGGGCTCGATCCAGGAGACTTACGCGAAGGCGAAGTGGGCGCCCGCGGGCGTCGATGTCCAGTCGTATCAGGCGCAGGACCAGATCTATGCGGATCTCGCGTCGGGCCGTCTGGACGCCGCGTTTCAGGACGCCGAGGCGGCCTCGAAAGGCTTCCTGAAGCAGCCGCAGGGCGCAGGCTTCGCCTTCGCGGGTCCCGCCGTCAGCGATGACAAGCTGCTGGGCGCGGGCGTCGGCTTCGGCGTGCGCAAGAACGACCGGGCGCTGAAGGAATCGCTCAATCGGGCGTTGAAGGAATTGAAGGATGACGGCACGATCGAGCGTTTTGCCGCGAAATACTTCGATGTGAAAGTGGTGTTGAAGTAGGGCGGAGGCTTGCCGAATCAGCCCGCTGCGGAGCGATCCGAAGCGGGCTTTTTCATTGCTGAGTAGCGTTACATCGAAGGCGCAATCACCACCGTCGCCGTCGTCCCGGCGGACAGCAGCACGCCATCCGGCACGTCATCGATATGCACCCGCACCGGCACGCGTTGCGCGAGCCGCACCCAGTTGAAGGTCGGGTTCACGTCCGCGAGCAGTTCACGGCTCTGCGGATTGTCGCGGTCGTAGATGCCGCGCGAAATGCTCTCCACGTGGCCCTTCAGCTCGCCGCCGCTCATCAGCCGGATCGACGCATGATCCCCCACGCGCACGTGCGGCAGCTTCGTTTCCTCGAAATAGCCGTACACCCAGAACGAATGACTGTCGACGATCGCGAGTTTCGCGGCGCCCGCCGTCGCGTAATCGCCGCGGAACACGTTCAGATTCGTCACATAGCCGTCCACCGGCGAATACACCTTCGTGCGTTCGAGATTGAGCTTCGCCGCGTCGAGCGCCGCTTGCGCCTGCTGCAACTGCGCTTCGGCGGTCGATGCGGTCTGCATCGCGTTCTCGCGCGCTTCCTTCGACACGACGAGGCTGTCCATGTCGGCACGGCGCACGGCATCCGCCCGGCGCATGCGCAATTCGGCCGCGCGCGCCGCGACGTTCGCCTGCGCCTGTTCGACCGCAATCTGATAATGCGACGGATCGATCTCCATCAGCAGATCGCCTTTCTTCACGAGCTGGTTATCGTGAACCGGCAACTGCACGACCGCGCCCGACACGTCCGGCGCCACGTTGACGACATCCGCGCGCACGCGGCCATCGCGCGTCCACGGCTCGTCCATGTAATGCACCCACAGCACGCGCCCGATGACGAGCGCGACGGCGAAGATGGCGATCGTCAAGATGAGACCGATGATTTTTCTGAGAACCATGTTGCAACTCTTTTTCGGCTTGTATGAATGGAGGGCGGCTCAGCGATACGCAATGAGCCCGAGCGTCCCGCAGATGCACACGAGCAGGCTCGCGCGAAACAGCGCCGGATGCCAGACCACGCGATAGAGGCCGGTCAGCGCGAGCACGCGATCGACGACCCAGGTGAGCATCGCCCCGGCGATGAAGAGCAAGAGGATCGTCGGCACATAGGCTTCGAGGATCGCGACGTTACGCGGCAGCATGGGGCGCTCCTTCGGACGTGGATTGGCGCTCGGGCGCGGATGGCGCAAACCGCGCGAACGGCGATTCGCGGTCGAGCAGCGCGGTGCGGATCAGATGCAGATGACTCACGATGCGCTGCAGGCGGTGTCTTTCGTCGCGCGGTGCATCGGATGCGGCGAGCAGATCCTGCGTAGCGCCAATTGCACGTTCGACGGCGGCGAGGGCGGCTTGAAAGCGCGTGGCTTTCGGCCGGTCGAACAGGCGCGCGACGGCATCGAGCGTTGCGTCGACCGAGCGGCGCCAGGGCATCGACGCGGCGTAGTGCGGCACATTCGCGAGCCCGGCGATTTCGCGCCGCAAGTCGATCACTGCGTTGCCGAATTCGAGCACGGCGAACAGCCATTGCAGCGCGTCGCGTTGCAAATCGGCGCGGCCGGCGGCGAGCGCGTTGATCTGCGAGAGCAGGTCGCGCGTGCGGCTTTCGAAGTGCGTCGCGACGCGCGCCAGACGCCCGCGCCGCGCGCTCGCCACTTCGCGGCGCAGGTCGCCAAGCAGCAGACGCCGCAGCCACGGCGCATCGGTCGGCAGCAGCACGGCGAAGGCGATGGCCGCGACGATCATCGACAGCACCAGCGCGATTGCATCGTTCATGAAGCCGGTCGGATCGTAGTGCACGAGATTGTCCGGCCCCGCGAGAAAACAGAAGAAGATGCAATAGCCGACACCCATGCCCGCGAACGCGCGCCGCGTGCTCAGATACGCACCAAGCAGCAGCGCGGGCGCGAGCGCGGCGCACATCAGCACGAAGCCGTCGATGTGCGGAAAGACGCCGAACACGACGATCATCCCGGTGACGGCGGCGAGCATCGTGCCGATGGCCATTTGCGCGGACATGAGCGCCGGTCGCGGCGACGACGACGCAAGCGCACAGACGGCCGCCGCGTTCAGTACCATCGTGCCGCCGCTCGGCCACGCGGTTTCGAGCCAGAACGCGGACAGCATGAACATCACAACCGCGCCGCGCAGGCCGGAAATGGCGGCCGCGAACAGGTTGGTCTTCGGCACGTAGCGCGCGACCCAGCGCTCGCGTTCATGCGACGGCGCGCTCAGCGATGCATAGGTGTCGGCATAGGCGAGCATGTCGTCGACGAAGCGGTACAGCAGTTCGGCCGCCGTATCGAATTCGAGCACCACGAAGTCCGGATTCGCTTCGAGTGCGGCGCGCACCGCGCGCACGCGCTTCGGCAACGCCGCTTTGTATGCGCGAAGCTGCTCGGCGGCGCGCGCGGCATCGGCGGCGTTGCGTACCGGCTCGCCCGCCAGCGAAAACAGCGGCGGCACTTCGCGGAAGAACGGTTCGAGCGCGGCGATCGTCGTGGACGATGCATTTTCGCGCAGCCGATTCATCAACTGATGCAGCGCATGAAATCGCGTGGAGGCGCTCATGAATTCGCTGTTCAGACGCGCGAGCCGTCCGCCGCGTCTGCGCGATTCCGGGTCTTCGAACACAGCGACGCTGCGTGCTGCCTCGAAGCCCACGATGTCCGACACGAACGCGAGATTGGTCCGCTCGATCTGCGCGCGCTCCATGTTGCCCGACAGCGCGCGGCACACGTAATCGACGAACTCCGTGAAGCGGCGACGCACCGTGCTGCGAACCTGCTCGCCCGCATGCTGCGGAAACACGAGCGCGCTCACGGCGCCCGCGCACACGATGCCGAGCGTCACTTCGCCCACACGCGTCAACGCCGACAGATACGCGCCGTCCGGATGCTGCGCCGCCGGAATGCCGATCAGCGCGGCCGTGTAGCCCGCGAGCACGAAGCCGTACGAGCGGAAGTTGCGGTTGCGCGCCGCGCCCGCCGTGCAGATGCCGACCCATAGCGCCGTCGCCGAAAGAAACAGCACCGGCTGCTGCGAGAACAGGCTGATGAAGATCATCATCACCACAAGCCCAACCATCGTGCCGCAGAAACGGTAAAAGCTCTTCGCGAGCACCATGCCGCTTTGCGGTTGCATCACGACGAACACGGTGGTCATGGCGGTGCGCGGCTGCTGCATGTCGAGCCGCATCGCGATCCAGAGCGACAACAGCGCCGCGAGCACGGCCTTGAAGATGTAGACCCACGCGAGGCCGTCCGTGCGCGCCCATTCGAGTAAAGCCAGCTTGAGCGACGGACGTTCGATGAACGTAGCAGGCGTAGACATGCTCAGTTCCGCGTCCGGTTCAACGGTCCGATGTGCTTCGACGGCGCGAGCGCGGTTTGCTCCGGCCCGTTCGACGGATCGTCGATGCCGCCGCCGAGCGCCGACGTGAGCGTCGCGTAGGCGGCGAGCCGTTGCGCCCGCACGCGCGCTTGACCGTCCTGCGCCTTCAGCAATTGCGTTTGCGCGATGAGCACGTTCAGATAATCGGTGAGCCCGCGCTTGTAGCCCTCGTTGGCGAGATCGTAGTTCTTGCGCGCGGCGGCGACGGACCGGCCGGATGCATCGAGCTGCGTGTCGAGCGACTGCACGCGCACGACCTGATCGGCGATATCCTTGAGCGCGCCGACGAGCGTCGCGTTGTAGTGATCGACCGCCTGATCGTATTGCGCCGATGCCGCGCCGAGCTGTGCGCGCAGGCGTCCGCCTTCGAAGATCGGCAGCGAGATCGCCGGACCGAAGCTGTAGCCCGACGCCTTGCTCGTCAGAAAGCTCAGCAGCGCGCCGCCCGCGAATGCCTGCGTGAGCGACGCGGCGAGATTGATGTTCGGATAGAACCCGGCCTTCGCGACATCGATGCCGCGCGCCTCGGCCGCCACCATCCAGCGCGCCGCGACGATGTCCGGCCGATGCCCGACCAGTTCAGCCGGCAGCGCGGAAGGCAGCGGCAGCGGCGTCGCGAGCGAAAGCGCCGGGCGTGTCAACGCCTCGCCCGCGCCGGGACCTTCGCCCGCGAGCGCGGCCAGTTGGTGACGCGCAAGCTGGATTTCTTCCTGGTAGACATCGACCTGACGCTCGTATTCGGGCAGCGGCGCTTCGGCCTGGCTCACTTCGAGCTGCGTACCGAGACCGCCTTTCAGGCGCCGCCGCGCCAGATCCGCGATGCGCTGCTGCTGCGCAAGCGTGTCCTGCGCGATATCGAGCAGCGCGAACGCTTGCGAGAAGCCGATATACGCGCGCACGACGTTGGTCTCGAGTTCGAGCTGCGCGGCGCGGGCATCGGCGGCGCGCACGTGGGCGACATCGAGGGCGCGTTCCGCGTTGTTGTCGTCGCGGCCCCAGAGGTCGAGGTTGTAGGAGAGGTTGAGGCCGGCGGTGTTGTCCCAGGTCGTCGTGTCGGCGAACGGACCGGGGCCGTAGAAATCGTTGTTCGGCCAGTTTTTGCGCGACACGCTCATCGCGGCGTCCAGGTGCGGATACAGCTCCGAGCGCGCGACGCCCGCCTGCTCGTGGGCCTCGCGCACGCGCGCCGCCGCCATCGCGAGCGTGAGATTGCCGCTGGTCGAGCGCGCGATCCACTGATCGAGCTGCGGGTCGCGATAAGCGCGCCACCATTCCTGTGCCGGCCATTGGGCGTCGGCGTTGGCGGCCCGGATCGCGCTGCCGACATCGAGCGTCGCCGCATCCTTGAGGGAATCCTGAGGCGCGATTTTGCCGGTGCTCGCGCACCCCGCAATTGTTAAGATTGCTGTAAGAGCTGCGGCTGAAGCAGTCTTACTGAACACTCGCCCTCGCACGATTCACTCCCGGATTCGAATTAGACACTAGGAGACCATTATATTTTTGCGAGGATTGTCGAATAACCAGTAACGATGCAAAGCATTTTTACGATGAGTGTGATAATCGTTGTTGCGGTACGTGCAACAATTCGGCTCAAGAGAGTTTCTTTAAAGTCGAGTCAGCGTCATGGATACGCTTCAAAACATGCGTGTGTTCGTGCGCGTCGTGGAGGCGGGCAGCTTCACGGCCGCCGCGCAGCATCTCAACACGACGACGGCGTACGCGTCGCGAGCCATTTCGGATCTCGAAGCGCATCTGCGCACGCGCCTGCTTAATCGCACGACGCGGCGCATCGCGCTCACCGAAGCGGGCGAGCGCTATCTGCAGCGCTGCGAGCAGATCCTGGCCTATGTGGATCAGGCGGAAGCCGAGGCCGGCGACGCCCACGCGCGTCCGTCCGGCAAGCTGAAAGTCCATTCGATGACGAGCTTCGGCCAGCATTACATCGTGCCGATGATTTCCCGCTATCAGCAGCGCCATCCTTCCGTGCAGGTGGATTTGACACTCGCGCAGCGCGTGCCGGACCTGCTCGACGAAGGCTACGACGTGTCGGTCGTGCTCGCCTCCGATCTGCCCGATTCCGGGCTGGTGTCGGCGCGGCTCGGCTCGGTATATAGCATTGCGTGCGCGTCGCCGGCGTATATCGAGCAGCACGGCGCGCCGCACGTCCTCTCCGATCTCGTGCGCCACACCTGCCTGCATCTGATGACGCCGGTGTTTCCTGCGGACCGTTGGGTCTTCGACGGTCCGAACGGTCAGGAGACGGTGAGCCTCGGCCCGTCGACCTTTACGGTGAATGTCGCCGAGGCGATGGTCGTCGCGATTCGCGAAAGCATGGGCATCGGCGTGTTGCCGACATCCTCGGCGCTGCCGGGACTGCGCGCGGGCACGCTCGTGCGCGTGCTGCCGCAGTACACGATGCAGGAGCTGAATGTCTACGCGCTCTATCCGTCGCGCCAGTATCTCGACGCGAAAATCCGTACGTGGGTCGAATTCCTGCGCGAGGCGCTGCCGGACACGCTCGCCGCCGATGCCGAGTCGCTGAAGGAGTTCGTCGTCATCTAAGACGGGCGAATGCGCGTTGTTACGAAAAAAGCAGCGGTGCAACACTTGCTTACTCACGGTTCGTCCGCAGGTTGATACCGTAAGCGCTCGAACACTTCCTCTTCTACCGGAACAAGCCACATGAGCACGCCACTTCTCCTCGCACTCGCCGCGCTCCTGACGTTGATCGCCGTTCCGGCGTCGCGTGACTTTTTCAACGCGATGCGCGCACAGTCGGAGCGCAACGCGAAGCGGCGCCTCGTGCCGATCCGCATCGACGACGAGCGCGACGCCCGTTTACGCCGCATGCGCGATCCGTACGATCGTTGAGTTTTATCGTCGCGCGCTCGTCTGGACGGCGCTCAGAGCAACGTTTCCAGCGGTTCGATCAGCCGCGGTTCGTCGTTGGTCGCGCGATTCACGTCGCTCGACACGCGATGCCATACGAAGTGCGACGCCGGCACGCCGTCCGATCTGACGAGCTTGGCCAGGTCTTCCGCTGACGCGTCGGGGTCGAGCCAGCGCCGCGCGGCGGTGGGCGCAAATACGAGCGGACGACGATCGTGCACGTCGACGAGTCCTTCGTCCGCCGCCGCCGTCACGATGACGAAGCCCGCGCCCGGCGCCGCGGCGTCTTCATCGCGCATGATGCTCGTGAGGGCCGCGAGGTACATTGGCTCGCCGTCGGCGCGCTGAATGAAATAGGGCTGCTTGAAGGGCTTTTCCGCCGGGTCGCCTGTGCGCGGCTCGATGCGCCATTCGAACCAGCCGTCGGCGGGCACGAAAATGCGCGCTTTCTTCCACAAATGCTTGAAGTACGCGCTCGTTGCAGCGGTTTCGACGCGCGCATTGATCGTCTGCGGCAGCTTCTTCTGGATGGCCCACGGCGGACAATAGCCCCAGTGCACCGCGCGGATGGTTTCGTCGGGATAGACGGCGAGCGGATGCGTGCCGGGCGAGAGGTTATAGCCGGGACGTCTGTCGGCGGCATCCACGAGCACGAACGGGTTTCTCAGATGCACGCGTTGCGCGTAATGCATCGGCAGTCGGTACTGGCTGATTCGGCCGCACATGGCGTTCCTCCGCAAAGTCCAACACGATTCCGTGCTGCTTTCTCGTTGCGCTTGTTTTGCGCTTGCGTTGCGCTCTCGGCGAGCGTTCGTCGCGGCTTAAATCTCGACGACCTTGTCCCACGCGAACTGCTCGTTTTCCCAGCGTCCGCTGCGACGGTCGAAATAGCCGCGCGGATTGCACACGACGCGCGTGCCGTCCACGACATAATCGAACGACGTATGCGTGTGCCCGTGAATCCACAGCGACGCGGGCGCCCGCGCAAGCGACGGCAGATGATTGACGAAGCCCGCCGACACGATATCTTCCGCATAGCGCGGCGCGAGGCTTTCCCGCAGCGGCGCATGATGCGTGACGACGATCGTTTGTCCCGCAAACGGCTTCGCAAGTTCGCCTTCGAGCCACGCGCGCGCCTGTTCGTGCAGCGCGAGCGAATCATCGGGGGCGAATTCGCGAGGCTCGCCGTCCGGTTCCGGCCATGCCAGCTGGATCAGGCCACGATAATCGAGCATGACCTTGGCGCAGGCCGCTTTCGCGGAGTCGAGCTGATCCGCGCTCGATCCGAATAGCGCGAAGTCGGTCCAGAGCGTGGTGCCGAGCACGCGCCACGCGCCCCGGCGATCGACCAACGCCGCGTTGTTCAGATAGTGCACGTTGTCGACGCTGCGCGCCGCGTCCTGCATGGCCGCTTCCATCGCGCCGAATTCGGCGTCGTAATACTCGTGATTGCCGGGCACGTAGATGATTGGCACATCGGAATCGAAATTCTCCGCGGCCCAGCGCAGGCCTTCGGCGTGGTTATGGATATCGCCCGCGAGCACGACGAGATCCGCTTGCGCGTACGGAATGGCGAGCGGCTCGTCACATTCCAGATGCAGGTCCGACAGCACGCGAATCTTCATGCGAGGTTCTCCTTGTCGAGCGCGGCGTTCCAGCGCACGACCTTGCCGGGATTCATCAGGTTGTGCGGATCGAGCGCGGCCTTGATCGCCTGCATGAGACGCACTTCCACTGGCGATTTATAGTGCATCGCTTCGTCCACCTTCAACTGGCCGAGCCCGTGTTCCGCGCTGATGCTGCCGTGGTGCCGGTGCACCTGATCGTAGACGAGCGTGTTGATCGGCATCTGAAATTCGGCGAGAAAGCGCTTCGCATCGACGCCTTCGGGCGCCTGGACGTTGTAGTGCAGATTGCCGTCGCCGAGATGGCCGAACGTCACCATGCGCGCGCCGGGCGCCGCGCGCGCGATGATCGCGTCGGTTTCGTCGATAAAGCGGCCGATGCTGGAGATCGGCACGGCGATGTCATGTTTGATATTCAGGCCTTCCTCGGCCTGCGCGAGCGGAATGTGTTCGCGCAGATCCCAGAACGCCTGCGATTGCGCGAGACTTTCCGCGACGACCGCGTTCTCTACGATGCCTTGTTCCAGCGCCTCTTCCATCAGCCACTCGAAGAGGGCGCGGGCGTGCGCGTCGCTTTCGCTGTCCGAGAGTTCCAGCAGCACGGTTTGCGCATGCGGCTCGCCGAACGGGTAGCGCAGTTGCGGAAAGTGCCGGCCGACCAGACGCATCGAAAAATCCGACATCAGCTCGAAACCGGTCAAAAGCGGCCCCGCGTGACGTTGCGCCATCGAGAGGAAATCGAGCGCGGCATGCGGCGACGCGAGCCCGGCCAGCGCCGTGACGCGCGCAACCGGCGCGGGATGCAGCTTCATGACGGCCGCCGTGATAATGCCGAGCGTGCCTTCCGCGCCGATGAACAGATCGCGCAGATCGTAGCCGGTGTTGTCCTTGCGCAGTCCGCGCAGTCCGTCCCAGATTTCGCCCTGCGCCGTGACGACTTCGAGCCCGAGACACAACTCGCGCGTGTTGCCATAGCGCAGCACGCCGGTGCCGCCCGCGTTCGTCGACAGGTTGCCGCCGATCGTGCAACTGCCTTCGGCGGCGAGGCTCAGCGGAAACAGACGCTGCTCTTTCTCGGCGCGCGCCTGGATTTCCGCCAGAACGACGCCCGCTTCGACGGTGATCGTGTTGTTGTGCGGATCGACGCCGCGAATGCGATTGAGCCGTTTCAGGCTGATCACTGCCTGCGCGCCGCTGGAATCGGGCGTGGCGCCGCCGGCAAGCCCGGTATTGCCGCCCTGCGGCACGATGGCGACGCCGTGCGTGCACGCAAGCCGCACGATGGCCGCGACCTGCTCCGTGTCGGCGGGCAACAGCACGGCGCACGCGCTGCCGCGATAACGCCGGCGCCAGTCGACGAGATAAGGTTCGGTGTCGTGCGCGTCGGTCAAAACGTAGGTTGCGCCGAGCAGATCGGCGCAGGCTTGGACGAAAGCTTGGGAAGCGGTCATGAGCAGGAAAGTGCTGTGGTGCGTAGTCGACAGTATCGCGCAGGGACGCGGCTCGCGAACCTCATCCGAATGGCATAGGCCCGCGCATCGTGCACATTTTCGTGCTACAAAAGCGTCTCGTCAGCGCGAAGCGGGCGTCAGAAAAGCGAACGAGTCAGCGTTTTTTCGCACGCGCGTGCAACCGGGCCGCCCGCTTGAAGGGCGCAACATAAGCCAGCGCGAACGCGAAGAATGCGAGCGCGAGCAGCGCCTCGAGCCAGCCGAGCGATGCGGACAGGCGCGCGTCTGTCATGCCGCGCACGACGCCTTCGGCGAGATAGAGCAGCACGAGCATCGACGCCCATTGCAGCGTATACACGCTTTTTCGCGCGACGCCCGGCAGCGCGCAGGCGAGCGGCAGCGCCTTCAGCGCGAGCGCCCACGCGCCGGGGCGCAGCGGCGCGAGCCAGAGTTCCCAGAGCAGCGAGAGCGCGATGAGCGCAACGAGGCTCGCGAGCGCGCCGCGAGCGAACGCTGCGTTCGGACGTGAATCGAGAGCGGCGGGTGCGTTCATCGGCGGGATCAGGCGGAGCGGGCGCCGCGCACGAGATTGAGCGCAGTGCGGGCGAGCCGCGCGCCCAGCGCGATGGCGAGCGCTTTTTCGTCGGCGGAGATGCCGTGGCGCTGATTTTCGTCGCCGCCCGCACGCGCGTGATGCGACGCGCCGTAGGGCGTGCCGCCGCTTTGCGTGGTCGTGAGGCGCGACTCGGTGTAGGGAATGCCGACGATCATCATGCCGTGGTGCAGAAGCGGCAGCATCATTGAGAGCAGGGTGCTTTCCTGACCGCCGTGCAGGCTGCCGGTGGACGTGAACACGCTCGCGGGTTTGCCTGCGAGCGCGCCCGACAGCCACTGCGACGTGGTGCCGTCGAGGAAATACTTGAGCGGCGCCGCCATGTTGCCGAAACGGGTCGGTGAGCCGAGCGCGAGGCCCGCGCATTCTTCGAGATCGCGCAATTCCGCGTAGGGCGGTCCGTCGGCGGGAATATCGGGCTGGGTCGCTTCGCAAACGGTCGAAACCGGCGGCACCGTGCGCACCCGCGCCTGCATACCGGGCACGCTGTCGACGCCCTGGGCGATCACGAGTGCCAGTTCGCGGGTCGCGCCATGACGGCTGTAATAAAGCACGAGGATGTCGTTCATAAGGCTTTTTTAGTGAACGGCTATTATAGGTATCAGGGTGAATTTCGTGGCGTGGCGCGTGCTCGGGCAAAAAAGCGAGCGCGATGAGCCAGGCAGGGAGAATGCGTTTGCAGTACATTTCCATCGATCTCGCGGCCGTCCGGCGCCTGGCCGGCTTCGTCGCGCGGCGCATCGGCGAGGACCGCGTCGCGCAAGTGGCCGGCAGTCTCACGTTTACCAGCGTGCTGTCGCTCGTGCCGCTCGCGACCGTGGCGTTCGCGCTCTTCACGGCGTTTCCGATCTTCGGCTCGTTTCAGGCGTCGTTGCAGGACTTTCTCGCGGTGCACCTGATGCCGCCGCAGATCAACGACCAGATCTTCAAGTATCTGAACCAGTTCGCCTCAAAGGCGAAGGGGCTCACGACCGTGGGCATGATCATCCTGTTCGTGACCTCCGTCATGACGATGATGACCGTCGAGTCCGCGTTCAACGTGATCTGGCGGGTGCGTAAAGCGCGCCCGTTCGCGCAGCGCGTGCTCGTCTACTGGTCGATCATCACGCTCGGGCCCATTCTGTTCGGCTGCAGCCTGTCGATTTCGTCCTACGTGTTTGCGCATTCCGTCGCGTTCGCGGGCTCGCACAACCTGATGCCGCCGATCGTCGAATGGGCGCTGACGGGCGTGTCGTTGCCGCTGACCGTGCTCGCCTTCACGTTTATCTACGTGTATATGCCGAACTGCAAGGTCGAATGGCGGGATGCGCTGGTCGGCGGCCTGATCGCGGCGGTCGCGTTCGAACTCGGCAAGCGTGGCTTCGGCCTTTACATTCGCCGCATTCCCACCTACACGGCGGTGTACGGCGCGTTCGCCGCGCTGCCGGTGTTCCTGCTGTGGGTGTATTTGTGCTGGATGATTGCGCTGGTCGGCGCAATGGTGACTTCGGCGCTGCCCGCGATCCGCACGGGGCAGTATCATCGGCGCGATTTTCCGGGCAGCGACCTGCTCGACACGCTCGAAATTCTCGCGCGGCTCGTCGAGGCGCGCGACGAAGGCAAGCCCGGCTACACGGCGTTGCATCTCTCGACGATGGCCCGCTGCGATCTCGATACCTCCACGCGTCTGATCGCACGGCTCGACGCGCTCGGCTGGATCGGTCGGCTGGAAGATTCGCGCACGCCGCGCTATGTGCTGATTGCCAATCCGAATCAGATGACGGTGAATATGTTGTTCGAGCAATTCGTAATCGACCGCGCCGAGCTGGAGTATCAGTTGAAGCTCGACGTCGCGCAGGTCGATTGCGCCGCGTTGATGGAGGCGCTCGATAACGAGAAACTCGAAATCACGCTCGGTTCGCTGATCGCGGCGCGGGCGTCGGCGCTGACGCATGCGCGTCTGCGCGAGGCGCGGCCCTCGTCGATGCCGCCGCAGACGGCCTGACGACGGCGCTCAGAGCGAAATCTTGCCGACGCAGATGTCCTTGAACATCACCCAGTCGCCCATCAGGCTATAGACGGGATGGCGAAACGTGGCCGGGCGATTCTTCTCGAAGAAGAAATGGCCGACCCACGCGAAGCCATAACCGCAGACGACAGCCGCGGGCAGCCAGAGCCAGTCGCCGGTGGCGATCGCCATCGCGACGCAGCCGATCACGCCGAGCGAGCCCAGGAAATGCAGCCTGCGCGAGACCAGATTGCGATGTTCATCCAGATAGTAGGGATAGAACTCGGCGAAGTTCGCGAAATGTTCTCCGTGAGCGGTGTGCGCCATGACGGCCTCCCTGTCGATGCCTGCTGGTGTCGTGCAGGGCGCCACGCGCCCGCCGGACCATTTCCTCAGCAAGAATCATTCTGCGACCGCGCGGCGCGGCGTGCAAGCATGCGGCATCGACTCGGCATCGACTCGGCATCAACGCGGCGGCGTCTGGGTTCTGGCGCAATCGAGCGCGAACGCGAACAACGCGTCGAGCGTCGCGTCCGGCTGCTCCGACATGAGCGCGTGGCCCGCATCGACTTCCACGGTTTGCACCTTCGCGCGCGCTTGCCTCAGCGCATCGACGAGGGGCCGGGCGGCGCGTGGCGGCGTCATCATGTCGCGCGTGCCGCTCACGACGCACACCGGGCAGCGCACGGCGGCCGCGCGTTCGAGCGCATCGGCGTAAAGGTTGCACGCGCTGAAATCGGTATGGAAAAGCTGCGCTTCGCCGACGAGGCTCACGCGTTCCATCAACCGCTGGTTCACGCCTTGCAGCCAGAAGCCCGGCGCGGGGCTCGACGGCTTGGCCGCGATCGTCGAATGCGACCATTGGTTCACCATGGCGATCGCCTCGGGTTCGTGCTCGCGGGCGGCGTCGAGCAGCGTGTCGGACACGGTCATCGGCGCGGCGGTCGCCAGCAGCGCGAGTCCGGCCGCGCGCGCCGGATGGCGGGCCGCGGCGTCGAGCGCGATCAGCGAGCCCATGCTGTGGCCGACGAATACTGCCTTGGGCGCCTGCGCCGCGTCGAGCACGCCGATCACCCATTCAGCAAGGGCGCCGATGCTGGACAGCGCCGGTCCCTCGCTGCGGCCGTGGCCCGGCAGATCGAGCGCCAGCACGCCGAAGCCGTGATGCGCGAAATAACGCGTCTGCAGCGCCCAGACGCTGTGATCGTGCTCGGCGCCGTGAATGAACACGACGACGGGCCGCGCGGGGTCGAAAGGCTTGCCGCCGGTATAGGCATAGGCGGCGCGGCCGTGGATGTCGAGCATCATGCGCGGCTCCCGAGCGGTGCGGCAGCGCCTGCGGCCGGGCCTTCGGCGGCTTTTTGCGCCGCCTTCAAACCGCGCTTGAGATCGTCGATGAGATCGTCCGGGTCTTCCAGTCCGATCGACAGGCGAATGCGTCCCGGCCCGATGCCCGCAGCGGCGAGCGCGGCGGCATCCATGCGGAAATGCGTCGTCGACGCGGGATGGATGACGAGCGAGCGCGCATCGCCGACATTCGCGAGATGCGAGAACAGCGTGAGCGTCTCGATGAAACGCCGCGCCGCCGGCACGCCGCCCTTGATGTCGAAGCTGAACACCGCGCCCGCGCCGCGCGGCAGCAAGCGTTGGGCAAGCGCGTGATCGCGATGGCTCGGCAATTCGGGATAAGCCACGCCCTCGACCGCAGCGGAAGTGAGCAGGAAATCGATGACCTTGCGCGTGTTGGCGACGTGTCGATCCATGCGCAGCGGCAGCGTCTCGATGCCTTGCAGCAACTGCCACGCGGCCTGCGGATGCAGACACGCGCCGAAATCGCGCAGACCTTCGCGCCGGGCGCGCAGCAGGAACGGCGCGACGGTGCTTTCTTCGGCGAACACCATGCCGTGAAAGCCGTCGTACGGTTCGGTGAATTCGGGAAAACGTCCGCTCGCGGTGAAATCGAACGTGCCGCCGTCGACGAGCACGCCGCCGATCGTCGTGCCGTGTCCGCCGAGAAATTTGGTCGCCGAGTGATAGACGAGGTCCGCGCCGTGCTCGAACGGGCGCAGCAGATAGGGCGTCGTGAACGTGGAATCGACCAGCAGCGGCACGCCGTGCCCGTGCGCGATTTCGGCGACGCCCGCGATATCGAGCACGTCGAGCCCCGGATTGCCGAGCGTTTCGCCGAAGAACAGCCGCGTCTCGGGCCGCGCCGCGGCGCGCCACGCGTCGAGATCGTGCGGCGCCACGAAGGTCGTTTCGATGCCGAAGCGCCGCAGCGTGTAATGCAGCAGGTTGTGCGAGCCGCCGTAGAGCGCGCTCGACGCGACGATATGCGAGCCGGCGCCCATCAGCGTGGCGATCGCGAGGTGCAGCGCCGCCTGGCCGCTCGCCGTGCCGATCGCGCCGACGCCGCCTTCGAGCGCCGCCACGCGCTCCTCGAACACCGCGACCGTCGGGTTCGAGATGCGCGAGTACACGTGACCCGAGCGTTCCATGTTGAACAGCGCGGCGGCGTGATCAGTGTCGCGAAAGGTAAATGACGTGGTCTGATAAATGGGCGTCGCGCGGGCGCCGGTGACGGGATCGGGCGCGGCGCCCGCGTGCAGCGCGAGCGTGTCGAAACGGTTGGCTGGCATCGTTGAAGGCCGGCGCGCGAGGCGGCGCCGGCGGGCGGCGGAAATGAGGGTCAATCATCGTAACATCGGATGCGCGCGCCCAAACTTAGGGCGAACGCTGGCCCGCTCACGGCAACGCCCGCGCGCGCAAAGCCTTGTCCGTTCGGCCAATACGGGCGGATCGGCGGTCCGTGCGGCTTTCCTTTTGCGGGTCTTTCCGATAGCATCGACCTATGGTTTCACCGTCCGGTTCATCAACTTTTCGGCATTAGCACAGGCATTTCGCGAGGAGACAGTCATGCGAGTCAGCGACATTCTGAAGGTGAAGGGCAATACGCTGTTCACCGTGACCCCCGACACGCCGCTCGCGGATGCAGTGGACACCATGGCGGCGCACGACATCGGCTCGCTCGTCGTGATGGAATACGGCGACCTGGTCGGCATGCTGACCTTCCGCGAAATCATCGTGACCTTGCGCGACAACGGCGGCTCGGTCGGCGCCACGACCATCCGCAAGATCATGGACGACCATCCGCTCACGTGCACGCCGGAAACGGATGTCAACGAAGTGCGCCGCATGATGCTCGAACATCACGTGCGTTATCTGCCGGTCATGGAAAAGCGTCAGCTGATGGGCGTGATCTCGTTCTACGACGTCGCGAAGGCGGTCGTGGAAGAGCAGGGCTTCGAGAATCGCATGCTGAAGGCCTATATCCGCGACTGGCCCGAGCAACAGGAAGAGGCGCGCTGATCGTTCATGTATCGCCGCGAGGCCACGCGCTTCGCGGCAGCGCCGATGTCATGCACGCAGTCCGAACCGACTTCGATCCTTCATCCGCAGCGCGCCCGAACGGCGCGTTTTTTTTCGCCCGGCCTAAGGGTTACGAACGAGGAAATCGCAGCCTGCACGCTGCACATTCGTTTTGCCTCGCACACCGATAATTAAGATACCGAAAGACATGAGTGACAATCCGCTGCGCGCGCAGTCGCGCGCTTCCCGCCGTGCCCACGCCGAGGGCGAAGGCCAATTCCGCCTGATGCGCGAGCGCCGTTTCGCGCCTTTTTTCTGGACGCAGTTTCTCGGCGCGATGAACGACAACGTGTTCAAGGTCGGCTTCACGTCGCTCGTGACCTTCCAGGCCGCGCGTTTCTCGGGCGTCGATCCGCAAACCGCCGCGTTTCTCATCTCCGCGATCTTCATCGTGCCGTTCGTGCTGTTTTCCGCGACTTCCGGCCAGATCGCCGACAAATATGACAAGGCCGTGCTCGCGCGCCTCGTGAAGAGCTTCGAGATCGTCGTGATGCTGATCGGCGGGGCGGGCTTCGTGCTGCACAGCGCACCGCTGCTGTACGCCTGCACGTTCCTGATGGGCGTGCATTCCACTGTCTTCGGGCCGGTGAAGTACGCCTATCTGCCGCAGCATCTCGAATCGACGGAACTCGTCGGCGGCAACGGCCTTGTCGAGATGGGCACGTTCGTCGCGATCCTGATCGGCACGATCATCGGTGGGGCGGCGGCGGGCGCGTCCGAACACGGCGCGATCGTGCTCGCGGCGGCGTGCTTTGCGTTCGCCGTCATCGGACGGGTCGCGTCGGCGTTCGTGCCGAAGTCGGAAGCGTCGCAGCCTGACTTGCGCATCAACTGGAATCCGTTTTCGGAGACGTGGCGCAATCTCAGGCTCGCGAAGTCCGACCGCACCGTGTTCCTGAGCCTGCTCGGTATCTCGTGGCTGTGGTTCGTCGGCGCGACCTTTCTCACGTCGTTCTTCAACTTCGCGAAGGACGTGCTATCCGCCAATCCGGATGTCGTGACGATCCTGCTCGCGACATTCTCGATCGGCATTGGCACGGGTTCGCTGTTGTGCGAGCGGCTCTCGAAGCGCCGCGTCGAGATCGGGCTGGTGCCGCTCGGGTCCATCGGCATCAGCGTGTTTGCGATCGATCTGTTCTTCGCGAGTCATCGCATCGCGCCGGCGGGGCATCTGCTTGGCGTGAAGGAATTTCTCCTGGCGCTGCCGCACTGGCGCATTCTCGCGGACCTGTTCCTGCTCGCGATGTTCGGCGGCTTCTACAGCGTGCCGCTCTACGCGCTCATCCAGGCGCGCAGCCAGCCGACGCATCGCGCGCGCATCATCGCCGCGAACAATATCCTCAACTCGTTTTTCATGATCGTGTCGTCGCTGCTGGCGCTCGCGCTTACATCGTTCGGCGTCGGCATTCCGGGGCTGTTTCTGACGACCGCGCTGCTCAATATCGTCGTCGCCGCGTACATCTATTCGCTCGTGCCGGAGTTCCTGCTGCGCTTCATCGCGTGGATTCTGGTGCATACGTTTTATCGCATCCGGCTTGTCGATGCCGAGCGCATTCCGGCAGAAGGTGCGGCCGTGCTCGTCTGCAATCACGTGAGTTTCGTCGATGCGGTCGTAATCATGGCCGAGAGCCCGCGGCCGATTCGCTTCGTGATGGATCACCGCATCTTCCGCACGCCGGTCATTGGCTGGATGTTTCGGCACGTGAAGGCGATTCCGATCGCGCCCGCGCACGAAGACGCCGCAATGCTCGAGCGCGCCTACACGGCCTGCGCGCGGGCGCTGCAGGAGGGCGAACTGATCTGTATCTTCCCGGAGGGAAAGCTGACGCGCACGGGCGAGATCAATCCGTTCAGGCACGGCATTGCCGAGATTCTGCGACGTCAGGCGGCGCCCGTCGTGCCGATGGCGTTGCGCGGGCTCTGGGGCAGCGTGTTCTCGCGTCACGAAGATGCGCAGTGGCCGCGACCGCTCCAGCGCGGCGCGATGACGCGGCTCACGCTTGCCGTCGGCGAACCCATCGCGCCGGAAGCGGCGACGCCGCAGCATCTGCAGGAGGTCGTGTCGGCGCTGCGCGGGGCCCGGCGCTGAACGCGACGGCGCTGGCATAATACTGGTTTCCCCCGACACATTTTTTCAGGTCGACGCTCATGTCCGGCAATACCCTTGGCACGCTCTTCACCGTCACGAATTTCGGCGAGTCGCATGGTCCGGCGATCGGCTGCGTGATCGACGGCTGCCCGCCGGGCATGGCGCTCAGCGAAGCCGACATCCAGATCGAACTCGACCGGCGCCGTCCCGGCACGTCGCGGCACGTGACGCAGCGCCAGGAAGCGGATCAGGTCGAGATCCTTTCCGGCGTCTTCGAAGGCGTGACGACCGGTACGCCCATCGCGCTGCTGATCCGCAATACGGATCAGCGCAGCAAGGACTACGGCAACATCGCGCAGACCTTTCGTCCCGGCCACGCGGACTACACCTACTGGCAGAAGTACGGCGTGCGCGATTATCGCGGCGGCGGCCGTTCGTCGGCGCGCCTGACTGCGCCGACCGTCGCGGCGGGCGCGGTCGCGAAGAAGTGGCTGCGTGAGAAGTTCGGGCTCGAAACGCGCGGCTGCATGAGCGCGCTGGGCGAGATCGGCATTCCGTTCGTCGACTGGCAGCATGTGCGCGAAAACCCGTTCTTCTCGCCGAACGCCGAAATCGTGCCGCAGCTCGAGGAATATATGGACAACCTGCGCCGCGACGGCGATTCGGTCGGCGCGCGCATCGAGATCGTGGCGAGCGGCGTGCCGGTCGGGCTCGGCGAGCCGCTGTACGACCGGCTCGACGCCGACATCGCCCACGCGATGATGGGCCTCAACGCGGTGAAGGCCGTCGATATCGGCGCGGGCTTCGCGAGCGTCGCACAGCGCGGCTCGCAACACGGCGACGAGATGTCGCCCGAAGGGTTCGCCACGAACAACGCAGGCGGCATTCTCGGCGGCATTTCGAGCGGGCAGGACATCACGGTGTCGATCGCGATCAAGCCGACCTCGAGCATCCGCACGCCGCGCCAGTCGATCGATGTCGAAGGCGTACCGGCCACCGTCGAGACCTTCGGCCGTCATGATCCGTGCGTCGGCATTCGCGCCACGCCGATCGCCGAGGCGCTGCTCGCGCTGGTGCTGATGGATCACGCGCTGCGGCATCGCGCGCAATGTGGCGACGTCGTGGTCGGCACGCCGAAGATCGCGGCACAGGCGCCGCGCGGTTAAGGGCTTCGGGCAAAACCTTGGGGCAAAACAAAAGGGCGCCGGATCGAAAGACCGGCGCCCTTTGCTATTGGCGTTTCGCTGTCACATGTTCGGATAGTTCGGCCCGCCGCCGCCTTCCGGCGTGACCCACACGATGTTCTGCGTCGGATCCTTGATGTCGCAGGTCTTGCAGTGCACGCAGTTCTGCGCGTTGATCTGCAGCCGCTCTTGGCCGTCGTCGGATTTGACGAACTCGTACACGGCCGCCGGACAATAGCGGCTCTCCGGACCGGCGTAGGTGCGCAGGTTGACGTTGACCGGCACGCTCGGGTCCTTCAGCGTCAGATGCGCCGGCTGGTTCTCCTCGTGATTCGTGTTCGAGATGAACACCGACGAGAGACGATCGAACGTGAGCTTGCCGTCCGGTTTCGGATAGACGATCGGCTTGCACTGCGACGCGGGCTTCAGCATCTCGTGGTCCCAGTGCTGATGATGCAGCGTCCACGGCACGTTGCCGCCCATCACCTTTTGCTCCAGACCGACCATGAAGGTGCCGAGGTAGAGGCCCTTGCTCATCCACTGCTTGAAGTTGCGCGCGCGATAAAGCTCGGTCTTGAGCCACGAACTGTCGAACGCCTCGGGGTAGGCCGCCAGTTCGTCGTTCTGACGGCCCGCCTGCACCGCGTCGAAGGCGGCTTCGGCGGCCATCTTGCCGGACTTGATCGCCGCATGGCTGCCCTTGATGCGCGACGCGTTCAGGAAACCGGCATCGTCGCCGGCGAGCGCGCCGCCGGGGAACGCGAGTTTCGGCAACGACATCAGACCGCCCGCCGTGATCGCGCGCGCGCCATAGGAAATGCGCTTGCCGCCTTCGAGGAACGGGCGAATCGACGGATGCGTCTTGTAGCGCTGAAACTCCTCGAACGGCGACAGATACGGATTCGAATACCCGAGCCCGACGACGAAGCCGACCACCACCTGGTTGTTGTCCATGTGGTAGAGGAACGAGCCGCCGTAGGTGTCGGGGTCGAGCGGCCAGCCCGCGGTGTGGATCACGAGCCCGGGTTTGTGCTTGACCGGATCGATCTCCCACAACTCCTTGATGCCGATGCCGTACACCTGCGGATCGGCGTTCTGGTTGAGCTTGAATTTATCGATCAGTTGACGGCCGAGATGCCCGCGCGCGCCTTCGCAGAAAAGCGTGTATTTGGCGTGCAACTCCATGCCGAGCTGAAAGTTTTCGGTCGGCTCGCCATTCTTGCCGACGCCCATGTTGCCGGTAACGACGCCTTTCACCGCGCCGTCGTCGCCATAAAGCACTTCGGCGGCCGGAAAGCCCGGAAAAATTTCGACGCCGAGCGCCTCGGCCTGTTGTCCGAGCCAGCGCGTGACGTTCGCGAGGCTGATGACGTAGTTGCCGTGATTCTTGAAGTTGTCGGGGAGGAGCCAGTTCGGCACCTGCTTCGCGTCGTTCTGCGACAGGAACAGGAAGCGGTCCTCGGTCACTTCGACATCGAGCGGCGCGCCTTTTTCTTTCCAGTCGGGAATCAGTTCCGACAGGCCGCGCGGGTCCATCACCGCGCCGGACAAAATATGCGCGCCGATCTCGGAGCCTTTCTCCAGCACGCACACGCCCACTTCGACGCCGTTTTCCTGCGCCAGTTGCTTCAACCGGATGGCCGCCGACAACCCGGCCGGTCCGCCGCCGACGATGACGACGTCGTATTCCATCGATTCGCGGGGACCGTATTGCTCGATGAGGCTCGCCGGGGTCATCAATGCTCCTATGTACCGTTAGAATGCCCTTTCGGGATCGCGTATTGTCAGGGAACGTCAGGCGGGCTGCAACCGACGTTGGCTAATTTAGCACGATCGTACTAATATAGTCGGCGTCCGCGCCAGCCGTTCAGCCGGGAACCGCGCGAGGCGAGTCCGGTGCGCCATCCGAGGCTGAATCAACCACAGAATAAGGAAGCACAATGGGCCGTTCGATCAACCTGGAAGGGAAAGTCGCGCTGATCACCGGCGCGTCCAGTGGACTTGGCAAGCGTTTTGCGCAAGTGCTGTCGCAAGCGGGCGCCAAAGTCGTGCTCGCGAGCCGCCGCACGGAGCGTCTGAAGGAACTGCGCGCGGAAATCGAGTCGTCGGGGGGCGCGGCGCACGTGGTCGCGCTCGACGTGACCGACTACCAGAGCGTGAAATCCGCGGTGGCGCACGCCGAGACGGAAGCCGGCACCATCGACATCCTCGTCAATAATTCGGGCGTTTCGACCATGCAGAAGCTGACGGACGTCACGCCCGCCGACTTCGAATTCGTGTTCGGCACGAACGTGCGCGGCGCGTTCTTCGTCGCGCAGGAAGTCGCGAAACGCATGATCATGCGCGGCAGCGGCGCGGCGAAGCCCGCGTATCGCATCATCAACATTGCGTCGGTGGCGGGTTTGCGCGTGTTCCCGCAGATCGGCCTCTATTCGATGAGCAAAGCCGCCGTCGTGCAAATGACCAAGGCGATGGCGCTCGAATGGGGCCGTCATGGCATCAATGTGAACGCCATCTGCCCGGGTTATATCGACACCGAGATCAATCACCATCACTGGAAAACCGAGCCGGGCCAGAAGCTCATTTCGATGCTGCCGCGCCGCCGCGTCGGCTCGCCCGACGATCTCGACGGCCTGCTGCTGCTCCTCGCCGCCGACGAATCGCAGTTCATGAACGGCTCGGTGATCTCGGCGGACGACGGCTTTTCCCTTTGACCCAAGACCTTCATTGCACGAGCAGACGTACCACATGACCACCGAGAGCGATTTTCATACCGTCTTCGAACTGTCCATGCCGATCCGCTGGGGCGACATGGATGCCTTCGGCCACGTCAACAACACCGTGTATTTCCGCTTCATGGAGCAGGTGCGGATTTCCTGGTTCGAGCGAATCGGCATTGCGGGCGGCAACGGCGAGGGGCAGGGTCCGGTGATCGTGAATGCGTCGATGGAGTTTCTCAAGCAGCTTCACTATCCCGGCGACGTCATTGGCCGGATGTCCGTCGCGAGGCCGGGGCGCAGCAGCTTCGACACGCGCTTCGAGCTGTTCCGCGCCGATGCGCCCGGCGTGCTGTACGCGCGCGGCGCGGCCAAGATCGTGTGGATCGACTATGCGGCGGCCAAGTCGGTGCCGATTCCCGATATGCTGCGGCAGACCATCGAGACGGGCGCGCCCGTCGCACTGTAAGCGGGCACGTCAGGTGCCGAGCAGGCGTTGCAGCAACTCGGTGGCGTTGCCCGTGTCGTACTTTCGCATGAGCCTCGCGCGGTAGATGTCGACGGTGCGCGGGCTGATGTCGAGCACGCGGCCGATCTGCTTGCTCGTCTTGCCGGTCACGAGCTGCGCGGCGATTTCGCGCTCGCGCGGCGTCAGTTCGATCGCCACGCGCCGTGTCGCGCTCAGGTCCTCGAAGGTCCAGACGCCCGCCGCGTGGGGCGTCGCGCGGTCGAGCGCGCGGCCGGTCACGTGACACCAGAACAGTTCGCCGTTGCCGCGCTTCATGATGCGGTCGTCGCTGTAGGTGCCTTCGCGGCTGATATGCGCGGCGATGCGCTCGCCGATGCGCGCGAACTCGTCCGGCGACGGATACAGCACCTCGAACGACTTGCCGATGAGCGCCTCGCGGGCAAAGCCGAAGATCGCGCAGAGCTGCTCGTTGCAGTCCTCGATAATGCGCTCGCGCGAAAGCACGAGCCCGACAGGCGCGAGATGAAACGCAGTTTGATAATCCAGTGCACGCATGAGCGATCGGGCGCCCGGGCGCTGGTGTTTGGCGTCTGATGCTTGGCGGCTGATGCCGCCGGGAACCAAACATGCGCGGGCAATGACTTATGTATTTTTGCGTATTGTGCCGGATCGCCCGCGCAGCGTACTCTTTTGGCACGCCAAAAGCCCGCCCGACGTCCGCAGGACAGCGCCGCGGCGGCTCCAAAGAGCCAGTTCTCAGTTACGAGTTCGGTTGATAAATCACATGGAAGGGACACATAGATGAACAAGGTCTATCCCAGCGCGAAAGCGGCGCTCGAGGACATCGTCAAGGACGGGCAGACGTTCGCCGTCGGCGGTTTCGGGCTGTGCGGCATTCCCGAGGCGCTTATCGCCGCGCTGCGCGACACGGGCGTGAAGGACATCACCTGCATCAGCAACAACGCGGGCGTCGATGGCTTCGGCCTCGGTCTGCTGCTCGAAACGCGCCAGATCAAGAAAATGATCTCGTCGTACGTCGGCGAGAACAAGGAGTTCGAACGGCAATATCTCGCCGGCGAACTGGAGCTCGAATTCACGCCGCAAGGCACGCTCGCCGAAAAGCTGCGCGCGGGCGGCGCGGGCATCCCGGCGTTCTTCACCAATACCGGCTTCGGCACGGTGATCGCCGACGGCAAGGAAACCCGCCAGTTCGGCGAGAACCATTACGTGCTCGAACATTCGCTGACCGCGGACGTCGGTATCGTGAAGGCGTGGAAGGCGGACAAGTCCGGCAATCTGATCTATCGCCGCACCGCGCGCAATTTCAACCCGATGTGCGCGATGGCCGGCAAGATCACCGTCGCCGAAGTGGAAGAGATCGTCGAAGTGGGCGAGCTCGATCCGGACCATATCCACACGCCCGGCATCTTCGTGCAGCGCCTCGTGCTGAATGCGAACCCCGAAAAGCGTATCGAACAACGCATCGTCCGCGCGAAAGGAGAGTAATCATGGCTTGGACTCGTGACCAGATGGCCGCGCGCGCGGCGCAGGAACTGCAGGACGGCTTCTATGTGAACCTCGGCATCGGCTTGCCGACGCTCGTCGCCAATCATGTGCCGGACGGCATGGAAGTGTGGCTGCAGTCGGAAAACGGCTTGCTCGGCATCGGCCCGTCGCCGTATGAAGACGAAGTGGACGCCGATCTCATCAACGCCGGCAAGCAGACCGTGACCACATTGCCGGGCTCGTCGATCTTTTCGTCGGCGGATTCGTTCGCGATGATCCGCGGCGGCCACATCAACCTGGCGATCCTGGGCGCCATGCAGATCAGCAAGACGGGCGACCTCGCCAACTGGATGATCCCCGGCAAGATGATCAAGGGCATGGGCGGCGCGATGGATCTGGTCGCCGGCGTGAAGAAGGTCGTCGTGCTGATGGAGCATGTGGCCAAGGGCGACCAGCACAAGATTCTCGACGCGTGCACGCTGCCGTTGACGGGCGTGGGCGTCGTGGATCGCATCATCACGGACCTCGGCGTGATCGACGTCACCGACAAGGGGCTCAAGCTCGTCGAGCTGGCGGACGGCGTGACGGCCGAGGAAATCCAGCAGAAGACGGGCGCGCCGCTCGATGTCAGCGGCGTGAAGTGACGCGGGATTAACAAGCGATCAACGCGAGCGCCGCTGCGGCGCAGACGTGAAGCAGGGCGGGCGAGGCTTTGAGGCGTCGCCCGCTTTGTTTTTTGCGCGCATGGCCGCACTTGCGTCGCGCGGAGTGGGATCGGCCGTTCGGCCAACGCCTGCTCGATCCGGCGCGAGGCGCTTTACAATCGATCGGACACTTGCCACAGGGAACCTCCCATGACCGCACCCATCGTCGTCGAAGCAGTCCAGTCAGACCTGAGCGACCCGCGCCAGCGCTTCGTGCAATGCGCGAGCCCCGCGGGCCTGCATCGCATGGCCTACACGGAATGGGGCGATCCGGCGAACCCGCGCGTGTTGCTTTGCGTGCATGGCCTGACCCGCTCGGGCCGCGACTTCGACAAGCTCGCGCGGGCGTTCGCGCATGACTATCGCGTCGTGTGTCCGGACGTGGTCGGGCGCGGTCTCTCTGACTGGCTCGCCGATTCGCGCTACTACGGCGTGCCGCAATACGTCGCCGACATGGTCACGCTGATTGCGCGTCTGAACGTGGAGACGGTGGACTGGTTCGGCACGTCGATGGGCGGGCTCATCGGCATGGCGCTCGCCGGCCTGCCCAACACGCCGATTCGCAAGATACTGCTCAACGATGTCGGGCCGCACATCGAACCGATCGCGCTCCAGCGTATCGGCGAATATCTCGGCAAGCCCGCGCGCTTCGCTTCGCTCGACGAAGGCGTGCGTCATGCGGCGGCGCTCGCGGCATCGTTCGGGCCGTTGACGCACGAAGAGTGGACGGACATCAACGCGCCGCTTCTGCATGAACGTGACGGCGCGTGGGGCTTTCGCTACGACCCGGGCATCGCAACGCCTTTCACGGCGGCGACCGACGAGCAGAACGCCGCCGGCGAGGCGTTCCTGTGGCATTCGCTGGCGTCGATCAGAACGCCGGTGCTGGTCGTGCGCGGCGAGACGTCCGACTTGCTGAGCCGCGAGACGGTCGCGCAAATGGTCGAAAAAGGTCAGGCGGTGACGAGCGCCGAAATTGCGGGCGTGGGCCACGCGCCGGCGTTTCTCGCGGACGATCAAATCGCCGTCGCCCGGGAGTTCTTTCTCGAAAATCGAGGCAGCGGGGCATAATATCGGGTTGAGCAACCGATGTTTTCGTCGGTTTTTTCATGGTTACTGATCAGGAACACACAATGGCAGTCATTCGTCATCACGTCGGCCCGCGCTTGTCCGAGACCGCGATTCACAACGGCACGGTATATCTCGCCGGCCAGATCGCCGAGGACACCGACCAGGACATCACCGGCCAGACGCGCGAAGTGCTCGGCCACATCGACCGCTTGCTCGAGGAAGCGAACAGCGACAAGGCGCACCTGCTGACGGTGCAGATCTATATCTCCGACATGGTGCATTTCGCCGGCATGAACGCCGTGTGGGATTCGTGGGTCGCGCAAGGCAACACGCCGCCCCGCGCCACGGTCGAGTCGAAGCTCGCGAATCCGGCTTGTCTGGTCGAAATCGTGGTGATCGCAGCCCAGCGCAGCTGATGCATCGTTGAGTTCAGTGTCGACCGTAGTCGCATCATCCGCATGACCGAGACCGTCGTTCCCGCCGAAACGCTGCCCGAGCCGTCCATCGACGACGCGCTCGCGTTCGTGCGCGAGCACGCGAAGGACGCACGGCTCTCGAACGGCGAACTGCTGGCCGATCACGCCAGCGGCACTGCGCGCATCATGCTGACGTTGAACGTCGATTCGTACGCGGTCGCCGCGGCGGCGCTCTTCGCGCTGGCGCCGCATCTGGACGATCCTGACAAGGTGATCGCCGAGCGCTTCGGTCCCGAAGTGCAGCGGCTCGTCGGCGACGTGCGCAAGCTGTTGCGGCTGGGTTCGGTCAGCTCGCGCGCGACGCTGCTGGAGTTCCCTGACACGCGCGATGCGCAGGCCGCACGCCGTGCGCAGGTGGAATCGTTGCGCAAGATGCTGCTCGCGTTCGCGCAGGACATCCGCGTGGTGCTCATCCGGCTTGCGTCGCGGGTTCAGACGCTGCGCTATCACGCCGCGCACAAGCTCGATCCGTCGCCGGACGTGCCGCGCGAGACGCTCGAAATTTACGCGCCGCTCGCGAACCGTCTCGGCATCTGGCAATTGAAGTGGGAACTGGAAGATCTGTCGTTCCGCTTCGAAGACCCCGTCACGTACAAGCGCATCGCCAAGCTGCTGGACGAGAAACGCGTCGAGCGCGAAACCTATGTGAGAGAGGCGATCGCGCGCCTGCAGACGGAGCTCGACACCGCGCACATCAAGGCGGAAGTGAGCGGTCGGCCGAAGCACATCTACAGCATCTGGAAGAAGATGCGTGGCAAGCATCTCGACTTCGCCGAGCTGAACGACGTGCGCGCGTTTCGCGTGATTGTGGGCGATATCAAGGACTGCTACACCGTGCTCGGCATCGTGCACAACCTGTGGCAGCCGGTGCCGCGCGAATTCGACGACTACATTTCACGCCCCAAGCCCAACGGCTACAAGTCGCTGCATACGGTCGTGATCGGCGACGACGGGCGCGCGTTCGAAGTGCAAATTCGCACGTGGGAGATGCATCAGTTCGCCGAATACGGCGTCGCGGCCCACTGGCGCTACAAGGAAGCGGGCGTGCGCGGCTACGCGGGACAAGTGACCGCGAGCGAGAAATACGACGAGAAAATTGCGTGGCTGCGCCAGCTTCTCGCATGGAAGGACGATGTCGAAGGCGAGGGGCCGGGCTGGCAGCAACTGCGCGACGCCACGCTCGACGACGACCATATCTACGTGCTCACGCCACAGGCGCGCGTGATTGCGTTGCCGCAAGGCGCGACCGCGGTCGATTTCGCGTATCACCTGCACAGCGAGCTTGGGCATCGTTGCCGCGGCGCGCGCGTCGACGGCGCAATGGTGCCGCTCAACACGCCGCTGCAGAACGGCCAGACGGTCGAGATCGTCGCGGTGAAGGAGGGCGGGCCGTCGCGCGACTGGCTCAATCCGCAACTCGGCTATCTGCACAGCGCGCGGGCGCGGCAGAAGGTGCGCTCGTGGTTCCTCGCCGCCGACGCCGCCGAGAATATCGCGGCAGGCCGGGCGCTCGTCGAAAAGACCTTGCAGCGCGAGGGCAAGACCTCGGTCAGCCTGGAACAACTTGCGGTGAAGCTCGGCTTCAAGACGCCGGAGGATCTTTACGCGGTCGTCGCGAAGGAAGAGTTCAGTCTGCGCAATATCGAGCAGGCGCTCTCCGATACGCCGCCGCCGGAGCCCGAACCGGAGGCGCCCGAGCAGTTCGAGAAGCGCAGCAGCGGGCAGAGCGTCGCGCATGGTGCGTCGACGGGCGTGCTCGTGGTCGGCGTGGACGCGCTGCTCACGCAACTCGCGCGCTGCTGCCGCCCCGCGCCGCCCGATGCAATTGCCGGATTCGTCACGCGGGGCAAAGGCATGTCGATTCACCGCACCGATTGCGCGACGTTCAAGCGCATGGCTCAGCGCGCGCCCGAGCGTGTACTGCACACGACCTGGTCCGCGGAGGTGATGAACGGACGGGGGTCGTCGGTGTATCCGGTGGATCTTTCGGTCGAATCGGCGGACCGGCAGGGTCTGCTGCGCGATATCTCCGAAGTTTTCGCGCGCGAGAAGATCAACGTCGTCGGCGTGAAGAGCCAGAGCCGCAGGAACATCGCGTATATGCAGTTCACCGTGGAAGTATCGAATGCCGCGCAAATTCAGCGCGCGTGCACGCTGCTCGGTGAAGTGCCGGGCGTGATCCGCGCATCGCGGCGTACCTGACTTCATCGAGTTCCCGTCTAACGCGTTGATGGCGAAGCGTATTTCCCGCGAAGTTGATTGGATCAACGAATAAATTTGCGTTTTCCGCAGACAAACACTTGCCAAGTTTCGAAACGCTCCATATAATCTCACTTCTTTCAGGCTCGTAGCTCAGCTGGTTAGAGCACCACCTTGACATGGTGGGGGTCGTTGGTTCGAGTCCAATCGAGCCTACCAACGAAAACGAAATTCAGTGGGTCTAGATTCGCTGAATTTCAACCGCAACAAGCGCTTTGCGCAAAAGGCACGGAAGGCATACATAATGGCCCGTCGAACGTTGACCGAAACAACTTCGGAGCGACGCTAGTCGAGGACCCAATTCGCCTTCTGCCAAATTGTTTCGCGGTATGTGTGAAAAGTGAATGCGGCCCCTCGATAGCGGGGCCGCATTTTTTTTGTCCCTTCGGTTTTTCGGAAACGGAAACAGCGGGGCAATGCTTAATCGAATTCGCCCGGCGTGCGCCGGCGTCCTGGAGAACGAAATGGTATCGGTACGTTTGCCTGATGGGTCGGTCCGTCAATACGACCACCCGGTGACCGTCGCGGAAGTCGCGGCATCGATCGGCGCGGGCCTCGCCAAGGCGGCGCTCGCCGGCAAGCTCAACGGCGAACTGGTCGATACCTCGTTCGTGATCGATCGTGATTCGTCGCTTGCCATCGTCACTGACAAGGACCCGGAAGGCGTCGATGTCGTGCGCCACTCGACCGCGCACTTGCTGGCCTACGCGGTGAAGGATCTGTTTCCCGAAGCACAGGTGACCATCGGACCGGTGATCGATAACGGCTTCTACTACGATTTCTCGTACAGCCGCCCCTTCACCCCCGAAGATCTCGAGAAGATCGAGAAGCGCATGCAGGAGCTCGCCAAGAAAGACGAGCCGGTGTCGCGCCGCGTGGTGTCGCGCGACGAGGCGGTCGAGTATTTCAAGAGCATCGGCGAGAACTACAAGGCCGAAATCATCGCGTCGATTCCGGAAAGCGACGAAATCAGGCTCTATGGTCACGGCAATTTCGTCGACCTGTGCCGCGGTCCGCACGTGCCGTCTACCGGCAAGCTGAAGGTCTTCAAGCTGATGAAGGTCGCGGGCGCGTACTGGCGCGGCGACTCGAAGAACGAACAACTGCAGCGCATCTACGGCACCGCCTGGACCAAGAAGGAAGACCAGGACGCGTACCTGCACATGCTCGAGGAAGCTGAGAAGCGCGACCACCGCAAGCTCGGCAAGCAACTCGACCTGTTCCATTTGCAGGACGAAGCGCCGGGCATGGTGTTCTGGCATCCGAAGGGCTGGTCGCTGTGGCAGCAGGTCGAGCAGTACATGCGCCGTCGCGTGAACGAGGCCGGCTATCTCGAGATCAAGACCCCGATGGTCATGGATCGCTCGCTCTGGGAAGCGTCGGGCCACTGGCAGAATTATCGTGAAAATATGTTCACGACCGAGTCGGAAAAGCGCGACTACGCCATCAAGCCGATGAACTGCCCGGGTCACGTGCAGGTGTTCAATCACGGCTTGCGCTCGTACCGCGATCTGCCGCTGCGCTATGCCGAATTCGGTTCGTGCCATCGCAACGAGCCGTCGGGTGCGCTGCACGGTCTGATGCGCGTGCGCGGCTTCGTCCAGGACGATGCTCACATTTTCTGCACCGAAGACCAGTTCATCGCGGAATCGATCGCGTTCAATACGCTCGCGATGAGCGTGTACAAGGATTTCGGCTTCGATCACATCGACATCAAGCTGTCGCTGCGTCCGGAGCAGCGCGCCGGTACCGACGAAACCTGGGATCGCGCGGAGCAGGGACTGCGCGAAGCGCTGACCGCCTGCGGGCTGCAGTGGGAAGAACTTGCGGGCGAAGGCGCGTTCTACGGTCCGAAGATCGAGTACCACATCAAGGACGCGCTCGGCCGGTCGTGGCAATGCGGTACGCTGCAGCTCGACATGGTGCTGCCGGAGCGGCTCGGCGCGGAGTATGTCGCGGAAGACAACAGCCGCCGCCGGCCGGTGATGCTTCACCGCGCCATCGTCGGCTCGATGGAGCGTTTTCTCGGCATTCTGATCGAGCACCATGCCGGTGCAATGCCGCCGTGGCTCGCGCCGATCCAGGCCGTTGTGCTCAATATTGCTGAAAGTCAGGCCGAATACGCGGCGAATTTGGCCCAATCGTTGCAAAAACAAGGGCTTAGAGTTGAGTGCGATTTGCGCAACGAGAAGATTAGCTATAAAATACGCGAGCACACGCTGCAAAAGGTGCCGTATTTGCTGGTCGTCGGCGACAAAGAGCGTGATGCACAAACCGTGGCCGTGCGTGCTCGTGGCGGTGTCGATCTCGGCGTGATGCCCGTCGACGCATTTCTGGAGCGTCTGCAGCAGGAAGTGCGGGCGTTCAAGTAAGTCACTCGCAGCGCGGCTTGTTTTTTCATTTTTAGAGGAAACGTAACATCGCTACTGATAAGTCGTCACATCGCATCAACGGTGAAATTACTGCACCGGAAGTGCGCTTGGTCGGAGTGGACAACGAGCCGCTCGGAATCGTGAAACTGGCCGAGGCGTTCCGCCTTTCTGAGCAGAACGACGTCGATCTGGTCGAAATCGCGCCGCAGGCGGTTCCGCCTGTCTGCCGTCTGATGGACTACGGCAAGTTCAAGTACTCGGAAGCGAAGAAGCAGCACGAGGCGAAGCTCAAGCAGAAGATCGTGCAGGTGAAGGAAGTCAAATTCCGCCCCGGCACGGATGACGGTGATTACAACGTCAAGCTGCGCAACCTCACGCGCTTCCTCGAAGACGGCGACAAGACGAAAATCACGTTGCGTTTCCGTGGTCGCGAAATGGCGCACCAGGAAATCGGCATGCGGATGCTCGAACGTCTGAAGACGGATCTGGACGAATACGGTCAGGTCGAGCAAATGCCGAAGATGGAAGGACGCCAGATGATCATGGTGCTCGCGCCCAAGAAGAAGGCTAAGTAAGCATAAGCGGTAATGCAGTGAACAAGGCAGTGGATCGCGCGCCGTCGCAAGGCGGCTGGCGCGGTACTGCCGGAAGTTTCGGGGTGGCGTCGCTCAGGCGGCGTCGCTCATGAAAGGCAGCGGTTCCTCGAGGACCGTTTGCACATAAGTGGAGCGTGGGTTTCGAAGGGCGGGCAAGGATCCGAAGTGTTATCAGAGGATCGGCCGCACACCCATGACCATCTAATAAACTGGAGTAGTTTCATGCCGAAGATGAAGACCAAGAAGAGCGCTGCGAAGCGCTTCGTGGTGCGTCCGGGCGGTACCGTCAAGCGCGGTCAAGCGTTCAAGCGCCACATTCTTACCAAGAAAACCACCAAGAACAAACGCCATCTGCGTGGCTCGACGGCAGTTCATGATTCCGATCTGAACTCCGTCCGCGCAATGCTGCCGTTCGCCTAACCTCAACTAACACTCCAAGGAGAGCAACATGCCTCGAGTAAAACGTGGGGTTACCGCACGGGCCCGTCACAAGAAGATCATTCGTCTGGCCAAGGGTTACCGCGGCCGTCGCAATAACGTCTATCGCATCGCCAAGCAGGCGGTCATGCGCGCAGGGCAGTACGCCTATCGCGATCGCCGCAACAAGAAGCGTGTGTTCCGCGCACTGTGGATCACGCGTATCAATGCAGCGGTGCGTCAGCACGACATGACCTACAGCGTGTTCATCAACGGCCTGAAGAAGGCTTCGATCGAACTCGACCGCAAGGTGCTGGCTGACATGGCTGTGTTCGACAAGGCTGCTTTTGCTGCGATCGTGAAGCAGGTGAAAGCCGCCGTTGCAGCCTAATTGCGAAATTAGTACTGCGTGGTTCGCCTCTTCGTCGCCGGGTTGTTGACGGCGGCGCAAAGGCAGAAAACGGGGCTCTCACCGAGCCCCGTTTTTGTTGGTCGGACGGTTTTGCACATCGCATGCGCGACACGAAGCGTGGATGAGCAAAACCGAACCTCAGTTTGAATTTCGACGTAGAGAAGATGGGATCAATGGATCTGGACCAGATTGTCGCCGACGCGAAAAGCGCCTTTGAACACGCCACCGATGCCACCACGCTCGAAAACGAGAAAGCGCGGTTCCTTGGCAAATCCGGCGCGCTGACCGAGTTGCTCAAGGGTTTGGGCAAGCTCGATCCGGACGCGAAGAAAACCGAAGGCGCGCGCATCAATCAGGCGAAGCAGCAAGTCGAAGCCGCGTTGAACGCACGCCGTCAGGCGCTCGCGGATGCGCTTCTGAACCAGCGCCTTGCCGCCGAAGCCATCGATGTCACCTTGCCTGGCCGCGGCGCGGGCGCGGGTACGCTGCATCCGGTGATGCACACGTGGGAGCGCGTCGAGCAGGTCTTCCGCACCATCGGCTTCGACGTCGCGGACGGTCCCGAAATCGAAACCGACTGGTACAACTTCACCGCGTTGAACAGCCCGGAGAACCATCCGGCGCGTTCGATGCAGGACACGTTCTATGTCGACGGCCACGACGCCGAAGGCCGTCCGCTGCTGCTTCGCACGCACACGAGCCCGATGCAGGTGCGCTACGCGCGCATGAACAAGCCGCCGATCAAGGTGATCGTGCCGGGCCGCACGTATCGCGTGGACAGCGACGCCACCCATTCGCCGATGTTCAATCAGGTCGAAGGCCTGTGGATCGAAGAGAACATCAGCTTCGCGGATCTGAAGGGCGTCTACACCGATTTTCTGAAGAAGTTTTTCGAGCGCGACGACATTCTCGTACGCTTCCGTCCGTCGTACTTTCCGTTCACGGAGCCGTCGGCCGAGATCGACATGATGTTCGAGCACGGCAAGAACGCGGGCAAATGGCTGGAAATCTCCGGCTCGGGTCAGGTGCATCCGACCGTCATTCGCAACATGGGTCTCGATCCGGAGCGCTATATCGGCTTTGCGTTCGGCAGCGGCCTCGAGCGCCTGACGATGTTGCGCTACGGCGTGCAGGACCTGCGTCTGTTCTTCGAGAACGATCTGCGTTTCCTGCGCCAGTTCGCCTGAAGCACGCAGCGCCGCGTCGTCCGGCTGGCAGCGAAGGCACCGGACGAGAGACTCCACACATTTCGAACGTAGACACACATGCAATTCCCTGAATCCTGGCTCCGCAGCTTCGTCGATCCCAAGCTCTCCACGGACGAGCTCGCGCACGCATTGACGATGGCCGGCCTCGAAGTCGAAGACCTGCGCCCGGTCGCCCCGCCGACGACGAAGATCGTGGTCGGGCAGGTGCTCGAAGTCGCGCGGCATCCCAACGCCGACAAGCTCAACGTGTGTCAGGTCGATGCCGGCACGGGCGAGCAGCTGAACATCGTGTGCGGCGCGCCGAACGTGGCGCCGGGCATCAAGGTGCCGGTCGCGCTGATCGGCGCGGTGCTGCCGCCGGCTGAAACGGGCGGCGAGCCGTTCGCCATCAAGCCGACCAAGCTGCGCGGCATCGACAGCCAGGGCATGCTGTGCTCGGCGCGCGAACTGAAGTTGTCGGAAGATCACAGCGGTCTTCTGATTCTGTCGCCGGACGCGAAGGTCGGTCAGGACATCCGCGAAGCGCTCAATCTCGACGACACCGTCTTCGAGATCAAGCTCACGCCGAACAAGGCGGATTGCCTGTCGGTGTTCGGCGTCGCGCGCGAAACTGCGGCGATCACCGGCGCACCGCTCAAGACGCTGGACATGCCGGCAGTCGTGGCGAAGCTTGACGAAAAGCTGCCCGTGAAGATTCTCGCGCCCGACCTCTGCGGCCGCTTCTCGGGCCGCGTGATTCGCGGCGTGAACGCGCACGCGAAGACGCCGCAGTGGATGGTCGAGCGGCTCGAACGCGCGGGCCAGCGCAGCATTTCCGCGCTCGTCGACATCTCGAATTACGTGATGCTCGAACTGGGCCGTCCGTCGCACGTGTTCGACCTCGACAAGATCCACGGCGCGATCGAAGTGCGCTGGGGCAAGAAGGGTGAGTCGCTCAAGCTCTTGAACGGTAACACCGTCGAGCTGGACGAAAGCGTCGGCGTGATCGCCGATGACCGTCATGTCGAAAGCCTCGCCGGCATCATGGGCGGCGACAGCACGGCTGTGTCGCTCGACACCACCAACATTTATCTCGAAGCCGCGTTCTGGTGGCCGGACGCGATCCGCGGCCGCGCGCGCAAGTACAACTTCTCGACCGATGCGGCGCATCGCTTCGAGCGCGGCGTCGATTTCTCGACGACCGTCGAGCACGTCGAGCGTATCTCGCGCCTCATTCTCGATATTTGCGGCGGCGAGGCAGGCCCGGTCGACGATCAAATCGTCAATGTGCCGGAGCGCCGTCCGGTGTCGATGCGCGTGTCGCGGGCAAATCGCATCATCGGCGTGGACATCGGCGCGGACGAGATCGCTCAGATTTTCACGCGCCTGAACCTCGCGTTCGGGCGCGACGGCGACATCTTCAAGGTCACGCCGCCCGCGTATCGCTTCGATATCGAGATCGAGGAAGATCTGATCGAGGAAGTCGCGCGCATTTATGGCTTCGAGAAGATTCCGGCGCGTCCGCCGGTCGCGCGCAGCGAAATGCGGATCACGAACGAGACGAAGCGTTCGGTCCATGCGCTGCGCCACGCGGTCGCCGCGCGCGATTACTCGGAGACGGTGAACTTCAGTTTCGTCGATGCCGAATGGGAGCAGGATCTTGCCGGCAACGACAATCCGATCCGCCTGCTCAATCCGATCGCGAGCCAGTTGTCGGTCATGCGCACGACTACGTTCGGCAGCCTGATCGAAGTGCTGCGCTACAACCTGAATCGCCGCGCCGATCGCATTCGCGTGTTCGAGGCGGGCCGCGTGTTCCATCGCGATCCTTCCGTGAAGGCGGGCGAACTGACCGTTGAAGGCTTCGCGCAGCCGAAGATGATCGGCGGCCTCGCGTACGGCCCGGCGGTCGAGGAGCAGTGGGGCGCGGCGTCGCGCAACGTCGACTTCTTCGACGTGAAGGGTGATGTCGAAGCGCTGTTCGCGCCGGTCGTGCCGCGCTTCGTGAAGGCGGAGCATCCGGCGCTGCACCCGGGACGCAGCGCGCGCATCGAAGTGGCGGGGCGCGCGGCCGGCTGGATCGGCGAACTACATCCGCGCTGGCTGCAAAAATATGACCTGCCGAACGCGCCGATTCTCTTCGAAATCGAAGCTGAAGCGCTGATGGATCGCGCTCTGCCGACGCCCGCTGAAGTGTCGAAATTCCCGCCCGTGCGGCGCGATATTGCGGTTGTCGTAGATCAAGACGTGCCGGTTCAGGCACTGCTTGACGAGCTCGAAAACGCCCGCTCGGAACCGGCTTGCAAGCACGTCACGAGGGTTGCGCTTTTCGACGAATTTCGTCCAAAATCAAATACTTCCGGTGGGTTGGGGGCGCATGAGAAAAGTCTTGCCTTCCGTGTAACGTTGCAAGATACTGGCGGCACGCTTCAGGACGAAACGGTCGATACGGCCATCAAAACGCTGGTGGATCGCCTGGCTCGAGTACACGGCGCGCGGTTGCGCGGATAGCCTGCAATTGGCCCGTCCGGCTTAATCGCCAAGTCTCAAACGTGTTGGCGCCGTTTTACTGATATGAACCAAATGAACTCGAGTGATTTCGAAGCCCTTCTTTCGGCGCAGCGCAGCGCCATGACCCGAGATACCACGACTTCGAACGGCGGCGCGTCCGGTGACACGCCGACGCTCACCAAGGCTGAACTGGCCGAGATGCTGTTCGATCACGTCGGTCTGAACAAGCGCGAGGCGAAAGACATGGTCGAAGCTTTCTTCGAAGTCATTCGCGACGCGCTCGAGAGCGGCGAGAGCGTCAAGCTTTCCGGCTTCGGCAATTTTCAGTTGCGCGACAAGCCTCAGCGTCCGGGCCGCAACCCGAAGACGGGCGAGGCCATTCCCATTGCCGCGCGGCGGGTCGTCACGTTTCACGCAAGTCAGAAGTTGAAGGCGCTGGTCGAAACGGGAGCGGAAACGGATCTCGCACGCTGAGCGGTCGATCCGCTGATCTGTACTGGCGCGGCATGTCCGCGCTTGCCGCTTTGACCGCCGCGCTTCAATCGACATCCATAATCACGAATAACCACGATGGTTGATCGACGATGGAAAAAGTCGTCTTGCCTCCGATCCCGGCCAAACGTTATTTCACGATTGGCGAAGTCAGCGAGCTGTGCGGCGTCAAGCCTCACGTGCTGCGTTATTGGGAACAGGAGTTCACGCAACTGAGGCCGGTGAAGCGGCGGGGCAATCGCCGCTACTATCAGCATCACGAGGTCCTGCTGATCCGGCGTATCCGCGAGTTGCTGTACGAACAGGGCTTCACGATCAACGGCGCGCGCAACCGGCTCGACTCGCAAGGGCGCGCAAGCGCCGACGAAGCCGAGACAGCGGAGTTGCAGGCTACACCGCAGGCCCAACCGGGCGTCGATGTCGATCAACTGCGCAGAGAGATTCTCCAGGTTATCGACCTGCTGGGCGGATAAACCGCTCACGCATCTCATCATGCATTCCCCCATGCCGCGCTTCGTCGCGGCATTTTTTTGGCCCGCTGCGTCGCTCGCTCGTGGGCGCGCTGCATGCCGCGCCGGGCGGCAGTACGATAACGGCTTGCTCGTTCTCGTCATCGCGCTGGTTACGCCGACGCGTTCATGTCATGTCGATTCAGGAGGGCTTATGCGAGTGCTGCTCGTTGGCGCAACCGGCTTGTTGGGCACGGAGATCAAACGCATTCTCGAACCGCAACATGAAGTGATCACCGCGAGCCGCAAGGGCTCAGACGTGTCCGTCGATTTGTCGGACAAGGCGAGCATCGTCGCGATGTTCGGCGAGGCAGGAAAGGTCGGCGCGGTCGTGTGCGTCGGCGGGGCGGCGAAGTTCGCGCCGCTCGATTCGCTCGGCGACGACGACTATGCATTCAGTCTTGCGAACAAGCTGATGGGGCAGGTGAATCTCGTGCGCTGCGCGGTCGGTCATGTCGATGAAGGCGGGTCCGTCACGTTGACGAGCGGCACACTGGCCCAGCAAGCGATGGTGGGCGGTGCGGCGGTGAGCATCGTGAACGCGGGCGTCGAAGGCTTCGCGCGCGTGGCTGCGCTGGAGCTTGAGGGCAAGCTGCGCGTGAACGTGGTGAGCCCGGGTTGGGTCGCCGAGACGCTGCAGTCGATGGGCCAGGACCCGTCGCAAGGCATCGCGGCGGCGGACGTAGCTCGCGTCTACAAGCGCGCGATCGACGAGCCGATTACCGGACAGACGCTGCTCGCAGCCAAGAGCTAAGAACTAAGACTTGATCGCGGCGCGAAGTCGGCGCTTCGGGCGGGCGGTTGCGGTGCTGGCCGCCGCCTTCACGTCGACCGACCAGTAGACGATGCTCGGCCCGACGCCCCAGGGCGGATAGATGCGCCAGTCGCCGGCGCCGTGATGGAAGAAGTACAGCGCGAACCGCGCGCCCGGCTTCGACGCACTCACGCAGACATACCGGCTGCCGCCGGGATAGATACGCCCGAAACGGGTGACGCGCGCGCGGCTTGTCGATTCGAACCATCTTGCCACTTCAGCGCGCAAGGGCGAACAGATTCGATCGGTGCAGATGCGCCTCGGCAACGAGGGCGGAATGACGGTCAAAGGCATTGGGCGCCGATTCTGATGTGTCGCGTTAAGACTAGAGCTTAAATCACTGACATACAAGCGTTTTTTTGGGTTTCATGTCTGAATAAACCCATCCGGCAGCGTACCGCGGCGCCCTGAAAAATCGCGGTCCTACAGGTTCAGGCCCATCATCGCGGTGGTGCTCGAGATAGCTTCTTCTTCGGCGCGAACGCGGAGCATGGCATCGGCCAATCGGTAGTAAAGCTGGGCGCGTTCTTCGAGCAGGGCGGCGGACGCGTTGCTCGGCAGTGCATCGTCTGCCATGTCGCCGGCGAGGGCTTGTCCGGCGAAGTAATCTCTCAGCGACATTCCGTAGTTGCTATTGCCTGGGAACGCGCGCGGGTTGTTGAGCTTGTTATAGGCCATTGTTTTTGCTCGCCGTCATCAGGGACGGTCTCTGAAAGACAAAAGAAAAAGGCTCTCGGGCCAGAAGCCGGAGAGCCTTTTTGATTTTGGTCGGGGCGAGAGGATTTGAACCTCCGACCACCTGCACCCCATGCAGGTACGCTACCAGGCTGCGCTACGCCCCGAAAGAACGAAAGTATATCAAAGAGAAACGAATAGTAGAACTGCTGCGATGCATTTCGCAGTTCCGCTCAGCAAATTCACTTGTTGCGGCCTGAGCGGCCTCAGAGCGGCAACTTGGATTGCGAGTACGGCGAGGTCTGAATCTGCACGGAATCGTTGCGGCTGCGCGGGCTGCGTTTCCGATCGAGCGCCTGACGCTGACGTCTGCGAAATCGCCACGCCAGGAAGACAGACAGCGCACACGGAATCAGATACGTCAGAATCCGCTCGCTCCAGGCCGCACGCGAGGCAAAGCTGTCATACGGCGTGCGTTCGTCGAGACCCGCCGAAGCAAAGACCATCGTCAGCATGAAATCCAGCACCATCGCGATGGTGCAGAGGACGAAAAAGAACAGCGCGCCGTTCCATCGCAACGTGCGATGCGCTGCATTGATCGTGCGGCAAATGAAAAGCGTCAGGCCGAGCAGGCTCAGACTGAATGCCAGCGGAAGCCAGAAAGAATACATATCGCAACCCTCGCGTGCGAATGACGGGAATGTTCCCGGTGGCACGCGCGGTGACAATCTGTCGCATCACGAGCGCCTGGTCCAGGAGCGGACGCGATGATTGCATGCGTTAGACTTCGCAAGAATAAGAGTATTCCTAATCATATCGATGGTACCTATTGCGACTCGGAACGCGATTCCGATAGCGATTCCGACAGGAAGTCGATGAACGTACGCACCTTGGTCGTCATGTACTTGCGGCTCGTATAGACCGCGTACACGGGCGGCGCGAAGGCCGCGTAGTCCGGCAGCACGCGCACGAGCGAGCCGGACGCCAGCTCCGGTTCGACGATCCACGCCGGAAAATACGCCAGCCCGAGTCCGGCGCGCACGAGTTGCAGCGCCATCGACGTATCGTTGGTTTTCAGAACGGCGTGGTTCCTTACCGTGAACGCGCCGCCCGGACCCGTCAGCGTCACCGTATCGATGTTCGTATAGGTCGGCAGGACCATGCGATGCCGCGCGACGTCGTCCGGATGCTGCAGGTTGCCGTGCAGCTCCAGATACGCGCGCGATCCCGCGAGCACGAAGGGCATCTTGCACAGCGGCCGCACGATCAGCGACGGCGACGGCTCGGACGTCGCGCGCAACGCCATGTCGTAGCCTTCCTCGACCAGATCGACGAAGCGATTTTCCAGCCGCAAATCGACCAGCACGCCGGGATAGCGAGCCTGATACGCGACGAGCAGATCGGCAAATTTGCGGTTCGCGAACCAGCCGGGCGCGGTCACCTTGAGCACGCCCTGCGGCTGCGCGGTCTGCACGCCGACGGCGGACTCGGCGGCCTGAAGAATGTCGAGCGCCTCGCTGCACTGCTCGTAGTACACGCTGCCGGCTTCGGTGAGGCTCAAATGGCGCGTGGTCCGGTTCAGGAGCCGCACGCCCAGCTGGCGTTCGAGATTGGCGACGTGCTTGCTCGTCATCGCGGTCGAGATGTCGAGCCGCTCGGCGGCCTTGACGAAACTGCCGGCTTCGACGACCTCGCGAAACACGCGCAGGCTGGTCAGTGCATCCATCGATCATTTCCTGTTGGGAAATAAAACGCCAATGTTAGCCGGATTTATCGACGGGCGATGTCTGCCTAGACTGGCCTCAATCCCATTTCCGAAGGAGTTCGCGATGTCCGCTCACATTCGTTCCGCCGCGCCCAGCGTGCCCGCGCTGGCGCCATACGCACAGGCGCTGTTGCGTATCGTCGCGTCGTATCTGCTGCTGACGCACGCGAGCGCGAAGCTGTTCCATGTGCCCCACATCGCCATGTTCGACGGCTTGCCGCTGTTCTCGCTGCTCGGCGCGGCCGGGATCATCGAACTCGTCGGCGGCGTGCTCGTGCTCGTCGGCTTCTTTGCGCGCGCCGCGGCGTTCGTGTTGTCGGGCGAACTAACGTTTGCTTATTTCATCGGCCACGCGTCGCAGGGACATGTCTTCCTGCCGCTCCTGAATCAGGGCGAACCGGCCGTGCTGCTGTCGTTCGTGTATCTGTTCATCGCGGCGGCGGGCTCGGGCGCGTGGAGTCTCGACGCGCGCCGTTGAGTCACTTCGGCCATTCATCGAGCTCGTCGTTGAATAACGACGCCACAATGCCGCGCAGCCACACTGTGCGCGTATCGTTGTGAAACTTGCGATGCCAGTGCTGCTTCAGATCGAAGCGCGGCAGCGCGAGCGGTGGCTCTGCAAGCGTGATCGACGCATGCTCGGCGACGTACGCGAAGCCGATCGCATGCGGCACCGTCGCAATCAGATCGGTACGCGACAGAATGAACGGCAGACTCATGAAATGCGGCGTTTCCAGCACCGCGCGGCGCCGCACGCGCTCGCGATCGAGATAGTTCTCCAGCACTTCCTGGCTACGGCCTTCGGCGCGCACAACGGCGTGGCCGCATTCGAGAAAGCGTTCGAGCGTGAGCGGCTCGTTCGCGTAGGGATGATCGCGCCGCATCAGGCAAATGAAGCGGTGCGAAAAAAGCCGTTGCTGGAAGAAGTTGTTGCCGCGCAAATCGGGGAAATAGCCGACGGCGAGATCGATCTCGCCGGCTTCGAGCCCGCGCTCCACATTGCCATGCGACGCCGACACGGAACGCAGATTCGCATGCGGCGCTTCCTTGGCGAACGCCTGCAACAGGCGCGGCAAAAACACGATTTCGCCGACATCGGATAGCGCGATCGAAAAGATGTCGGTGCTCGCGGACGGGTCGAAGTGCTGCCTGTCGAGAAGACCGCGCTCGATACGCGCCAGTGCCTCACGCGCGGCGGGCACGAGCGCGAGGGTGCGCGGCGTCGGCTCCATACCGCGCGATGTGCGTACGAACAGCGGGTCATTGAAATACTCGCGCAGCCGTGCGAGCGCGGTCGACACACGCGGCTGGCTTACGCCGAGACGCTCGGCGGCGCGGCTCACGTTGCGCGTCTCCTCGATGGCGACGAGGTACGGAATCAGATTCAGATCGAGGTCGTTCATGAAACCGTGGCGAAGGGTTTTGTGATTAATGTTCGCGCGCGCGTTCTTGTCCGTCAACGTGATGTGGCGTCACGATCAGCCGCGCCGCGCGACCATATCCGACACGCGCTGCGCCGCCTCCTGAAGCGGTTCCAGAAACGCCTTCGCCATCTGCTTTGCGGTCTTGCGCTGCGCATTTCCGCTGATGTTCAGCGCCGCGATGACCCGGCCTTGCCGGTCGCGAATCGGCGCGGACATCGAAATCAGCCCTTCTTCCAGTTCCTGATCGACGATTGCCCAGCCCTGGCGACGCACGACGGCGATCGCTTCCTTGAGCGCAGCGCGATCGACAATGGTGTGCGGCGTGCGCGCGACGAGCGAACTTGCGTCGAGCGCTTCGTCGAGGCGCGTGTCGTCGAGTGCGGCGAGCAGCACCCGGCCCATCGACGTGCAAAACGCAGGCAGCCGGCTGCCGATCGACAGATTCTGCGTGATGATCTTGTGCGTCGGCACGCGCAGCACGTAGACGATTTCCGCGCCGTTCAGCACAGCCGCCGAGCAACTTTCGTGCACCTGCGCGACGAGATCTTCCATTACCGGTTCGGCGAGATTCCAGAAAGGCATCGAAGTCAGATACGCGAACCCGAGGTCGAGAATCTTCGGCGTCAGCTGAAAGAGCCGCCCGTCCGCCTCGACATAGCCGAGCGACTGCAACGTCAGAAGAATCCGGCGCGCGCCCGCGCGCGTGAGGCCGGTCGCGCCGGCGACGTCCGTGAGCGTCTGGGCGGGGCGGCTCGCATCGAACGAGCGAATCACCGCGAGCCCGCGCGCGAACGACTGCACATAGGCATCGCCCGGACGCGACTGCGCATCCTGAGGCTCGGCATCCTGATTGAGCATGGCTGAATTCGTCATAAGGCTGAAAGGGAAAGCGCGAACAGGCAATTCGAAAGCGGTGGAGTCCGTAAAAACCCGCAGTTTGCGCTTGCTTCGTTGACACGGCAACGAACGCGGGTCTACCATGCCGATGTTCGCTAAACGAATCCATGTTCGCATGACGAACATTCTTAAGCAAGTCTGATTTCAAGCAGGTAAACCCCGAGTTCGGGACGGGCGCGCGAGTCACAAGCGGCGTCCAGACTGGAGAAGAACGGCAATGATCAACAAGATTTTCGACTCGCTCGCCTCGGCCGTGGCCGACGTCAACGACGGAGCGACCATCATGATCGGCGGTTTCGGTACGGCTGGCATGCCGTCCGAGCTGATCGACGCGCTCATCGAGCAGGGCGCGCGCGAGCTGACGATCGTCAACAACAATGCCGGCAACGGCGACACGGGTCTCGCCGCGCTGCTCAAGGCGAAGCGCGTGCGCAAGATCATCTGCTCGTTCCCGCGCCAGACTGATTCGCATGTCTTCGACGCACTCTATCGCGCGGGCGAAATCGAGCTCGAACTCGTGCCGCAAGGCAATCTCGCGGAGCGCATCCGTGCGGCGGGCGCGGGCATCGGCGGTTTCTTCACGCCGACCGGTTACGGCACGAAGCTCGCGGAAGGGAAGGAAACGCGCGTAATCGACGGCAAGCATTACGTGCTCGAAGCGCCGCTGCACGCGGATTTCGCGCTCGTGAAGGCATATAAGGGCGACCGCTGGGGCAATCTGGTCTATCGTAAAACTGCGCGCAACTTCGGCCCGATCATGGCGAGCGCCGCGAAGACGGCCATCGTGCAGGTGTCGAAGGTCGTGCCGCTCGGCGAACTGGATCCCGAAAACATCGTGACGCCCGGCATCTTCGTGCAGCGCGTCGTGGAAGTGCCGCAAGCGGTGCATCAAGCCGAACTCGCAGCGGAACTTTCAGCTTAAGGACGAAAAGCCATGAAGAAACTCACTCGTGACGAAATGGCCAAGCGCGTGGCCGCCGACATTCCCGAAGGCGCGTATGTGAATCTGGGCATCGGCGTGCCGACGCTCGTCGCCAATCATCTTGCGGCGGATCGCGAAATCTTCCTGCACAGCGAAAACGGTCTGCTCGGCATGGGCCCGGCGCCCGCCAAAGGCGCGGAAGACGACGAACTCATCAACGCCGGCAAGCAGCACGTGACGCTGCTCACGGGCGGCGCGTATTTCCATCACGCCGATTCGTTCGCGATGATGCGCGGCGGCCACCTCGATTTCTGCGTGCTCGGCGCGTTCCAGGTGTCGGCCACCGGCGATCTCGCGAACTGGCACACCGGCGCGCCCGACGCGATTCCGGCCGTCGGCGGCGCGATGGACCTCGCGATCGGCGCGAAACAGGTCTACGTGATGATGGAACTGCTCACGAAGCAGGGCGAAAGCAAGCTGGTCGCAGAGTGCTCGTATCCGGTGACGGGCGTGCAGTGCGTGGACCGCGTGTACACCGATCTCGCCGTGTTCGATGTGACGCCGGAAGGCTTCGTCGTGCGCGAAATCGTGGAAGGCTTGTCGTTCGACGAATTGCAGAAGCTGGCGCAAGTGCCGCTTCAATACGCGCCGCTGTCACAGGCCGCCTGAGACACACCTGAGACACACCTGAGAGACACAAAAGAACTGGAGCAACCGATGAAAGAAGCTTTCGTATGTGATGCCATCCGCACGCCGATCGGCCGTTATGGCGGATCGCTGTCCTCCGTGCGCGCCGACGATCTCGGCGCAGTGCCGCTGCGCGCGCTCGTCGAGCGCAACAAGGAAGTGGACTGGGAAGCCGTCGAGGAAGTGATTTACGGCTGTGCGAATCAGGCGGGCGAAGACAATCGCAACGTCGCGCGCATGTCGGCGTTGCTGGCGGGGCTGCCGGTCGGCACGCCGGGCACGACGGTCAACCGCTTGTGCGGCTCGGGCATGGACGCGATCGGCATTGCGGCGCGCGCGATCAAGGCGGGCGAAACGAGCCTGATGATCGCGGGCGGCGTGGAGAGCATGAGCCGCGCGCCGTTCGTAATGGGCAAGGCGACGAGCGCATTCTCGCGTCAGGCCGAGATCCACGATACGACCATCGGCTGGCGCTTCGTCAATCCGTTGATGAAGAAGCAGTACGGCGTCGATTCGATGCCCGAGACTGCCGAAAACGTCGCGGACGACTACAAGGTGAGCCGCGCCGATCAGGACGCGTTCGCATTGCGCTCGCAGCAGAAAGCGTCGCGCGCGCAGAAGGACGGCACGCTCGCGCAGGAAATCGTCGCGGTGACGATTCCGCAAAAGAAGGGCGATGCGCTCGTCGTGTCGCAGGACGAGCATCCGCGCGAAACGAGCCTCGAAGCGCTCGCGAAGCTGAAGGGCGTCGTGCGCCCGGACGGCTCCGTGACGGCGGGCAACGCGTCGGGCGTCAACGACGGCGCCGTCGCCATGTTGATCGCCGACGAAGAAAGCGCGAAGCGCCACGGACTCACGCCGCGCGCGCGCATCCTCGGCATCGCGACCGCAGGCGTGCCGCCGCGCGTAATGGGCATCGGCCCCGGCCCGGCATCGCAGAAGCTGCTGGCGCGCCTGGGCATGACCATCGACCAGATGGACGTGATCGAGCTGAACGAAGCGTTCGCGTCGCAGGGACTCGCCACGCTGCGCATGCTCGGCGTCGCCGACGACGATCCCCGCGTCAACCCGAACGGCGGCGCAATCGCGCTCGGGCATCCGCTGGGCGCATCCGGCGCGCGCCTCGTCACCACCGCAAGCTATCAGTTGCAGCGCACCGGCGGGCGTTTCGCGCTGTGCACGATGTGCATCGGCGTGGGCCAGGGCATCGCGATGATCATCGAGCGTGTCTGATTACATGTTCGCATCCACGGGACGTCTCACCGATCTGATCTGCGGCACCGAGGCGGCAAACGCGCTCTGGTCGCCGCGCGCGACCGTGCAGGCGATGCTCGACGTCGAAGCCGCGCTCGCGCGTGCGTCGGCGCTGCATGGCGTGATTCCACCGGGCGCGGTGGACGCGATCGTCGCCGCCTGTCAGGCCGACAACATCGACGCAGACGCGCTGATGATCGGCGCGCAGGCGGGCGGCAATCTCGCGATTCCGCTCGTCAAGCAACTGACGGCGGCGGTCAAGGCGCGCGATGCCGAAGCCGCCAAGTACGTGCACTGGGGCGCGACGAGTCAGGACATCATCGATACGGGCGTCGTGCTGCAATTGCGCGCAACGCTCGATCTGCTCGATGCGGATTTACGCACACTGTCCGATGCGCTCGTCATCCAGGCGCAAGCGCACAAAAAGACGCCGATGATCGGCCGCACCTGGCTGCAACAGGCGCTGCCGATCACGCTCGGCCTGAAGTTCGCACAATGGCTCGATGCGATCACGCGTCATCGCGCGCGTCTCGTCGATCTGCGCGCACGCGCGCTCGTGCTGCAATTCGGCGGCGCGGCGGGCACGCTGGCCAGTCTGCGCGACAAGGCGCTGCCGGTTGCGGCGTCGCTCGCGGACGATCTGAAGCTGACGCTGCCCGCGCTGCCGTGGCATACGCAGCGCGACCGGATCGCGGAAAGCGCAGCGTTTCTCGGCATGCTCACCGGCACGTTGGCGAAGATCGCGCGCGATATTTCCCTCATGATGCAGACCGAACTCGGCGAAGTGGCTGAGCCGGCCGCGGCAGGCAAGGGCGGTTCGTCGACGATGCCGCACAAGCGCAATCCCGTCGGCTGCGCGGCCGTGCTGACCGCGGCGACGCGCGCGCCGAACCTCGTCGCGACGATCTTCGCGGGCATGGTGCAGGAACACGAACGCGCGCTCGGCGGCTGGCAGGCCGAATGGGAAGCGCTGCCCGACCTCGCGCGTCTGACGGCGGGCGCGCTCGCGAACATCAAAGGCATCGTGCCGACGATGGAAATCAACGTCGAACGGCTCGCGCGCAATCTGAACGTGACCAACGGCCTCGTGCTCGGCGAAGCGGTGATGCTCGCGCTCGGCGACAAAATCGGCAGGCTCGATGCGCACAAGCTGGTCGAAGGCGCATCGAAGGCGGCGGTGGCGAACGGCACGTCGCTGTTCGACGAACTTGCCGCGAACGAGATCGTCACGCGCCATCTGTCGCAGGATCAACTGAAGCCATTGCTCGATCCGGCGAACTACGTCGGTCAGGCGCAGGCGTTCGTGGATGCAGCGATCGCGTGCGCCAACTCGAAAGAATAGGAGCAGCAAAAACATGCCTCTTGCCAAAGTCAACGGAACCCGGATTCACTATCGCATCGACGCCACGGCAGGCGAACACGCGCCGTGGCTCGTGCTGTCGAATTCGCTCGGCGCCGATGTCTCGATGTGGACGCCGAACATCGAGGCGTTCGCCAAGCACTATCGCGTCGTGCGCTACGACACGCGCGGTCACGGTCATTCGGACGTCCCGCCCGGGCCCTACACGATCGATCAGCTGATCGGCGACGTGATCGGCCTGATGGATCATCTGAAGATCGAGCGCGCGAACTACTGCGGCCTGTCGATGGGCGGCTTGACCGGCGTCGGCCTCGCCGCGCGCCATCCTGCGCGCTTCTCGCGCGTCGTGCTCTCGAACACTGCCGCGCTGATCGGCTCGGACGCCGTGTGGACGCCGCGCGCCGCGAAAGCGCGCGAACCGGGCGGCATGCCCGCGCTCACCGACGCCGTCATCGCGCGCTGGTTCACCGCGCCGTTCATCGAACGCGAGCCGCTCGCGCTCGCCAACATCCGCGATGTATTCCGCCATACGTCGGGCGACGGCTACGCGTCGAACTGCGAGGCGATCCGCGACGCCGATTTGCGCGACGAAGCCAAAACCATCACGCTGCCCGTGCTGGTGATCGCGGGCACGCACGATCTGTCGACCACGGCCGAGCAGGGCCGCGAGCTCGCGGGTTATATCGGCGGGGCGCGCTATGTCGAACTCGACGCAGCGCATCTGTCGAACATCGAAAAGCGCGATGACTACACGCGCACCGTCCTCGATTTCCTCGGAGAACAACAATGACCGATGACGAACGCTACGAAGCCGGCATGCAGGTGCGACGCGCGGTGCTGTCCGACGCGCACGTCGACCGCTCGCTCGTAAACCGCACCGAACTCACGACCGAGTTCCAGAACCTCATCACGCGCTATGCGTGGGGCGAGATCTGGACGCGCGAGGGCCTGCCGCGTCACACGCGCAGTCTGCTCACCATCGCGATGATGGTCGCGCTCAACCGCAGCGAGGAACTCGCGCTGCATTTGCGCGCCGCGAAGAACAACGGCGTGACGCAGGACGAGATCAAGGAAGTGCTGATGCAGACCGCGATCTACTGCGGCGTGCCGGCGGCGAATTCGGCGTTCCATCTCGCGCAGAAGATCTTCGACGAAGAGCAGAAAAAGGCGTAAATCGCGCCGATATGTCGTGCATGTTGTGCGCATTGCAAGAAGCCGTCTTACGGAAATCCGCAAGACGGCTTTTGCTTTCATGCGTCAGAACGCGTAGTACGGACCGGCGCCCGCGGGCGTCGCGCGTCCTTGAATTGCGGTGAAGACGCGCCGCCCGTAGAAGAACGGCAGGCCCCAGTCGAAGACGCCGCTGGCGGTTCCGGCGAGATTGTCGAAGGCGTAGTTGCCCGTGCCGAACAGCGCCGTCGACTGCGCAACCGTGAAACTGACCGCGCCTTGCGCGCCGGTCGCCGAACGGATCGTCGCGGTGAAGGTTTGCGGCGCCGCCGGGCAGTACCACGCGCCGCAGCGGGCGAGCGTCGTCGACGGAAAGAAGACGCCGTTCGATCCGCTGTCGATGAAGCTCGAACCGTACTGGCTGCCGCCGAAATCCGTGGTGACGTAGCCGGTCGCCGAATTCGACGGAAGCACGGTCGCCGCGCCGAGCAGATTGTTCGACTGCGAGCCGATGCCGAAGGTCATCGTGCCCGTCACCGACGACGCGCCGCCGTCCGGCACGTCCGGCAACTCGATCAGCACGCCGTTGTTGTCGGTGGCGAAGTTGGCGACCGGATTGGTCACCTGCTGCGTCACCGCCAGCGCGCTCGCCGCGCAGCCTGTGGCGCCGCAGTCGTAGTACCAGCGCGGCATCGCCGTTTTCGCGCAGTTCCCGCCGCAATCGGCGACGAACGGACCGACGCCCAGAATGCCGTTGCCGCGCAACGCCGACGCGCTCAACATCGGCAGGCCGGACTGGCCGCAGTCGGTTGCCGTGGTGGGCACGGCGGAGTCGGCGATCACTTGCACGGAGGTGGAGGCCGCGACCTGGCCCGCGAGCTTCACGTCGGCGCGACGCACCGCGCCCCACGTGTAGCCCGAGCCGAACACCGCGCATTCGGCGATGACCGAACCCGTCGACGCGCCCGCAACCAGCGGAAGCGCGACGGAAGGATCGAGCGCGGACGCCAGCACGCGCAGTCCGTGCGAGCCGGTATCGACCTGAATTTTGTCGATGGTCTGACACGTGTTCGTGCCGGGCACGCAGATCGTCACGCTCGTTTGCAGCATGTTGCGCGTGTTGGTGGGCGTGCGCGTGACCGTGACCGGCTGGACATTGGGCGTCGTCGATTGCGTGACGGTCGTGCTCGCCGGTTCCGGAGATGACGGCGCACTGGCGGTCACCGGTGCGCTGGCCGCGATGGGCGTACTCGCCGCAACGGGCGTGCTGGCCGCGGCGGGCGCGCTCGCCTGAGCGGGAGACGCGGTGGCGTTGGTGCTGGAATCGCCGCCACCGCCACCGCCGCAGGCACACAGCAACGCGCAGAGCAGCACGCAGAGAACGAGCGCGAAAGGCGAAGAAAAAGCGCGTGATTGCATGCCGCCTCCTATTGGATATCCGTCGTATTGACGCCAGGCGGCAGCGCGCTCGCGAGCCAGGCGCGGCCGCTGTATTCGCGCAGCCGCACGCGGTTCTCGACGATGAGATCGCCCTGAGCCACGCGCGCCGTATGCAGTCCGGCCGCGCCGGCCGTCGCGTTCGCGCCTTCCCTGAACGTATCGAAATAGGCGCCGAGCAGCGACTGGACGCTCGGCATCGCGGGTCCGCGCCACGAAACCGCGTACACCTTGCCGCTCGAATCGACGTATTCGCGCACGACGATGCCGTGCGCATCGGTCGTCTCGTGATATGTGACAAGTCCGCTTTGCGCCCGATGCATCACGTCGCCGGACGAGCCGTCCGCGTCGCGCGTGGTGGCGCCCAGTTGTGCGTGGACAGGCATTGTTGCGCACAGAGTGACGGCAGCCAGCAACGTCACTACGTAATAAGGATGACTTATTGATCTCATCGTTTTGCTCTCCGTGTTTTTAGGATCGGTCTTATTTTTTGAGATGAATTTTAGAGTTAAGGCCGAGCAAAGCGATAGAAGGGCGGTGCGGCGGACATGGGCGGCGAAAATCGCAGGAAATCTCAGAAATTTCCTAGAAATCAACGCGTTGAAAACCGCGAGCGATCGAATTCCGGTTTTCGTGGAATGTCATAAATTGTCAAACTGGCGCACGCGAAGCGTGCCGAGTCTCGAAGGCGCACTTCGTTGCATCGAGGCCGTTTTTGAAAACGAAAAGCAATATTTCGGGCAGCGATCGCACATCGCGGCGAGGTGCCGGCTTCTCTTTTTGCACGGCGAGTCGCCGGACCGGTAAAATACTGGGTTGATCCACGGAAGAACGCCCGTGGCGTAGCGGAAGGACTTTCCAGACATGACAGATTTTCGTGTGACCAAGCGGGTGGCTGCGCTTTTCGTGGTGGCCGGAATCGTTGCGGGATGCGGCACGTCCAATCCCAACGCGTTCAACTACAAGAGCGATCAGCGTTCGAAACAGGTGTCTCTCGCCGTTCCGCCGAATCTGCTCGACGAGACGGCCGACCAGCGCTCGCTGCCGCCACAGGGCGGGCAGGCGTCGCTGTCCGATCTGCAACAGATTCAGAAAGTCGCACCGAACGCGCCTACGGTGGTTCCACCGGTGTCGGGCATGCGCATTCAACGTGACGGCGCCGAGCGCTGGCTCGTCGTCGACGGCAAGACGCCCGATCAGGTGTGGCCGCAAATCCGCCGTTTCTGGCAGGAGCAGGGCTTCCTGCTCGTCGTGGACCAGCGCGACAAGGGCGTGATGGAAACCGACTGGAACGAAACCCATCCGCAGATTTCCGACGGCCTGATCCGCGACACGCTCGCCAAGGCCACCGGCAACGCGTATGTGACGGCCGAGCGCAACAAGTACCGCACGCGGCTGGAGAAGGCGCCCGACGGCGGCACGTACGTGTTCATCAGCCAGAAGGGCATGCGCGAAGCGCTCACCGGCGTGAACAACGATTCGAGCCAGTGGCAGGCGCGTCCGAACGATCCGGCGCTCGAAAACGAATACCTGAAGCGTTTGATGTCGTCGCTGTCACTCTCGGATCAGCGCCAGGCATCGGGCGGCGCAACGCCGCTCGACACGCCGGCCGTGGCGGGCGCCGCGCGCACCGCACCGAGCGCATCCAGCGCGCAAGCGGCCAAGGGCGGCGATTCGAAGGCCGCAGCGGTTGCCGCGCAGAACGTCGCGAATTCGGGCAACACGCCGATCAGAAACGAGGTCGTGCCGGAAGCCGAAACGTCGCAACTGACGCTGCCGGAAGCGTACGATCGCGCGTGGCTGCGCGTGGGCATCGCGCTCGATCGCGCGAACTTCACGGTGGACGACCGCGACCGCGCGAAGGGCGTCTACTACGTGCGTTACGTGGATCCGACCGACAAGACATCGGCGGAGCAAGGCTTCTGGAGCCAGGTTTTCCACGGCCGCAAGGAAATGAAGGCGAAGCAGTATCAGATCAACGTGCGCGCGGTGACCGAGCAACAAACCCGCGTGGCGATCGTCGACGACAAAGGCCAGGTCGATGCCTCGCCGCAAGCCCGTCAGATCATGGCGCTGCTTGCGGATCAGATCAGCTGACGGCTTTTTTACGCGGCGCAAATCCGTGCAAACCGCCTCCTTCGCGAGGCGGTTTTTTTATGGCCGTTCGCCTGCTGCGCGCAACGCGCAAACGATCACCTTTTACGCGCACACAATGCGACGCTCGCAATTGAATTGCGCAGACAATTCTTTTTATCGCGAAATGTGCGCAAGAGCTTATAGGAAATGCACGCGTGGACAGTACATTGCATCAATGGCGCGATGTGCCGCTTGCGGAAAATTCGAGCGCGGTTCATCCGACGCATTGCACAGGACACACTGACAATTGGTTCGCTTCGCGCGAACCCCGATGGCCCCGTCGCCTATCCTCGTAGGGCGACGGTTTTCGCCCGCGTTTCCACCGAAACGCGGGCTTTTTCTTTGTGCGCGCGAACAATGTGATTTCGGCGCCGCGCGTCACGGGCAGTTATGCTCCTGCTTTCATCTTTTGATCGATACAGGAGAACGCTTATGTCGGAAGTTGCCGTCGTCGCCATTCTTGTGGCCAAGCCGGGCCGGGAAGAGGAACTGAGGCAAGTGCTCGAAGCCAATGTCGAGCCGACGAGAAAGGAGCAGGGCGCGCTGCAGTACGACTTGCACCGCGACATCAAGGAGCCGCGGCGCTTCATCTTCTTCGAGCGCTGGGCGAGCGAAGCCGCGCTCGACGAGCACGGCCGTTCCGCGCATATTCAGACGTTCCGCGCGAAGTCGCCGGAACTCTGCGAGCACGCCGAGGTGCATCGCGCGGGCAAGATCCTCTGAAGCGGATCGACTGAAGCGCGAAGTGCGCGTCAGTGGGTCTCGTGCGGGACGTCGAGGATCAGGATGATGGTCCAGTCGGCGTCGCCGTCGTGATGATACTGACGCTCCGCCACGATGAACGGCTGCTGCTTGCCCGACGGCCCGAGAAAGAGCACGTCGCCTTCCATCGGCAGGCATTCCACCGGCGGCAGTGCCAGATACTCGTCCTTGTTCGCGTTGCGCGGCATCAGTTTTTCGATTTTGCGCGATGCCGCTTCGGTCCATTCGATATCGAGCTGGATGTTGCTCATGCTGTCGTTCGCACGCTAAGTGCGCTCCACGGTTGAATCGTTAAAAAGACGATGCGCAATGTAGCACACGCCATGCTCGATCCATGATGCGCCTCCCATGAAAAAACGGCCCGTAGGCCGTTTCTCCCGCTGCGTGCGCGGCGCTCAGATTTCCTCGTAAAGCGGCAACGTCAGAAATTCGGTGAACTGCGCCGATGTCGACATTTCCTCGAAAATTTTCGCGGCGCGCTCATAGGGTTTCGTATCGGCGCCCGACGCGCTCACGGCCTGCCTGATCTTTTCCAGTTCGTCGATGGTGATCTCGCGCGCCATCGCCGCGGTCACCTTGCGGCCGTCGTCGAGCGTGCCCTTCGGCGAGCGAATCCACTGCCACACTTGCGAGCGCGAGATCTCGGCGGTCGCGGCGTCTTCCATCAGATTGTGGATCGGCACGCAACCATTGCCCGCGAGCCACGAGCCGAGATAGTGAATGCCAACGTTGATATTGTTGCGCAGGCCCGCCTCGGTGATCGGCGCTTCCGGGCGGAAGTCGAGCAGGTCGTGCGCGGTGACCTGCACGTCGGGGCGCTGCTTGTCGATCTGGTTCGGGCGGTCGCCGAGCACCTTGACGAACTCTTCCATCGCGAGCGGCACGAGGCCCGGGTGCGCGACCCAGCCGCCGTCGTAGCCGTCGGTGGCGTCGCGCGCCTTGTCGGAGCGCACGCCGCCCATCGCGCGGTCGTTCGCGGCCGGATCGTTCTTGATCGGGATCAGCGCGGACATGCCGCCGATCGCCGGTGCATTGCGCTTGTGGCACGTCTTCAGCAATTCGAGCGCGTAGGCGCGCATGAACGGCACGGTCATGGTGATCTGCGAGCGGTCGGCGAGACAGAAGTCCGGATCGTTCTTGAACTTCTTGATCGCCGAGAAAATGTAGTCCCAGCGGCCCGCGTTGAGGCCGGCGCTGTGCTCGCGCAGTTCGTACAGGATTTCGTCCATTTCGAAGGCGGCGAGAATGGTCTCGACCAGCACCGTCGCGCGAATCGTGCCGCGCGCAATGCCGATGCTTTCCTGCGCCGCGACGAAGATGTCGTTCCACAGACGCGCTTCCAGATGGCTTTCCATCTTCGGCAGATAGAAATACGGGCCGCTGCCGCGCGCGATCAGTTCCTTCGCGTTGTGAAAGAGAAAGAGCGCGAAATCGAACATGCCGCCCGACACGCGCTGACCGTCGACGGTCACGTGCTTCTCGTCCAGATGCCAGCCGCGCGGACGCACGATCAGCGTCGCGATTTTCTCGTTGAGCGTGTACGACTTGCCGTTCTGTTCGAGCGAAATCGTGCGGCGCACCGCTTCCTTGAGATTGATCTGGCCGACGATCTGGTTGTCCCAGTTCGGCGCGTTCGAATCCTCGAAGTCGGTCATGTAGGAATCCGCGCCGGAGTTGAGCGCATTGATGATCATCTTGCGCTCGACCGGACCCGTGATCTCGACGCGGCGGCACAGCAAATCTTTCGGCAGCGGCGCGACTGTCCAGTCGCCTTCGCGGATCGATTTCGTGGCGTCGAGGAACGTGGGGCGCTCGCCCGCGTCGAGGCGCTTGGTGCGTTCCACGCGCGCGGCGAGCAGTTCCTGGCGGCGCGGCTCGAACTGGCGATGCAGCTTCGCGACGAGTTCGAGCGCCTCGGGTGTCAGGATAGCGTCGTAGCCGGGCTTGATGTCGGCCGCGATGGCCATGCCTTGCGGAAGCGAGAGCGTATGCGTCGATGGCGACGATTGCGTCATGATTTTTCTCCTTGGTCGGTCAGACGGTTTTGCTAGAGGTTTTGCTGAAGGTTGTGCCAGGGGCTTGGCCAGGGGTTTTGCTTGCCTTGCGGCCGCGCGAAACGACGCCCGCTTGCGCGCCGCCGTTTTCGACGAAAGCGATGAGTTCAGCCATGCCGCGCCCGCTGCCATGCGGCGCGACGCCGAGTTCTTCGAACGGCAGCGCGGCGCGATTGATCCAGAACGTGGTGTAGCCGAACCACGTCGCGCCGGCGATATTCCAGCCGTTGCCCGACACGAACACGATGTCGCGCGCTGCCGCGCCGAACGCGCGCGTGCCGAGTTCGTACGCGGCGCGGGCGGGCTGGTAGGCGCGCACGGCATCGACCGACAGAACGTGATCGAACAGGCCGCTCATGCCCGCGCTTTTCACGGCGATATCGAGCATCGGCGGCGTGCCGTTCGACAGGATCGCGAGCGGCAGGCCGAAGCCGTCGCGCAATGCATGCAGCGCGGGAACGGTGTCGGGGAAGGCGGAGAGGCACGCGTATTCGTCCATCAGCCGCTTGGCGGCGGCGGGGCTCAGCGCATCGGCCAGTTTCAGGCGGGCGGCGGCGTGGCGCAGCGCATCGATCGTGATGTCCCAGAACGGCACGTAATGCGCGCCTGCCGGATCAGCAAGCGTGCGCAACTGCGTGTATTCGATCTGCTTGCGGCGCCAGAGCTTCGAGAGCGCGTCGCCGCGTCCGGGAAACAATTGCTCGGCCGCCGCGACAACCGAGTGGACGTCGAACAGCGTGCCGTAGGCGTCGAAAATGACTGCGCGAGGAGGTCTGGACACTTCGATGGACGATGCGTGTGTCGTTATGGCCGACATAGCCGTGCGCTCCGTTTAGAGGTCGGGATCGATTGTATTCGTGATCAGAGTGATGGAAAAAGCACCGCCGCATCACTTGATCTTTTACTTTTTAATACCTAATCTGTGCACGAACTCCTCGACTGACGACGAACACGCATGGATCGATTCAAGCAGATAGAAACTTTCGCCGCGGTTGCCGCAAAGGGCAGCCTGTCGGCGGCGGCGCAGGCGGAAGGCATCGCGCCGGCGGTGATCGGGCGCAGGCTCGACGCGCTGGAGGAACGCCTCGGCGTCAAGCTGCTCGTGCGCACCACGCGCAGGATCACGCTCACGTTCGAAGGCTCGGCGTTTCTCGAAGACTGTCAGCGCATCATCAACGACATGCAGAACGCCGAGGCGAGCGTGTCGGCGGGCGGCGTGAAGGCGAGCGGGCATTTGCGCGTGTCGGCGCCCGCCGGGTTCGGGCGGCGTCATGTCGCGTCGCTGGTGCCGAGGTTCACCGCGCAGCATCCGGATGTGTCCGTAAGCCTCGATCTGACCGACCGCATGGTCGATCTCGTCAACGAAGGCTTCGATTGCGCGGTGCGGCTGGGCGAATTGCCGGATTCGTCGCTGGTGTCGCTCAAGCTGGGCGAGAACCGGCGCGTGTGCGTCGCGTCGCCCGACTATCTCGCCCGACGCGGCAAGCCCGCCGATCTCGCGTCGCTCGCGCATCACAACTGCCTCGCGCTCGGCGCGTCGGCGAATCAACAGCGCGGCTGGATGTTTCAGCAGGACGGCAAGGTCGTGACGATCAAGGTTGCGGGCACGATGGAATGCTCCGACGGCGCCGTGCTGCACGAGTGGTGTCTGGAAGGGCGCGGCCTTGCGTGGCGTTCGTGGTGGGAAGTCGGCGAGGATATCGGCGCGGGCCGGCTCCTGAGCGTGCTCGATGCATTCGCCGCGCCGCCGATCGGTATTCACGCGGTGTTTCCGCAGCGACGGCATTTGCCGTTGCGCGTGCGATTGTTTCTCGATCTGCTCAAGCATACCTACGACGCTCCGGGATATTGGGGAGACTAGCGGCATCACGGACGATGCGGAGTCCTACGCAAAGGCTTGATCAGGCTCGACCGACGGGACGCCCGCACTTCATCGCACGGAAATTTCCTCCGGTCCGATCCCGTTACTACAATGGAAGCACGCATCCACGTAACGGAGAGGACGCCATGTTCAAGCACATCCTGGTGCCGACCGACGGCTCCGAGCTGTCGCAGAAGGCCATCGACGGCGCGATCGATCTCGCGCAATCCGTTGGCGCGCGCATCACGGCTTACGCGTGCCTGCCGCAATACCCGTATTCGCCGTTCGCCGATGTCGCCGTCGAGCCGCCCGACGACTTCCACGCCCGCGCCGAAAACGAGGCGCGCGAGCATCTGCGCGCGGTCGAACGCGCCGCGCAGAACGCCGGCGTGCCGTGTGCCAGCGTGACGAGCATCGACGCCGCGCCGTATATCGGGATCATCGAAGCGGCGGAGCAGAACGGCTGCGACGTGATCCTGATGGCCTCGCACGGGCGGCGCGGTCTCGGCAGCCTGCTGATCGGCAGCGAGACGCAGCGGGTGCTCACGCACACCAAGATTCCGGTCATCGTGTACCGCTGAAGTCAAACGGAAGCGCGCCACACATTTGCGCGACGCGCTTTCGTTTTGTCCTTTATATGGGCGGCAGCCACAACGCGCTTCTCGCGAAACGCGCCACGGCCGCCGCTTTTACCGCTCTCCCTGATTCAACCTGCCGGGCCTGTGATCAGGCCACTTTCTTGTCGAAGAACTGCTCGTCTTCGGTCGAGCCGTGCAATGCGGTCGTCGACGATTCCTTTTCGACCGTTTGCGTGACTGCGTCGAAATAACCGGTGCCCACTTCGCGCTGATGCTTGACCGCCGTGAAGCCCTTGTCGGCGGCGGCGAACTCGGCCTGCTGCAACTCGACGAACGCGCTCATCTGCGAACGGGCGTAGCCGTGCGCGAGGTTGAACATCGAGTAGTTCAGCGCGTGGAAACCCGCCAGCGTGATGAACTGGAACTTGTAGCCCATTGCGCCGAGTTCGCGCTGGAATTTGGCGATGGTCGCGTCGTCGAGATTCTTCTTCCAGTTGAACGATGGCGAGCAGTTGTACGACAGCATCTTGTCCGGGAACTGCTTGTGGATCGCCTCGGCGAATTTCTTCGCGTATTCGAGATCCGGCTTGCCGGTTTCGCACCACACGAGGTCCGCATAAGGCGCGTAGGCGAGCCCGCGCGACACCGCCTGTTCGAGACCGGCGCGCGTGCGGAAAAAGCCTTCCACGGTGCGCTCGCCGGTGAGGAACGGGCGGTCGTTGTCGTCGATGTCGGAGGTGACGAGATCGGCGGCTTCGGCGTCCGTGCGCGCGATGACGAGCGTCGGCGTGCCGCAGACATCCGCCGCCAGCCGCGCGGCCGTGAGTTTCGCGACGTTCTCGCGCGTCGGCACGAGCACCTTGCCGCCCATGTGACCGCACTTCTTGACCGATGCCAATTGATCCTCGAAGTGCACGCCCGCGGCGCCGGCTTCGATCATCGACTTCATCAATTCGAACGCGTTGAGCACGCCGCCGAAACCCGCTTCGGCGTCGGCCACGATCGGCGCGAAGTAGTCGATGTAGCCTTCATCGCCCGGATTCTTGCCTTCCGACCACTGAATCTGATCGGCACGCGTGAGGGTGTTGTTGATGCGCTTCACGACGAGCGGCACCGAGTTCGCCGGATACAAGGACTGATCCGGATACATTTCGCCTGCGACGTTGGCGTCGCCGGCCACTTGCCAGCCCGACAGATAGATCGCCTTGAGGCCGGCTTTGACCTGTTGCATCGCCTGATTGCCGGTCAGCGCGCCGAGCGCGTTGACGAACGGCTCGTCATGAAGCGATGCCCACAGCCGTTCCGCCCCGCGCCGCGCAAGCGAATGCTCGACCGCCACCGAGCCGCGCAGCCGCACGACGTCGTCGGCCGAATAGCTGCGCTTGACGCCCTTCCAGCGCGGATCGGTTTCCCATTGCTGTTGGAGCTGCTGAGCTTGTTCCTGACGAGAGGTCATGGCGTTTCTCCTGAAGACTGGACTGAATGGCGAATCGTGAATCGCGAATCGTTCTTCGCGATTGAGCGTCGATGCGCGCCGGTTTAGGCTGCGTGCGTTTGCTCAACTCTTATATAAGAGTCTAGGCAAACGAGGCCTGAGCAAACAGCCCTTATCGGGAGATTTATCCATTAATTTTATTGTTTTAATTCAACTGGATAGATTGACAATCCCGGATTGTGGAATGACTTCTTCCATCCTGCAACAGGATCGGTTGTGCCGCGCAGCACATCTTTTGCGACGCAAAAGTTCATTGCGCATCGTGAAATATCAACGATGGACGAAAAAAAACCGATGCGCGATGCATCGGTTTTTCGAAGCGAGTACGAAAGCGGTTCGAAACCGCTTCCGGTCAGGCTTAAGTGCCGGAATTAACTGCCGGGCTTAACTGCCGCGGCGCGGTGCGCGCGGGCCGTCGTTACGGCGTGCGCTGTAACCGTCGCGCTGGCCGAAGCCGCCTTCGCTGCGATTGCCGCCGCGATAGCCGCCTTCGCTGTTGCCACCACTGTTGCCACCACGATAGCCACCTTCGCTATTGCCGCCACGGTAGCCGCCTTCGCGTGCACCGGCGTTCGACTTGTTGCCGTAACCGCCGCCGTTGCCTGCGCCGTAGCCGCGACCGCTGCTGCTGCCGCCGCCGTTGTTACCGCCGAAGCGACGGCCGCCGCTGCCGCCATTGCCCGGACGGCCACGGCCGCCGCCGAAGCCACCCTTGGGCGGCGACTTGCGCGGCTCGAAGCCCACGACGACGTTCACCGGCAGCGGATTACGCACGAAGCGTTCGATACGCTTGAGCGCGCCGATCTCGGCGTAATGCACGAGGCTCACGGCCGTGCCGCTGCGGCCCGCGCGGCCCGTACGGCCGATGCGGTGCACGTAGTCTTCGGCGAACTTCGGCAGGTCGTAGTTGAAGACGTGCGTGATGCCCGGAATATCGATACCGCGCGCGGCGACGTCCGTCGCCACCAGCACGCGCACGCGGCGCTCGCGCAGCGCACGAATCGTGCGATTACGCGCGCCTTGCGGCAGGTCGCCGTGCAGCGCTGCGGATTCGAAGCCCGCGTCGGCGAGACGATTCGCGATCAGATCCGCGTCGCTCTTGGTCGCCGTGAAGACGATCGCCTGATCCAAATCGGCGCCGCGCAGCAGGTGATCGAGCAGGCGATCCTTATGATCGCGGTCATCGACGTAATGCACGGTCTGCGCGATGTTGCCGCCCGCTTCCAGCTTCTGCACGATCTCGATGCGCTCCGGGTCCTTCAGCAGGCGGCCGGTCAGCGACGCGATCTTGCCGTCGATGGTGGCGGAGAACAGCAGCGTCTGGCGCGAGGCGGGCGTGGCGGCGACGATCTTCTCGATGTCGTCGATGAAGCCCATGTCCAGCATGCGGTCGGCTTCGTCGAGCACGAGCATGTTCAGGTTCGACAGATCGATGCGGCCGCGTTCGAGGTGGTCGATCAGACGGCCCGGCGTCGCGACGAGGATTTCCGGGTTCTTGGCGAGCAGCATCAGCTGCTGGCCGTAAGCGACGCCGCCGAGAATGCTGACGGTGCGCAGGC